>NZ_BDAW01000061.1 GCF_001625085.1 Nocardia acidivorans NBRC 108247
GGGGTGACGTAACCGGGGGCGCACTCGGCGTCAGTGAGGCGGTGAGGGCACAACTTTGGAGGCTTACCGGGGGGCGCGACTTTGGGTGGGGCTTAGTGGGAGGGGTGCCACTTTGGGTGGGGGTTGTTGGCGGGTTTGTCTCCGGGTGTTAACGCGCGGGACTGGTTGGGGCGATACAACGTGCGGTGTGCCGCGTAGGCACCGCAGACCACGCGACACTCGTGCGAGCGAGTAGCGCTTTCCAGAGGCCGCCCCGGGTGTCTTACCCCGGGGCGGTTCTTCATTTCCGGATCGGGACGTTCGGCGCGGGGCAATCAGGGCAGGGCGATGTACTTGGTGTTGAGGTACTCCTCGATGCCCTCGAAACCGCCCTCGCGACCGAAGCCGGACTCCTTGACCCCGCCGAAGGGTGCGGCCGGATCGGAGATGACGCCGCGATTGACCCCGACCATGCCGGTCTCCAGGCCCTCGGCAATGCGCAGCGCGCGATCCAGGCTCTGCGTGTAAACGTATGCGACCAGCCCGAATTCGGTGTCGTTGGCGGCGGCCAGGCCCTGTTCCTCGGTATCGAAGCCGATGATGGGCGCGACCGGGCCGAAGACCTCCTCGCGCAGGATGCGGGCCTGCGGCGGGAGGTCGGTGAGCACGGTGGCCGGGTAGAACCAGCCGGGGCCGCCGGGTGCCTTACCGCCCAATTCGACTCGCGCACCGGCGGATACGGCGTCCTCGACCAGTTCGGTGACGGTGTTCAGCTGATCCTCGTTGACCAGCGGGCCGAGGGTGGTCTCCGGTTCGGTGCCGGGGCCGAGCTTGTATTCGGCCATGGCGGCGACCAGTTTTCGGGTGAACTCCGCGCGCACCGAGTTCTGTACGTGGAAGCGATTGGCGGCCGTGCACGCCTCACCGCCGTTGCGGAGCTTGGCCAGTACCGCGCCCTGGACGGCGGCATCGATATCGGCATCGTCGAATACCACGAAGGGCGCGTTGCCGCCGAGCTCCATCGACGTGCGCAGCAATCCGTGCGCGGAGCTCTCCACGAGCTTCTTACCGACCGGAGTGGATCCGGTGAAGGTGAGCTTGCGCAATCGCGGATCATTCAGCAGCGGGGCGGTGACGGCACCGGAATGCGATGTCGTGATCACCGACAGCACCCCGTCGGGGAGTCCGGCGTCGCGGCAGAGCTGGGCCAGCAGCAGCATGGTGAGCGGGGTCTCACTCGCGGGCTTGACGATCATTGTGCAGCCGGCGGCCAGGGCGGGCCCGATCTTGCGGGTGCCCATGGCGAGCGGGAAGTTCCACGGCGTGATGGCCAGGCACGGACCGACCGGTTGTTTGGTAACCAGAATGCGACCGGTGCCCGCGGGGGCGGCCTGATACCGGCCGTGGATACGGGTGGCCTCCTCGCTGAACCAGCGGAAGAACTCCGCGCCGTAGCGGACCTCATTGCGGCTCTCGGGCAGCGCTTTACCCATTTCCAGGGTCATGAGGAGGGCGAACTCCTCGGCGCGGGCGGTGATGGCCTCGAAGACCGCGCGCAGGATCTCACCGCGTTCGCGGGCGGGGGTGGCGGCCCAGTCGGCCTGGACGGCGACGGCCGCGTCGAGGGCGCGCACCGCGTCTTCCGGAGTGGCGTCGGCGATTTCGACCAGGGTCTCCCCCGTGGCCGGATTGCGCACCGGGAAGGTCCCGCCCCCGGTGGCATCGACGGGTCCGCCGATCCACAGTCGCGTAGGTATGGAATCGAGTAGTTCGCGTTCTGACACCATGACCCGAGCCTAGGCTCTGTCCCTTTCGCCCACCCTGTGCTTCGCTCGGTTCAGGCCGTCTTCCTGCGCGTTCTGCCTCGAGATACCCGGGGTTACCTGCGCGTAGGAGGCGCTGGTTGTAACCTCGGCGAACGTGAGCAGCGACATCACCGCATCGGCGGCCTGGCGGAAACTGCACGACCATCATGCGTCCATCGCCGGGCGCCACCTGCGTGAATTCTTCGCGGAGGATCCCCAGCGCGGGCGTGAGTTGACCGTCGAGGTCGCCGACCTGCACATCGACTATTCCAAGCATCGCATCACCCGCGAGACGGTGGATCTGTTGATCGAGTTGGCCGATACCGCTGGCGTACAGCGGTATCGGGACGCCATGTTCGCGGGCGAGCACATCAACACCTCCGAGGATCGCGCGGTCGAGCATGTGGCGCTGCGGGTTCCGGCCGGGGAGGTCGTCATGGTGGACGGCACGGACGCGGGCGCGCAGGTGCACGAGGTGCTCGACCGGATGGGCGAATTCACCGATGCGGTGCGTTCGGGCGCGTGGCGCGGTGCCACCGGTGAGCGCATCAGCACGGTGGTGAATATCGGTATCGGTGGGTCGGATCTGGGTCCGGCCATGGTGTACCTGGCGCTGCGGCACTACGCCGATGCGGGCATCTCGGCGCGTTTCGTCTCGAATGTCGATCCGGCGGACCTGGTTTCGAAGCTGGCCGGGCTCGATCCGGCCACCACGCTGTTCATCGTGGCGTCCAAGACCTTCTCCACGCTGGAGACGCTCACCAATGCCACGGCCGCGCGGCGCTGGCTGGTCGCGGCGCTCGGCGAGGAGGCGGTGGCCAAACATTTCGTCGCGGTCTCCACTCACGCGCGACGGGTCGCGGATTTCGGTATCGACACCGCGAATATGTTCGGCTTCTGGGATTGGGTGGGCGGCCGGTACTCGGTGGATTCGGCCATCGGCCTGTCGGTCATGACGGTGATCGGCAAGGAGCGGTTCGCCGAATTCCTGGACGGTATGCACCGGGTGGACGAGCACTTCCGGACCGCGCCCTTGGCGCGGAACGCGCCGGTACTGCTCGGGCTGCTGGGCGTCTGGTACTCGAACTTCTTCGGCGCGCAGTCGCGGGCGGTGCTGCCGTATTCCAATGATCTGGCGCGGTTTCCGGCGTATCTGCAGCAGTTGACCATGGAGTCCAACGGCAAATCGGTGCGCTCGGACGGCACCCCGGTGACCACCTCGACGGGTGAGATCTTCTGGGGCGAGCCGGGAACCAATGGCCAGCACGCGTTCTATCAACTGCTGCACCAGGGTACGCGGCTGGTACCGGCCGATTTCATCGGATTCGCCCGTCCCACAGACGATCTGCCGACGCTGGACGGGTCGGGCAGCATGCACGACATCCTGATGAGCAATCTGTTCGCGCAGACCAAGGTGCTGGCCTTCGGCAAGACCGCGCAGGAGATCGCGGCCGAGGGCACCGATCCGAAGCTGGTGCCGCACAAGGTGATGCCGGGCAATCGGCCCTCCACCGCGATTCTGGCGCCGCGCTTGACGCCGTCGGTGCTCGGGCAGCTGATCGCGCTGTACGAACATCAGGTGTTCGTCGAGGGCGCGATCTGGGGTATCGACAGCTTCGACCAGTGGGGTGTGGAGCTGGGCAAGGTGCAGGCGCTGGCGCTGGAGCCGCTGCTCACCTCGGCCGAAGAGCCCGAGCCGCAGGATGATTCGTCCACCGACGAATTGATCCGCTGGTATCGGGAACGCCGCGCCTGATCAGCCGATGCGCAGGCGGGCCAGCTCCACCCGGTTGCTGACGCCCAGCTTCGGGAAGGCGCGGTAGAGGTGATGGCCGACGGTCTTGGGGCTGAGGAAGAGCTGGGCGGCGATCTCCTTGTTGGTGGCCCCGCCCGCGGCCAGCCGGACCACCTGTAGCTCCTGCGGGGTGAGCAGCGCCGCGACGTCGTTCTCGGGTTCGGGCACCGAACCCTCTCCGGCGGCGCGCAATTCGATGCGGGCGTGTTCGGCCCAGGGCGTCGCGCCGATGCGGTCGAAGGTCTCCAGGGCCTGGCGCAGGTGTACGCGGGCCTCGTTCATCCGGCGTTCGCGGCGCAGCCATTCGCCGTAGACGAGCGCGGTGCGCGCGTGATCGTAGCGGCGGTCGGCGATGAGATGCAGTTCGAGCGCCCGCGCGAGCATATCGCCGTCGCCGCGCAGCATGCCCTTACAGCTGAGCATGATGCCTTCGGCCCAGGGTGCGTCCAAAGCCGCTGCCCAGGTTTCGATCTCGGCCATGGCGGCCTCGGCGCGTTCGGGCTGGCGCAGTCGCGCCGCGGCCTCGATGAGATCCGAGAGCAGATCGAGCCAGTGTCCGCGGGCCTGTGGGGGCGCCCGGTGCAGCGCGTCGAGGCGGGCGAAAGCCTGTTCGTAGCGGCCGGTTCCCAGATCCAGCAGGGCCAGCGCCCATTCGCAGTGCGTGACGTCGATGGCATTGTGATCGCCCGGCGCGTTGCGCAGATTGCGTTCGGCGAGTTCGCGACAGCGCGGCTCGTTGCCCTGCACGGCGGCGATGAGCGCGAGCACCGCCTCGGCTCCGGCCACCCGGGACGGCTGTCCGATATCGGCGGCGATGCGGACGGTGGCGACGGCCATGAGTTCGGCCTCGCGCATGTGCCCGAGAATGAATTCGGCGGTGGCCAGCGTGCTTCCGATGGCCGGAAACCAGCCGATCATGCCGCGGTCGCGCGCCATATCGGCGAGTTCGGCCAAATGCTCACGCGCGATGGGCATATCGCCGATGAGCGCCGCCTGCAACGCGAAAGCCAATCGCACGGAGATCATTTCGAGTGGCACGTTCACGCTGAAGGTGACATTGGCGCGGATCACCGCGATGCCTTCGGCCAGTTCGCCCTCCAGCAGCGCCAGTCCCCCGCGCAGCGCGGCCTGCAGCGGTCCGGCGATATCGCGCGGCAGTTCGGAGAGTCGATCGTTGGTGGCCTGCACCGCGGCGATATCGCCCGAGGTCCAGGCGATTCGGCCGGCCTCGACGAAGAGCCAGGCGGCCCGCTCGGGTTCGATCTCGGCGACCTGCGCGGCGGCGTCCAGCATGAGCTGCTGTGCCTTGCGCAGTGATCCGTGCTCGAATTCGAGCAGTCCGCGGGTGCCGCCGATGCGCGCGTGTTCGCAGGGTCCGAGCGGGAGCAGTTCGGCGGCGTCGGCGAGGCGGCGCGCGCGTTCGGTATGCCCGGCTTGGGCCGCGGTCTCGACCGCCAGCACCAGTCGCCGGGCACGGTTGCCCGGGTCGGGGGTGAGGGTGGCGGCGCGCTCGAGCGCGATGGCGGCGGAGGCGTGCCCGGTGCGTTCGCGGGCCCGTTCGGCGGCGGATTCCAGTGCGGCGGCGACGGTTTCGTCGGGTCCGGTGCTGGCGGCGGCCAGATGCCAGGCGCTGCGGCTCGGATCGTCGGCGAGCACCTCGGCGATGGCGGCGTGTACCGCGAGCCGCTGGGTGAAGGAGGCGCCGTGGTAGGCGGCCGAGCGTTGCAGCGGATGCCGGAAGGTCACGGTCTGTCCGGTGACGGCCACCATGCCGGAGAGTTCGGCCTCGTCCAGTGCGGTCGCGGTGTAGCCGAGCAACTCCAGCGCGCGCAGCACCACGCTGAGATCACCGGTCTCCTCGGCCGCGACGACGAGCAGCGCGGTGCGCGTATGCGGGGTCTGCGCGGCGATCTGACGTTCGTAGCCGCCCTGCAACCGCAGCGGTAGCGGCAGCGGGGCGGCCGGTGAGGTGTCCCGGCGCATATTCGGGAATTCCATCAGCGCGAGCGGGTTTCCGGCGGCTTCGTTCAGCACCCGGTCGCGCTGGTCCGGGCTCAGGCCGGGGCTGGAGGCGGTGAGCAGGGCGACGGCGGCGGAGGCGTCCAGCGGTCCGAGTCGCAGTTCGGACAGCCCGCCGGGATCGAAGCCCTTGCGCCCGGCGAAAAGCATGACGATGCCCTCCGCGCCGAGCCGCCGGGCGGCGAAGCGCAGCACATCGGCGGAGGGCCGGTCCAGCCAGTGCGCATCGTCGATGAGGCACAGCACCGGTCCGTCGGCGGACAGCTCGGCGAGCAGGGTCAGGGTGGCGACGCCGATGAGGAAGCGGTCGGCCCCGTCCGCGGGGCAGAGTCCGAGGGCGCCGCCGAGCGCCCGGCGCTGCGGTTCGGGCAGCGTATCGAGGCGGTCCAGGGCGCTGCCGAGCAGCAGATGCAGTCCGGCGAAGGGCAATTCGGATTCGCTCTCGACGCCGGAGCAGCGAAGTATCCGCCAGTCGGCGGCCTGCGCCGCGGCGTATTGCAGCAGTGCGGATTTCCCCTCGCCCGCCTCGGCGGTGAGGGCCAGTGCGCCGCTGCGACCATGGCGCGCTGCGCGGAGCAGAGTTCCGATCTGCTGCACTTCGGAAACGCGACCGTACAGCACATGCGACAACCTATGCATCGCGCGACGAATCGGCAAACCCGATACGCGCGGAAATCGGACATAACCGTCAACGACGCCGATCGAGGGGAGCACCCGGAGCGGTCGGGCGGTGGGTCATCGCGTATGCCGCCGCAGCACGTCGTAGGCGCGCACCGCGTCCTCGGGGAAGACCAGGATGTGCAGTCGGTCGCGGGTGGCGCGATATCGGGGAGGGCGCGACCGACCGGTGGTGGCCCGGACGCCGTAGGCGTACAGGAGTTGGCGCACGGTGCGGGCGGCCCGTAGGTCCGGCACGGTGGCGGCGCGGACCAGCAGCCCGAATTCGCCGCTGTCGTGTTCGCGCCGCCACCATCCGATCATGGGTCTTCTCCCGCTGTCCCGCTTCGACATCCGAGCCTGTCGCGTGTCGAGGATCTCACGGTCGCCGCGGGTCTCCGAGTGTGAGGGAGCAGACATTCCCCGGGTGCGGGTGACCCGATCCGAATTACGTTGGGAGGCATGTTCTACGGCCGGTCGGAGGAATCGCTGCGAATCGGGGCGCTGCTGGACGGGGCCCGAGCGGCGCGCGGTGCCGCGCTGGTGCTGCTCGGCGAACCGGGTGCGGGCAAGTCGGCGCTGCTGGATCACACCGCCGAACAGGCGGGCTCCGATTGCCGGGTGCTGCGCTGCGCGGGGGTGGAGACCGAATCGGAATTGCCGTTCGCCGGATTGCAGATGCTGTTGCAGCCGGTGCTGGATCGGCTGGACGCGCTGGCGGATGCGCCGCGCAACGCGCTGCGCCGCGCCTTCGGGATGAGCGCGGAGCCCGCGGCCGATCGGTTCGCGGTCGGTATGGCGACCGTCGCGCTACTGGCCGAGTTGTCGGCCGCGGGTCCGGTGCTGTGCCTGATCGATGACGCGCAGTGGCTGGACACCCAGACGGTGGACGCACTGCTGTTCGCCGCGCACCGGATCGAGACCGAGGGCGCGGTGCTGTTGTTCGCCGCGCGCCCGCCCTTCGACACCGTGGCCGTGCCGTCGATCCCGCTGGCACCGCTCGATCCCGCGAATTCCCGTGCGCTGCTGTACGACCGGTTCCCGGAGCTGACCCTCGAGGTGCGCGATCGGGTGCTGGCCGAGGCGGACGGCAACCCCCTGGCCGTGGTCGAACTGCCCCGGATGGGCGTGGATTCGCGGCCGGTGGGCCCGCTGCCGCTGCCCGACCGGTTGATCAGCGGATATCGCAAACACATTGCGGCGCAGCCGGAGTCGGCGCGGGTTGCGCTGCTGGTCAGCGCGGCGGAGGAGACCGGATCGCCGGAGTTGATCCGCGCGGCGCTGGCGCGGCTGGGCTGGGATGAACGGGCATTGGCGGCCGCGGTGGAGTCGTGCATGATCACCGTCACCGATCGGGTGCTGTTCCGGCATCCGCTCAAGCGGGCCGCGGCCTACGAATTCGCCCCGTTCACCCAGCGATTGGCGGCGCACGCGGCGATCGCCGCTGCGCTGGTGGATGATCCGGATCGGCGGGCCTGGCATCTGGCCTTCGCCACCCCCGTCCCGGACGAGAGTGTCGCGGCCGCACTGGAGGCCGCGGCCGAGCGCGCGCTGTGGCGGGCCGCGCACGGCGCCGCCGCGACCGCCTACGAACGCGCGGCGCAGTTGTCGCCGGATCGAATCACAAAGGCCCGGCGCATGATTCAGGCGGTGAGCGCATTGGTCGACGCCGGACGGCCGGAGCAGGCGCTCACCCTCGCCGAGCGGATCGATCCCACGGTCGCCGAGGCCCTCGAGCGGGCGCGATTGCGAGATCTGCGGGCGCATATCGCCTTCGAGAGCGGGGCGCTCGGGGTGGCGTACACGCGCTGGCTGGGGGTGGCAGCCGAACTCGCCGCGACCGAACCGGAAGGCGCGGCACGGGCGCTGCTGGATGCCGCCCGCGCGGCCTGGACCGCCGGCGATCTACCGGGCGCGCAGGTGGCGCAGCAGCGCATGTCCGCACTGGCGCTGAGTGATTCGTGGCAGCCGCTGCTGGCCGCGGTGCGGGGCCCGAACCTGTTGTACGCCATGGAGTTGCGGCCGGGCATCGAACTGATTCGGGCGGGCGTGGCGGCGACCCGGGACACCCCGGATCCGGCCACGCGATTCCTGCTGGGCCTGCTCTGCTCGCTGACGGCGGATACCGAGCAGGCGCACGAACTGCTGACGGGGGTCGCCGCCGACTACACCGATCTGGGCATGGTCGGCCGCCTGCCCGCCGTCCTGGCCTCGCTCGGCACCCTGCGCATGCTGCTGGGCCGGTTCGAGGAGGCGGAGTCGATCTGCACCGAGGCCGCCCGCATCGCCGAAGGCTCCGGTCAGCCCAATCGGGTATCGCAGGCGGAGTCGATCCTGGCGGTGCTCGCGGCGGTGCGCGGTGATCAGGAGCGCTGCCGCGCGCTCGCCGATGTTCAGACGGCCGGTCCGGGGCGCGCGGAGAACACCATCGATTTCGCGCATCGCGAATGGGCGCTGTTGCTCTCGGATCTCGCGCAGGGCCGGTACGAGGCGGCGGTGCATCGCGGTGAGGCGCTCACGACCGGTCCGATCCGTCCGCTCGGTCAGTGGCCGCATCTGCTCGCGGACCGGGTCGAGGCGGCGCTGCGGTGGCGCGATCCGGGCCGCGCCACGGTTCCCCTGCAGCTCCTGCGCCGCTATGCCGAGGCCGCCGACACGCCCTGGACCACCGGGCTGCTGCTGCGCTGCGATGCCCAGATCACCGGTGACCCGGCCCTTTTCGAGCGGGCATTGATCGCGCACGATGACGCCGATCGTCCCTTCGACCACGCCCGCACCGCACTGCTCTACGGCGAGTGGCTGCGCCGTGAACGCCGCCTGCTCGATGCGAGGACCCAGCTGACCCGCGCCGCGAGCACCTTCGAAGCCCTGGGCGCGCACCCCTGGGCGGCTCGCGCGCACGCCGAATGCCGGGCCGCCGGTGATCCGCTGCGGCCGGACCGCGACGTCCCGGCCGCGGGCGATCCGGTGCGGCTGCTCACCCCCCAGGAACTCCAGGTGGTCCGGCTGGCAGCCCAGGGTGCGACTAATAACGAGATCGGCGCACAGCTGTGCCTCAGTCCCAAAACCGTCGGCCATCATCTCTACCGGGCCTTCCCCAAACTCGGGGTGCGCAGCCGGGTGGAATTGGCCCGCTTTCCGCTCGGCTGATCCGCCGGCCGCGCACCGGTAACCGGGGGCTCGCCGGGGTGCGGATCGTTGCGGCCGATAGGTTTTGAGGATGCTGTACGGCCGGATGAGGGAAGAACAGCGGGTCGGAGCGGTACTGGCCGAGGCCGGGCGGGGGCGAAGCGGGGTGCTGGCGGTGGTCGCCGGGCCCGGGGAGGGAAAGTCGGCGCTGCTGGCGCGGGCGGCGGAGCTGGTGGGGCCGCAGTGGCGGATTCTGCGCTATACGGGTGTGGAGACCGAGGCCGAATTGGCCTTCTCGGGTCTGCGGCAACTGCTGACGCCCGCGCTGGCGCTGCGCGATCTGCTGCCCGAGCCGCAGTGTCTGGCCCTGGGCGGAGCGCTCGGGTTGGCGCCCGCGGCGCATCCGGAGCGATTCCTGGTCGGACTGGCCACGCTGTCGCTGCTGGCGGAATTGTCGGCGCAGGGTCCTGTACTGGTGCTGGTGGATGATGCGCAATGGGTGGATCAACCCTCCATCGACGCATTGCTGTTCACCGCCCGCCGCCTCGAGAACGAGGGTGTGGCCATGCTTTTCGCGGGTCGCCCGGATTTCGCCGCGCCGGGTCTGCCGCAGCTGGTGCCCGCGCCGCTGGACGCCGAGGCGGCCCTGGCGCTGCTGGCCGATCGAATGCCGCAGTTGCCCATGGAGATTCGGGATCGGGTGATTGCGGAGTCGGCGGGTAATCCACTGGCCCTGCTGGAATTGCCCGGGATGAACCTGGATTCGCTGCCGGTGGGTCCCTTGGCGCTGTCGGATCGACTGCTGTCCGGGTACGAGGGGCATATCGAACACCTCTCGGCGGCGGCGCGGCTGGCGCTGCTGGTGGCGGCCGCCGAGGCCGATGAGGATCTGGGTGTGGTGCTGCGGGTGCTCGACGACCTGGGGATCGGTGCGGAGCCGCTCGCCGAGGCCGAGCGCAGCACCATGGTCTCGGTGATCGGCCAGTCGGTGGCGTTCCGGCATCCGCTGCTGCGCGCGGCCGCCTATCGCTGCGCCACCGATGCCCAGCGCATCGCGGTGCACACCGCGCTGGCACGGGCCTTGGTCGCCGATCCGGATCGCTACGCCTGGCATCTGGCCGCGGCCACCGTCGGCACGGACGAGACGGCCGCCGCCGCGTTGGAGGCCGCGGCCGAACGGGCCTGCGTGCGCACCGGGCACGGGGCCGCGGCGACCGCCTGGGAGCGTTCGGCGCAGCTCACCCCCGACCCCGCCGATCGCGCGCGCCGCTTGGTGGCCGCCGTCGAGACCGCCGCGGACGCGGGCCAATTCGCGCGGGCGCGGCGCCTGGCCGCACAGGCCCGCGAACTCACCTCCGATGCGGTGCACCGGGCCCGGCTGGCCAGCGTGCTCGCCCATATCGAGTTCGAGCACGGCTCCCCCGCCACCGCTCAGCGCCTGCTGCAGGAGGGTGCGGCCGAGACCGCGCTCGCCGATCCGAAGCGAGCCGGGGAGATGCTGCTGGACGCGGGCCGGGTGGCCTGGACCGTCGGCGATATGCCGGGCATGCGGGAGTCCCGGGCCATGCTCACCGAACTGCCCGCCAGCCCGGATCGGGACAGATTCCTGGGCGCGTACGAGGGCACGCTGGGTTTGATCGAACCCGATCCCTCGGCGGGAATCACCCTGCTGCGCGGCAATCTCAGTGTGCCGGAGCAGATTCGGCATCACGAACCGGCGGTGCGTTTCGTGCTGGCCACCCAGGCCATCGTGATCGGCGACGTGGCGGTGGCGCGCGAGATTCTGGCGGACCTCAGCGAAACCTGCCGCATCCAGGGCAGATTGGGCTGGCTGGCCCCGGTCGAACTGTGGTTGAGTTCGGTGGAGTTCCTGGCGGGTCGTTTCCGGGACGCGGAGCTGCTCGCGACCGAGGGCAGGCGGATCGCCGAGAATACCGATCAGCCCATCCGAATCTTCCACGCCGACAGCAATCTCGCGGTGCTGGCCGCCGTCCGGGGGGAGGAGCAGCGCAGCCGCGAACTGGCCGACGCGGCCTTCGCCCACCCCGATCTGACCTCCATCCATCGGGCCCAATTCGAGTGGGCGCTCACGCTTTCGGATATGGGGGCGGGTCGCTACGCCGCCGCCCTGGACCGGATGGACGAGCTGCTCACCATCCCCACGGCCCGGAATGCGCAGTGGCTCACGGTGCACGCCGATCGGGTGGAATGCGCCGTGCGCGTGAATCAGCCGGAGCGGGCGGCGGATTCGCTCGAGCACCTGCGCATCTGGTCGGCGGCACTGCGGGCGCCCTGGGCGCAGGCCCTGTGGTCGCGCTGTCTCGGACTGGTGCGCGGTGATCCCGAATTCCTCATTCGCGCACTGGATCTGCACGGCGAGCAGACGCGCTGGTTCGATCGCGCCCGCACGGGTCTGCTGTACGGCGAATGGTTGCGTCGTGAGCGCCGTACCGGGGACGCGCGCACCGAATTGCGGGAGGCGCTGGATATTTTCGAGCGTTTGGGCGCGCGGCCCTGGTCGCAGCGGGCGCGCGAGGAGTTGCGGGCCTCGGGCGCGGGTGCGATTCCGGAGGGTTCGCGCGGTCCGGCCGCCGACCTCACCCCGCAGGAATTGCAGGTGGCGCGGCTGGCCGCCACCGGTGCGACCAATAAGGAGATCGGCGCGAGCCTGTTCCTGTCGCCGAAAACCGTTGGGCACCACCTGTCCCGCAGCTTCCGCAAACTCGGGGTGTCGAGCCGGGTGGAGCTGGCCCGGCTGGAGTTGGAGTGAGGAACCGAGCCGGGAACATGCCCTACGCATGACCGGTGTAGGGCTTGCGGGTGGCGAGGCCGCCCCTGGACATACCGGTGCGCCGGAGCAGCCCGAAGATTTCCCGGGTGCCGACCACGAGTTTCAGCGGGCGCGCGCCGACCCGCTCCCGGTAGCGCGCGGCCGCGGCGCCGGTGCGCACCCCGCGCTTCGGGGTGTCGTCCGCGCGCACGAATTGGACGATGCCATCGTGGCGGCCGAGGCTGATCGACCGGTGGTGGTAGCCGAAGCGAAAAGGCTTGGGCTCCGCCCCGTTCAGCTGCCGGGCGATCGAATCCGCCACGTGCGCTCCGGCGGGAATCGCACTCTGGCAGGTGCCGTGCGGGCGGCCCCAGCGCTGGCGGATGGCCGCGGCATCGCCCGCGGCGTAGATGTCCGGATGGGTGCGCGACCGCAGACTCGGATCGGTCAGGACGAGTCCCCGTGCGTCCGTGCCGATTCCGGCCTCGGCGGCCAGCGTCGGTACCCGCATGCCGGTGGTCCAGAGGGTGATGGCGGAGGCCAGCAGTTCGGTGCCGTCCACTTCCACGGCGTCGGGAAGCACCTTGGACACCGTGCCGACCCGCACCGTGACGCCCAGCCGGTCGAAGGCCGCGCGCAGGTGGGCGCGCGCCTCGGTCCCCATCGTGGCGCCGGGCTCGTCCCGGCTGATCAGTGAGACCCGCAGTCCCGGATAGGCTTCCGCGATCTCGGTGGCGGTCTCGACCCCGGTGAGCCCGCCGCCGCAGACGGTGACCGGACCGCCGGCGGCGGCCAGTTCGGTGAGCCGCTGGGCCACGCGCGCGGCCTGCTGGACCGAATCGAGGGTGTACGCGTGCGCCTCGGCTCCCGGTACGACGCCGGTATCGGTGACGCTGCCCAGGGCGTAGACCAGGGTGTCATAGTTCAGCACCCGCCGCCGTCCGAGCGTCTCCACGGCCACCTGCCGGGTCTCCACATCGATGACCGTCGCTGTACCGCAGATGAATTCGACCCCGGTGCCCGCGAGCAGTTCCTCGATGCGGAAGTCGCCGATCCGCTGTCCGGCGGCGAGCTGATGCAGTCGCAGCCGTTCGGTGAAGCGGGGTGAGGGGTTGATCAGCGTGACGTGGACGTCCCGCCGGGCGCGCATCCTGCGGGCCAGCCGCACCGAGCTCAGCACGCCCGCGTATCCGCCGCCCAGCACGAGGATGTGGTGATTGATGCTCATGATCGGCTCCCTCTCATAGCGGTAAGGGCGGGCTCTCCTTCTCGCCGACTGCGGCTCAGCTTCGTACGCTAGGGCCCGGGAGCGCCCGGGGGTATCGGGTATCCGCCCTAATCCGGCAGGTCAGTCCCGATTCCGGCCGGGGCTACAACCGGGTGAGGCCCAGCGCGAGCGAGGCGGCGGCGAAGGCGAGGAACAGCACCGGGAAGGCGATATTGTGCAGCACCCGGGTGCGCAGGTGCACCGCCACGGCGCAGACGAAGAACAGGGTGAGCCCGGCCGCCGCGGCGACCCCGAGCGGGCGCGGGCCGAACAGTCCGGCGGTGAGCCCGAGCGCGCCCGCGCCCTTGAGTGCGCCCAGGTAGGGCAGCATTCGGACCGGGATCCGCACCTCGGTCATATTCTCGATGACGCTCTGCGCCCGCCGGAAATTGAGTACGGCCTCGGCGGCATTGGCCACGATGGTGATGAGCGTGACGACGATATAGACGACGAACATTTCGGATTCCCTGTCTCGGCGGTTGATTCCGGCTTGATCGCAAGCCTGGCGAATCCCGTCGAAACCCTCCAATACCTGTCGCCATAACCGATAGTTATGGAGGCGGCAGCGGTCGAATCCCGCTCGGGTGCCTGGGATTCCGGCCGCCTTCCCCGAAACCGGAACGCCCCCGGACGTCTCGGACGTCTCGGGGGCGTTCTGGTATTGGGCGCGGACCTACCCGGTGCGCGCGGGCAGCAGATTGCCCAGGGCCTCGTCCAGGGTCGGATAGCGGAAGCGGAATCCGCTGTGCCGCAGCACCTCCGAGGTCGCATGCCGTCCGGTCAGGCCGAGCGCGGGATCGGTGCGCAGCAGCACCGCGCCGAGGGTGAGCGCCACGGCCGGGGTCGGCGGCGACCAGGGGCGGCGCAGGTGACGGCGCAGCGCGGTCATGAGCTCGCTATTGCGAACCGGGAAGTCGGTCGCCGCCACCAGGATTCCGTTCGGCAGCGTCACCGTCGGATCCAGCCCGAGCGCCGCGCGCACGATGGCCAGCCAGTCGTCCCGGTGAATCCAGCTGAACCACTGCGTGCCCGGGCCGACGCTACCGCCGAGCCCCGCCTTGGTCAGCGCCACCAGGCGTTTCATCGCGGGCGCGTCCGGATCGAGCACGATGGAGGTGCGCAGGACGATCCGGTGCACGGCATTGGCCCCTTCGAACGCCTCCTCCCAGGGCCGGGCGACCCCGGTCATCTGCGGCAGTCCGGGATCGGGCAGGGCGGTGCCCTCGGTGCAGCGGATCTCACCCGCGTCGGCCCAGATGGCGGTGGTGCCGGCCTGTACCCAGTACTCGATCGGCCGGTCCAGGGTCTTGGACGCCTCCACCAGCGCACGGGTGGAATCGACTCGGCTGCTGCGCAATTCGGCGATATTGCGGGCGGTGGGGCGGCAGTCGACGAGTTTGCCCGCCAGATTGATCACCGCGGTCGGCCCCGGATTGCGCAGTGCGGTAACCCATTCGCCGCTCGTGCGGCCGTCCCATTCGAATTGGGCGTAGGGCAGTTCGGCCACCGCGCGCCGGGTGAGAATGCGCACCCGCTGCCCGCGGCAGGTGAGGTCCGCGGCGAGCGTGCGCCCGAGCGCACCGGTGCCGCCGGCGATCACGACGGTGAGAGCGTCCGCGGTGGGCCGCAGTCCGGCCAGGCGGGCCAGGCGCGCGAAACAGGTGTGCGCGTCGGTCTGCAGCAGCGCGCCGACCATCTTGCGCGCGACGGCGGCCGAGGCGCCGCCGAAGGTGAGGTGCTGCGATACCTCGGTGCCGCCGTCCCGCGGGGTGAGTGTCCACCGAATACGCATGGTGCCCGCGGGTTCGGGCTGTTCCAGGCCGATCTCGCGGTCGGGGACGAAGGTGGCGATGGTGAACGGTTTCGCGAAACGCCCGTGCACCGCCTCGTTCGCACGCCCGCGCGGCAGATAGTCACCGGTCGTGCCGATGCCCGGCGCGGCATGCAGGATCACCGAGGTGACGGCCGGATTCCACTCGGGCCACCGGGCCGGATCACCCAGTACGGCCCAGATCCGCTCGGGCGGGAGGGCGATCCACTGGCTGTACGTCGTTGTACGAGGCATACCCCGACGCTATAACCGCTGGAGTCCGGCGGGAAGCGTGGGCTTGGTCGCATCGGGGACTTGGCGCGTATCGGGGCATGGCGCGCGTCGGGGGATGGCGCGCGTCGGGGGATGGCGCGCGTCGGGGCTTGGCGCGTATCGGGGGCATGGCGTGTACCGGGAGCGGACGGACCGCGATCCCGTGCCCATGCGCGATCGCGGCCCGCCCGCCATTCAGGAGGTCGATGGGCCGCTCTCGACCCTAGGAAGGGTGGGCACCGGTCGGTATCGGGCGGATGCCCCCATTCGCGGAACACCTTTCGCGCACCGGTCGGCGACGCTGCCGCGAGGATCGGCCGGTCCATCGCGGAACCCCAATATCCTTGGAATAGAACATGTTCCAGAAAACCCGCCAGGTGCGGTTCGGCGAATCCGATCAGGCCACGAAGCCGCGCTCCAGGATGGCCTCGGTATCCACCCCGGTCGGCAGGGTGCCGAAGGCGATACCCCAGTCACCGCCGAACCGGGTGGCGCAGAAGGCATCCGCGACCGCCGGATGGCCGTGCCGCACCAGTTGCGAACCCTGCAGCACCAGGGCCATCAGCTCCACCACGCGCCGGGCGCGGTACTCGATATCGCTGAGATCGGTGAGCTCCTTGCCGATTCGGTCGATGGCGGTGTCCAGCGCCGCGTTCGCACCGCGCGCGAGGGCGACCTCGTCGAAGTAAGCCTGCACGGTCTCGGGCTGACGGGCCATGGCGCGCAACGCGTCCAGCGCCGCCACATTGCCCGAACCCTCCCAGATCGACATGAGCGGGGCCTCGCGGTACAGCCGCGGCAGCCCGGACTCCTCGACATAACCGTTGCCGCCCAGGCATTCCAGGGCTTCGGCGGCGTGCGCGGGCGCGCGCTTGCACACCCAGTACTTGGTGATGGCCAGGGCCATGCGCCGGAACGCGGCCTCGGATTCGTCACCGGCGGCGGCGCGATCGGTGGCGCCGGCCAGGCGCATCATGACCGTGGTCGCGGCCTCGGATTCGACGATCAGATCGGCCAGCACATTGCGCATGGCGGGCTGGTCGATCAGGTTGGCCCCGAACGCCTTTCGATGCCTTGCGTGATGCACCGCGTGGACTACGCCCGCGCGCATGCCGGTGGCCGAGCCGATCACACAGTCCAGCCGGGTCATATTGACCATCTCGATAATGGTCTTCACGCCCGCGCCCTCCGCGCCGACCAGCCAGCCGATGGCGTTCTCGTACTCGATCTCCGAGGAGGCGTTGGACTTGTTGCCCAATTTGTCCTTGAGCCGTTGCAGCCGCAGGGTATTGCGCGAACCGTCCGGCAGCACCCGCGGCAGCAGGAAGCAGGACAGGCCGCCGGGGGCCTGCGCCAGGGTCAGGAACATATCCGACATGGGCGCGGAGGTGAACCACTTGTGCCCGACGATCCGGTACGTGCCGTCGGAAAGCGGTGTGGCGGTGGTGGTATTGGCGCGGACGTCCGAGCCGCCCTGCTTCTCGGTCATCGACATTCCGGCGATGAGACCGGTCTTGGCCGAGGGCTCGCGCAGCCCGTAGTCGTAGACCCGCGAGGCGAGCAGCGGCTCGAATCGGGCCGACAATTCCGGATTGTGCCGCAGTGCGGGCACCACCGCGTAGGTCATGGAGATCGGGCACATATGCCCGGCATCGGCCAGGCCCCAGGTGTAGAACTTCGCCGCGCGCGCCACATGCGCACCCGAGCGCTCGTCCTGCCACGGCGAACCGTGCAGGCCATGTGTCACAGCGACATTCATCAGATCGTGCCAGTGCGGGTGGAACTCCACCTCGTCCACCCGATTGCCGAACCGGTCGTGGGTGTGCAGTACCGGCGGATACGCGTTCGCCAGCCGTCCCCACTCCTGCGCCTCGAATCCGCCCGCGAGGGCACCGAGTTCACGCACCTCGGCCTCGGCCCAGCCCGCGCCCTCGCGATGCAACCCCTCGATGAGCGCGGGATTGCGCGAGTTGTCGAACGGCACGATATCCGGGACCTGATTGAACACATCGTGGGTATGCATGCGGAACTCCTTATTCCTGAGGCACGCCGAGCGCGCGCAGCGCGAAGGCGACGAGTTCGGGCACCACCGATTCACTCTCCAACTGTTCGGCGAGCGGGCCGACCAGCACCTCGCCGATGGCCCCGACCAGTGCGGTGGCGGTGGTGCGCGGATCCTGCGGCGGCAGTTGCCCACCGGCCACCCCGTCGGCGATCGCGGTCTCGTAGATCTCCGCGAAGGCCCGCCGGAAGCGCAGCCGCTCGGTGTCGACGGCGGTGTCCACCGGCTCGGCGAGCAGCACATAGGCCAGTTTCGGATTCTTGAGCGCGCGCCCGGCGAAGGTCTCCACCGCGGCGGTGACCCGCTCGCGAGCGGTTTTCGGGGCCGTGTCGGCCGGGACCGGAACGTCGCCGAGTCGCGCGGAGTCGCCGGCGGCGGCCACGGCCGCCACCTCGCGGGTGACGACCTCACGGAAGACCGCGGTGACCAATTCGGCCTTGCCGCTGAAGGTTTTGTAGACGGTGCCGGTGGCCACCCCCGCCTCGGCGGCGACCGCGGCCATGGAGAGTCCGGCGTACCCGTCGCGGGAGAGCACGCTCATGGCGGCCCGCACGATCGAGCCGGCCTGGGCATCGAGGCGGGCCTGTACGGCGGGGGTTCGGCGGTAGGCCACGCAAGAAGTGAACCACTGATTCATTTCTTCGCGCAAGACCTGTCGTCCGCCCGTATGTACGGCGTATGGTCGAGCCCGTGAGCGTACGAGTCGAACGCAATGGCCCCGTGACCACCGTGATCCTGCATCGCCCCGAGGCCCGCAACGCGGTCGACGGACCCACCGCTCGCGCCCTGGCCGACGCCTTCCGCGACTTCGACGCCGATCCCGACGCGGCGGTCGCCGTGCTCTGGGGTGACGGCGGCACCTTCTGCGCGGGCGCGGATCTCAAGGGGCTCGGCACCGAACGCTCCAACCAGGTCACCGAGGACGGCGACGGGCCGATGGGACCCACCCGCATGGTCCTGTCCAAGCCGGTGATCGCGGCCGTCTCCGGTTACGCGGTGGCGGGCGGACTCGAACTCGCGCTCTGGTGCGATCTGCGAGTCGCGGAGCAGGACAGCACTTTCGGCGTCTTCTGCCGCCGCTGGGGGGTGCCGCTCATCGACGGCGGCACCGTGCGGCTGCCGCGCATCATCGGCACCGGGCGGGCCATGGATCTAATTCTCACCGGCCGCGCCGTCGACGCCGCCGAGGCGCTGCGGATCGGCCTGGTCACCCAGGTGGTACCGAGCGGCGAATCCCGCCGCGCCGCAGAGGAACTCGCACTCCAACTGGCCGCGCTGCCACAGACCTGCCTGCGCTCGGACCGCATGTCCGTGCTGGAACAGGACGGCCTGGACGAACGCACCGCCATCAATAATGAACTGCACCACGGCCTGAAGGCCCTCGCCGATGGCGCGCTGGACGGCGCGCGACGATTCGCCTCCGGCGCGGGCCGCCACGGCGAGGCGAGCTGACCGGCCTCTCTCCCGGAATTTCAGCGCGGGACGCCGGCCCGGGGTCCGCGTCACCCCGCTGCACCACCACGACCTCGCCGACCGCCGGGACACCGGCGAACCCGGTACGCTGCCCTGCAATGAATCGGCTGAGCGTGGTGGACGAAATGTTCCTGCGCGCGCATCGGGGTATGGGTACCCCGATCGCGTTGCAGGGACTGTGGCGTACCGCCGATCCGGTCGACCGGGCCCTGCTGGACCGGATTCACGAAGCCCTGCGCGTGGGCCCGCTGGGGCGGCGGGTGGTACGTTCCCGTGTCCCCGGAGCCCGGCCCCGCTGGCAGGAAACCGGGTGGGCACACCCGCCGGCGGTGACCGACCAGGCGATTCCCACTGCGGCACTACTGGATTGGGCGGATTCACAGGGCGACGACCTCGACCCCGAGACCGGTCCCGGTTGGCGACTCTCCGCGACCGAACTCGCCGAGGGCGGCTGTGTCATGTCCCTGACCTGCTCACACGCCCTGGCGGACGGTCGAGCGCTGACCCTGGCCATCGATCACGCCCTGACCGGCACCCCCTTGGCGGCACCCGTTGCCGGACATACGGATTGGGCGGACGCGCGCAAACAGTGGGCGACCGTACTCGGCGGCACCGCCCGCGCCCTGCGCCGCGGACTGCCACCGCGACCCACGCCACCGGTCGATCGAAAGATCATGTCCGCCCACGTATTGCCGGGACGAACGACCCGAAGCGCCATCGTGCAGGTGCCCGCCCGGGAATGGAACAGGGTGGCGGTCGCCCGCGACGGCACCGCCAACAGCCTCTTCGTCCACCTCATTGCGAATATGCTGTGGAACAGCGGATTCCAGGAACCGACCATCGTGGCCAGCCTGCCGGTCGACACCCGGGACGAACCGCGCGTCGACAATGACATGGCCATGACGGAGATCGCCATCACCCGCGAGGACACCCCCGCCAGCCTGCGCCGCAAAGCCCGCGCCGCCTACGAGCACCGCATGACCAGCCCCGGCGGCCTCCCGGAAGAACTTCTACAGGTCATCCCCGATCGCTGGGCGGCGGCCCTGGCCAAGGGCGCGGGTGAACGAGACATCCTGTGCTCCAATATCGGAACCCTGCCGGACTCGCTACTGACCCTGGGCCCGCACCCGTGCACCGGCGTGGCCGCGCGCGCCATCCACCCCGGCCTGCGCCCCGACCGACTCCCCCGCACCCGACTCTCCGGCTACCTCACCCGAATCGCCGACACCTACACCCTCTCGGTGGTCAGCCTGGACCCCGAGGCCGCCCACAGCCCCGGGCTGCTCACGAAACGAGCACTCGCCGACTTGGAGCTCACGGCACAGAGCTGGTGAACCCCCTTGCGGTTCAACGATTATCGGGATGCGTGACCTTCATCAGGGTGACCGGAGCATCCAGGCCACGAAAGTCGTCCGGGTTCACCGTGTACAGCGGGAGACCGTGAACCGAGGCAATCGCCGCGATTATCAAATCCACGCGGCGGGGCTTGGGATTTCGACCGGCGGCCAGCACCGAGGACACGATGTGGCCGTACCGGCGGGCGGCCCCGGTATCGAAGGCGAGCGGCTCGAACAGGGCTTCCGAGTTTTGGAGGCGTTCAATCCGCCGCGCGCGTTCGTCAGGATCATCGGTGTACTGCGGACCTGCCGCAAGTCGATTTTCTACAACACTGCTACACCTTTCCTACGGGGAGACGGACGCGCGGTCGGACTCACTCCGGAGTCGTCGCGAACGAGGACGAGCGAGTCCGAACATGTTCGGGGACTTCGATTCCCGGTTCCAGGTCGGCGGCAGGGACGGCGTCGTCCCAGACCTGACGCAGGGGCAGCACCCCGGCCCAGACGCCACCGGCGGCGATATCGGATTCCTCATCGCGCGGGCCGCCGGTGCGCATCTTCACCGATGCCTCGGTGAGGTCGAGGGCGAGCACCATGGTGGCCGCCATCTCCTTCTTGTTCGGCGACCGCACCGCATCCCATGAGCCCGGGGCCACGTGCTCGACGATGACCCGTAGCGCGTGCATGCGCTCCTCGGGATCGGTGAGTTCGACCGGTCTGGCGTGGATGACGGCCGAGCGGTAGTTCATCGAGAAGTGCATGGCGGAGCGGGCGTAGACCACACCGTCCAGGTGGGTGACCGCCACCGAGACCTCGCCGGTCATGGCGGCGCGCAGATTGCCCGCACCCGTGGAGCCGTGCAGGTACAGGGTGTCGCCCTCACGCCCGTAGGTGGTGGGGATGACGACCGGGCTGCCGCCGAGCACCACGCCGAGGTGGCACAGGAGTCCGGCGTCCAGGACCGCGTCCAATTCGGCGCGGTCGACGGCCCCCCGCTCCTTGTAGCGGGCGAGCGTGCTGCGGGGGGTGGGTGACAAGGGGGTCCGGGTCGCTTGCTCGGTCATATGACCAGCATTACGCGGGCAGTGGCATTCCTGAATAGCCAAT
Source organism: Nocardia acidivorans NBRC 108247 (assembly GCF_001625085.1). GTDB lineage: Bacteria > Actinomycetota > Actinomycetes > Mycobacteriales > Mycobacteriaceae > Nocardia > Nocardia acidivorans. The sequence goes on from NZ_BDAW01000061.1 coordinate 21,484, forward strand.
TCGACGCAAGAATGAAAGACCACTTGCCCGAGATATCGGCCTGTTCCGCACTCGTTCATTCGGCGGTACCGGCAGCAGCGGTCGGATCGCACCGGAGGCTCGGGCCACCAACCACTCCCGGCGTCAGTTCCCCGGACAGCCTCGGCGAGCCCCGATCTCCGGCGACACCGAGCGACCGGACGCCCGGCGGCTCTCCGCTGACCGCAATGCGCAGTGCCGCCTTGGTTTTCGCGCTACGGCCGTGATGCGGACCTTCTCCCGATGCTCGGGCTGACAACCCGACCCCGGCACGCTAAGGTGTCCTCCGCGTCCGTAAAACGCTGCAAATTAATACGTTTCGGGTATCACTGGGGGATCGTTGATCGGCAAGATCGTCGCGGCAGCTCTCACCTCCGCCGCACTGTTGACCACGGCGACGGGCCTGTCCACCGCCGCACCGCTGGGCGTGACCCCGCTGCCGCGGCCGACCGGCCAATTCCAGGTCGGCACAACGACTCTGCATCTTCTCGACGCGGGCCGACCCGACCCCTTCCGGCCGGACCGGGCGCGCGAACTCATGGTCTCGGTCTTCTATCCCGCCACGGCCACCGAACTGTTCCCACGCGCGCACTACGTCTCCACGGTGCTGGTCCCGGAGCTGCAACGACAGCTGGGGATCGAATTGCCTGGGCTGCTGACCAATTCGTATGCCGACGCCCCCGCCGAACCGGAGAGTCGTTTCCCGGTGGTCCTGTACACGCCCGGGGCCGGGGTGTCCCGATTGCTGGGCACCGGCCTGGCCGAGGATCTCGCGAGTCGCGGATACATCGTGGTCACAGTGGATCACACCTACGAGGGCCCCGCGGTGGAGTTTCCGGGCGGGCGCACGGCCACGGCCGCACCCATGCCCGAGGGTTTCGTCCCCGCGGTCCGTAAGAAGTTCATCGCCGCCCGCCTGCTCGATATCGGGTTCGTCCTGGACTCGCTCACAAAACTGGCGGGCGGCGACAATCCGGACGCCGAGAAGCGCTGGCTCCCAGTCGGTCTCGCGGAGGCCCTGGACCTGAATCGGATCGGGATCGTCGGCCATTCGTCCGGTGGTTATGCCGCCGTCGAGGCCATTCACGACGATCCGCGCATCGGCGCGGCGGTCGATCTCGACGGGCAGATCGGGGTCGACGAGGAGTTCGGGCGGGCCGCCGTCGAGGGGGTCGATCGGCCGGTGCTGGTGCTGACCAGCCGCCAGATCGAGGAGGTGGGCGATGCGAATCCCTCGCTCGACGCCTTCTTCGCGCACGGAATCGGCTGGAAACGTCAACTCACCCTGGGTAATTCGGCACATTACGACTTCACCGACATGCCGTCGCTGGTGCCAGATGCCGTGCGGCCCGCCGCCAAGACCTACTTCGGGCCGATCGCGGCCCCGCGTGCGGCCGCCCTGACCGATACCTATGTGGCCGCGCTCTTCGACAAATTCCTCCGCGATGATCCGAACACCCCGCTCGATCACCCCGGCGCGGATCCGGAAATCACCACCCTGCGCTGACCGATTCCGGCCACCGCGAGTGGCAGGCTGTAGTGGCGCGAATTCCGAATCGAGGAGAGGCCACTTCGGTGACAGACGGCGGCAAAAACTGGGTGGTGGTGGAGGATCTGCCGCTGGCGATCGACCGTGCCGCGAGTGTGCCGCTGGCGGTTCAGGTGGCCGATGGGTTGCGCACCGCGGCGACCAGCGGCGCACTGCGCGGCGGCGATCGACTGCCGTCCTCGCGCGAGCTGGCGACCCGGCTGGGCGTGAGTCGCACCGTGGTCACCGCGGCCTACGACCAATTGCACGCCGAGGGCTGGCTCAGCGGCAGGCACGGCTCCGGGACCTACCTCACGGCCTCACCCGAACCAATCGCCGCGCAGGTCACCACCGCCCGGCGCGCCGATCCGGCGGTCGGCCTGCTGGATCTGGGCGCGGGCGCTCCCTGTATCGAGGTGATCGATCGGGCGGCCTGGCGGCGCGCCTGGCGTGCGGTCTCGGATCGAAACCCCCTGGTGCGCAAGGAGCGCGCCGGTGAACCCGATTACCGGGCGGCGGTGGCCGAACACCTGCTGCGCCACCGCGGACTCGGTCCGGGCAGTGGCAGCGTGGTGCTCGCCACCGCCGGAACCAGTTCGGCGGTCAGCGAACTCGCGGCGGCTCTGCTGCGCCCCGGCGATGTCGCCGCCATCGAGGACCCCGGATATTCGCGGGCCGCCGGAGCCTTCCAGACGGCGGGCGTACGCCTGGTCCCGGTACCGGTGGACGCCGACGGCCTGCGCGTGGACCAACTGCCCTTGGATACCAAAATGGTGTATTGCACACCCGCGCACCAGTTTCCGCTCGGCGCGCGAATGCCCGCCGCCCGCCGCGTCGAACTCGTCGAATTCGCCCGTCGCACCGGCGCGCTGGTCATCGAGGACGACTACGACGGCGAATTGCGTTATGACACCGCCCCTTTGCCCCTGCTCGCGGCTTTGGCCCCCGAACTCGTGGTCCACCTGGGCACCACCAGCAAAATCCTCTGCCCCACCCTCGGCGTGGGCTGGATGGTGGCCGCCCCGGCGGTGACCGACGCGGTGCTGAACCACCGCGAACTCACCGGCACCGGCCCCGCCCCGGCCGGACAGCAGGTGGTGGCCGAACTCGCCCGGCACGGCGATCTGGCCCGGCACCTGCGCCGCCTGCGCCGGGAGATGCCGCTGCGCCGCGCCCTGGTGATCGAGGAGCTGCGCGGGCGCGGCCTGACCGTCCGCGGTGACGATGCGGGCTCGCACCTGTTCGTACCGCTGGACTCGGCCCCGCGGGAGGAGGCCGCCGTCGCCGCGGCGGCCGAGGCCGGGGTCTACCTCGACGGCCTGGGCAGGTACACCCGCGGTCCCCGACACACCTTCGGGATAGCGCTGGGTTATGCCGCCCTGTCCAGGGCGGACCTGCCGGTCGCGGTGCGCTCGGCGGGGGAGGCCTTGGCACGGGTCGTACAGTGGACGCCATGAGCGAACAGGACATTCTCGCGCGCATCAAAACCCTGGTGGATCGTGAGCACGAGCTGCGTACCCAGAGCACGCAGGGCGAGATCGATCCCGAGGCCGAACGCCGTCAGCTCGCCGAGCTCGAGGTCGCCCTCGACCAGTGCTGGGACCTGCTGCGCCAGCGTCGCGCCCGGCTGGATCAGGGCCGCAACCCGGAGGAGGCGCAGGCGTCCTCCGCCCGTCAGGTCGAGGGCTACCTCCAGTAATCCCCGGCACGACTCCCCCGTCAGGGCGGCCGGATTTCTCGAACGGCGCGCCCGCGCACCCCGCTACCATCGGTTGATGGTGGCAATGACAGACATCACGACCGGGGACGGCATCGTCCGCGGTTCCCAGGGCCGCCGCGTATCACGCTGGCGGTCCATTCCTTTCGCCGCGCCCCCGGTGGGCGACCTGCGTTTCCGGGCTCCGCAGCCGGTGCAGCCGTGGACCGGGGTGCGCGATGCCACCGAATTCGGTTTCGCCGCAATGCAACACCGGCGCGGGGCACAGCTGGGTCCGCGGCGGCAGCAGCCCACCGGCGAGGACTGCCTGACCCTCAATATCACCGCGCCCAACACCCCATCCGCTACGCCGCGACCGGTCATGGTCTTCATTCACGGCGGCGGCTACTTCATCGGCACCTCCGCGCTCGGCCTGTACTCGGGTGCGCGGCTGGCGCTGCGCGGCGATGTGATCGTGGTGTCGATGAACTATCGGCTGGGCGCGTTCGGCTATGTCGACTTCAGCGAATTCTCCACGCCCGCACATCGATTCGAGGCGAATCTGGGGCTGCGCGATCAGGTGGCGGCGCTGGAGTGGGTGCGCCGCAATATCGCCGCGTTCGGCGGGGATCCGAACAATGTCACCATTTTCGGCGAATCCGCCGGTGCGCACGCGGTGCTCGCGCTCATGGCCGCGCCCGCCGCGGCCGGACTGTTCCACCGGGGTATCGCGCAGAGTCCGCCCGCGGACTGGGGGCCCTCGCACGCCGATGCCCGGCTCTTCGCGCGCCGCTGCCTGGACAAACTGGGCGCGAAGCCCGGTGACGAGGCGAACAGCCTGCTCACCGCGCGCTCCAATGATATTCGGCGCGCGGTGGATCGCGCGGTCAACGACGTCATGCGCGATCAGCCCGGCCTCTTCCCCGCCGCACCGCAGATCGACGGCGATTTCCTGCCGAAGCCGATCGTAGAGGCGTTCGCGGACGGCAGTGCGCATCCGGTGCCGCTGATCATCGGCACCAATCGCGATGAGGGCACGCTGTTCGTGCGCTTCGACGACACGCTGCCCACCACCCCCGAACGCATCCGCTGGGTGCTGAAGCAGGCGGGCGGCGATGCCGAATCCCGGGTCACCGCGGCCTATCCCGGTTTCCCGGACCGCAGGACCACGGTGCGCATGGGCGGTGATTTCACCTTCTGGCGACCCTCGCTCGCGGTGATGGAGGGGCACAGCCGCTACGCGCCGACCTACGCCTATCGCTTCGACTTCGCCCCGCGCGCGGTACAACTGGCAGGTTTCGGCGCGACGCACGCATTGGATCTGATCCCGGTGTTCGGCGCGACCGCCACACCGGTGGGCCGGGCGCTCACCGCGGCGGGCGGACAGCGCGGCTTCCGGGCGGTGTCGCGGCAGTTCCAGGACAATTGGCTGGCGTTCGCGCGCACCGGCGCACCGCTGTCGAATTGGCCCGCATACACCAAGGAACGGCGCTCGACCATGATCATCGACTACCCGTCCCGGGTGGAGAACGATCCGGAGCGGGCGAAACGCCTTGCCTGGCAGGGAGTTCACCCGCCCGCACTGGTGTAGCGGTACGTATCCCGGCCGAGGGGGAGTCGAATCTATTTGAGCAGCCGGGACATCCGGCGGTCGGCGAGAATCTTGCCGCCGGTCTGGCAGGTCGCGCAGTACTGGAAGGACTTGTCCGCGAAGGCGACTTCGCGCACGGTGTCCCCGCAGACCGGGCAGGGCATACCGGTGCGACCGTGCACCTGCATCCCGGATCGCTTCTCCCCCTTGAGCCGAGCCGCGTCCTGCCCGACCGAGCGCGCGATGGCGTCGGCGAGGATCGCACGCATGGTGGCGTACAACCGCGCCACCTGCTCCTGATCCAGGGTCGAGGAGTTCGCGAACGGCGAGAGCTTGGCGGTATGCAGAATCTCGTCCGAATAGGCGTTGCCGATGCCCGCGATCAGGGTCTGATCGGTGAGCGCGTTCTTGATCCGCTGCGTGGTGCCCTTCAGGATCTCCGCGAACTCCGGCTCGCCGACGACCATGGCATCGGGCCCGAGTCGGGCGATACTCGGCACCAGCTGCGGATCGGACACGATCCACACCGCCAGCCGCTTCTTGGTTCCCGCCTCGGTGAGATCGAAGGCGGGCGTATCGCCCTCCGGCGTGAAGAAGTGCACCCGCAGCGCCAGCGGGCCCTTGCCCGGTTTCGGGGGCGTCGCCGACGGATCGTCGAGCCACCGCAACCATCCGCCCCGGGACAGATGGGTGATCAACCACAGCCCGTCGCAGTTCAATCCGAGGTGTTTGCCCCAATGCCCCGCCCCGGTGACATCGCGCCCCGAGAGCGCGGTCGCGGGCGGATCGAAGGTCTTGAGCACACTCAGCGCCGCGACGTCGACCCGTCCCACCACCGCACCGACCGCATGCGCGCTCAAGAATTGCTCGAGCGCCACAATTTCGGGTAATTCCGGCACTCCCGCAGCCTACCGACCACCCCCGACAAGCGCGACCAGCCACGACGCGCCGATTGTCAGTGCGCGGCGTCCCGGCTTGCCGCGTCCAGGAGGGAGTCCAGCAGGCCTGGGAAGCGGTGGTCGAGGTCTTCGCGGCGCAGCGGTATGGGCCTGGCCACCGCCCGGCGACTGCTGGACGAGGGCGCGGCGGTCGTCATCACCGGCCGAAATCCGGGCTGCCGCAGCCGCTTCCACCCTCGCGGCCCGGGTGGGTACCGCCGAGGAGGTCGCGGCGGCCGTGGCATTCCTGACCTCGGGGAAGGCGGCCTATATCCGAGTCCTACCCGGTCGACAATGCCCAGGACCTGCTGATCGACGGCGGCATGACCACCGCCACCGCCGCACAACAGCTCTGACGCGATCAGAGCCCGGGGCGCAGCAGGTAGATGTCCATGATCCAGCCCTTGGCTTCCCGCAACGCGGCGCGGCGACGGATGATGCGGGACTCCACGATGCGCAGCGGGCCCTCGATGATCGCCTCATCGGGCATGCCCAGATACGCACCCCACCAGATGTGGACGTCATCACCCGGCACCTGTGTGAAGGAACAGTCGCCGTCCAACATCACCAGCGTGGATTGCCCTGCGGCCAAACCCTCTTCGCGCAGTCGGCGACCGGTGGTGATGTGCACCGGCTCACCGATCTCGTGCAGCACCATGCGATGCGCGGCGGCGAGCGCCTGCACACTGGTGATGCCCGGAATCACCTCGTAGTCGAAGGTGACGCGCCCGCGCTCGAGCACGCGTTCGACCACCCGCAGCGTGCTGTCGTACAGCGCGGGATCACCCCACACCAGAATCGCGCCCACGCCTTCGGTTTCCGCGAACGCCTGCTCCAGCAGGGCCGCACGCGCCTCATGCCAATCCTGCACGACACCCCGGTACGCGGCATCGGCCCCGGTGGCCGGGACGCTCCGATCGCGCGGCGGATCGAGCACCTCGACCACCCGGTGCGGCTGGTCGACATGCTCGGCCAGGATCCGCGCGCGGACATCGACGAGCTCCTGCTTCTCGGCGCCCTTGCCGATCAGGAAGAACACATCGGTCCGGCGCATGGCCTTGACGGCCTGCACCGTCACCTGATCCGGATCACCGGCACCGATTCCGATCACAGAGAGCATGCGCACAGCGCCACAGCATGCCAGGCCGGAAGGGTGTCGCGGCGCGGGGCGGCGGGTGCGTAAGCTTGCCAGGCGTGGACACCGCCCCTCGAGACCCCCAGAGCCAGGCCCCGCGCGACACTCAGTACGAGGATCTGCTGAGGCTGGTGCTGGAGTCGGGCACCCCGAAGGCGGATCGCACGGGGACCGGCACCCGCAGCATCTTCGGACATCAGCTGCGCTATGACCTCTCGCAGGGGTTTCCGCTGATCACCACCAAGAAGGTGCATCTCAAGTCGATCGTCTACGAGTTGCTGTGGTTCCTGCGCGGCGATTCGAACGTGAAATGGCTGCGGGACCACGGGGTCACCATCTGGGACGAATGGGCCGACGCCGACGGCGATCTGGGTCCGGTCTACGGCGTACAGTGGCGGTCCTGGCCGGCACCCGACGGCACCCATATCGATCAGATCTCACAGGTGCTGCAGACGCTGCGCACCGATCCCGATTCGCGCCGGATGATCGTGTCCGCCTGGAATGTGGCCGAATTGAATCGGATGGCGCTCGCACCGTGCCATGCCTTCTTCCAGTTCTATGTGGCGGACGGCAAACTCTCCTGCCAGCTGTATCAGCGCAGCGCGGATCTGTTTCTGGGCGTGCCGTTCAATATCGCGAGCTATGCGCTGCTGACGCAGATGGTCGCGCAGCAGACCGAGCTACTGCCCGGCGATTTCATCTGGACCGGTGGCGATGTGCATATCTACGACAATCACGTGGCGCAGGTGCGCGAACAGTTGACCCGCGAGCCGTACCCGTTCCCGACGCTGAATCTGCGGCCCGCCCCAACGCTCTTCGATTACGCGTACGAGGATGTGGAAATCCAGGATTACCAGCATCATCCGGCGATCAAGGCCGCGGTGGCCGTATGAGAACCATCGGGCTGATCTGGGCCCAGACCCCGGACGGGGTGATCGGTTTGGACAATGCCATTCCCTGGCGCGTTCCGGAGGATATGGCGCATTTCAAAGAGGTCACCTGGGGTCATCCGGTGGTGATGGGCAGGCGCACCTGGGATTCGCTGCCCGCGCGTTTCCGTCCCCTGGAGGGCCGTCGCAATATCGTGGTGACCCGGCAGGCGGACTGGTCCGCCGCGGGGGCGGAGCGGGCGGGCTCGGTCGAGGAGGCGCTCGAACTCAGCGGCCCCGGAACGGTCTGGGTCGCGGGCGGCGGCGAGATCTACCGTGCCGCAATGCCGTTCGCCACCGAGTTGATGGTCACCGAGGTGGACTCCGATATCGCCGGTGATTGCTACGCCGCGCCCATCGGCCCGGAGTGGGTCGCCGATGCGGCCCCGTGGCGAGAGTCCGCCAAGGGCCTGCGTTTCCGCTTCCGCCGTTATCTCCGCGAATCCGATAACGCGATGATTCCACTCCAGTAATTCCTGTGCACGAACGGCCCAATCTGCCGGTCGCCCGGTGAGTAGTCCGGCATACTCACGGATACTCCGGCGAAAGGCAGTCCATGGACAAGAAGTCGTTGACCGCGGTCGCCCGCCAGCAGCTCAAGCTGGCCGCGACCGCATCGAGCGGACGTAGTTCGCTCACCATCTACGGCGGTCACGCGCACAGCCTGCGCCAGACGGTGATCGCCATGACCGCGGGGCAGTCCCTCGCCGAGCACGAGAATCCGGGCGAGGCCACCATGGTGGTGCTCAGTGGTGTGCTGGCCCTCATCAGCGGCACCAATGAATGGAAGGGATCCGCCGGTGACCTGCTGGTGATCCCGAACGCGCGGCACAGTGTGAAGGCCATCGACGATGTGGCCTTCCTGCTCACCGTGGCGAAATAGCGGACACGGGCCTACCGGCCGACCGGTCTGACCAGTGTCCGTTCTAGGCTGGAGCGCATGGGTGAGCCGCAGCCGATTCTCGACCCGCTTACGCCCGCCGCGATCTTCCTCGTCGCGACCATAGACGAGGGTGGCGAGGCGGTGGTCCGCGATCTCCTCGCGGATCTGCCGGGATTACGCCGATCCGTGGGCTTCCGGATACCCGGGGCGGGGCTCGACTGCATAGCGAGCATCGGTTCCGCCGCCTGGGATCGTCTCTTCGCGGGGGCGAAACCCGCTGAGCTGCACGAGTTTCCGTCCTACATCGGCGAGCGTCACCAGGCCCCCGCCACCCCGGGCGATCTGCTTTTCCACATCAAATCGCAGAACCAGGACGCCTGTTTCGAATTGGCGATGGCACTGGCCGACCGCCTGTCCGGGGCGGCCACCATCGTCGATCAGACCGTCGGCTTCCGGTATTTCGAACAGCGCGATCTGCTCGGCTTCGTCGACGGCACCGAGAATCCCGAGGGCGCGCTCGCGGTCTCGGCGGCGCTGGTCGGTGACGAGGACGCCGAATTCGCCGGTGGCAGTTATGTGATCGTGCAGAAGTACCTGCACAACCTGGGTGATTGGAAGGCGCTCTCGATCGAGGAGCAGCAGCGCGTGATCGGGCGCACCAAGCTCGACGACTTCGAGCTCTCCGATGCCGACAAGCCCGCCAATTCCCATGTCGCGGTGAACGATCAGGACGACAACGGCACCATCCTGCGCGCCAATATGCCCTTCGGCAGCGTCAAGGACGGCGAGTTCGGCACCTACTATGTCGCGTACTCGGCCACGCCCGCGGTCACCGAGCTGATGCTCGAGCGTATGTTCCTGGGCACCGATGAGGCGGCCTACGACCGCATCCTGGATTTCTCCACGGCCGTCACCGGCACGTCGTTCTTCGCCCCGCCCCTGGGGTTCTTCGACGCACTGCCGGACGCACCCGCGCCGGCGGCCGCGCGAGTCCGGGAATCTCCGGCAACCAATGGTGTTGTCTCCCACGATGGTTCCCTCGGAATCGGCACGTTGAAAAGGAGCTAGAGCATGAACAACCTGCACCGGGAACTCGCGCCGATCACCTCCGCCGCCTGGACGGCGATCGAGGAGGAGGCGACCCGAACCTTCAAGCGGCACATCGCCGGTCGGCGCGTGGTCGATGTCTCCGGACCGCACGGCGCGGACTACTCCGCGGTGGGCGCGGGCCGCACCGCCCCCATCGCCGCACCCGCCGAGGGGGTACAGGCGCGCCAGCGCGTGGTGGTGCCGCTGGTGGAACTGCGAGTGCCGTTCACCCTGTCCCGCGATGAGCTCGACAATGTGGAGCGCGGGGCCAAGGACACCGATCTGGACGCGGTGAAGGAGGCGGCCAAGAAGGTCGCGTTCGCCGAGGATCGGGCCCTGTTCGAGGGATATCCGGCCGCCGGGATCGTCGGCATCCGCGCGAGCACCTCGTGCGAACCGGTGAAGCTGCCGGGCGATCCGAAGCTGGCTCCCGAGGCGGTCACCCAGGCCCTGAGCAAGCTGCGCCTGGCGGGCGTGGACGGACCGTATTCGGTCCTGCTCTCGGCCGATCTGTACACCGCGGTCAGCGAGACCTCCGATCACGGGCATCCGATCCGCACCCATATCGAACGACTGATCGACGGCGAGATCATCTGGGCCCCGGCCATCGACGGCGCGTTCGTCCTGTCCACCCGCGGTGGGGATTTCGATCTGCGGATCGGTCAGGACCTGTCCATCGGATACCTCTCGCACGATGCCGAATCGGTCCAGCTGTACTTCCAGGAATCGCTCACCTTCCTGGTCTACACCGCCGAGGCGGCCGTCGCCCTGGAGGCGTGAGAGCCGAGTGGAGCAGTGCCTTCCGCTGTGCTTGCGGGTACGGTGACCGCAGCACAGAGGCGGGAGGCGATTGTTCGATGGTGTGCGCGGAATGACCATGGTGCGGGCCGGTGTGGTGCCGGGGCGGCGGGCAGCCTGGTACGGCGCGGCCGGGGTGGTGGTGACGGCCGCGATCTGCGGTGGCATCGTCGGTGTTTTCGGGGTGAATCGGATCTTCACCGGATTGCTGCTGGGGATCGCGGCGGGGATCGCGCTGCTGTTTCTGCTCTTCGGCCTCGACGGCGTGGTGCTGACCGAGCAGGCGATTGTGCGGCGAACCCCCTGGGGTGCCGAGACTCTCGCCTGGGATCGGGTGGTGGCCGGTCGATTCGCGCTCGACGAGCACGCCCGCTGGTCGCTGGCACTGGATCTCAACGGCGGCGACGAGCCGCACGGGGAACTGGTACTGCTGTCCATCCCACCGGTGGTCAAACCCATCGCCAACGCCTACGACATGCGTAAACGCGAGCAGGTCAATGAGATTCGCGGCATGCTGCGCGGTAAGCGCATCCCGGTGACGGTGCTCCCGGAGATCGCGGACGCGCTGACCCGGCACTGGCGGCTGGCCCCGCCCACGCACGGCGACACCGCTCGGTAGGGTCGAGGCCGTGATTCGCACCGCGGCTCTGGCACATATCCGGGATCGTCGCCTGTTGCAGACCAGGTCCACCGGCAAGGATGTCTTCTATATGGCGGGTGGCAAAATCGATCCGGGCGAGACCCCGGTGTCGGCGCTGCACCGCGAGATTCACGAAGAGCTGGGCGTCGCCACCGTCGACGTGGCCGAACTCGGCGTCTTCGAGGCGCAGGCGTACGGGCACACGCCCGGCACCCGGCTGCATATGACCTGTTTCCTCGGTGAGCTCGCCGACGAGCCGCGCGCCAGCGGTGAGATCGCCGAACTGCGCTGGTTCACCCTCGCCGAATATCAGGCCATGGAGCATGTGGCCCCGGGCTCACTCCTGGTCTTTCAGCGGCTGCACGCCCTAGGCCTGATCGACGCCTGACCCGCCGTCCGCGGCATCGACGGCGGTCGGCGCGTCCGCCGCGCGGGAGGGAATCCGGGTGGCCGCGGCCAGACCGGCCAACAGGAAGAGGGCGGCCGCGAGCAGTGTGGTGCGGGTGGCATCGGTGAAAGCGCGGCAGAGCGCGTCCAGCACCGCCGCCGCCCCCTCGTGATCGCGAACGCCGGAGATGGCCCCTCCCGCGGATTCCCGGGTGGCGGTGGCGAGGGTGTCGGCCGCGCCCGCGGGCAGATCCTTCACCTCGTCCAGGCGGCGCGGCAGATCATGTCCGAGCGCCACCGAGAGCAGGGCGCCGACCAGTGCGATGCCGAAGGCCGAACCGACCTGCCGCACCGTGCTCTGAATGGCCGAGCCCTGGCCCGAATTCGCCGGTGGCACATCGGCGAGCACCGTTCCGGTCAATTGCGCCGAGGCCAAGCCCAGGCCGATGCCATAGACGATGAGCAGCACCGCCAGCCACCAGCCGGAGATGTGCGGGGTGACGAACAGCGCCACCAGCGCGATGGCGATGGCCTCCAGGGCCAGGCCGATCTGCACCACCCGCACCGGTCCGATCCCGCGCACGATGCCCTCGGCGATTCCGGCGGCGCAGAAAGCGCCCAGCGCCATTGCCGCGAGCACGTAACCCGCACCGAGCGTGGACAATCCGAGCACATTCACCATGAACAGCGGCAGCACGAACAACAGCCCGAATTCACCGAGCGCCACCGCGAACGCGGTGATATTGCCCCAGCGGAAACTCGGTATGCGGAACAGTTTCGGATCCAGCAGCGCCGAGCGCCCGATCAGATTTCGATGCGTCTCCCAGCGAATGAACAGCACCAGCGCCACCACACCCAGTGCGAGGAATACCGGAATGGGTGAGACCCAGGCGTTCTCGGACCAGCGCAAGCCCGCGATCGGGAACTCCCGCAGCGGTTTCCACCAGCCGTAGGTCTGTCCTTCGATGAGCGCGAATACCAGGAGCGCGAAACCGGCCGCGCTGAGCAGGAATCCGTCCACATCGAGTCCGGGCGCGGCCTTTCCCATCCGCGTCTCGGGCACGAACAGGAACAGTCCGATCAGCACGAGCACCCCGAGCGGGATATTGACCAGGAAGATCCACGGCCAGGTGTAGCTGGTGGTGAGCCAACCGCCGAGCAGCGGTCCGATGGCCGCCACGCCGGAGATGACCGACCCCCATACCGCGAAGGCGATGACCCGGTCCCGGCCCCGGAACAGGGCGTTCATGGTGGCCAGCGTGCCCGGCATCACCCCGGCAGCGCCGATGCCCTGCACGATCCGCCCCCACAGCAGCGGCCACGCGCCGGTCGCGGAGGCGGCGAGCACACTGCCCGCCAGGAAGACCAGCACGCCCAGGGCGAACAGATTGCGCCGCCCGAATCGGTCGCCGAGGCGTCCGCTGGTGATCAGCAGCGCGGCCAGCACCACCGCGTAGATACTGGTAACCCATTGCGCCTGAGTGAAATTCAGGCTCAACTGGTCGATGATGACCGGTAGCGAGACCGAGACGATGGTGCCGTCCAGCACCACCATGGAGAGCCCGAGCGCCAGCACTCCGAGCGTGAGCCATTTCTTGCGACCCAGATCCAGCTGCTCTTCTGTCATCCGTCGCTCCTGCCGCGCATGGGACAGCCGTCCGAAATAATCGGTTACTCGCAGTAGCCACACAGGTGCGGTTGGCCGCACACAAGTGTATGTGCAACCCCTTGGACATCAGCCCAAGGTGACGAGACGGTTACCTGAATGGAGAGAACATCCAGCTCTTGGCCATATTTCCACTCGGTTGACCTCTCGGCCGTAAGGCGCGGCGCGCGACCTGTCATTCAGTGCTGATTGTTTGCCCTCATGTTAAGGGGCCGACAGCACCTCCGAGCGGCGCGGTCGATCCCGGCCGGATCGCCCGGACCGAACCGGGACAGCCGATGTCCGAATCGGATACGTTTGAGGGCGTGTCGATGATGAAGGGTTCCAACGTTCCGGTGGCGGCATCCGCGGTACGGGTCGAGCTGGGGTGGCAATCGGGTCCAGGCGTTCCGGATGCCGATGCTTCGGCACTGCTGCTGTCCGGGGGGCGGGTGCGCTCGGACAGCGATTTCGTCTTCTACAACCAGCCGGCGCACGCCTCGGGCGCGGTGCGGCATGAGGGCAAGCGGCAGGGGCCACAGGTCACCGATGTGCTCGCGGTGAATCTCGCGCAGGTGGAACCACAGATCGAGACCATTGTCATCGCGGCCTCCGCCGACGGCGGCACCTTCGCCCAATTGCCCGGCCTGCACGTGCGTTTGGTCGATGCCGGAAGCGGCGCGGAGGTGGCGCGCTTCGACAGCACCGACGCCTCCTCCGAGACCGCCTTCGTACTGGGCGAGCTGTACCGCCGCCAGGGCGCGTGGAAGTTCCGCGCCGTCGGCCAGGGCTACGCGACCGGACTCGCCGGGCTCGCAAGCGATTTCGGCATCACCGTCGACGACGCCCCGGCCACGCAGACGGCCCGGCCGCCGCAGGGCGCGCCCGCCGCTCCGCCCGCGCAACCCACTCCCCCACCGGCGCAATCCTTCACCCCGCCGCCCGCCGCGCCGCCGCCGTATGGCGCGCCGCCGCAGGTCCCGCAGCCGAATTACGCCGTGCCGGGCCAGAATCCACCGCAGTTCGGCACGCCGGGGCAGTACCCGCCGCCGGGTGGCTACAACCCACAGCAGGGGCAATACCCGGATCCGGTCGGCCAGTACCCGCCCGGCGGACAACCGCAGGGTCAGTACCCGCCGCCCGCGGGGCAGTACCCGCCGGGTGGGCAGTATCCGCCGCCCGCGCAGTATCAGGATCCGGCGTATTCGCCCGCGCCCGACGGGTATTCGCCGCCGCAGCAGCCGTATCCCGCGCCGCCGAATCCGTATCAGTCCGGCGGGAATCAAATTCCGCCGTATTCACCGGGCGCGAATCAGCCGCCGCCGTATCAGCAGGGCGCGAATCCTGTTCCGCCGCAGCCGTTCGGGCAGACCCCGCCGCCCGGTGCGGCCGAGCCCAAGGTGAATCTGGGCAAGATCTCACTGACCAAGGAGACCCCGGCGGTCTCGCTGACCAAGCAGGGTGCGACCGGCGGCATTATGCGGGTCAACCTGAACTGGTCGGTGCCGGGCGCGTCGAGCGGGCTGTTCGGGCGCAAGCGTGGCGGCAATGGTGGGCTGGACCTGGATCTGTGCTGTTTCTGGGAGCTGACCGACGGTTCCAAGGGGTGCATCAGCCCGCTGGACACCATGGGCAGTCTGCACAAGGCCCCCTTCATCGAGCTGGATCAGGACGATCGCACCGGCGCGAGCCAGGGCGGTGAGAACCTGTCCATCAATCTCGATCACACCGCGCGGTTCCGCCGCATTCTGGTTTTCGCCTCGCTGTACGAGGGCGCGCAGGATTTCCGCGGCGTGCACGCCACCGCCACGCTGTACCCGCACAGCTCCCCGCCCATCGAGATGGAGGTCAGCGGCTGTGTCGACGACTCCCGCGAAATGGTGCTGGCCCTCATCGAGAATGTGAACGGCGAGTTGGTGGTTCGCCGCGAGGGTATCTTCGTGCGCCCGCCGGACGGCCACCGCTTCTGGGGCAAGATGGCCGTGGACCAGGCCTACCGCTGGGACCTGAAGTGGGGCACCTCCAAGGGCAAGTCCTAGCCGAGTTTCAGTGCGGCAGCTCGGGTTCGCGCCAGATCTTCCTGATACCCGAGCAGCCGCAGCATGGCGTCGGGGATGAGCTGGTCGGCGTACCGCGGCGGCGCGCCCTCGTCGGAGCGGATATTGATGACCGATTCGACGAGGCGGAACGGCAGCAGGTCCGCGCCGGGCACAGTGGGGTTCCCGGCCTCGGAAATGACGGCGGCGGCAAGGATTTCGTAATGTCGCCGCAGATCATCACGGCGTGCGCGGAACGCCGCGAACCGTTCACCGCGCAGCTCGGGTAGCAGGTAGAGCGCGCCCAGATTCCAGCGCGCGGCGCAGAGCTGGCTCACATCGAATCGCGCCAGGGCATAGAGGCGCACGGCGGCCGGTGCGTCGGACTCCGCCAGCCGTTCGGCGAGTTTCAATGGCGCGGTGATGGTTTCGCCGAGCAGGGCGTCGAGGATGTCGTCCTTGGATGCGAAGTGGTGGTACAGCGAGGCCTGCCGAATGCCGACGGCATCGGCGATGGCCCGGGTGGAGGTGCTGCCGTAACCATTGCCGGTGAACAGTTCGGCGGCGGCGTCGAGGATCTCGGCGCGCGGCGTCTGCCCTGCCCTGCGGCGGGGTTCCAGGCGGGGACGTCCAGGTCCGAGTTGGGTCACACGCTTCATTCTGTCCTACCGGACCGCGGTGATGTTTCTGTCACTCGATAGAAATCCGGGCAATGCAGAAGTTACGGCGGGCCATGATTCGGATACATCGGCGTCACCGGGCGAGCGATCGCGATTGAAAAACTTTCACTCGATAGATATTCACCGCTCGCGAAGGATTCGCCATGGTCGCCTCCGCCGATTCCATCGTCCAAAAAGACCCGACGAACAGCATCGATCCCGCCGCCGACAGCGCCGATCTGGCGCGCTTCGGCTATCAGCCCGTCCTGCACCGCAAGCTCGGCCGCTACGCCTCGTTCGCGGCGGGCTTCTCCTTCGTCTCCATCCTGACCACCATCTTCCAGTTCTTCGGCCTCGGTTACTCCTTCGGTGGCGCGGCCTTCTTCTGGACCTGGCCTATCGTGTTCGCGGGTCAGTTCCTGGTGGCGTTGAACTTCGCCGAACTGGCCGCGCGCTACCCGCTCTCGGGCTGCATCTACCAGTGGTCCCGGCAGCTGGCCGGCGCCGTGGTGGGCTGGTTCGCGGGCTGGATGATGATCATCGCGCAGATCGTCACCGCCGCCGCGGCGGCCATCGCCCTGCAGGTGGTGCTGCCCTCGATCTGGAGCGGCTTCCAGCTCATCGGCACCGACAGCGCGCTCACCTCGCATGACGGTGCGGTGAATGCCGTTGTGCTGGGCAGCATTCTGCTGGTGGTGACCACGGCGATCAATGTGGTCGGCATCGACTGGATGGCGCGGATCAATTCCCTCGGCGTGACCATCGAGATCGTCGGCGTGCTCGCGGTCATCGCGGTCTTCTTCACCCATGCCGATCGCGGTCCCAGCGTGGTCACCCAGACCGATCAGGCCGCACCGGGTTCGTACTGGGCCGCCTTCCTGGTCTCCGGACTGATGGCCGCCTACGTCATGGTCGGATTCGACTCCGCCGGTGAGCTTTCCGAGGAGACCAAGAATCCGCGCCAGGTCGCCCCGCGCACGATTCTGACCGCGCTTGCCGTCTCGGGCATCGGCGGCGGCCTGATTCTGCTGGGCGCGCTGATGGCCGCGCCGAGCCTGTCGGACGGCTCGCTGAGCAGTGGCGGACTCGCCTACGTGATCGAGACCAAGCTGGACAGCCCGGCGGGCAAGGTCGTCCTGGCCTGCGTGGCCTGCGCTATCACGGTGTGCACCTTGGCGATTCAGACCGCCGGTTCGCGGCTCATGTTCTCCATGGCGCGCGACGGCCGCCTGCCGTTCGCCGAGCGCCTGGCCACCGTGCATCCGCGTTTCGGCACCCCGGTACTACCCGCGGTGGTGATCGGCGCACTCGGTATCGGGCTGCTGCTGCTCAACCTCGGCAATGCCGCCATCTTCGCCACCCTGGCCGGCGTCTGCATCGTGACGCTCTACCTGGCGTACCTGCTGGTGACGGTGCCGCTGCTGATCCGCCGAATCAAGGGCTGGCCCGGCGACGACGCCACCACCGAGAACGGCAAGCTGCTGTTCGGCCTGCGCCGCTGGGGAATTCCGATCAACGCCCTCGCGGTGGTGTGGGGTATCGCCATGGCGGTGAACCTGGCCTGGCCGCGCGCCGAGGTCTACATCCCGACCGGTGGCGGCTGGTGGATGCAGTGGGCAGCACCGCTTTTCGTGCTGGCGACCCTCGCGGCGGGGGCACTGGTGTACCGGCTCATCACCCCGTCCCGCGCGGCGCCGAGCACCGAAGCGATCATCCAACCCGCCTGAACGACAACACCATCCGCCGCCGCACAGAGTCGAGCGGCGGCGTATGGAAGGAGTATCGATGACCAATACCGCAGACACCTCGAGCGCGCGGGCGCACGCCCGATCGCAGGCGGCCGCCGCGACCATCAGCGGACCTGAGTTGCCCGAAGGTATCGATCCGGCGAAAATCACGTTCGCACAGCGGATTCCATCCGGTGGGTATGCCAATGCGGTGCTCGCTCGGGGCACTCGGATGCGGATCTCCGATCCCCTGGGGGCGGCCTGTGCGCATCTGCTGCTGTTCCGCGCCGAATCACCGTGGGAGCGGCTCAATGTCGCCGATACCGTGAAGGTGCCGTGGCAGGCGTATCCGGCGGCGGGGCATCCGCTGCTCTCGGATCAGGGCCGGGTGCTGGCCACCGTGGTCGCCGATTCCTCCGGCAGGCACGACACCCTGTGTGGCACTTCGGCTTCCGCCCGGGATCGGCTGTGCATGGCGGGGGTCAAACAGGGGCTGGAGCCGCGCGATATCGCGCAGACCCTCTCATTCTTCCGCGGGGTGCGGGTGGAGTCGGACGGCGGGCTCACGCCCACCGGCAGTGCCGGACCGGGGACGGTCGTCGAACTGCTCATTCACCTGCCGGTCACGCTGCTCATCGCCAATGCCGAGCATCCCCTCGATGCCACGCCCACCACGGACCTGGATCTGGTGGCCTGGGCGGCTCCGCGGGACCTCGGTCAGCGGTTCAATACCGACCCGGAATACCTGCGCGCGGTGGAGAACACCGAAGCGGATTGGCAGGCACGCACTCTGGAGGCAATCGCATGATCACCGCATCCGGCACCCTGGTGCTCGACGAAACCGTTCCCGCCCGCGCGCCCTGGTCCACCGTGGTGCGGGCCGGTGACCGCCTGGAGATCATCGACCTGCACGGCAATCAGGCGGTGGACTGTCTGCTCTACGCCGCCGACGATCACACCGACCGCTACAGCGCGCAGGCCACCGTCGCCGCGCAGCGCAATATCTTCCTGACCACCGGTAGCGTCCTGCGCACGGATGCCGGGACCGCGCTCATGACGGTCATCGCGGACGAAGTCGGCAATCACGACACCGTCGCGGGGGCCTGCTCCCGGGAGTCCAATACGCTGCGCTACGGCCATCACACCCGGCACCAGCACGCCTGCGTCGAGAACTTCCTCGCCGAGGGCATGAGATGGGGCCTGGGTAAACGGGATCTGGTCTCGAATATCAACTGGTTCATGAACGTCCCGGTCGAGGCGGACGGCACCCTGGGCATTGTCGACGGACTGTCCGCGCCCGGGAAGAAGATCACCCTGCGCGCCGAGATCGACACCCTGGTGCTGGTCTCCAACTGCCCGCAGATCAACAACCCCTGCAATGGCTTCAACCCGACGCCGGTACGAATGGTGGTGACTCGATGACCCCACTCCTACCCGAAGTCGTCTCGGTGGCAACGGATTCCAGCGCCGCGATCGCCCCCGCCGGGGCCACCCGCGACACCGCGCCGACCGGGACGGCGGACATCGGCGCGGACGCACCGCATGACTCGACGGACGCACCGTCCCGGCAGGAAATCAGTTTTGCCACAGCGGCTTCCATGCGCGTGGAGCGGTCGGGCATGCAGACGACCGTGCAGGATTGGCCCGCGCGGATCGGGTACTGGCACGTGGGCGTGCCACCGTCCGGGCCGATGGATGATCTGTCGTTCCGGCTCGGCAATCGCGCGCTGGGGAATCCGGAGGGCGCGGCCGGGCTCGAATGCACGCTGGGCGGACCGGCGCTGCGGTTCGACGAGCCGACCTGGGTCTGCGTGACCGGTGCGCCGGTCCCGGTCACCGTGAACGGCGAGCCCGTGCGGCAGTGGCGCAGTGTGCTCGTCCCCGCCGGTGGCGTGCTGGATGTCGGCATGGTGCGCGGTCCCGGGATGCGCTGCTACATCCTGGTCGCGGGCGGTATCGACGTGCCCGAATATCTCGGCAGCCGTTCGACTTTCACGCTCGGCAAGTTCGGCGGCGGCACCGGTCGCGCCCTGGCGATCGGCGATCGGCTCGCCCTCGGCGGCCACGGCGGGTCCGAGTCCCGCGAGCCCGCGCGGGATATGTCCGGTGCCAAGGTGAGTGCCGGGGTACCGGGCGATGACCAACCGGTCTTCGCGCGGCGCTGGGAGCTGGCGGTCACCGAAGGCCCGCACGGGGCGCCGGAGTTCTTCACCCGCAATGACTTCGACACCATTATCGGCACCGACTACGAGGTCCATTTCAACTCCGATCGGACCGGTGTGCGGCTCATCGGACCGAAACCGCAGTGGGCGCGTCAGGACGGCGGCGAGGCCGGACTGCATCCGTCGAATATCCACGACACCGCGTATTCCGTTGGCGCACTGGACTTCACCGGCGACACCCCGATTCTGCTCGGACCGGACGGACCGAGTCTGGGCGGTTTCGTCTGCCCGGTCACCGTGGTGGCGGCCGATCGCTGGAAACTGGGTCAGCTCACCCCGGGCGACAAAGTGCGGTTCGTCCCCGTCCGCGCCGATCGCGCCGCCTCGCTGCGCGAACTGGGCGCCGCGCGCCGGGCCGCCTGGCCGGTGGTGCTCTCCTGCGGCGGTGACGGCGACGACGGCGTGCTGGCCCGGCGCGAGGGCAATGAGACCGCGGTGACCTACCGGCGCGCGGGCAATGACGGCATGCTCATCGAATACGGTGATATGACACTGGATTTGGAGCTGCGCGCCCGGGTGCACGCCCTGCACCAGGCGTTGCTGGAGCGTAAGGAACCCGGCGTCACCGAGCTCACCCCGGGCGTGCGCTCGCTACAGGTCCGCACCGATCCGGATCGCCTGCCCACCGCCAAACTGCTGGACCTGCTCGGCGAGGTGGAGGCCGAACTCCCGTCCGCGGAGGAACTGGTGGTCCCCAGTCGCACGGTCTCACTCCCGCTGTCCTGGGACGATCCCTCCACCCGCGAGGCCATCACCCGCTATATGCACGGTGTGCGCGCCGATGCCCCGTGGTGCCCGTGGAATATCGAATTCATCCGCCGGATGAACGGATTGGCCACCGTGGACGACGTTTTCGACACCGTGTTCGCCGCCGACTATCTGGTCCTCGGCCTCGGTGATGTGTACCTGGGCGCGCCGGTGGCCACCCCCACCGATCCGCGGCATCGCCTGGTCACCACCAAATACAATCCGGCCCGCACCTGGACCCCGGAGAATGCCGTCGGCATCGGCGGTGCGTACCTGTGCATCTACGGAATGGAGGGCCCCGGCGGCTACCAGTTCGTCGGCCGCACCACCCAGGTCTGGAACCATCGCTCCACCGGGCTCGGCGAAGATCCTTGGCTGCTGCGCTATTTCGACCGCATCAGCTGGTGTCCGGTGAGCGCGGAGGAACTCCTGGACCTGCGCGCCGATGTGGCGGCCGGGCGCGGGGAACTCCGCGCCCGGGACGGTGAGTTCAGGCTCGCCGACTACCGCCGCTTCCTCACCGACAATGCCGATTCCATCGAATCGTTCCGCGCCACCCAGGCGGAAGCCTTCAACGCGGAACGCAATTCCTGGCGGGCGGCGGGTGAACTCACCGAAACACCCTGAGCGGCCTCAGTTCTTGGTCCACACGATCGAGTACCGCCAGTAGAGATGACGGCGGTAGGTGGCGCCGGGGAGCATTCGGGACAGTTCGCGAATATCGGCGTAGGTGTGCGGGGGCGGCCACACGATCGGCGACGGATGCTCCCAGCGCTTGCGGGTGAACCGGAACCAGTTGTAGCCGATGCCCGCGACGATTTCGCGCGGGATATCCGCGGGCCAGTTCGGCATCGCCAGGCCCGTCAGGGCCAAAGTCCCACCGGGCCTGAGCAATTCGGCCATGCGGGTCAGGGCGGCGGCCGGGTCCATATGATGCAGCGTCGCCACCGAGACGATGCCGTCGAAGGACTCCGGCGCGAAGGGGTGGGTCAGGAAGTCCGCGCACACGTAGGCGATGTCCGCCGGACCCTGCGCGCGGGCCAGCTCGATACTCGGTTCATGCAGGTCTATGCCGGTGACGTGGTTGCTTCGCCGGCGCAGACGGCGACTGAGCATGCCTTCACCGCAGCCGACATCCAATACCGTGTCGGCGGCGGCGACCGCGTCGGCCAGCACGCCGTGATACTGGATATTGGTATTCCAGCGGTCGGCGTCCGGGGTTTCGGTCATGTTCCCGAGCCTAGCCGCGCGCGGTGCTCAGCCGGTGGTGTGCGTAGCCTCGGGGTTGGTGGTATCGCGGATGACGCGCAGGGCCGCGGTGAGGGTTTCGAGTTGTTCGGGATCGAACAGGCCGGTGAACCAGCGCTCCACGCCCTCGAGGTACGCGGGCAGTACGCGGGCCACCCGGGTCGCGCCCGCGGCGGTCAGGACGGTGTAGGCGCTGCGGCGGTCCGTCGGATCGGCCTCGCGGCGGACGAACCCATTGCGTTCGAGTCGATCCACCAGCCGGGTGACCCCGCTCGTCGAAAGATTGGTCTGCACCGCGAGATCGGTCATGCGCAGTTTGCGGCCGGGTGAACGACTCAGGCGCATAAGGGCATTCAGATCCAGTCCGGACAGCCCATTGCCCTTCCAGGTCGATTCGAGCCGGGCGATCAGACCGTCGTGCGCCTCGTAGAGCAGGCCGACCGCGGTCAGACGGGGGTCGTCGAAGAGATGCTTGGGATCCACGCTGAGCAGCGTAAACCAGATGACTGCATTGGGGATAGTTGACGCGCGGAACAACTCCGGTATGTTGTTGACGACGCAATAGTCCGCACAGCAACAAAATGGAGGGCATCATGACCACGCAGCGCTGGGTGGCCGGTTTCCGTGCACCGCTGGTGAATCCGGCCGAGGACTTCCGCCTGGCCGAGCCGCGCGCCTTCGCCGGGGAGACGCTGCGACAGATCGCGCGGGTGGCCGGCGCCGGATCGCGGCTGCGGGTGCGGCTGACCAATCGCTACTCCGCGCAGGAGCTGGTCATCGGCGGCGCGCGAATCGCGCTGGCCGAGAGCGGGTCGGAGATCGTGGCCGAGACCGATACCGTGCTGCGGTTCGCGGGCGCGGAACAGGTCCGAGTCCCCGCCGGGGCGGACCTGATCAGCGATCCCATCGCACTGCCGGTCGCCGCGGGCGATGAGCTGACGCTGAGCCTGTATCTGCCGGAGCAGACCGGGTTCGCGGCGTTCGCGCATCTGCCCGCGCAGCCCGGCTGGATCGCGACGGGCGATCGAACCGCCGAGGCCGCCTGGTCGCACGCCGAGGAGACCGGTTCGCGCTTCTTCCTCACCGGTATCGATGTGCTGACCGAGGCCGAGGCACCGGTGCTGGTCGCCTTCGGAGATTCGTGGTTCGAGGGCGTCGGCTCCACGCCGGGCGCGAATCGGCGTTCGGTGGATTGGCTCAACGCACAGCTGTCCACAGGCTGGGCGGTGAATCAGGGCATCGGCGGAAACCGGTTGGTCACCGACGTGGTCGGTGAGCACGGCCTGGCCCGGTTCGAGCGGGATGTGCTCGCGGTGCCCGGGGTGGCGGGCGTATGGGCCAATTTCGGCATCAATGATCTGATTGTGGGCGGCACGACCCCGGCCGCCGAACTCGTTGCCGGGTACGTCGAACTCGCCCGCCTGGCGCATGCGGCGGGGCTGCCGATCTACGCCAATACCGTCGGACCGTTCGCGGGGGTCATCTACCCGGGTTTGAATGTGGCGGAAGGGGTTCGGGTGCGCCGCGAGGTGAACGAGTGGCTGCGCACCACCGATGTCTTCGATGCCGTCTTCGATATCGCCGCGGCCGTACAGGATTCGGAGACCGGTGATTTCATTCGCGCGGAATTCGACAGCGGGGACGGACTGCACCTCAATGACGATGGTCATCGCGCCATGGCGGGGGCGGTGGATATCAACGCCCTCACCGCGCATCTCTGATCGCGGGGCTGATCCGGCGGCGATATCGCCGGTCCGGCCGGCCGTTTTCAGGATGGGGGCGGGCGATGCGGGGTGAGTAGCGGTGAATCTCCGTCCTGTTCAAGGGACGTGGCTGTTCAGCGGGGCTTTACCTCGGGCCGACGAGAGCTAGGCACGAAAGGCGTGTCCGACACGGTTCGGGCGGCACTTCGCACCGCGATCGCCGCTGGGGCGCGTGCTCGCGAAATCGAGTAGCTGACCGATGGCGGTCTGGAATCCATGGCCGACCCCGAACAGAGAGGTCAGGTGTGGCGCTGACCGCACGATTCCTCATCGACACCAGCGCCGCGGCACGCATGCGTCACACGGCCGTAGCCCGTGTTGGCCGCAGAACACCGCCTCGTCCCGATCCACTACGACGCAGACTTCGAAACCGTCTCTTCCGTAATAGATCTCAACCACCGCTGGGTTGTACCCCGAGGCAGTCTGGACTGAGGGTGATGTGCATGTAATGGCGCAGGGGTCTACTCGACGTTTACCTGCGCCATTACATGCACGTTGAGATCAGCCGATGATGCGGACCTCTTGGGGGGCCTCGTCGGTGGGGTCGCCAGCCGTGGTGAACCAGTGGGTTACCTCGCCTTCTTCGAGGTCGGCGGTCAGGTCCTCGGTGGGGAGGACCGACAGGGCGCCTGCGGTGGAGGAGGTGAGGAATTCGTCTACCGCGGGGAGGCCGAGGGTGGCCGTGGTGAATGTGGTCGATTCGTAGTCGATCTCATTGTCGGTGCGCAGGGTTGCCGCGCGGTCCAGGGCTTCGGCCTGGGTGAGGGTGGCCCAGGCGCCGGTGGCATCGCGGTAGATGAAGGCCGGGTCGGATTCGGTGAGGGGGCGGACCCGGTCGGTGTAGGTGACCGGGTGGGCGGGGCGGGCGGACAGGTCCGCCTGGACCTTCGGGTCGGCGGGGACCAGCCAGCGGACCGAGCTGGCCGCCGGTTCCTCGGCGATGCCGAAGTTGGCCCCGGCGGCGAGGATGTCGCCGAAGGACAGGCCCTCGGCGAACAGCACTGCGGCGCCGGCCTTCTGGATGGCCCAGACCGCGACGACCGCCTCCACCGAGCGCGGCAGGGCTACGGCGACGATGTCACCGGGGCCCGCACCGCGATCGATGAGCAGGCGCGCGAGCTGGGAGGAGCGGCGGTCCAGAACGTGGTACGCCAGCTCCTGACCCTTGTCGAGCAATGCCGGGGCCTGCGGATCCTCTTCCACCACCTCGGCGAGCACATTGGCCACGGTGCGAGCGCCGACGCGCGCCGGTTCCGCCGCCGAATCAGCCTGGGTCACAGAGCTTTCGGCGAGGATGCGGGCGCGTTCGCCGGCATCGAGGATATCGATGTCGCCGACCAGCGCGGACGGTTCACCCAGCAGCGCGTCCAGCACCCGGCTCAGGCGCGCGGCGAGGGTTTCGACCTCGTCGGCGGTGAAGCGGGTATCCAGGTAGCGCATGGAGATCTCGATGGTCTCGCTGGCCATGACCACCAGCGTCATCGGGTAGTGGGTGTCGTCGTTGATGCCGACGCCGTTCACCGACATACCGTCGATGGAGCTGGCGGCGGCGATGGCGTCCTTGTCGACCGGGTAGGACTCGAACACCACCAGGGTGTCGAATTCCGCTGCGGCACCGGCGAGTTGCTGGATCTCGGCCAGGCCGATGTAGTGGTGATCCAGCAGATCCGCCTGCTCGTGCTGCACCCGCTCGAGCATGCCGCCCACGGTGAGGCGGTCGTCGATGCGAATGCGCACGGGCACGGTGTTGATGAACAGACCCACCATGGATTCCACGCCCGCCAGATCGGCGGGGCGGCCGGAGACGGTCGCGCCGAACACGACATCGCCACGGCCGGTGAGCCTTCCGACCAGAATGGCCCACGCGGTCTGCACCAGGGTGTTCACGGTGACGCTGAGTTCCGCGGCCCGCTTGCTGAGCTGACGGGTGCGTTCGGCGTCGATTTCGAGCACATGCCGCCCGACCTCGTACTGCTCGTCCGCGCGTCCGGCGGGTGCGAGCTGGGTCGGCTCGGAGACGCCGGTGAGCGCACGCGCCCACGCCCGCAACGATTCCTGACGGTCCCGCCCGGCCAGCCAGGCCAGGTAGTTCCGATAGGACACCGCGCGCGGCAGTGCGGACAGATCACCGCGCACCGCGTACAGCACCAGCAGATCGCGCATGAGCAACGGCATGGACCAGCCGTCCACCAGGATGTGGTGGGTGGTGATCACCAGGTTGCACTGCTCGCCCGAGGTGCGGAACAGCGTGAACCGCATGAGCGGTGCGGCGGCCATGTCGAAATGCCGCGCCCGGTCGGCGTCGATGAGTTCGCGCATGCGCGGAACCCGTTCGCCCTCGGGCAGATCGGTGAGATCGACAATGCTCCACGGCGCTTCGACGCGATCCAGCACGACCTGGTGCGCCTGGCCCGCGGCATCGGTGACGAAGGCGGTCCGCAGGCTCGGGTAGCGGTCGACGATGGCCTGCGCGGCCCCGTGCAGCCGATCGGTGTCCACGGTGCCGTGCAGGTCGAGTACGGCCTGCATGGTGTAGACGTCGACGGCCTCACGGCTCTGCGACATCAGCGCCTGGAACAGCAGACCGGACTGCAGCGGCGACAGCGGCCACACCTCGGTCAGCGCCGGGTAGGCCCGCTCCCAGTTCTCGATATCGCCCTGGGTCACCTTGACCAGCGCCATATCCGACGGCGTATAGCCCCCGGCATCGGGCCGCTTGGCGTGTTCGGCCAGCGCGGTCAGCGCCGCCACGAACAGATCGGCGAACTCCTGTACCCGCTCGCGCGAGAGCAGTCCGGTCGGGAAGGCGAAGGCCGCGCCCAGCTGCGGGCCGTCCTCACCGTCGGTGACGATGGCATTGATATCGAGGGTCGCGTTGGCGGGCATATCGAGATCCATGTCCGCGTCCAGCTGACCCAGATCCGCGACCGGCACCCAGCCCAGCTCCGAAAGCTGTTCCGGCACTTCACCGGTGGAGACGCGACCCAGATAGTTGAAGCTGATCTGCCCGACACTGCGCAATTGCGGCGCGGTCTCGGCGTTCAGGTAGCGCAGCAGACCGAAGCCCAGTCCCTTGTCGGGCACCGAGAGCAACTGCTCCTTCACCGATTTGACGATGTCGCCCAGGGCTTTTCCACCCGCGAAGGCATCGTCGAGATCGGCTCCGGCCAGATCCAGCCGCACCGGGTAGGCGCTGGTGAACCAGCCGACCGTGCGCGAAAGATCCGCGCCCGGAACGACTTCCTCTTCACGACCGTGACCCTCGAGCTTGATCAGAGCGGCATCGTTGCCGTCGGCGCGCCAGCGCGCGACCGCCATGGCCAGCGCCGAGAGCAGACCGTCGTTCACGCCGCCGCGGTACCGGCCCGGAATCGAGGTGAGCACCGCATCGGTGACCGCCGCCGGAACCGTGACCTCCACGCGCTCGACCGTGGCGAAGGTGTCCACCGCCGGATCGAAGGCACGCGCACCCAGCAGCGGATCGGCGGTGCCGACCACGCCCTGCCAGAACGGCAGCTCCGCAACGCGTTCCGGCGCCGACGCCGCATCGACGAGGGCGTGCGCCCAGCGCCGCATGGAGGTGCCGTTGGCCGGGAGCGCCACCGGCTGACCGAAGGCCAGTTGCGACCACGCGACCGCGAAGTCCGGAATCAGAATGCGCCAGGAGACGCCGTCGACCACGAAGTGGTGCGCGGCGACGAGCAGCACATCCGGACGGCCTTCGCCGAAGGCGAACCAGACGAACCGCATCATGGCGGCATTGGCCGGATCCAGCTTGCCCAGTGCGGTATCGAGTTCGGCACTGGCGATCCGGGACAGCTCGGCATCGGAGATGTCCGCGGCCACGTCCACGCGGTGCACGAGGGCATCGACATCGACGCCGCCGCGCGGCAGGGCTTCGAATTCCCAACCGGCGCTTGCACTGCCGCGCAGTCGGGAGCGCAGCACATCGTGGTGGTCGAAGACCGCGGCCAGCGTGCCGACCAGGATCGAACGGTCGATATTGTCCGGCAGGCGCAGGGCCATGGACTGCGAGAACCGCTGGTACGTCGAACCACTCGACAGAATCGCCGTCATGATCGGCGTCAGCGGAATATCGCCGACCCCCCCACCGGGCAGTTCGGGCAGTCGCTGCTGCTCGTCATCCCCGCCCAGCACGGCGATTTCGGCCAGTCCGGCCACGCTGCGCTTCTCGAAGACCTCGCGCGGGCTGAACAGGATGCCGCGCGCCTTGGCCCGCGACACCAACTGGATCGACAGGATCGAGTCACCGCCGAGCGCGAAGAACGAATCATCCGCGCCGACCTGATCGACGCCGAGCACCTCGGCGAAGACCTCGGCGATGACGGCCTCGATATCACTGACCGGAGCCCGGAATTCGCGCGGTGCGAGCACCGGCGCGGGCAGCGCGCGACGATCCAGCTTGCCCGCCGGGGTGAGCGGAATCTGGTCCAGCACCGTAATCGCGGTGGGCACCATGTATTCCGGCAGTCGCGCGGCGGCGTGCTCGGTGAGCGCGGCGATATCGATGGCGGCACCGGCGACCGGCAGCACGTAGGCCGCCAGCATGGTGGTGCCGACTTCGGTCCGGTGACCCACGGTGACCGCGAAGTCCACGGATTCGTGTGCCGTGAGCGCCGCGTCGATCTCACCGAGTTCGATGCGGAAGCCGCGCACCTTGACCTGGAAGTCATTGCGGCCCACGTACTCCACGGCGGGAGCGCCCTTGGCATCGCGCGTCCAGCGCACCACGTCGCCGGTGCGGTACAGGCGTGTGCCCGGCTCGCCATACGGGTTGGCGACGAAGCGCTCGGCCGTCAGACCCGGACGCGCGTGGTAGCCGCGCGCCAATTGCGGTCCGGCCACGTACAGCTCGCCCGCGACGCCCTCGGCGACCGGCTGCAACCGGTGGTCGAGCACCAGCGCCCGCATACCACGCACCGGTCCACCGATGACGACCTTGTCACCCGGGTTCAGCGCATCGGAGATATTGGTGGCGATGGTGGCCTCGGTCGGACCGTAGGCATTGTGGAAACGCCGCGGCCCGGCACTGTTCACCGACCACTTGGCGACGAGATCGGCCGAGACCGCCTCACCACCGGCGATGATGACCTCCATACCGGCCAGCTGCGACGGCTCCAGCGAGGCCAGGACGGACGGTGTGATCAGACCGGCGGTGACCCGCTCGCGCGCGATCAGCTCACCCACTTCGTCACCGCCGTAGGTGCCCGGGGGCACCACCACGAGCGTGCCGCCCGCGCCCAGCGCCAGCAACAGCTCCAGAATGGAGGCGTCGAACGACGGCGAGGCGAAATGCAGGGCGCGCGAAGAGGAGTCGAGGCGGTAGCGCTCGACCTGCTCGGTCGCGAAGTTCGCCAGACCCGCGTGCGTGACGACGACGCCCTTGGGCAGACCCGTCGAGCCCGAGGTGTAGATGACGTAGGCGGCGTGGGCGGGCCGGATGACCCCCCATCGCTCGGCATCGGATACCGCGGCGGGCGAATGCGATTCGATCTCGGCGATGGTCAGCGGATCATCCAGGGAGATCCACCCGGCCAGGCTCGCCACCGGTGGCAGCGCCGCCAGTTCGGCATTGGTCGTCAGACCGAGCATGGCCCCGGAGTCCGAGATCATATGCGCGATGCGATCGGCCGGGTAGGCCGGATCGACCGGTACGAACGCCGCACCGGACTTGGCGACCGCCCACACCGCGAGCACGGATTCGAACGAACGCGGAATGGCCACGGCCACCCGCATATCCGGTCCGGCGCCGCGCTCGATGAGCATGCGCGCCAGACGCGAGGAGGCCGCGTCCAGCTCCGCGTAGCCGAGCACCTGACCGTCGAAGACCACGGCCTCGCCGACCGGGTTCGCGGCCACCGCGGCGGCCATGATCTCGGGCAGGGTTTTGGGCTCGACCGCCGGAGCGCCGTTGCGGGACAGCAGATCCGCGCGTTCGGCGGCCGACAGCAGTTGCAGATCGCCGACCGGCAGCTGCGGCCGCGCGGTGATCTGCTCCAGCAGGCGGGTGAAGCGCTGCGCGAACTTCTGCACCGTGGCGTCGTCGAACAGGTCACGGGCGTAGGCGAATTCGGCGTACATGCCCTCGCCCGCGGTTCCGGCCTCGGTAATGGTCAGCGACAGATCGAATTTCGCGGTGTCGTTCTCGAAATCGACGGCGGCGACCCGCAATCCGGGCAGCTCGAAGGTGCTGTCCGGCAGGTTCTCGAAGGACAGCACCACCTGGAACAGCGGGTGGCGCGCGGTCGAGCGCTCCGGATTGAGCAGCTCCACCAGCCGCTCGAACGGGATGTCGGCGTGCGCGAACGCGCCCAGATCGGCATCCCTGGCGCGCGAGAGCAGTTGCGCGAAGGTCAGTTCCGGATCCACCTCGGTGCGCAGCACCAGGGTGTTGACGAACATGCCGATCACATTGTCGAGCTCGGCCTCACCGCGACCCGCGATCGGCGTACCGATGGCGATGTCCTCGGTGCCGGACAGGCGCGAGAGGAATACCGCGAGCGCGGCGTGCACCACCATGAACATGGTGGCGTTCTGCTCGCGGGCGATGGCCTGGAGACCACGGTGCAGTCCGGCCCCGATCGGGAAGTGCACCTTGCCGCCGCGGAAGGACTGCGCGTTGGGGCGCGGTCGATCCGAGGGCAGGTTGAGCTCGTCCGGCAGGTCCGCGAGGGTGGTCCGCCAGTACTCGGCCTGGCCGGAGATGAGGCTCTCGGGATCCTGTTCGGAGCCGAGCACCGCACGCTGCCAGATCGAGTAGTCGGCGTACTGCACCGGCATGGGCGCCCAGCCCGGCTGCACCCCGGCGGCCCGGGAGGCGTACGCGATCATCACATCGCGGGTGAGCGGGCCCATGGACCAGCCGTCCGCGCTGATGTGGTGCGCGACGAAGACCAGCACATGTTCGATGACCGGCTGCGGCGGCTCCACCCGGACGGCGCCCAGGGCACTGGCCGCCTGCGCACCGACCGCGCGCAGGGTGGCGGCCTCGAAGGCATCGGCCACATCCAGCACCACGGATTCGTGCGCACCGAGCTCCTCGGCGACCGGTGCGGTCTCGACGCGGAACAGCTTGGCCCGCAACGGGACCTCGGTGGTCACATCGAAGCCGGTGGAGATGAGCTCCGCGATCCGATCGCGCACCGCTTCGGCGCCGACCTCGATCGGGGTCAGGTCCGGGGTCGCCTGTGCGGCGGTCACGATGACCTGGGAGGCCGCACCGTCCACCTGCGGGTAGACGGTGCGCAGGGTTTCGTGGCGCGCGATCACATCGGCGACGGCCTGTTGCAGGGCCTCGGTATCCAGTTCGCCGGTGAGACGGACCGCGACGGGGATGTTGTAGGCCGCCGAGGTGGTGTCGAACTGGTTGAGGAACCACATGCGCTGCTGCGCGAGGGACAGCGGCACCGAGGCGGGACGCTGCTGCGCGACCAGCGGCTGCCGATCGCCGCTGCCCGCGTGCGACTCCAGCTTGGCGGCGAGTCCGGCGACGGTGGACGCCTCGAACAGGGTCCGAACCGGGACACGAGCATCCAGAGCCGCACCGAGTCGCGCCGCGACCTGCGTGGCCAGCAGCGAATTACCGCCCAGGGCGAAGAAGTCGTCGTCCGCACCCACGCGCTCGGTCCCCAGCACCTCGGTGAACACGCCCGCCACGATCTCCTCGATCGGGGTGGACGGCGCACGGAACGCCGTGGTCTCGAACTCCGGCTCGGGCAACGCCTTTCGATCCAACTTGCCATTCACATTGAGCGGCAGCGCGTCCAGGACCACGAACGCCGAAGGCACCATGTACGACGGCAGACCCGCCGACAGCACCGCCCGGACATGCGAAACCTCAACACCCGCGGCGAGATCGGACGGCACCAGGTAGGCCACCAGACGATCGCCGGTGCGCTGATCGGACTTGGCCAGTACCGCGACCTGCGCGATCTCCGCCATGGCCAGCAGCGCCGCCTCGATCTCCCCCAGCTCGATACGGAAACCGCGGATCTTCACCTGGAAGTCCGTGCGACCCCGATACTCCAACTCGCCATGCGCATTCCAGGCCACCAGGTCACCGGTGCGGTACATACGCTCACCGGCGGCGAAGGGATTGGCCACGAACCGATCCGCGGTCAGGTCGCTACGACCGAAGTAGCCGCGCGCCAGCTGCGCACCCGCGAGGTAGAGCTCGCCAGAGACGCCCGGTGCGACCGGGTGCAGGCGGGAGTCCAGGACGTAGACCTGGCTGTTCCATTCGGGCAGGCCGATGGAGACCGAACCCTTGTCGGCGTCGGTGACCAGGTGGCTGGTGATGGAGACGGCCGCTTCGGTCGGGCCGTACAGGTTGAACAGCTGCGCCGAAGGATTCGCCGTACGGAAGCGCTGCGCCACGGACGCGGGCAGCGCCTCACCGATAGCCAGCACA
>NZ_BDAW01000062.1 GCF_001625085.1 Nocardia acidivorans NBRC 108247
CCACCGTGCGGCGCAGCCGCGGGTCGGCGGCGACGAGATAGCGCAGACTGGGCGACAATTCGGGCCCGCCGAGCACGATGAGGCCGTCCCGGTCCAGATCCAGCGGACGCCCGGGCAGGAATCGCTGGACGGTCGCGGTGAAGCCGAGTTCGCGCAACAGCTCCACCAGCCGATGCGGCGCCGCGGCGTCCGGCGCACCCACCAGGGCGATGGCCCGGGTTGTGCTGCGCACGTCCGGGGTGAGAATTGTGAGCGGCCCGTGCCCGAAGAAGAGTCCCTCCGGCACCGGTCCCTGCGTGCTCACCTGATGGATGCGGGCCCGGGAAAGTCCGGCGGCCGCACCGATTCTGGCGAACGTCCAGCCCTCGGCGTGAAGTTCGCGAATTACGGCGCGGCGGATTCGCGTCAGCTCATTGATCTGCTGCTGCGCCGCCGCCACGCCGTCGGTGGCGGCTTTGAGGCGCTCGACCTTGTCTTCGATCGCGAACACCCGTGCCACCTCGTCGGCCGACATGAGCGCAGTCTAGATACCTGAACAGCCACGGGTGTCTAGACCGCTTGACGAAGCTGCTCTAGGTCGCGTCCGGATCGACCGGCGGACGTTCGTTGCGCTCCAGCGGTTTCTGCGGTTTCGGCATGGATAGATCCTCGAAACCGCTGCTCGCGGAGGTGATCGGCTTGTCGAAGCTACCGGTCAGAAATGAATCGTCGCCATTGAGAAGATGTTTGGTAACCAAAGATTTGGGATTCATACCGCGCAGTTCGTTCAACTGCTCCAGCGGCTTACGGATCTCGTCGAACTCCGGACCCAGCTCATCCTTCAACTGCTGGGTCGCCCCACTGGCGTAATCGCGCACCTGGCGCAGACTCTGCGTAGTCCAGCGCACGGCCCCGGGCAAACGCTCGGGACCGAGAATCACAAGGGCGGCGACGAGCAGAATAAGCAACTCGCCCCAGCTGATATTGCTGAACACGCTGTTTATTCTGCCCTACGCTTCGCTCCGGGCGGGTTTGCGGCCCCGAAGTCCCGCTTCTTCCGTCCCTCTGCTGCGCTCCTGGGCTCCACTCAGTCCAGAAGCGGGACGGCCGCAAACCATTGAGGTCATGTCTAATCCGATTCCAGAGTGACTGGGACATCGACTTCGCGGCCATCGCGGATAAGTCGCACATTCACGGTTCGGCCGATCTCGTTGGACTGCACCGCGACCGTCAATTCCTCCGGGCCCGATACATCGCGATCGCCGACCTTCACGATCACGTCGCCTTCCACGATGCCCGCCTTGGCGGCCGGGCTACCGGCCTGCACATCGGCTACCGCGGCACCGCTCATCACGTCATTGGCGACGATCTTGGTTTTGGCGCTCACGCCCAATCGGGGATGGTGCACCTGGCCGTCGTGGATCAGCGCCTGGGAAATCCGCTTCACCTGATCCACCGGAATCGCGAAGCCCAGACCCACCGAACCGCCGCTCTCGGACTTGATAGCGGAGTTGATGCCGATCAACCGGCCCTGCATATCCACGAGCGCGCCACCGGAGTTGCCGTGATTGATCGCGGCATCTGTCTGCACCGCGTCCAGGGTGGCATTGGTATCGGTGCCCTCACCGCCCACCTTCACCGGGCGATGCAGCGCCGAGACGATACCCGAGGTGACGGTCTTCTCCAGGCCCAGCGGCGAACCGATGGCCAGCACATCGTCGCCGACCTTCACCTCGTCGGAATTACCGAGCTGAATCACCGACAGGTTCTTCACATCGACCTTCAGCACCGCCAGATCGGATTTGATATCGCGACCGACAATGCTGGTCGGCACCCGGGTGCCGTCCGAGAAGACCACCTGCAGTTGGGCTTTGCCGCTCTTGTCATTCGCGGCCAGTGAGATCACGTGATTATTGGTGACGATGTACCCCGCGCCGTCGATCACCACACCCGAACCGGTGGAACCCGAATCGCCGACCCAGGCGCGCACGGTCACCATCGCGGGCATGACCGCGTCCACGACCTTGGAGATCTGGCCGTGCGCCACATTGGTGGAATCGGTCGACTGCAACGCCACCTTGCGCGAGGTCAGCGCGGAGGTGGATTCGGCGGTGAGCCGCCCCACCAAACCACCGGCCAGGCCGATCACCAGCGCCACACCGGCCAGGACCGCCAGCGCCTTGGGCGCGACCCGGCTGCCGAAGAGCACCTCGCGCGCGGAGAGCTGACGCCCCGGTGCGAGCGGCTGCGGCTGCGGGGTCTGCACGGCCGGGGTGCCAAGGCGGGCAGCGGAATTCGGATCCCGCCAGGGATCGGCAGGCGCGGCGCTCGCGGTGGCCTCGGCCTTGGCCTCGGGATCGCGCTGCAGAATCTCGTTCGAACCCGCCGGGCGACCGAACGCCTCGGCCAGCACCGCGTCGGGCGGGCGGTTCCGCACCAGCGGACCATCCTGCGCGGCGGCGGCAGCGGCGGCGGCCGTGCGCGGGGAGAATGAACCACTCTGCCCACCCGGGCGGCGGAAGGCGCGCGCGGTATGGGTGTCCACATGCGGCCGATAAACCGGTCGCGGCCCCAGGACCGGTGCGTCCGACGGCCTCAGGTTCCCCCGATCGGCCGCCGAATCCGAAGCCTGCGCAGAATTCGGCAGGTTGTTCGCCGCGGGCCCCTCACCCGGAACCGGGCCCGTGTTCTTCGATTCGGTGGTCACGCGATGAACTCTACTTGCGCCACCAGGATGTCCACCGTCTGCTGTCGAACGAATCTTGGCGCAGCCCGACGAAACTCGCGCCACGAGCGAGCGTGCCGCGCTCGGAATTCAGCGTTTCCGCTCCGGGGAGTTCCGAGAGCGGGATACGGCTGAGTGAATCGTGCAGGCGCAGGGGCGCGGAAATCTGATCGGAGGACTGCCGCAGCGCAATACGAGCCTGCTGCTGGGCGTCCACCTCCGCCGCGCATTCCGCGCAGACGGAGAGATGATGCGCGGCACGCAGATACGCGTTCATCCGCAATTCGCCGTCCACATAGGCGGCAATGGCCTCACTGGCCAGATGCTCGGTGGGGGCGAAACGAGGCGGACGCGGCGTTCTGTCCTCGCCACTCATAAGCTGCACACCCTTCCGGACCACCTCGGCTGCATCGGGATTGCCGGTGTACGGGCCCATTGCCCGCCCGCTCACCTGGCGTTCTCGGCGGCGGCGAAACGCCGCTCCACTCCATTATGCGCAAGGTGTTCTTTGAGTGCCTGACGTCCACGGTGGATCCGGCTGCGCACGGTGCCCAGTTTGACCCCGAGCGTCGCGCCGATCTCCTCGTAGGACAGACCCTCGATATCGCAGAGCACCACCGCGGCGCGGAACTCCGGGGCCAGCGAATCCAGTGCGGCCTGCAGCTCAGGGTCCAGATTGGCGTCGTGGTAGACCTGCTCGGGACCGGGACCCTCGGACGGCACCCGGTCGTAGTCCTCGGGCAGCGCCTCCATACGAATCCGATTGCGGCGCCGCACCATGTCCAGGAACAGATTCGTGGTGATGCGGTGCAGCCAGCCCTCGAAGGTGCCGGGCTGGTAGTTCTGCAGGGAGCGGAAGACCCGGATGAAGGTTTCCTGGGTCAGATCCTCGGCGTCCTGCTGATCGCCGGTGAGACGGTAGGCCAGGCGGTACACGCGGTCGGCGTGTTCCCGGACCAGTTCGTCCCAGCTGGGCATCATGGTGCGGTCACCGGTGGCATCGAAGGCAGCGGTGCCGCGCAGGGCATCCGCGTCGAGATCTTCGTCCGACACGGTGGTGCCGTCCAAAGAGATGTCCTGCACGGGCAGGATGGCGGGTTCACGCGCCTCGTCGACCATGTGGATGGGATTACCTCCTACTCGGGACCTCGATCCCGGTTTTCGTGTACAACCGACCTGGTGGGTCATGTTGTTCCCGATCGCCGCGGCCGAAGGTCGCTGGCCTGACTTGGCAATACTCTTGCCGGTCCCGATGTGGTGGTCATATGCACCGGCTGAGGGACACCTGAGAAAAATCGCCACACCGGCCGGTCACCGCCGGGCTTTCGGCGTCCCGCGCCATTAGCCTCATAGCCGTGAGCCAGACTCCCGCGGCATCGAACCTGCAGCGCAACCTCGCCTACGTGGAGGAATCCGTCGCCGAGGACGAGATTCTCCTCGGCGCGCGCGAACGCGCCCTCGAACTCGGCGCTGCCCCCGTACCCCCTTCGGTGGGGGCGCTGCTGAGCATGTACGCCCAATTGCTGGGCGCGCGGGCGGTGGTGGAGGTCGGCACCGGGGCCGGGGTGAGCGGACTGTGGCTGCTGGACGGTATGCGCGAAGACGGCACGCTCACCACCATCGACTCCGAACCCGAACATCAACGCGCCGCGCGCGAGGCGTTCCGCTCGGCCGAGATCGCGCCCGCGCGCACCCGGCTGATCAACGGCCGGGCGCTGGATGTGTTGCCGCGCTTGGCCGATGGGGCTTACGACCTGGTCTTCATCGATGCCGCGCCGCTCGAGCATCCGCAGTACGTGGCGCAGGCGGTGCGATTACTCCGCGAGGGCGGGGCAATCCTGCTGTACAACGCGCTGCTCGGCGGGCGGGTGCCCGATCCCGCGCAGCGCGATCCCCAGACCCAGGCCGTGCGTGCGGCAACCCGTGCCATCGCCGAGGATCCGGCGCTGACGAGTGTGCTGATTCCGGTCGGTGACGGGCTGCTCTGCGCCTCCAGGGGGTAGTTGATTCGCGGAATGTCCGCAGCGCGAATGCATTGCGGAATCAGCTTTCCGTGAGCGGAAAATCCGCGTAGGCGGCCGCGCGGAATTCGGCTATTTCTTTCTGCTTCTTTCGATGCGGGGTCTTGTCATTCGATTGAACGAGTGTTTAATCTGTTGAACATGCGTTCAACCTCGGAGGATCTGACCACCCGGGCCCGGATTCGCGATGCCGCGATAGCGACCTTCGGGGAGCAGGGTTTCGGGGTGGGGGTGCGGGCCATCGCCGCCGCAGCGGGAGTGTCGCCCGGTCTGGTCAACCACCACTTCGGTTCCAAGGAGGGGCTGCGCGCGGCCTGCGATGAGCATGTCCGGGAGGTGGTGCGGGCCGCGAAAGTCGAGTTCGCACAGCGCCCTTCGCCGAACAGCCTGCTGGAGCAGCTGGCCGAGATCGAGGACTTCGCACCGCATATGGCCTATCTGCTGCGCAGCTTCCAGGCCGGCGGCGCGCTGCTGACGAGCTTCTTCGAGCATATGGTCGAGGATGTCGAGCAGTACCTGCTGGCGGGGATCGCCTCCGGAACCTACCGCCCGCCAAGGGATTTGAAGGCCACCGCCAGATACATCGCCACCACCAACGGCGGCGGCATGGTGATGTTCCTGCAGCTGTACGCGGCCCAGCACGAGGGCCGGATCGACTATCGAAAAGCCTTGCGCGAGTACGCCGATCAAATGATGCTGCCCGCCCTGGAGATCTACACCAATGGGTTGCTCACCGACTCCATGATGTTGGACACCCTCACACAGGAGACTCCATGAACGCTCCGGCCAACCCGGCCATCTCGGTCCGGGATCTGCACAAGAACTTCGGCCAGGTGCACGCGCTCGACGGCCTCGACCTGGAGGTCGCGCAGGGGGAGGTGCACGGCTTCCTGGGTCCGAACGGCGCGGGGAAGTCGACCACCATTCGGATACTGCTCGGCATCCTGTCCCGCACCTCGGGCACGGCCCGGGTGCTCGGGCGCGATCCGTGGACCGATGCGGTCGCCCTGCATCGCGATATCGCCTATGTCCCAGGCGATGTCACTCTGTGGCCGTCACTGAGCGGCGGTGAGACCATCGATCTGCTGGCGCGGATGCGCGGCGGGCTGGACCAGCGGCGCCGCGCCGATCTGATCGAGCGGTTCGAGCTCGATCCGAAGAAGAAGGCGCGCACCTACTCCAAGGGCAATCGGCAGAAGGTCGCGCTGGTCTCGGCCTTCTCCTCCAATGCCTCGTTGTACCTGCTGGACGAACCCACCTCGGGCCTGGATCCGTTGATGGAGCAGACATTTCGCGAATGCGTGCACGAGGCGTCGCAGCGCGGCTGCACGATGCTGCTCTCCAGCCACATCCTCTCGGAGGTGGAGGCGCTGTGCCAGCGGGTCACCATCATCCGCGCGGGTCGCACGGTGGAGTCCGGCACGCTGGCCTCGATGCGGCATCTGAGCCGCACCTCCATCACCGCCGAAATGATCGGCGACCCGGGCGATCTCGGCCGGATTCCGGGTGTGGCCGATATCGGCTTCGAAGATCACACGCTGCACTGCCAGGTCGACAGCGAACATCTCGGCGAGCTCATCAAGGTGCTCGGTGATGCCGGGGTGCGCAGTCTGGTCAGTGCGCCGCCGACGTTGGAAGAGCTTTTCCTGCGCCACTATTCGATCAATGGCGAGGACGCCGCCGAGTCCGGCCGGGACGCCGCCGCGTTGCAGAAGGCCGCGAAATGACCGCCATCACCGCACCACGCGTGGTTGAAAAGCCGCTGCGCTCAACAGAATTCACCGGAACCCGGCAGATGCTCCGGCTGTATCTGCGGCGCGATCGCCTGGTGCTGCCGCTGTGGATACTGCTGCTGTCGCTGCCGCTGGGCAGCGTCTACGTCAACGGCATCGCCAGCGTGTACCCGAGCGAAGCCGACCGGGCGAGCTTCGCCGAATCCATCCTGGCCAGTCCGGCCCAACTGGCCATGTACGGGCCGGTGTACAACACCAGCGTCGGTGCGGTCGGGATCTGGAAGGCGGGGATGTTCTACACCCTCATCGCCATCGCCACGATCCTCACCCTGCTTCGGCACACCCGCGCCGAAGAGGAGACGGGCCGTGGGGAATTGGTGGCCGCCACCCGAGTCGGGCGGTACGCGGGGCTCATCGTCGGCTACGGCGGTGCGCTGGCCACCGGATTGATCGGCTTCCTGAGCCTGTCCGGGAGCAAACTCGGCGGTGACGACGCGCGCGCCGGATCGCTGGCCTTCGGCCTGGCGCTGGCCGGAGCGGGCGCGGTCTTCGCCGCCGTGGCCGCGGTCTGCGCGCAATTGACGACCGGTGCGCGGCTGGCCCGCGGTATCGCCTTCGCGGTGCTCGGCGTGACGTACACGCTGCGCGCCATCGGTGACGCCCGCGCGGGCGACGGGCCCATCAGCCCGCTGGTATGGCTCTCGCCGCAGGGCTGGTCGCTGCAGGTGCGGCCGTTCGCGGGAAATCATTTCGGAGTCCTGGGGCTTCATCTGGCCGCGGTCGTACTGCTCACCGTGCTCGCGTATTCGCTACTGCGACAACGGGATCTGGGTGCGGGCCAGATCGCCGAGCGGCCGGGTGCTGCCGTCGCCGGACCCGCACTGAGCGGTCCGTTCGGGCTCGCCTGGCGTTTGCAGCGCGGCACCCTG
The DNA here is from genome assembly GCF_001625085.1 of Nocardia acidivorans NBRC 108247. GTDB lineage: Bacteria > Actinomycetota > Actinomycetes > Mycobacteriales > Mycobacteriaceae > Nocardia > Nocardia acidivorans. The sequence continues at coordinate 7,388 of NZ_BDAW01000062.1, forward strand.
GTCGCCTGGACGGTGGGTCTGGGACTGTACGGGTTGATCCTGGGCAGCGTGGTGCACGGGATCGGCGATGAACTGGGCAGCAGTCGCTCCGTCAAGGATCTCATCACCCGGATGGGCGGTTCGGCCTCGCTGGAGAATTCGGTGATCACCTACGCCTTCACCATGATCGGCGTGGCCGCCGCCGCGTACTCGGTCTCGGCGGCGCTGGCGCTGCACTCGGAGGAGAGCACAGAGCACGCCGAGACGCTGCTCACCGGTGCGGTATCGCGAATCCGCTGGGCCGCTTCGCATTTGTTCTTTGCGCTCGCGGGACCGTCGCTGGCACTTCTGGTTTCGGGTCTGCTCGGCGGAATCGTGTACGGGCGGGCTGCAGGTGACGTCGGTGGCAAACTCCCCGATGTGCTCGGGGCCGCGCTCATCCAGCTGCCCGCGGTGTGGATCTTCACCGGAGTGACGGTGGCGCTCTTCGGTCTCGTCCCGCGCTGGACCCCGGTGGCGTGGGGTGTGCTGACCGCCGCCATCGCGGTCTTCCTGCTCGGTGCGATCTCCGGCGCCCCGCAATGGCTTCGCGACCTCCAACCGTTCGAACATCCGCCCAAGGTTCCCGGCCACGCGTTCGAGCTCGCACCCGTGCTGATTCTGCTGGTCATAGCCGCCGTGCTGATCGTGGTGGGGCTCATCGGATTCCGTCGGCGCGACCTGCGCTGAGCCATCCCCGCGGGGCCGCGAACCGTTGCGAACGGTTTGCGGCCCTTTTGTTTTCCGGCAAGGGGCAGTGCTGAGGCAGTCGCAGAGGTGGATTCGAGTCCCGGGCAGGTGGTAGACGAGAAGGGGGAACCGAAACAAAGGAGGCGGAGCATGGAAGGTTTGATGCTCGGCATACATCTGCCGGCAGGCTGGTTGTGGCCCGCGCTGATCATCTTCGGACTGGTCGTGTTCGGGGCGCTGCTGGTGCTGCTGCTCGTGAGCGGTGCCAGATTCGATGAATCGCATGTGGTGCCGTCCACCCCGGGGCCGTGCGAGCCATTCTGCATCGCGCGCACCGTGGCCCCGGCCTCTTCGAACTGAGCCCCGGCCTCTTCGAACTGAGCCCCGGCCTCTTCGAACTGAGCCCCGGCCTCTTCGAACTGAGCCCCGGCCTACTCGAACTGAACGGCACTGCGACACGGGAGGATTACAACGGGGCGACCGCGGATACTCCAGGGAAAAGTGCTATGAGCGAGGTTTTCCATGAGTCAGCGGACTCCGGCGGTGGTCGGTCTGTACCTGCGTGAGTCCGGACGATGGCGGCGCATTGCCGAATTCCGGCTGACCGCCGACGGGCACGCCGGTTTCCGCGTGGTCGATCCGGTCGAGGGGCTGGTGGCGCGGGTCTGGTACCACCGGGGCATCGACATCATCGGCCAGGAACGCACCGTGCTGCCCGAGGACGGTGCGGCGTATATGCGAGCGCTGTTGCAGCCCTTCGGATTCCGGGACTACCGGTTCCGGGACGACACGCATTCGCATCGGCATGCGGCAACGATGCTCCCGCACGGCGGGCACGGTGCCCGCCGCCCCTGCCGGCCCGCCTTGGACGCCAAGATCATTCGCTTCTGAGGGTTCTCCGCCATCGGGTGCTCCGTCGTCCCGGCGCGCTTGTGGCCGGGATCCATACCCGCATCGCTACAAACTATTGGCAAGCAGCATGTACTGTGCCGTCGCCTTTTTGCGCACCTCGCCCTGACTGTCGGCCGTCACCACGCCCACATAGCGCTTGTAGCCCACATAGCACCGGTACGACCCGCTGTGCTGGACGCATTTGGTGTCCGGCACCTTGTCCGGCGCACCGACCGCGGTCTCGCCCAGACTGCTGATCAGCCCGGCGGTGAGATCGATACTCGCGCGGGCATCGCGCGTGCGGAACAGATAGCCATCCTCGGTGAGCGCCATGGCGTCCATACCGGTGTCGTTCACCAACCGCTGGCGCAGCCCCTCGTCACCCGCCGGGTGGATGAACATATACGCGCCGTACACCGCGAATTTGTCCGGATCGGGTGTGTGTTTGTTCCTGTCGGACACCAGGATTCGTGCCAGCAGCCGATCCGGGTCCACGGGCAGCGAATCGATCTTGTCGGCGGGTGTGGGGGAGAACGCGTCCACCGCGGGCACCTCGGCGTCGAGGGATTTCTTCGCCCAGGCCAGCAGATCCGCCTGATCGGCCTTGGGTCGCGAGGCGAAGACCGAGATCACGAACTCCTTGCGCGCCATGACCACACCGATACTGCCCACGCCGGGACGCCAGTGCGAGAAGGCATCCGGATAGTCCGCCAGCGTCAGCTTCTTGTTCTGATCCAGCGCCACATTGAAATCGGCGTCCTCCAACTCCTTGGCCGCCAGCTTGGCATTGTCGGCGGAGGGGAAGCGCAGCAGTCGGATGGTGACCGTGGTACCGGCCGGATCCGGCGCGTTCGAACCCGCGGGATCGGGCAGATCCGAACCGCTCATGGCGAATCCGGCGATGAAGCCGCGATTCTGCAGCACCGGTTTGGCCGAGGAGGACAGGCGGCTGACGCTCACCACATCATTGAGCTCGGTCAGCACGATGCCGCCGCGGCCGATCTTCAGACTCGGATCCACATTCACCGTAGGCGTCACCGCCGAGGCCATCCGCATGGCCTCGAGCATCGGGCCCTTGCCATTGGAATTGGTGTCGTAGGTGAACCGATTCACCGGATAGGTCCCCGCGTCCAGGGTGCGCACATCCATCTCCCCGGCGACGGCCGTACCCTTCTGCGCGCACCCCGCCAGGGTGGCCGTCAGGGCCAGGCAGGTGACGGCGGTGACGACCCGCGTTGCGCGGTTCATGGTGTTCCCTCCCGCGCGGCCCGGTGGGGCAGCGCTGCACCCACCGATTTTCGGACCCGGAGAGTGCGCTGTCCACCGTTATCCGCGCGCCGCGGACCGGCTCACACCCAGATGCCCTTGCCGACGGTGACCACACCGCCATTGCTGAGCGCGAACCTGTCCCGGTCACGATCCAGATCCACGCCGATGATCTCGCCCTCGGAGACCACCACGTTCTTGTCCAGAATCGCGTGCCGCACCACCGCGCCGCGACCGATCCGCACGCCCGGCATGAGCACACTGCCCTCCACCGTCGCGCCGTCCTCCACCATCACATTGGAGAACAGCACCGAATTGCGGACCGTGGCCGCGGACAGGATGCTGCCCGCGCCGACGATCGACTCCTGTGCCAGCCCGCCGCGCCCGAATTTGGCGGGCGGCAGATTCTCGGCGGCACCGCGAATCGGCCAGTGCCGGTTGTAGAGATCGAAGACCGGATCCACCGACACCAGATCCATATGCGCCTCGTAGAAGGCGTCGATGGTGCCCACATCGCGCCAGTAGCCGCGACTGCGGTCGGTCGCGCCGGGCACGTCATTGCTGCCGAAGTCGTAGACCGAGGCCGCGCCCGCGCGCACCAGAGCGGGAATGATGTCGCCGCCCATATCGTGGTCCGAGTCGTTGTCGTCGGCGTCCGCGCGAATCGCGTCCACCAGCACCTTGGTGGTGAAGACGTAATTGCCCATCGAGGCGAAGGTGACATTCGGATCGTCGGGCGTGCCGGGCGGATGCGCGGGCTTCTCCAGAAAGCCGGTGATCCGGCCGGATTCATCGGTGTCGATACAGCCGAAGGCGCTGGCGGTACTGCGCGGCACCCGGATTCCGGCCACCGTGACCCCCGCACCGGATTCGATATGCGCCTGCACCATCTGCTCGGGATCCATCCGGTACACGTGGTCCGCGCCGAAGACCACGATGTACTCCGGGTCCTCGTCGTAGATGAGATTGAGCGACTGCATGATCGCGTCCGCGCTCCCGGTGTACCAGCGCGGACCGAGCCGCTGCTGCGCCGGAACCGGGGTGATGTACTCGCCGCCGAAACCCGAGAGCCGCCAGGTCTGTGAGATATGCCGGTCCAGCGAGTGCGATTTGTACTGGGTGAGGACACAGATCCGCAGATATCCCGCGTTCACCAGATTCGACAGCACGAAATCGATGAGCCGGTACGCTCCCCCGAACGGCACGGCGGGTTTGGCGCGGTCCTTGGTGAGCGGAAAGAGTCGCTTGCCCTCGCCACCGGCGAGCACGATCCCGAGTACGTGCGGCTGGCTCCTCACAACCGCCAAACTACAGTGTTTGTCCGCGCCGCCTGCGGCGTCGCGGTTCGCGGCCCTGCGAGCTCGGTTCTTCACTCCTCCGGTCGGTCGCTCCAGAACCGAGCCGGGCCGCGAACACCGGGGTGCTGTCCGACGGGGATTCGCGCGAGGCAGCGAGTGCGTCTCGCGGCGTATCGCATGTGGGTGTGGGCGTGTCCTGGTGAGTGTGCGGGGCTCGTGCCGCGGGCCGGCTGATTCGGCGTCAGGACTGAAGTGGGGGAGCGCAGGCTGTACTTTGGATCGGTGAGTTATGGCGTGGACGGCGGGCGCGAACTTCGAGTCGCGATGATGACCCGTGAGTACCCGCCGGAGGTGTATGGCGGGGCGGGAGTCCATGTCACCGAACTGGTTCCGCGATTGCGGCAGCTCTGCGATGTGACCGTGCACTGTATGGGGGTGCCGCGCGCGGACGCGGTGGTGCACCAGGCGGATCCGATGCTGTACGCCGCCAATTCCGCATTGCAGATGATGTCGGCGCAGCTGCGCATGGCCGATGCCGCGGGCGGGTCGGATGTGGTGCACTCGCATACCTGGTACGCCGGGCTCGCCGGACATCTCGCGGCCGAGCTGTACGGGATTCCGCATGTGCTGACCGCGCATTCGCTGGAACCGCGCCGGCCCTGGAAGGCCGAGCAGCTCGGCGGGGGCTATCGGCTCTCCTCGTGGTCCGAGCACAATGCCGTGACCTACGCCGATGCGGTGATCGCGGTGAGCGCGGGCATGCGCGCCGATGTGCTGGCCGCGTACCCGGATATCGATCCCGCGAAAGTTCATGTGGTGCACAACGGAATCGACGCGCAGGTGTGGCATCCCGGCGGCCCCGCGCCCGATACCCGCGACATTCTCGAGGAGCTCGGCGTCCAGCGGGACCGCCCGGTCGCCGCGTTCGTCGGGCGCATCACCCGGCAGAAGGGCGTCTCGCACCTGCTCGCCGCGGCCCGTCACCTGGATCCGGATATCCAATTGGTGCTGCTCGCGGGGGCCGCCGACACACCCGCCATGGAGGCCGAAGTGGCGGGTGCCGTACGGGAACTCGGCACCATCCGGGACGGTGTGCACTGGGTGCGCGAAATGCTACCCACCGAATTGGTGCGGCAGGTTCTCGCCGCCGCAACGGTTTTCGTCTGCCCCTCGGTGTACGAACCCCTCGGCATAGTCAATCTCGAGGCCATGGCCTGCGGCACCGCCGTGGTGGCCTCCGATGTCGGCGGCATTCCCGAGGTGATCGCCGAGGGCGAGACCGGACGCCTGGTGCACTACGACGAGCACGCCCCCGACGCTTTCGAGCGCGGCCTGGCCCGCGCGATCAACCGGGTCGCCGCCGATCCCGAGACCGCGGCGGCCATGGGTGCGGCGGGGCGGGCGCGCGCCATCGCCGAATTCGACTGGAATCAGATCGCCGCGCACACCGCCCGGATCTACGACGAGGTCCGCAAGACCTAGCGCTCGAGTCTCCGACGAGGTCCGCGAGACCCAGCGCTCACGCGATCGGGAAGTCGTAGCGCATGAAGACATCGGCGCGCGAGTACGGGGTCGGGCGCAATTCGGCGGGCGGGACGTGCACGAAGCCGAGGGCCTCGTACAGGTGCACGGCCGGGACGAGGGTGGCATTGCTCTCCAGGAAAACCGAGGTCGCGCCGAGTTCGCGGGCGTGGTCCAGGGCGGCCCGCACCAGCGCCCGGCCGATGCCGCGACCCTGAAAACGCGGTGACACAGCCATTTTCGAGAGTTCGAAGAGTCCGTGTCCCTCGGCGACCACCGCGACGCAGCCGACCGCCGCATCGCCCGCGCGGGCGATGAGCACCTGCCCGCCCCGCTCCACGATCCGCCGCGGATGGTCCAGGAGGGCCAGATCCGCCGGTTCGACGGTGAAGAGTGCGGAGATCCACTCCAGATTGAGGTCCTTGAAGGCGCGCGCGTCGGCATCGGAGCCCATGGGCGCGATCGTGATCGAGTGCTGTTCGGGGGCGAGGGAATTCGTCGGCTGAGTCACCCGATCAGCATCTCCCGCCCGGACCCATAGCGTCCAATACTTGATAGCTCGCATTGATACGCTGAACTTATGGTTGATGGGGTGGAGCTGCGGCATCTGCGGTACTTTCGCGCCGTGGCGCAGGAGTTGCATTTCGGCCGCGCCGCCGCCCGGCTGCATATCGCGCAGCCCGCGCTCACCCAGCAGATCCAGCGGCTCGAGACCCTGCTGGGCACCAGGCTTTTCGACCGCACCTCCCGCACCGTCGCGCTCACCCCCGCCGGAACGGTGCTGCTGGAACGCGCGACCGCGCTACTCGGACATGCCGAACGCGATCTCGCGGAGGTCATCCGGATCGGCGAGGGCAGTCAGGGCACGCTGTATCTGGGTTTCGTGCCCTCGGTGCTGCCGCTGGAACCGCTGCGCGGGGTGCGCACCTTCCGAGATCGATTCCCGCTGGTCGAGGTGGATCTGGTGGAGGGGTTCACCAGCCATCTCATGGAACGGCTCGCCAACGGCGGACTGGATCTGGCGATTGTCCGCGATCCCGACGATCTGCCCGGCATCGTCACCACACCGCTGATCACCGAACCATTCGTGGCGATTCTGCCCGCCGATCACCCGGACGCGGACCGCGCGAGCATTACCGGCGCCCGGCTCGTCACCAATCCGATGGTGTTCTTTCCGCGGGTGGCGGGCAATCGGGCCTACGACAAGAACCTCTCACCGCTGCTGGAATCCGGCCATCGGCCGCGCATCGTGCAGGAGGCCACCAATTGGACGATCCTGCTCTATCTGGTCGCGGCCGGGCTCGGGGTCACCATCGCACCGCGCAGCGCCACCTTCACCGCGCCGGAGTCGGTGCGCATCATTCCGCTCGCCGGAACCGCCGCGGTCACCACGATCTACACCGCGCACCGCGAGGGCGACGATCGGCCGCTGGTGCGCAATCTGCTGGATCTGCTACCGAATCAGCCGCGCGGGCGGTAGACCGACACGATTACCGAGGCGGTCACCCCGAAGGGTTCCGGCAGGGCCGCGATGCGCGCGGCGCGTTGCTCGGCGGCGTGGAAAGCCGAGGGGCCCATGGCGGCGACATTCGCGATATCGGTGTGCGTCAATGACATTCGATACTCGATGGTGGATCGATCCACCAGTTCGAAGCGATCTCCCAGCGAATCGGCGAGTCGATCGGTTTTGCTCGCATCCACGCTCACCATGTCGAGCGGTTCGATCAGCTCGCCCAAATGGCGGGTGGTGGGTGTGACAACAAGAAACCGCCCAGCCGGATTCAGTACCCGCGCGACCTCTCGCGCATTGCGCGGCGCGAAAACCGACAGCACCGCGGTCACCGATTCATCCCGCACGGGCAGTCCGCGCCAGGCGTCCGCGAGCACCGCGCCCGCCCGGGGATGGGCGCGGGCGCTCCGGCGCGCAGCGGGTTTGGAGACGTCCAGGGCCAGTCCGCGGGCGCTCGGCACGGCGTCCAGCGCGGCTGCCAGGTAGTAGCCGGTGCCCGCGCCGATTTCCAGCAGTGCGGGTCCCGCGAACTCCGGAACGGCCCTTCGCTCCGGCAGGAAGGCGGCCGCGAGGCGGGCCGCCGAGACCCCGGCCATGGTGCTGCCAGGGCGTGTCAGGCCACCGCGCTCCGGCGTCGACGCGCGCGGGGCCGGGTTTCGCACGGGCCGGGTGGTTTCGGCCGCGGGGGCGGTGGGGTGCGCCGCGGTGTCGGCGAGGCCGGTGCCGATCGCCCCCGAGAGCGCCTCGGCGATGGGTTGGAAATGTCCTGCCAGCTGGAAGGACGCTCGGGCGTCGAGCATGGCCGGGGTGTCGCCGGTCATCTTGGTGGCGGCGCCTGTCAGCAGACTGACATAGCCCTGTTTGGCGATGTCGAAGCTGTGACCGCGGGGGCAGCACAGGCTGCGGTCGCGGGCGGCGAGGTCTCGGCCGCACTCCGGACAGGACAGTAGGTCGGCGCAGCCGATCAGAGGATCGACCGGGCCGAGAGGGTGTCCGGTAGGGACCGATGTGCCGGTGAGGCGTTCCCCGGGAACGGGGTTGCTCACCGGCACTGGCAAGTCTGGCAACTAGCTGGTGACACTCTTGAGTTCGTCACCCAGTGCCGCAGCTTCCTCCGGTGTGAGCTCGACGACCAAACGCCCGCCACCCTCGAGTGGAACCCGCATGACGATTCCACGCCCTTCCTTGGTTGCCTCGAGGGGACCGTCCCCGGTGCGGGGCTTCATGGCCGCCATCCTCTGCTCCCTCCAGATCTGCGCGGATTTCTGCGCACTTTCATGGAACTCCAGTTGTCACCAACCAGGCAGCCCGCCGACATGTGGCGGGCTACACCATGACCATTCTTCCCTATCGCGGATCGGGGCGGGTACCTGAGTTCCAAAAACCGACCGTTGTGGCGTTCAGGGAGTCCTGACATTCACCCAGCAATCGGCGATGTGATCGTCTACCATCCCGGTCGCCTGCATGAGTGCGTACGCAGTCGTGGGTCCCACGAACTTGAATCCGCGCCGCTTCAGTTCTTTTGCGAGAGCGGTGGATTCGACCGTGACGGCGGGCACATCCGCCAGGGTGCGCGGCCGCTTTCCGGTGGTCGGGGCGAAGGACCAGAGCAGCTGGTCCAGGGATTCGGGCAGGTCCAGGGCGACCCGCGCGTTATGGATGCTGGCGTGGATTTTGGCGCTATTGCGAACTATGCCCGGATCGGCCATGAGGCGCCGCACATCCTTTTCGCCGAAGCGCGCCACCCGCTCGATCACGAAGCCGTCGAAGGCCGCGCGGAAGGCCGGGCGTTTCCGCAGGATCGTGATCCACGACAGACCCGACTGGAACGCCTCCAGACACACCCGCTCGAACAGCGCGTCGTCCCCGTGCAGCGGGCGGCCCCACTCCTGATCGTGATAGTCCCGGTACAGCTGTGAGCCCTCGGCCCAGCCGCAGCGGTTACGACCGTCCCCGGATTCGGTCACAGCGCACCCGGCTCGGTGCCCGGCCGGCCCGGCGTCCCGGGGTGGATCGGCATGCCCGACACACCCGGGGGACCCGGCTGGCTCGGTATGCCCGAGCGATCAGGGGTACCCGGCTGGCTCGGTATGCCCGAGTGATCAGGGGCGCTCGGCTGGCTAGGTGTGCCCGAGTGATTAGGGGTGCTCGGCTGGCTAGGTGTGCCCGAGTGATCAGGGGCACTCGGCTGGCTCGGTATGCCCGAGTGATCGCGGGTGCCCGGCTGGCTAGGTGTGCCCGAGTGATCAGGGGCACCCGGCTGGCTCGGTATGCCCGAATGGTCGAGGGTGCCCGGCTGGCTCGTCGCGCCCGGGAGCGGTTGATCCGGGGGGCTCGGGAGTACCTCGGGTAGCGGGGCCGCGCCGTCGGCGTCGGGGTCGGCGGTGACGCGGCGCGGTGCGGGCGGCTCGGCCGGGACGGCCATACCGTTCGTGGCCGAGTACGCGAGCGGGGTCGCCGCCACCTCATCACCGGAGCGCGCGTGCGCCAGCTGTGTCTCGAGTTCGTCGATGCGCGCGGCGAGACGCGTCAGCGCCCAATCCACCTCACCGGCCTTGTAGCCGCGCACCACCTGCTGGAAGCGCAGCGCCCGCACATCCGCGCCGCTGATGCCTTCGGCGGGCAGCACGGTGGCCGTGGTCCCCTCCGGTAGCGGACCCAGCTCCTCCGACCGTCCGAACAGCGCGCTGACGACCAGGAACAGCAGCGCGGCCACCAGACCGACGATCAGCACGTAGAGAAGCAGCGTGAGCATGGCTCCGAGCTTAGGGGGAGCGCCGGGCTCGGACACAGCTCGGCCCGGCGGAATTCAGCCGTCGAATTCGCCCGCCGCCGAGCATCTCTCGCGGAGCGCCCTGTCATCCCGGCGCGGAAAACCCGCTATTCCGGCGCGGAAACCTGCCGTCCCACTGCGGAGTTCCTTCGTCATGCCGCTACGGAAGTCCTTGGCCGTGCCGCTACGGAAGTCCGGGGCGGGTTTCCCGCGTCTGCCTCGCTACAGGTGGCGGGTGGTGTCGATGTTCAGGGACATGCCCGCCAGGCCGCGGCGGCGGACGGCGAGCTTGTCGGCGATCTCCAGCAGGACCTTGCCGGAGGCGCTCTCCGGGGCGCTGAGCACGATGGGGGTGCCCTCGTCGCCGGCTTCGCGGAGTTCCTGCTCGATCGGGATCTGGCCCAGCAGCGGCACATTGGCGCCGACCGCGCGAGTCAGGTTGTCGGCCACGGTCTGTCCGCCACCGGAGCCGTAGAGCTCCATGCGTGAACCGTCGGGCAGATCCAGCCAGGACATGTTCTCCACCACGCCCGCGATGCGCTGACGGGTCTGCAGCGCAATGGAACCCGCGCGCTCGGCCACCTCGGCGGCGGCCAGCTGCGGGGTGGTGACGACCAGGATCTCGGCGTTCGGGATCAACTGGGCCAGCGAGATGGCGACGTCACCGGTGCCCGGCGGCAGATCCAGCAGCAGGATGTCCAGATCGCCCCAGAACACGTCCGCCAGGAACTGCTGCAGCGCGCGGTGCAGCATCGGTCCGCGCCACACCACGGGCGTATTGCCCTGGGTGAACATGGAGATCGAGATGACCTTCACATCGTGCGCGATGGGCGGCATGATCATTCGCTCCACCTGGGTGGGGCGCTGCTCGGTGCCCAGCATGCGCGGTACCGAATGACCGTAGATATCGGCGTCCAGCACGCCCACCGAAAGCCCCTTGGCGGCCATGGCGGCCGCGAGATTCACGGTGACACTGGACTTTCCGACGCCACCCTTACCGGAGGCGACCGCGTACACGCGGGTCAGCGAACCGGGCTGGGCGAACGGGATGACCGGTTCGGCATTGTCACCGCGCAACTTCTTGCGCAGTTCGGTGCGCTGCTCGTCGTTCATCACATCGAGGGTCACGGTGATCGCGCCCACCCCGGGCACGTCATTGACGGCCTTGGTGACGCGCTCGGTGATCGCGCCCTTCATCGGGCATGCGGAGGTGGTCAGGTAGACCACCACGTCGACCTTGCCGTCCGGCCCGATCTCGACACTTTTCACCATGCCCAATTCGGTGATCGGTTTCCGGATCTCCGGGTCGTTCACCTTCGCGAGCGCGCCCCGCACATCCGATTCCGTTACCACTGGCATACGGAAAGGATAGGAGTCACGGCATACCGGGCCGTCACGGGGACCGGCTCGGGCGGCGCGGCGGGGATCCGCTCGGCGATTACGCCACCCGCCGACCGCGTTGCGGACTCGATACGCACGAGATCAAGGGGCGGGAGCCCGCATTGCGCCGCGCGGAAACGTATCGGTCGGAATGGTGAGCGGAATGGCGGTGACGGGCTGAGCGCGAGTCGTCGGCCCTCCCGGCGCGTTTTGGCCGGGATCCGCCGCCGCAGCAGTTCTTCGCCGGTGTGGATCCCGGCCAAAAGCATGCCGGGATGACGGGGTATGTCATGCCGATGATGGGTGAGGCACGCCGTGGGATGACACGGGTGTGCCTTGCCGATGATGGTGTGGCATGCCGGGATGACGGCGGGGACACGGCATGCCGATGACAGGCTGGCCGGTGCGACGGTGCGACGGTGCGACGGTGCGACGGTGCGACGGTGCGACGGTGCGACGGTGCGACGGTTGGCACGCTGGTGACGGTGCGACGGTTGGCACGCTGGTGACGGTGCGGCGGTTGGCACGCTGGTGACGGTGCGACGGTGGGACGCTGGTGACGGGGTGGCCGGTGCGACGGTGGGACGCTGGTGACAGGCTGGCCGGTGCGACGGGTGGGCTGTCAGCTCAGATACGGGGCAGGGCCGAGGCGCCGGGGGCGATGCCGCTGGAGTAGGCGGTTTCCCATGCCATCACGTTCGCCACATAGGCCATGGAGTTGTTGTAGCGCAGGATGGCGCGGGTCTGCTGGGCCGGATCGCGCATATCGAGATTGCCGGAGCAGAGGTATTTGCCCGCGGTGAGGGCGGCGTCGAAGAGGTTCTGCGGATCCGCGATACCGTCGCCATTGCCGTCGGCGGCGTACTTGCGCCAGGTCTGCGGGAGGAACTGCATGGGGCCGATGGCGCGATCGTAGGAGGCCAGGCCGTCGAGTTCACCGCCGTCGGTGTCGTGCACGACATTGTTGCCCCACAGGCTGCCGTCCAGGACGGGTCCGTAGACCGGATCGATGGGGTTGCCGTCGGCATCGGCTTTACCGCCGAAGGCGTGGGTGGATTCGACGCGGCCGATACCGGCGAGCAGTGACCACGGCATGGCGCAGGCCGGATTCTCCACGGCCAGAATACGTTCGGCGTTCTGATAGGCGTGCTCGGCGATGCCCGGCATGCCGATCGGGCCGGCGGGCAGGGCCGCGGGCACGCGCCCGTCGGGGAGCGCGACCGTCTTCACGACCGGGGGACCAACGGGGACAACCTGTTTGGCCTCGCGAAGCATGGGTTCCGGGGCGGCGACCGGCGCGGCGGCCGCCTCGGGTCTGGGTAGGGCGGCGTCGGCTTCCGGCGAAAACTCGTGCTGGAGTGCGGAAGTGAGGCTGCCGACGAGATTGCCGTCGGAGGCGCCGGTGACGGTGGCCAGGCCCGCGGGCACGAGACCGGTGAGGGCTATCACCGATCCGCGGCGAATCGTCGGAACCGGGGGCTTGCGGTGACGTCCCACTTGGTGCTGACCCTTCATTGCCGGCGGTTCTTGCGAAACCGATTGACGCAGTGCGGGCCACGCTACCTTATTCGAGACCGTTCCGTTACTGCTTCGTAATCAATCTTGATGATTCGACCACGCGGAGATGGTTATAGCGAACCCGGCAAAAGCGGATCAAAGGCGCATCTGAAACAACTGTAACCCCTTAAGTCATGGACTCAAGGGGCAACGGCGGCAATGGATTACGGGACGGCGGGGGCCACCGGGGCGGGCAGCGGGATGGTGATGCCGAACGGCAGGGTGATACCGGGGGCCGGGGTGGTCGGATCGATCGATTCCGGCGCCGGTTCGACCGGCGCGGCGGGCACCGGCTCATCGGTCTTGGCGGGCTGTGCCGGTTCGTTGTTCGGCTGCTGCCCCTGCGGCTGCACCGCCGGATCCTGCTGCTGCGGCTGGGTGCAGGTGGTGGTCTTCTCGATCGGCTTGCCGTCGGGGCCGAACTGCTGGATCTGATCCTGATTCGCCCGGTCCTGCTCGCCCGTCCGCAACCCGTCCTCGGGTTTGGCCTCCGGCTTCACCTCGGTGGCCGGAAGCTGCACGGACTCACAGGGATTCGCGGGTACGGCGGGCGCGGGGCAGAAGATGCCGCAGGGGATGGGCGGCAGGCCGGGGATGGTGATCATCACCTGCGTCTGCGTCGCCTGGGTGCTGCTCGGCGGTGCGGTGGTGGTGGTGGTGGTCGTGGTGGCCGGGATATTGACCGAGGCGGCCGTCATATCCGGTCCGGCGGTGAGCGCCCCCGGCGGAATCATCTCCGCGGAGATGTTGACCGGCGCGGGCGTGCCGCCGCTCTTGTACGCGTTCGACCAGCTGAGCACATTTGCCGCGTACGACATGGAGTTGTTGTAGCGCAGCACCGCGCGCAGCTGCTGGGCCGGATCGCGCAGATCCAGACCACCCGAGCAGAGGTACTTGCCCGCGGCGAGCGCGGCGTCGAAGACGTTGTTCGGATCGGCGACACCGTCACCATTGCCGTCCGAGGCGTAGTTCGCCCAGGTGCTGGGCAGGAACTGCATGGGTCCCACGGCGCGCACATAGCTGCCGTTGGTGGCCTTGATGACCTCGTTGCCCGGGAGCGTCCCGTCCAGCGCCGGACCGTAGATCGGCGAGATGGTGGTGCCCGCGGCGTCGGTGTGACCGCCGTTGGCGTGCAGCGATTCGATGCGCCCGATCCCGGCGAGCAGATTCCACGGCAGCCCGCATCCGGGCATCGAGGACTCCAGCGCCAGTTCGGCATTGCGGTAGGCGGCCAGTACCAGTTCCGGAATGCCGAGCGCACCGGTGCCGCCCGGTAGCGCGATGTTCTGCAGCTGCACGGTGCCGCCGAGCGCGCCGTCGGCGGGCGGGGTCATGGCGCTGAGTTTGCGGGGGGCCTCGGGTGCGGCGGGCACCAGGCCAACGGTCTGATCCGAGGCGGTTTCCACCGATTTGCCACCGGAGGTATCGGAGGCCGCGGCGGCCAGCAGCGCCTCGGGCGCGGCCTGCGGGGCCTCGGTATGCACCGGGGTGGTGGCCGAACCGGCGGTGACCAGGCCCGCTATCAGCAGCGCCGACGCTGTCACCGGTGCAGATATTCTCTTCGCCACCACACAATCCCCTCGGTCGTGCGGCCGGTTCCCGGTGACGACGGCCGCTTCTCGCGGGTGTCTGGGTCGGTCGCTCGGAACAACGTGATCCAGGTTACCCATCCGTAAGCTTGTTGGGTACAGCTTGCGCGGTCAGTCGCCATCTTTCTGTGGTGAAATTGCGACCTCCGCCCTCTTTCGATCACTGGTCTTCTTGGTTTTCCGCTCCTTGGCGACCTCCCCGTCGGTCAGGAGTTTCTCCAACCTGACCAGGGCATCCTTGACATCATCCAACTCGCGGCGCAGATAGTCACGAGTTGCCACCTCGCCGACGGCGAGTCGCAGCGAAGCCAGCTCGCGCGCCAGGAATTCGGTGTCGGCTTTTGTCTGAGCAGCTCGGGTCCGATCCTCCTCGAGTGCTACGCGGTCGCGGTTGTCCTGCCGGTTCTGTGCCAGCAGGATGAGCGGCGCGGCGTAGGCGGCCTGGGTGGAGAAGGCGAGGTTCAACAGGATGAACGGATACGGATCCCACTGCAGCCGAATCGCGAAGACATTGAGCGCG
The DNA here is from genome assembly GCF_001625085.1 of Nocardia acidivorans NBRC 108247. Lineage (GTDB taxonomy): Bacteria > Actinomycetota > Actinomycetes > Mycobacteriales > Mycobacteriaceae > Nocardia > Nocardia acidivorans. The sequence goes on from NZ_BDAW01000062.1 coordinate 22,401, forward strand.
ATCCAGACGATCACGATCGCCGTCTGGATCACCAGATAGCGGCCGGTGCCGAGGAAGCGCGCGACCCTCTCGCTGCTGCGCGCGAGTGCTTCGGCGTCCCAATCGAACCCGCGGAAACGAGTCTCCATGGGCGATTCCAGGCGCTGGCGTGCGTTGGACTTGTCCATCCGTTCGGTCATGCGCGGCCTCCGGTGCCGTCGATCAGCGGAATGCCGTGCACGTCGTGGTTGTCCTCATCCTGTTCGCGCCAATCCTCGGGCAGCAGATGGTCGAGGACGTCGTCGACGGTCACGGCTCCGAGAAGATGATTCTCCGCGTCCACCACCGGCCCGCACACCAGGTTGTAGGTGGCGAAATAGCGGGTCACGGCGGTGAGCGGGGCGTCGGGCCGCAGCTGCACCAGATCGTCGTCGACAATGCCGCCGACCAGGTTCGCCGGAGGTTCGCGCAGCAATTGCTGGAAATGCACACAGCCGAGATAGCGACCGGTCGGTGTGGCGGTCGGCGGGCGCACCACGAAGGCCATGGTGGCCAGTGCGGGCGTCAATTCCGGATCCCGGATGCGCGCGAGCGCCTCGGCCACCGTGGTGGCCGGGGTGAGCGCCACCGGCTTGGAGGTCATCAGACCACCGGCGGTGTACGGGGCGTGTTCGAGCAGTCGCCGGACCGGTTCGGAATCCTCCGGATCCATCAGCGCCAGAAGCGATTCCGCCTCACCCTCGGGCAGTTCGCCCAGCAGGTCGGCGGCATCGTCGGGGTCCATCGCCTCGAGCAGATCCGCGGCGCGCTCCACGCCGAGCTGCTCCAGCAGTTCGAGCTGATCGTTCTCCGGCAACTCCTGCACCACATCGGCGAGTCGCTCGTCGTCGAAGGCGGCGGCCACCTCGATACGGCGCTTGCGCGGTAATTCGCGCAGCATATGCGCGACATCGGCGGGTCGCATGCCCTCGAATTGGGTGAGCAGCTGGGTCACATCCTGACCGGGCAGATTCAATTCGGTCTGGGTGAGCCCGCGCACCTGCGCCCAATCCACCACGTGCACCGCGCCGCGCCGCCCGAATCCGACCCCGAGCCTTCGGCGTTCGCGCACCGCGACCCGGGAGACCAGATAGTCGCGGGTGCGGGACTGTTCGATGCCGATATCGACCACCACCACATCGGTATCGGCCAGCTGCGGCAGCTCCGGATCGTCGACCCGCACCGTGGAGTCGAGAATCTGTGCGATGGCGAGCATCTCGCCGGCCCGTCGCTCGAAACGCCGCACGCTGATGGTGCCGGTGGTCAGGGTCACCGCGCCCGGATCGATGGCCTGCACGCGCAGCATCGGCACGAAAATCCGTTTGCGCGTGGGCAGTTCGACGAGGATGCCGAGTACGCGCGGTTGCTGCCGGTCATAGCGGATGGAAATCACCAGGTCGCGGACGCGGCCGATAGACTCCCCGTCCGGTCCCAATACCACCAAGCCCGCGAGCCGGGCGGCGAAAACTCTCGTCGCTGCCATGAGTGTCAGGTTAGTGGGTCCGGGCTGCCCGAAATGTCGCGCCACGAGCGCGGACGTAGAAGGAGTGATTCATGACATCGCGCCGTACGGTGCTCGCCGTCCCCGGCAGCAACCCCCGCATGATCGAGAAGGCCAAGGGGTTGGCCGCCGACGAGGTGTTCCTCGACCTCGAGGACGCGGTCGCGCCCGCCGCCAAGGCGCAGGCGCGCGCCACTATCGTGGCCGCGCTGAACTCGGACGGCTGGGGTGAGCAGATTCGCGTTGTGCGCGTCAATGATTGGACCACCGAACACACCTACGCCGATGTCATCGCCGTGGTGGACGGCGCGGGCGACCGCATCGACGCGCTGCTGCTGCCCAAGGTCACCGATGCCGGGCAGGTGCGGGCTCTGGACCTGCTGCTGACCCAGTTGGAGAAGGCCAACGGCCTGCCGGTCGGGCGGATCGGAATCGAACCGCAGATCGAGAACGCGCTGGGGCTGCGCAATATCGACGCCATCGCCACCGCGAGCCCGCGGGTGCAGACCCTGGTCTTCGGTCCGGCCGATTTCATGGCCTCGATCAATATGCGCACCCTGGTCGTCGGCGAACAGCCCGAGGGCTATGAACCCGGTGACGCGTATCACCACATCTATATGACGATCCTGCTCGCGGCGCGGGCGCATGGCTTGCAGGCCATCGATGGGCCGTACCTCGCGGTGCGCGATATCGACGGCTTCCGGCGCAACGCATCACGCACCGCCGCACTGGGTTTCGACGGCAAGTGGGTATTGCATCCGGATCAGATCGCGGCGGGCAATGAGATCTTCAGTCCGCGTCAGGCCGACTACGACCGCGCCGAGGAAATTCTGGACGCGTACGCTTTTCACACGTCGGCCGCGGGCGGTGCGCGCGGCGCGGTCATGCTCGGCGACGAGATGATCGACGAGGCCAGTGCCAAGATGGCGCAGGTGATCGCTGATAAAGGACGAGCGGCGAAAATGACGCGTACCACGCGATTCGAACCCCCGTCCGCAGACGAGAAATAGCATGATGGAGCTATGACGAATCCCCTGGGGAACTCGAGCCGGAACCGTCCGGGCCTGCCGACGCCACCGTCGGGGTGGCCGGTCGGGTCCTACCCGACCTACGCCGAGGCGCAGCGCGCGGTCGACTATCTGGCCGACAATTCCTTCCCGGTGGAGAACGTGACCATCGTCGGCGTCGACCTCATGCAGGTCGAGCGGGTGCTCTACCGCTTGACCTGGGGCAAGGTCATCGGCGGCGGCGTGGTGTCGGGTGCGTGGCTGGGCCTGTTCATCGGCCTGCTGCTGAGCCTGTTCTCCTCCAGCGGCGCGATTCTGGTCGGCCTGATCGGCGGCATCGTCTTCGGCGTCATCTCCACCTCCATCCCGTACGCCGCCACGCGTGGGCAGCGGGATTTCGCCTCCACCATGCAGTTGGTGGCCGGGCGCTATGACGTGCTGTGCGATCCCAAGGCCGCCGAACAGGCGCGTGACATGCTGGCGCGGTTGGCCATCTAGCGCATGGACGTGATCGACAGGGTCCGGGCCGGGGTGCTCGGACATTTCGGAGTGGAGTCCGCGGACGCGGCCTCGGTGACCTTTCTCGGGCTCGAGCCCATCGAGATCCTGCGGATTCCCGATGGCGATCTGGTGCACTATGTGACGCTCGGCGGTTCGCGGCACCCCATGACGGATCCGACTGCGGCGCTGGCGGATCCGGTGCGCGGACCGCGCGCGGAACTGGTGCTGACACTGCGCGGCGGGGTCGGCGCGGGCGCCGGGCTGACGCGTGCGCTGGCGGTATTGGTGGCCTCGCCCTCGGTGGAAGGCATTGTGCTGCAAGCCGATGCGCTGCTGGATCTGGGAGAACCGCTGTGGCTCAACGCGCCTTTCACGGCGGTACTGCTCGACGACGGTGCCATCGCCGCGGTGGAATTGCCCGAACCCGCTGAGCCCGTGCGCTTTCTGACCGCCACGCCGATCACCGCGACCGAGGCGGCCTGGGTGCGGATTCGCGGCGCGGCGGCGCTGCGCGATGCCTGGACCGAGGCGAAAATCGATGTGCGCGACGCGGATCGCGGTGCGGCCTCGCTCTGAACCGCTCGCAGGCTCGGAACTACAGCCAGTTGTTGCGGTGGAAGTTGGCGTAGAGCAGGCCGCACAGCACCACCATGAGGGCGACGACGACGGGATAGCCCAGGGTCCAGCGTAGTTCGGGCATATGGTCGAAGTTCATCCCGTAGATGCCCGCGATCATGGTCGGCACCGCCGCCATGGCCGCGTACGCGGAGATCTTGCGCATATCGGTGTTCTGCTGCACGCTCACCTTGGCCAGGGCGGCATTGATGAGGGCGCTGAGCGATTCGTTGAAGTCGATGATCTGTTCGGTGACCGCCGTGTGATGGTCGGTGACATCGCGCATATAGCGCCGAATCTCTTCCGGCACCGGCAATTTCGGGTCGTGGGTGAGCAGTTGCAGCGGCAGCGTCAGCGGTTTCACCGCCCGGCGCAGCTCGACGACCTCGCGCTTGAGCTGGTAGATGGCCTCGATGACGATATCGGCGGTGGGGGTGAAGACCGCCTCCTCCATGGCGTCCACATCCTCCTCGATGGCGGCGGTGACCTCCACGTAGGCGTCCACCACATTGTCGGTGATGGCGTGCAGGACAGCGCTCGGGCCGAGCGCCAGCTGACGCGGGTCGGACTCCAATTCCTTTCGCACACCGGCCAATCCGCTGTGATCGCCGTGGCGCACGGTGATGACGAAGTCGGGGCCGAGGAAGATCATGATCTCGCCGGTGTCCACGATCTCGCTGACCGAATTGAGTTCGTGGACGTGATAGGTGACCGTGCGCAGCACCAGGAACAGGATGTCGTCGTAGCGTTCGAGTTTGGGCCGCTGATGCGCGTGCACCGCGTCCTCGACGGCCAGTGCGTGCAGGCCGAAGGATTTCGCCACATCGGTCATGAGCGAGGTGCTCGGCTCCAGCAGTCCGAGCCAGACGAAGCCCTCCCCGCGCTTGCGCACCTCGGCGAGCGCCTGGGTGTAGGTGCAGTGCGCCAGCACGCGGGTGCCGTCCACGTAGACCGCGCAGTCGACCACCACATTCGCGCCGTGCTTCGGCGTGGCCGGATGCGGGTGCGCCTGCGCCCGATTCGGCCAGCGGAAGGACGGTAGCTGCGGTATCGAGGACACCTGCCGGAGTCTAGTTCGCGGCGATTGCCGCAGTCGTGAGCAGCGCTGTCCGAGGTTGGGGGAGAGTGCGGTGCGACCGGCTGCCCGGAGCGGTCGCCGGGGCGCGGGCAAGATAGAACCCGTGCGCATCGATCTCCACACTCATTCCACCGCCTCCGACGGCACCGACACTCCGGCCGAGCTGATCCGCAATGCCGCGGCCGCCGGGCTGGACGTGGTCGCCCTGACCGATCACGACACCACCGCGGGCTGGGCGGAGGCGGTCGAGGCGCTACCGCCGGGCCTGACGCTGGTGCGGGGGATGGAGATGTCCTGCGAGGGCCGGGGCGAGGACGGCTGGCCGGTGGCGGTGCATCTGCTGGCCTACCTGTTCGATCCGGCCGACGACGCCTTCGCGCAGGAGCGGGAACGTCTGCGCGGTGAGCGGACCGTGCGCCTGCGGGCGATCGCCGAGCATATGGCGGCCGATGGACTGCCGGTGGATCCGGACGCGGTCATGGCGTCGGCGGGTCCGTCGGCCGGGCGGCCGCATCTGGCGCGGGCATTGGTCGAGGCGGGTGTGGTGCCGACCGTGGACGCGGCGTTCCAGGATCTGCTGGCCCCGCACGGCAAGTACTACGTGGAGAAGGCCGATACGCCGTTGCCGCGCGCCGTGGAGATGGTCCGGTCGGCGGGCGGGGTGACGGTGGTGGCGCACGCCCGCGCCCGCAAACGCGGCCGGTTGCTGGCCCTGGATCATATTCGGGAATTGGCCGAGCTGGGTTTGGGCGGGCTGGAACTCGATCATCCCGATCACAGCGCCGCCGATCGGGAGGTGCTGGCCGGGCTGGCGGGTGAGTTGGGCCTGTTCACCACCGGTTCCTCGGACTACCACGGCAGTAACAAGACCATTCGGCTCGGTGAATTCACCACCGAGCCAACGCAATTCGAGATACTGGTGGGCAAGTCCAGTGGGGTTCCGGTGATCTCGGCATGACCGGGCGGGGCACGCGGGAGGAAGCTCGCGTAACCACGGAGTGCTCCGGGTCCTGTCGTATGGATGCGGCGTGAGGGTGCTCCGGGGCTTGAGTGGGATCGTGGCGGGCGGGACGGTGGTTTTGGTGGCGACGGTGGTCGGCGCGGCGATCATGGGTGCCCGGCGCGATTTTCCGGGCCCCGGGGTAGCCGATGTGGCGTGGCATATCGGTGCGGGATTGTTGGTGGTGGGAGCACAGGTATTTGCTGACAGACGTCAGGGAATTGCTTCTCTTTTCGGATGCGCGGTTGTTTTCGTGATTGCCGGATCGCTGCTGTGGGCGCAGTGGTGGAATTGAGATACGCATAACGGTTGCGAGTAGTTGAACGGTCCGCGAATATTTGTCGTTATGACCGAATTCGAGACCGATGTGCTCGTGCTGGGAGGCGGTCCGGCCGGTGCCTGGACCGCGCTCGCCGCGGCGGCGGCCGGTGCTCGGGTTCTGCTGGTCGACAAGGCCCGCTGCGGAGCCAGCGGCCCGACCGCGCGGGCGGGGGCGACGCTCTGGAACATTCCGCCCGGGCGCTTGCGCGATGCGGCGGTCGCCGAGGGCTTCGAGCACGGCGGCGGCCTCGGCGATCCGGAGTGGATGTACCGGGTGCTCGAGGAGACGCACCGGCGGGTCGCGCAACTCGTGCACGGCGGCCTGCGGGCGCACGGCGACCAGGCCGGACCGCCCACCCGAATTCGGCTGGACGGGCCGAGATATCTGGGCCGGCTGCGCCGCAGCATGGTGGTGGCCGGGGTGCGAATTCTGGACCACCATCCGGCATTACAGCTGATCACCGATGCCGACGGGGTGGTCTCGGGGGCGGCGGGGGTCGCCCTGGAGGGCGAGTTCCGGAGTTGGACCGCGCGCGCCAAAGCGGTGGTCATCGCCACCGGAGGCTGCGCCTTCCTCTCCGGTGGCGCGGGCACCGATGTGGACACCGGCGAAGGGTTGCTCATGGGCGCCGAGGCCGGGGCCGAACTCTCGGGCATGGAGTTCTCCAATGCGTATTCGCTGCTCCCGGTGGGTGTTTCGGGCCCGGCCTCGGTCTCCGGTCAGCGGCCGCCCGGGGCTTTTTCCGCCGATCAGCTCCGGCATTTCGCGACGCTGTACGACGAATCCCGTGCGGTGCTCTGCGATGCGGACTCGGGTTCGCGGGCGCGGGCCTTCGCCGCCATCGCCGACGGCCGCCGCGTCTTCGCCGCCCTCGACGAGGATTCCGAAGAACTGCTGCGACAGGAGGATTCGCGGCGGGTGCCGGTGCGCGCGGTGCTGGAGGGCACCGTGCGCGGCACCGGCGGGCTGCGGCTGGCCGGACCCGATTGCGCCACTACGGTTCCCGGGCTCTACGGTGCGGGCGATGTGACCACGCGCGAACCCGTGACCGGCGCGGTCTCCGGATTCGGCGGGCAGAACGGGGCCTGGGCGGTGTCCTCCGGGGTTTGGGCCGGGCAGGCCGCGGCGCGCTTCGCGGGGACCCGGCGCAAGATCGGCAAGACCCGTCCGGTGCCGGGGGTGGGGCTCGGGGCGCGGGCGCGCATCGATCCGCGCGCGGTGGTCGGGCTGGTGCAGGAGCACACGCTGCCGCTGCGGCGCAGCTACTGGCGCAGCGACGGGAGTCTGCGCGACAGCATCGGTGAACTCGACGGTATGTGGCCCGGCGTCGAATTCGACCTCGGCGGTAAGGGAGCCGAGCGTCTGCACGCCAGGCGGGCGGCGGCGCTGCTGGCGGTGGCGCGCTGGACCAAATACAGCGCGCTGGCTCGCACCGAGACCCGCGGTATGCACCGCCGCACCGATCACCCCGGTGTGGCGAGCGATTGGCGCGTCCGGTTGCTCACCGGTGGTCTGGACAGCGTCTGGGTGCGCCCGGAGCGCACGGCCGCGCCCCGCACCATGCGCGGCCCGATCGAGAGCGCGGCCCCGGAAGCCTCCTGATCGCCCCGCGGCCTTCTGATCGCACCGGGTTCCTGCCAACCGGGCACGACAGCTCACGGCGACCGCCGCGGCGGTGTTGGGACAGTTCGCCGCGGTCGCGGCCGGAGGTGCGAGTTTCCCTTAACCTGCGGGTGATTCGACTCACCTAGGCTTCGTTGATGGTGAGCGCGCGCGATGGGCCGGACCCGATTTGGCGCGTCGTCGACGCTACTGGCAGAATGTGACGACCCCCGGCCGCAGCCGACCGCCCGGCCCGGGGACACTCGGTGATTACCGTCCGCGACGCGCGGATTGACTCTTGATCACCCCGGCAGCATCGCGGACCCACCCGTCCGGTTCCAGCTCGACGATCTGTGCAGCGCTGTGTTGTCTCCTTCCGAGACACGCTTCCCGCGATCGGTAATACTTTGTGCGCGTTGCCACGGTGTGGTGGCAAGGTTTTCGAAGTGGCCCGCGGTGATGACCGACGCGCCCGAAAAACGAGTTCCGAAACCCCTATTACCTATTACCGAACGGTAACCGTCAAACGGTTGAGTCCGCACCGAGATGGAGTGAAATCGTGTCACCCGTGACTGAAGCAGTGAATGCCACCACGGCAAGCCCCGCGACCAATGCTGCGAACCTTTCCGACATCACCACGGAAGAAATTTTCGCGGGCCACCTGGGCGGCAAGCTCTCGGTCGCACTCACCGCACCGCTGGACACCCAGCGCGACCTCTCGATCGCCTACACCCCGGGCGTGGCGCAGGTCTGCCGTGGCATCCACGCCGACGAATCGCTGTCCAAGACCTACACCTGGGCCGAGCGCCTGGTCGTGGTCGTCTCCGACGGCACCGCGGTGCTGGGCCTGGGCGATATCGGCCCGCGCGCCTCGCTGCCGGTGATGGAGGGCAAGGCGGCGCTGTTCAAGAAGTTCGCCGGCCTGGACTCGATTCCGATCGTGCTCGACACCAAGGATGTCGACAAGATCGTCGAGACGCTCATCCTGCTGCGCCCGAGCTTCGGCGCGGTGAACCTGGAGGACATCTCCGCCCCGCGCTGCTTCGAGATCGAGAAGCGGGTCATCGAGGCGCTGGACTGCCCGGTCATGCATGACGATCAGCACGGCACCGCGATTGTGGTGCTGGCCGCGCTCAAGGGCGCCGCCGCGGTGCAGGGTCGCGATATGTCCGCCCTCAAGGTGGTCGTCTCGGGTGCGGGCGCGGCCGGTGTGGCGTGCACGAATATCCTGCTGGCGGCCGGTGTTTCGGACATCGTCGTGCTCGACTCCAAGGGCATCATCAGCAGTGACCGCGGCGATTTGAACGATGTGAAAGCCGAACTGGCGCAGCGCAGCAATCCGCGCAAGGTCACCGGCGGTCCGGCCGAGGCGCTCGCGGGCGCCGATGTGTTCCTGGGACTTTCCGCGGGCACCATCGCCGAGGAGCTCATCGCCTCCATGGCGCCCGAATCCATTGTGTTCGCCATGTCGAACCCGGATCCGGAGATCCACCCGGAGGTGGCCGCCAAGTACGCCGCCATCGTGGCGACCGGTCGTTCGGACTTCCCGAACCAGATCAACAATGTGCTCGCGTTCCCGGGCGTCTTCAAGGGTGCGCTGGATGTGGGCGCGCGCCGCATCACCGAGGGTATGAAGGTGGCCGCCGCCGATGCCATCTTCGCGGTGGTCGCGGATGAGCTGGCTGTGGACAAGATCATCCCCAGCCCGCTGGACCCGCGCGTGGCTCCCGCCGTCGCCGAGGCCGTGGGCGCCGCCGCCCGCGCCGAGGGCGTCGCGTAGGCATTGCGTGAAGACCGAAGGGGCGCTTCGTCATCAGACGAAGCGCCCCTTCGCTGTCTTCAGATTGTGGCGGGGGTCCGCACCGGTTCGAGCTGTTCGGCCGGGTGCTCGGACCAGCCGGGCGGGCCGAAAATGTAGCCGAGGCGGCCCTTCCAGGTATCCGCGTGGCGGACATCGCGGACCAGGTTCATGAGTTCGGCGTAGTTGACCTTGACCGGGTTGTCGGTGCCGATGTTCTTGGTCAGCCCGTACCGGATGGGCTCGGAGACGGCGGCGAAGCTGCCGAACATCCGGTCCCAAATGATGAATACGCCACCGTAATTCGTATCCAGGTACGGCTGATTCGAACCGTGGTGGATGCGGTGATGTGCGGGGGTGTTGAAGAGGAACTCGATCGGCTGCCACAGCGTGTCCACCCGCTGGGTGTGGATCGGGAACTGGTAGAGCAGGCCGATGGTCTGCAACAGGAAGATCATCCATACCGGAAAACCCATGAGCGCGGCCGGAATCCAGCACATTCCGCGCAGCTGCGCGGCGATCGGATGGGCCCACGGCAGCCGGATGGCGGTGGAGAAATTGAAGAAGCGGCTGGAGTGGTGCACGCTGTGCGAGGTCCACAGCAGCCGGATGCGGTGATCGGCGCGGTGCGCCCAGTAATAGCAGAAATCGGTCACCACCAGGCCCAGCACCCAGACCCACCAGTCCCGCGGGGACAGGTGCAATGGGGTGAGCTGCGCGGCCAGCACCACCGTGGAAAACGGAATGATCTGCGCTACAAAGGGTTTCACGAAACGCCCGATGGCGTAGGTGGCGATGTTGGCGGCGCTGTCCCGGCCGGTCATCCCATTGGCGGGGCGGTCCGGGTCGCGCCGATCGGCGATCCACTCGACCAGCATGAGGAGCGAGAACGCCGGGACGGCGTAGATGAACAGATCTGGAATCACACGGTCTCCTGGGCGGAAGAAGTCTGCGCGGAAGGGTATACCTCGACGGTAGTGAGCCGAGTCCGGCGAATCGTCGCGCCGACGGGGGATTTCGCGTCCCCCACACGGGGGATGGACTCCCGTCCGGGTACCGTCGCGCACGACGGTGGGACCGGTTTCGGTGCGCCCCCCGGTGGCGGTGCGCGTCCGCGCGGTCGCGAGGACGAAGGTGGTGTCGGTGGATGTGAGCAGGGCGCTGGCCCGGCAATCACTGCTGGTCGCGGTCGTCGCGGCGGTGGTGGACAGTGCGCAACTGGTGCTGTGCGGTGCGTTCGGGGCCGCACCGCTGGCGGCCTCGTTGCTCGCGGCCGGGTTCATCGCGGCCGATCTGTCGCTGGCCGCCGCCCCCACCACCCGATCGGTGGTGGTGACCGCGCTCGCGCAGGTCGCGGTGAAGTTCGCGGCGGCGCTCTTCGTGCACCACCACGGCGGCACGACGCGGGTCTCCGATATCGGATTCCTCGTTGCCGGGTATCGAGCGGGCGCATGGCTGAACGGGACCGCTTCGGTGGCCACCGTGCTGGTACTCGCCCTCGGCGCGGGTATTACGAATGTCGCTGCGACGGAGTCGTTGTCGAGGAACTGGCGACTGCTGCTGGTCATGGTCGGGGCCGGGTTCGTGCCGTGGTTGGTGGGCCGGTACACCACCGCGCGGGGGGCGTACATCGCCGAGTTGGAGCAGCGGGAACGGTTGCGGCGGCAGGAGCAGCGGGCGGCGCTGGATCGGGCGCTCTCCGAGGAGCGGGCCGCCATCGCCCGGGACCTGCACGATGTGATCTCACATCATGTGAGCGCCATCGGAATTCATGCCGGAGTCGCGCGAATAGCGCTGTCCCGCACCGATGCCGAGGCGGCGACCCGCTCGCTGACGGCGGTGGAGTCCAGCAGCCGCTCGGCCATGGTGGATCTGCGGCGGCAATTGGATCTGCTGCACGGTCGGGACGAGGACGGGCAGCGTCAGCCCGGCCTGGCCGATATCGACGAGCTGATCGAGCGCGTGCGAGCGGCGGGACTCGAGGTGCGCGTGGAGATTTCGGGGGAGCCACCGGTCTTGCCCGGATCGCTGGACATCATGCTGTACCGGGTGGTGCAGGAGATTCTCACCAATGCGCTGCGGCACGGGCGCGACCCCGCCCGGCTGGAGATCGGGTACCGGCCGACCCGGGTGGAGATCCGTGAGACCAACCCGATCGCCACCGCTCCGGCGCTCGACGCGGGCGTACGACGCGGGCTGGACGGCATCCGGCGGCGGGTGGAGCTGTTCGGCGGCACCATCGACTCCGGGCCGGATCGGGCCGGAAGCCATTGGGAAATAATGGTTTCGGTGCCGATCGGGGCGGCATGACCGGCCCGGATACCGAGGAGAATCCCATGGCGGGCCCACCACCGGTTCGGATATTGATCGCCGATGATCACACCATGTTCCGGTCCGGGCTGCGTGCGGTGGTGGATGGGCAGCCCGATCTGGAATGCGTGTCCGAGGTGGGGGACGGCCGCGCGGCCATCGCGGCGGCGGCACGGTTGCGACCGGAAGTGGCGATCCTGGACGTGCGTATGCCCAAACTGGACGGGCTGGCCGCCACGGAAGCCATTGTGGCGGCGGGTGGTACGCGGGTGCTGGTGCTCACCACCTACGACAGTGAGGCCAACCTGTCCCGGGCGCTGGCCGCCGGGGCCAGCGGATTCCTGCTCAAGAGCCTGCCCCCGGAGGATCTGGTGGCGGCCATCCGGGTCGCGGTGCGCGGTGACGCGGTCATAGACCCGTCCATGACTCGAAGGCTGGCAACACGTTTCGCAGCGGAACTCGCCCCACCGGCCGAGCCCCCGGAGCTGGCGCAGTTGACCGCCCGCGAGCGTGAAGTCCTGCTGCTCGTCGCCGATGCTCGAAGCAATTATGAGATCGCGGCCGAGCTGGGGGTCGGTGAGGAGACGGTGAAGACCCACGTCTCGCGCATCCTCGCGAAACTCGGTGTGCGCGACCGCATTCACGCGGTGGTCTACGCCTACCGCAATGGCCTGGTCCGTGGGTGACCGGCGGGGGTAGCCGAGGCGCCCGCACGCCGCGCGGCTCGGCGGACGGCGATCGGCGGCCACTGACCCGCTGAGTCGGTGTCCGTCGATCGGTTTCCGTATGCGCCGCGCCACCAGGGCAGTCGCGTGCTGACCGGTGAACTATGACAAGGATTCGTCCCGGTTGCACGGGTCATTCTGCGACCGGCGGCTGAGAGACGGCTGACTAATGCGGTACCGAGACCGCGGCCACGAATTCGGCGAGCTGAGTATCGCTGACGTTCTTGGCCAGATCCGATTCGCAGATCATGCCGATGAGCCGTTTTCCGCCCTTGACGTCGATGACGGGCAGGCGCTTGATCTGGTTCTGCTCCATCATTTCCAGCACCGCGGAGACATCGGTGTCGGCGTCGACCCAGCGCGGTGTGCCCTGGGCGAGGTCGCCGCATCGCACGCGGGACGGGTCATGGCCTTCGGCAATGCAGCGCACCACGATGTCACGATCGGTGAGCATGCCTATCAAGCGGTCGTTATTGCAGATCGGAAGGGCGCCGACATCCATATTGCGCATCATTTGCGCGGCGCGGTCCAGGGTTTCATCCGCCGGAACGCACTCCGCCGTGCGGTGCATGATGTCGCGGGCTTTCATGGCTTTCACGCAGACCTCCTACTGATGGATGGTGCTTCTGGCCATCTGCCATCGTGTCCCAGATCACAGTGGAGGTCAATGCGCGATGGGTCAGCCGATCGGCTGTGCGGCCTGCGCGACGGGCGGGGGCGTGCGGCGCAGGCGGCCCGCGCCGGGTGCGGACAGCCAGACCGCGAAGGCCAGGAAGGCGTCCAGGGCCAGGGCGAGCGCGGCCACCAGAATGGCTCCGACCAGCACGCGATCGTATTTGTAGAGCCCGATGCCGTCGAAGATGTAGCGGCCCAGCCCGCCCAGGTTCACGTACGCGGCGATGGTGGCGGTGGCGACCACCTGGAGCGTGGCCGCGCGCAGGCCGGTGAGCAGCACCGGGAGCGCATTGGGCAATTCGACCCGGAACAGCACCTGGCGTTCCTTCATGCCCATGGCGCGCGAGGCATCCACCACGCCCGGATCGACATTCGCGATACCGGCGTAGGTACCGGCCAGCAGCGGCGGAATGCCGACGGTAACCAGAGCGAGAATCGGCGGGAACAGGCCCAGGCCCATGAGCAGGACCACGAAGGTGAGCACGCCCAGGGTGGGCAGGGCGCGCATGGCATTGGCGAAGCCGACGATCGCCGCCGCGCCGCGGTGCGAATGCCCGACCAGCAGGCCGATGGGCAGCGCGATGACGGCGGACAGGCCGATGGCCAGCAGGCTGTACCACAGGTGCTGGCCGATACGGGTTTCGATACCGGTGGGCCCGCCCCAGTTCGCGCCGTCGGTGAGGTAGTGCCAGGCGTCGAGGAAAAGGTTCATGCCGCAATCCCTTTCGCCCGGCGTCCGTGCCGGCCACCGGTGCGCAGCCACGGGGTGGCGAGTCGTCCGAACAGGTACAGCAGGCGGTCCATGACCAGGGCGAGCACCAGCACCACGATGATGCCCGCGATGATCTCGTCCGGATAGTCGCGCTGATAGCCCTGGGTGAAGAGTTTGCCGAGTCCGCCCACGCCGATCAGCGCGCCGACGGTCACCATGGAGATATTGGTGACGGCCACCACGCGCAGATTGGCGACGAAAACCGGTAGGGCGAGCGGGAAGTCGACGGTGAGGGTGCGGCGCAGGCGGGTGTAGCCGATGGCGTCGGCGGCGTCGAGCACCTCGGTGGGCACCGAATCAAGGGCGGCGGGGACCGCGGTCACCAGCAGCGCTACCGAGTAGATGGTCAGTGCGATAACGACATTCAGCGGATCAATGACGGCGATGCCGAGCAGCGGCGGAATGATCACGAACAGCGCCAGCGACGGAATCGTATAGGCGATACCCGCCGCGGTGGTGGTGATGCGGCGCAGCCAGCGGGCTCGATGCGCGAGGGCCCCGGCGGGTATCGCGATGACCAGACCGATGAGCAGCGGTAGCAGCGCCAGGTACAGATGGGTGCGCGCGTATCCGGTGATCTCCGTGAAATTGTCCAGGAGATACCTCACTTGGCCGTCTCCTCCTCGAAGAAGACGCGGTTGCGCTCGGCGTCCTCGGCGGTGCGCTGGCGCGAGAGTTGTTCCAGCACATCCTTGGCCAGGATGGCACCGCGGACCGCGCCCGAATCCTCGATCGCCACACCGATTTCCGAGGGTGAGGAGATGGCCGAGTCCAGGGCCTGGCGCAGATCGCCGTTCGGCGGATACAGCGAGCCGCCCGCCGCCACACTGTTCGCGAGCGGTCGCCCGGCGCGCACACCCTCCACGCCGGTGGTGTCGATCCAGCCGACCGGACGCCGGTCGGCATCGATGACGAGTCGCCATTCGCCCTTGCGCAGCCGCACCCCGGTGACCTCCTCGGGGGTGATGGTGGCGAGTTCGCGCAGCGGCACCTCGGCGGCGCTGCGGAAGGACAGCTCTCGATAGCCGCGATCGCGGCCGACGAATTCGGCCACGAAATCGGTTGCGGGCTGGGCGAGTACACGCTGCGGCTGGTCGTACTGCTGGAGTTTTCCGCCCGCACCGAAGACGGCGACGCGGTCCCCGAGTTTGATGGCCTCGTCGATATCGTGCGTGACGAACACGATGGTCTTGTGCAGTTCGGCCTGCAACCGCCGCATCTCGGCCTGGAGTTCGGTCCGCACCACCGGGTCGACGGCGCTGAACGGCTCATCCATGAGCAGGATGGGCGGATCGGCGGCGAGCGCGCGGGCCACGCCGACGCGCTGCTGCTGCCCGCCCGAGAGTTGCGCCGGATATCGCTGTGCCAGTGCGCGATCCAGACCGACCCGGTCCAGCACATCCAGCGCGGCCCGCCGGGCCGCGCGGCGGGATTCGCCGCGCAGCACCGGGACGGTGGCCACATTGTCGAGCACCGTGCGGTGCGGCAGCAGTCCGGCATTCTGGATGACGTAGCCGATGCCGAGTCGCAGCTGTACCGGGTTCAGCGTCGAAATATCCTGTCCGGCAATGGTGATGGTGCCGGTGCTGGGGGTGATCATGCGGTTGATCATTCGCATGGCGGTGGTCTTGCCACCGCCGGACGGACCGACGAACACGGTGAACGAACCGGATTCGATGCGCAGGTCGAAATCGTGGACGGCGACCGTACCGCCCGGGTAGGTCTTGCTGACTCCGCTGAATTCGATGTCGGACACCGTATTTCCCCTCCTAGCCGACGGGCTTGTCGAGCCCCTGCGCCTGCACCCACGCCTTGGCCGCGGCGGCGGGTTCGGTCTTGGCGCTACCCGAGACGGCGGTATTGAGCGAAATCAGTTCGGCGGTGGTCAGTTTCGCCGAGACCGCATTGAGCACGGCGATCAGCTTGTCGCTCTTCTTGGCGGTGTTGAACAGCGGCACCACATTCTGCGGGGCGAAGTTGTGCTGCGGATCGGCCAGCGCCACCAGGTTATTGGCGGCGATGGCGGGTGAGGTGGTGAAAATGTCGGCGGCGGTCACCTGGCCCTCGGTGAGCGCGCGCACGGTGGCCGGGCCGCCGCCGTCGGCGATCGGCACGAACTTGGCGGCGCTGATATCGAGGTTGTAGACCTTCTTCAGACCGGGCAGACCGCCTGGGCGCTCGGCGAATTCGGCCGGCGCGGCAAAGCTGACCTCGGCCGAGTGCGGGGCCAGATCGGCGATGGTCTTCAGATTCCACTTGTCGGCGGTGGCCTTGGTGACCACCACGGTGTCGGAATCCTCGCCGGGCGCGGGGGTGGCGACGCCGAGCTGATCGCCGAGCGCCTTGGTGAGCGCGGCGTTCACGTCGGCGGGCGTGGTGGCGGTGGCCGATTTGTCCAGATACTGGAGCAGGTTGCCGGTGTAGTCCGGGATCAGGCTGATGGCGCACTGCCGCAGCGCGGGCACATACGCCTCGCGGCTGCCGATATTCAGCTTGGTGGTGATCTGGAAGCCGTTGGCGCGCAGCGCTTCCGCGTACACGTCGGCGACCGTCTCGGATTCGGGGAAGTTGGCGGAGCCGACGGTGAGGCTGTCGGTGCCGCCACCGCAGTCGCTCTTACCGCCGAGGGGATTGTCGGAGTTGTCGCCGCAGGCGGAGGCGGCCATGGCCGCGGCCAGCGCTACCGCGGCGGCGAGGATGCGTAGTACGGTGCGGGCGGTGCGCCTGCCGTCGGCGCGCGTGGTGATGAGCGAATGCACTGTCGTCCTTCCGAGCGGGGGCATGCGGTTTCCCGGTGCGCTATCGCTTCGGGAGAACCGACTTGGTTGTCCATACTGCCCGGTTTGCCCCGAGAACGTTGCCTACACCGGGTTGGTTTTGCGGGTGTGCCGCGGTGTATGGATGCCGCGCGCCCGCGCTGCGGTCGGGCAATTCGCTGGTGAGACACGCTCGGGGGCACCCGATCCGGGGTTCGGCGCTCCGGCGCGGCAGACTGTTGCGAATGTTCGGCAGCACAGATTCCCGCGCCCCCCGGCGAGCCCTGCTGTCCACCGCGCTGGCGGTCACCCTCGCGCTGGCAACCCTGGCGTGCGGCGGCGATGACGCGCCCGCGCTCACCCTCGGCGCGGGTGATTCCACCCAGTCGAGGTTGCTCGCCGAGATCTACGCGGGCGCGCTGGCGCGCACCGGTGCGCAGACTCGGGTGCGCGGTGGACTGGGCGCGCGGTCCGCGCGACTGGCCGCCCTCGATGCCGATACCGTCGTCGTCGTGGCCGATGCGACCGGTGATCTGCTCACCGCACTCGACTCCACCTCGACGGCGCGCACGCCCGACGATGTGAACAAGGCGCTCAATGGCGCTCTCCCGGAAGGACTCACGGTCGGCGATCCAGCCGACGGCACCGATCTGCGCCCCGTGGTGGTGGCCGCCGCGGCCACCGCGCTGCCCGCCTCGCTGAAGGATCTGGCCCCGCTCTGCCCCGAACTCACGATCGGCGTGGCGACCGGGCACACCCTCGATCCCATGCACGCGCCACTGGATCCACAGCGCGATGTGATCACCCCGCTGCAATCGGTCTACGGCTGCGCGGTCACCCACGCGGTTTCCTTCCCCGGTGCGGAGGAGGCCCGAAAAGCCTTGTCCACCGGCGAGATCCAACTCGCGGTGCTCTCGGGCCCGGCCTCCTACCTCCCGGACGGCGGAACCGATCTGACCTCGCTGGCCGACCCCGCCTACCTCTTCCGGGCCGCCATGGTGCTGCCCGTTCTGCGCAAGGCCGCCCTGTCCGACACCCAGCTCCGCAAACTCAACTATGTGGCGGGCGAGCTCACCACCACCGATCTCGCCGATATGCTCCGCCAAATCCGTGACAACCAGGCCGATCCCGCCGACCTGGCCCGCGCCTGGCTGGACGCCCACGCCCTGTAGGCATCGAAAAGCGGTGTCCGGCGCGATTATCGGCCGGTCCACCGCGGATCACGGTTCGGCGGTCCAGCGTGGATCGCGCCCGGTGCGGCCGAGCACCCGGTCGAAGAGCGGACTGTCGCTCCCGGTGGGGACCGCCGGGCCGAACAATCCGGGCGTGCCCGCATCCGGGGTGTGCCGCACCATCTCCCACAGCACCGCCAGGTCATCCTCATTCGGCTGGTACTCCTGCGCGGTGGCGCGAGCCAGATCCCACCCGTGGATCACCACCTCGTCCAACGCGAACACCGCCATCTGCGCCGCGGCCCCGCGCACGCCGCCCACCTCGGTCTCACCCTCCCAGGCCCCCGGCTCCCGCCACGCCGCGACCAATGCCTCGAGCTGCGCGGGAATCAGCTCCCGCCACCCCTGCTCGAGCACGAGATCCGCATCACTCGGAGGCTGTGACTTCCCGATGCCCTCCTTGGTGGCCGCCTCCCGAAACGCCGTGCTGAAACCGGCGATATGCGCGAGCAACATCCCCACCGTCCGCTCCGGACTCGGCGTGGGCAGCTCCAATTGATCGTCCCGAACCCCGGCGACCACCGCCGCCAGCGCCCCTGCGGCCGACTTCATATCGAATTGCGGACCGTTCATATGCACTCCCGAGAATTCGCGTGCGGCAACCCCGGCGGCGACCGCCCACCAATGCTGACGCTGCCCGCTCCCGGAATTCATCGCTTCCACGAAAACAATCGCAGCGTGCGCTGACACCGAATTCGGTGCGGTCGGCCACCGCGACCGTCCGCCCGAGCGGGAGTGCGGATGGACCCCGGCCGAGCAGCTGTACCGCACCCTGACCCGCGCGCACACCCGGCTCGCCGCCGCGCTCATGACGGCGGCGGTCACCGGGTAGTGGCCCGAAACAGCTTGCCGCCCAACGGATAAGCGCGCACTGGCGGAGGTGCTGGATCTCGGGGTCAGTCGCGCAGGGCGGCGGCGAGAGTGGAGTTGAGCGCCAGCGCGGGCAGCGAATCGACCAGGAGATCGATGAGCGCCGCGCGCGGAATGGGGGCCTCGCGCAGCCAGGTGAGGGTGGTCTCCTCCACGAAGGCGATCCAGCCCCGGATCGCCAGGGTGAGCCGGGGCATATCCGAATCCTGCACCGGGATGGGGGCTTCGGCGAGAATGCGCTGCACCTGGGCGAGCCGATGGGCGTTCACCATGGTCACCAGTTCGGGGCTGGCGCTGGCCGGACCGCGCAGCAGCGCCAGATACGGCGTGCGGTTCTCCTCGACGTAATCGACATAGCGCTCGATCGAGTCGCGCAGCATATCCGCCAGTGGCAGTTCGGGATTGGGGGTGGTGCGGGCCAGTAGTTCGGCATTGGCATGCGCGATGATCGCCAGGTGGAAGTCCCCCAGGGTGGGGAAGTAGTGGAAGAGCAGGCCGCGGGAGATGCCCGCCTGTTCGGCGATCTCGCTCACCGACACGTCCTCCAGCGAACGTTCGCGCAGCATCTGGGCGCCCAGGGTGATCAGCTGCTGGCGGCGTTCGTCAGGGCTGAGCCGGGTGCGCTTGGCTCCGGCGTCGGGCTTGCTCACGCTGGCTCCTTCGGTCACTGCACAACCTTACTGAACGTGAGTCAATACTATTGACTCGAACTCAATAAGACCCTACGCTCGGATACATGAGTCGCAAGGTTACAGACAAAGCTGTCGGCAACCGGCCCGTCCGGCATTCCCGCATCATCATCGTCGGCAGCGGGTTCTCCGGACTCGGCCTGGCGATCCGGCTGAGCCAGCAGGGTCGCACCGACTATCTCGTGCTCGAGCGCGGCAATGATGTCGGCGGCACCTGGCGCGACAACACCTATCCCGGCGCGGCCTGCGATGTGCCCTCGCAGCTGTACTCGTACTCCTTCGCGCTGAACCCGGAATGGTCGCGCTCGTTCTCCAAGCAGCCGGAGATCCAGCGCTATATCCAATCCGTCGCCGACAAGTACGACGTGCGCGACAAGCACATCTTCGACTGCGATATGACCGGCGCGCAGTGGAACAACGACACCGCGCGCTGGGAGATCCAGACCTCACAGGGCGACTTCACCGCCGATATCCTGGTCTCCGCCGTCGGCGCGCTGTGTGAGCCGAACCTGCCGGATATCAAGGGCATCAACGACTTCCAGGGCGAGATCTTCCACTCCGCGCGCTGGAACCACGACTCCGATCTGACCGGTAAGCGCGTGGCCGTGATCGGCACCGGCGCCTCCGCCATCCAGATCGTGCCGAGCATCGCCAAGCAGGTCGCACACCTGGACGTGTACCAGCGCACCGCGCCCTGGCTGCTGCCGCGCTCGGACCGGCCCTACCTGCTGCCGGAAAAGCTTGCCTTCAAATACATTCCGGGCGTGCAGGCGCTCTCCCGCGCCGCCATCTACGCCGCCCGCGAGACCCAGGTGGTCGGCCTGGCCAAATTCCCGCCCGCCATGAAGATCCTGGAGACCGTGGCGCGCGCCAAGCTGCGCATCGAGGTCAAGGATCCGGAGCTGCGCGCCAAGGTCACCCCGAACTTCCGCATCGGCTGCAAGCGCATGCTCATCTCGAACGAGTACTACCCGGCGCTGGGCCGCGACAATGTCGACCTGGTGACCGATGGCATTCGGGAGATCCGCGGCAATTCGATCGTCACCAAGGACGGCACCGAGCGCGAGGTGGACGCCATCATCGTGGCCACCGGCTTCCACGTCACCGATTCCCCGGCGTACGAGACCATTTCGGGTCGTGACGGCCGCACCCTGTCCGAGGTCTTCGACGCCATCGGCCAGCAGGGCTACAAGGGTTCGGCCATCAACAACTATCCGAACATGTTCTTCATGCTCGGCCCGAACGTCGGCCTGGGCCACACCTCGATGGTGTACATGATCGAATCGCAGATCAACTACATCGCGGACGGCATCGCCACCATCGACCGACTGGGCCTGCGCACGGTCGAGGTGCGCAAGGATGTACAGGACGAGTACAACGCCGAACTGCAGCGCAAGCTGAGCGGCGCGGTCTGGAACACCGGCGGCTGCGCCTCCTGGTATCTGGACAAGCACGGCAACAACACCACGCTCTGGCCGGACTTCACCTTCCGGTTCCGCAGTCTGCTCGAGAAATTCGACGTATCCGCGTACGAGACTTCACCTTCCGCCCGGCCCGCCGCGTAATCGCGGTACGGCCCGAACAATCGAAAGTGGTAACCGTGAGCAACGACGCTTACTTCAGGGACAAGGTCTGCGTCATCACCGGCGCGGGCTCCGGCATCGGCCGCGCGCTGGCGCTGAACCTGGCCCGCCGCGGCGCCCAGCTGGCGCTCTCCGATATCGACACCGACGGCCTGGCCGAGACGGTGCGGCTGTGCGAGAAGTACGGCGTACAGATCAAATCCGATCGCCTGAACGTCGCCGAACGCGAAGCCGTACTGCTCTACGCCGATGAGGTGAACAAGCATTTCGGCAAGGTCAACCAGATCTACAACAACGCCGGTATCGCACACCACGGCGATGTGCTGGACACCGCGTTCAAGGACATCGACCGCATCATGGATGTCGACTTCTACGGAGTCGTCAACGGCACCAAGGCTTTCCTGCCGTACCTGATCGAATCCGGTGCGGGCCACGTCGTGAACATCTCCAGCCTGTTCGGCCTGATCGCGGTCCCCGGCCAGAGCGCCTACAACGCAGCCAAATTCGCGGTGCGCGGCTTCACCGAGGCGCTGCGCCAGGAAATGATCATGAGCGGCAAGCCCGTCAAGGTCACCTGCGTGCACCCCGGCGGCATCCAGACCGCGGTGGCCCGCAATGCCACCGTCTCCGAGGGCCTCAACCAGCAGAACCTGGCCAGCCTCTTCGACAAGAAGCTGGCCATGCACACCCCCGAGATGGCCGCCCAGACCATTACCGAGGGTGTGGCCCGCGGTCACGGCCGCGTGCTGATCGGCTGGGAGGCGAAACTCCTCGACCTGTTCGTGCGCAGCACCGGTTCGTACTATCAGCGCATCTCCGCCGTGGTGCAGAAGCGCTTCCTGCCGTAGGGAATTCAGTCATGCCACAGGTGAATCTGCCGCTGCCCGTCGCGCGGGCGGTGCTGCATCCGATGTTCCGGCTCATGCTCAACAAGCGACTGCCCTTCGCGGTGCAGCGCACGCTGATGGATCTGGGCGCACCCGCGCAGGGCGCGCTGCGCGGTACACACGCCGAGCGGGTTCGCCTCGGCGGTCGTCCGGCCGAGCGGGTCACGCTCGGCCCGGCGATCGACAGCGCCACCGTGCTGTATCTGCACGGCGGCGGTTACACCGTCGGCTCGCCCGCGACCCATCGCCCGCTGGCCGGCTATCTGGCCCGCGAAACCGGTTGCCCCATCCAGGTGCTGGATTACCGCCTGGCTCCCGAACATCCCTTCCCGGCGGCTCTCGATGACGCCGAGGCGGCGTTCCTGGAACTGATCGCCTTCGGCTATCAGCCCGAACGCATTGCGCTGGCCGGTGATTCGGCCGGTGGCGGACTCGCCCTGGCCCTTGCCATCCGCCTGCGGGACAAGCACGGTATCACCCCGGCCGCGCTGGGACTGATCGCACCGTGGGGCGATCCGAACGAGATTCCGGAGCGCACCCGCGATCTGGTGATCAACAAGCCGTGGTCCCGCGCCTGCGCGGCGGCCTACCTGGGCGATGGTGACGGCCTCGACCCCGGGTACGCGCCCATGCTCGCCGATCTGCACGGGCTGCCGCCCACCTATGTGCAGGCCGACAAGGGCGAACTGCTGCACGACCAGTGCACCCGGCTCACCGCCAAGCTCCGCGCGGCGGGGGTGGACACCCGATTCACCGAGACCGAGGGTCTCTGGCATGTGGCGCAGTTGCAGGCCGCGCTGGTTGCCCCGGCCGCCGCGATAACCCGCGAACTCGGCGAGTTCCTGCGGCAAGCCCTTCGACCTGCGCAAACCCGATCCATAGGATAGGGGAGACACGGTTCCCGAAGCCCGGTCGAACAGGCGATGAGAACCTGTTCGACCGGGCTGCCGGGTGTGACATGTAAGCGTGGCGTAAATTACCCGCGAGTAAACCCACTGTGGAAGGGCAGCGATGCGAGAGTTCGAAGTCCCGGCTACCTACACCATCCCCGAGAACGCCAATATGTCGGACGGTGCGTTCCGGCATGCGGAGAAGACCCCTGACCTGGTCGTCTTCAATACCCCGGATGGTAAGGGCGGCTGGAACGACGTCACGGCGGTCGAGTTCGCGAAGACCGTGACCGATGTGGCCAAGGGCTTGGTCGCCTCGGGAATCGAACTCGGAGACCGGGTCGCCATCATGGCCGCCACCTCCTACGAGTGGGTTGTGCTGGACTTCGCCATCTGGGCCGCCGGTGGCTGCACCGTCGCCATCTTCGACAGCTCCTCGGCCGAGCAGATCCGCTGGATCCTGTCCGACTCCGCCACCAAGGCGATCGTCGTGCAGAACGAGAAGCAGCGCGCCACCATCGCCGAAATCGAAGGCGGACTGGGTGATCTGCGCGAGGTGCTGCAGATCGAGAGCGGTGCGATCGCCGAACTGACCACGCGCGGCGCGGAATTGGACGACAGCGTCGTGCACGACCGCCGCGCCCAGGTGAAGGCCGCCTCGCCCGCGACCCTCATCTACACCTCGGGCACCACCGGTAAGCCCAAGGGCGTCATGCTCTCGCACTCCAACCTCTACGCCGAATCGGCCGCGGACCGCTACGCCATGAGCGAATTCCTGCAGCCCGGGCGCAAATCCCTGCTGTTCCTGCCGCTGGCGCACGTCTTCGCGCGCGCGGTCGCACTCGCCGCGTTCGACGCCGGCGTCACCGTCGCGCACACCTCGGACTGGTCCACGCTGGTCGAGCAGTTCGGCGAATACAAGCCGAACTTCATCCTCTCGGTACCGCGCGTCTTCGAGAAGGTGTTCAACGGCGCCAAGCAGAAGGCGCACGACGGCGGTAAGGGCAAGATCTTCGACTACGCCACCGAGGTGGCCATCGACTACAGCAAATCGCTGCAGAACGGCGGCCCCGGACTGGTCCTCAAGCTCAAGCACGCCGTACTGGACAAGCTGGTCTTCAGCAAGCTGCGCGAGGCCATGGGCGGCCAGTGCGACTCCGCGGTCTCCGGCGGCGGCCCGCTCGGCGCGCGCCTGGGCCACTACTTCCGCGGCGCGGGCGTCACCATCTACGAGGGCTACGGTCTGACCGAATCCACCGCGGCCGTCAGCGTCAACACCCCCAAGCACATCAAGGTCGGCTCGGTCGGCCAGCCGCTGCCGGGGCACGGCGCCAAGGTCGCCGAGGACGGCGAACTGCTCATTCGCGGACCCGTGGTGTTCGGCGGCTACTGGAACAATCCGGAGGCTTCCGCCGACGCCTTCGAGGCCGACGGCTGGTTCAAGACCGGTGACCTCGGCGCCATCGACGAGCAGGGCTTCATCTCCATCGTCGGGCGCAAGAAGGAAATCCTGGTCACCGCGGGTGGAAAGAACGTCTCCCCGGCCATGCTCGAGGATTCGCTGCGCCAGCACCCGCTGATCAGTCAGGTCATGGTGGTCGGCGACGGGCAGCCGTTCATCGGCGCGCTGATCACCCTGGACCAGGAAACGCTGCCGAAGTGGCGCGAGCGCAACAACATTCCACCCGAGACCACCATCGAGCATCTGATCGAGAACCCGGCGCTGGTCGCGGAGATCAACGAGGCCGTGGCCGCCACCAACAAGCTGGTGTCGCATGCCGAGGCCATCAAGAAGATTCGCATCCTGCCGGTCGACTGGACCCAGGAGGGCGGCGAGCTCACCCCGAAGCTCTCGCTCAAGCGCAATGTGGTCATGAAGCAGTACGCCGCGGACGTGGACGCGATCTACTCCTAGTTCGCGCCGAGCGCCGATTACTTCGGCGAGGCCGGGAAGTCTTTCCCTGTGGATGGCGGATCGTCCATCCACAGGGAAAGTCGATCGAGGAGGCAGATATGCCGTCCGTGAACCCGTGCGTCGTATTCAATGGCAATGCCGAAGAGGCGTTCACCTTCTATCAGTCGGTCTTCGGCGGTGAATTGCGGCTGTCCCGCTTCGGCGAGATGCAGGGCAGCGAGAACGTGCCCGAGCAGGTCAAGAACTGGATCGCCTACGCCTCGCTGCCGATTGCCGGGAGCGAGCTCACCGGAATGGATTCCCCAGCGCAGCCGGTCGATTCGCAGAACCGGGCCCAGATGGTGAATCTGACGGTGGACTCGGCGGCCGAGGCCGAGCGCGTCTACAACGAGTTCTGCGCCGGCGGCCAGGTCTCCATGCCGCTCGGCAAGACCGAATGGGCCGAGGCGTTCGCCATGGTCACCGATAAATTCTCGGTGCCGTGGATGATCAGCTACACCCCGCGCTGAACCCGCTCGAGCGGTAGGAATCCGGCGTCATCGGAATGTCATTGTTCGCACCGGCGCACGGGCCGATTCCGGCAGTAGGGTCGAATCCGTGGCCGGTCGTGAACTTCGAATAGCCGGTGGTATCGCCGCCGCCGCGGTGACCCTCGGGGTCGCCGAAATCGTCGCGGTGTTCATCAGCCTCGACAGCACACCCCTGCAGGCGATCGGATCGACGATTGTCGATCACACCCCGGATGGGTTGCGCGAGTGGGTGATTCAGCGATTCGGCACCAAAGACAAACTGGTGCTGTTCGTTTCGATGGGTGTGGTGGCGCTGCTCGTCGCCGGACTGGCCGGACTCGTCGAGCGGGTACGCCGCCCGGTCGGTTCGGCACTGTTCGCGGTCCTCGGACTGGTCGCGCTCATCGCGGCGGTCTCCCGGCCGCATGCCCCCTGGACCTGGGCGCTGCCCTCGCTGATCGGCGCGTGGGCGGGAATCATGGTGCTGCGCACCTTGATTCGACGCATCGTTGATTTCGACGCGGCGACCGCGGCGGTTGCCGTCACCGCCACCGACATCACCGGCGATGCGGAAAAGGCTGCGGCGGAAGCGGATTCGGGAATCGCGCTGGAGCGGCGACTCGTCATGCGCGGTATCGGGATCGCACTCGCCGCCGGCGCGGCCGCCGGTGTCGTGGGACGGGTGCTCGGGGCGCGACGGCACGATGTCTCGGGGGAGCGGGCGGAGGTTCGACTACCGCCCCCGGCGAGTCCGCAGGTCGAGGTGGACCCCGCCGCCGATCTCCGAATCCCTGGTCTGCCCTCCTATCTCACGCCGAACAGCGACTTCTACCGCATAGACACGGCTTTGACCGTTCCCCAGGTCAGCAAGGACGACTGGTCACTGCGCATCCACGGCATGGTGGATCGCGAAATCCGCATCAACTACACAGATCTCGGCTCCCGACAGGCCATCGAGAGGCTGGTGACGCTCACCTGCGTCTCCAATCCGGTCGGCGGCGATCTCATCGGCAATGCCAGCTGGCTCGGGTACCGCCTGGACGAGCTGCTGGCGGAGGCCGGTCCGCATCCCGATGCCGATATGGTGTTGTCCCGCAGTATCGACGGCTTCACCGCGGGCAGTCCCCTCGCGGCGCTCACCGACGGTCGCGATGCCATGCTCGCGGTCGGCATGAACGGTGAACCACTGCCCACCGCCCACGGTTATCCGGCGCGCCTGGTGGTGCCCGGACTCTACGGCTACGTCTCGGCGACCAAATGGGTGACCGAACTGGAGATCACCAGATTCGATCGCGCACAGGCGTATTGGACCCGGCGCGGCTGGTCCGAACGCGGGCCGATCAAGACCGGAACGCGAATCGACACGCCCGGCAGCGGCAAACTCGCGGCGGGCCGGATTACCGTGGCGGGCGTCGCCTGGGCCCAGCATCGCGGCATTCGCGCCGTGGAAGTGCGCGTAGACAACGGCGAGTGGCAGCCCGCGCGGCTCGCCGCCGAACCCTCGATCGACACCTGGCGGCAATGGGCCTTCGACTGGGATGCCACCCCCGGCCCGCACACCCTCTGGGCGCGCAGCACCGACGGCGACGGCGTCGTGCAGACCGCGGATATCGCGGGTGAGGTGCCCGACGGCGCGACCGGATACGCCTCGCGATTCGTGCGAATCGGCTGAGTTAAGCCACAGCTACGGTCTTTGATGGCAAGGTGACACCTGATTTCGTGAGGTGCGGGTAACTCATCGGTACGCCCGAAATTGTTTTTGCACACGACCGGCGGCACGCGTGCGCAACGGTCAGCGGCTGGCGAGCTGTGCGCCGAAGTCACGGAGAGGCGGAACCGTATGACCGGAGTACTGGAGTGGGCGCGGGCGGAGAACCTGCAGCCCGAACCGATCACCCTCGAGGTCTGGAAGCAGTTGCCGCGCGACTTCTGCCGCCTGGTCGAAGTGGTGAACGGTGATGTGGTGCGGGCGGATTCGGCCTCGCACCGGCACCACAATGCCGCGCGCCGCATCGCCGCCATGATCGAGGTCGCCGCCGCATCGCATATGGCCCGGTACGGCGACGGACCGCTGTACGTCGGCCTCGAACGGGACGTTCTGCTGTGGGAGCTGCCGCGGTTCACGCTGCGGCGACCCGATATCGCGCTGTTCACCTGCGCGCCAACGGGTTCCGGCGCACTACCCGCGGCCCGGGTGAAGATCGCGGTGGAGGTGGTGTCACCGCTGACCGAGCGCATCGACACCACCGATAAGCAGGCGGAGTACGCGCAGGCCGGAATCCCCTGGTACTGGCTGGTTTACCTGGACGGCGACCATGTGACCACCATCCAGACCCATGTGCTGGTGCTCGGCCACTATCGGCCGCACCGCCGGCTCACCCCGACCTGCGGCGAAACCCTGATAGATATGCCGATCGAGATCGGCATCGACTGGCCGCGGCTGTACGGACTGGTGTACTGAGCCCGAA
Organism: Nocardia acidivorans NBRC 108247; assembly: GCF_001625085.1. GTDB lineage: Bacteria > Actinomycetota > Actinomycetes > Mycobacteriales > Mycobacteriaceae > Nocardia > Nocardia acidivorans. Next base: position 50,124 of record NZ_BDAW01000062.1, read on the forward strand.
CACGCGGGCCCGCTGCGCCATCGCGCAGCGGGCCCGTTCGCCGGTTCGAGGGTCTAGCCCGCGATATCCGCCTTCTCGAATGTCGGCGCCTTGTCCTCGGCCTTACCGTGCCCGACGAACAGCGCGGACGCCACCACGCCGATCAGCAGAATGCAGCCCGGCAGGATCATGGACTCGCTCAGCGCGGTGCTGATCTTGTCCAGCACCGGGGCCGGAATCTTGGCCGCACCGCTGCCGCCGCCCTCCATGACCGGTCCACCGGGCAGGTGCTGCGCAGCCAGCCGCGACGACATCAGCGCCGCGATGGCCGCGGACCCGAGTACCGAACCCACCTGGCGGGTGGTGTTGTAGACGCCCGCGCCCGCACCGGCCTGCTGGATCGGCAGGTTGTGCGTGGCCGTGGTGGCCAGCGGAGCCCAGATGCAGGCATTGGCGATACCGGCGATACCGCCGATGACCAGGAACAGCGGAATCGAGGTGTCCGGCTTCATGAGCGCGGAGAAACCGAAGATGGTCGCGGCGAAGACCGCGAAACCGATGGTCGGCAGTACGCGCGGCGGCATCCGATCGGAGATCTTGCCGATGATCGGCGCGAAGACGCCGGTCAGAATCGCCATCGGCGCGAGCACCAGCGCCGACCTGGTCGGCGACATCCCGTGCACCTGCTGCAGGAAGAAGTAGAACGGGACGAAGGTCGCGGTGATCGCCGCGCCCATGGCCGCGATGGCCAGGCTCGACAGCGAGAAGTTGCGATCCTTGAACAAGCTCATCGGCACCAGCGGCTCACCGGTATTGCGCGACTGATTGACCACGAACAGCGCCAGCACGATCAGACCACCGGCGATCATCAGCCAGATCAGCGCGTCCCAATCGCGGGTACCGCCCTCCTGGATGCCGAAGACCAGCAGGAACATGCCGATCGCGGAGAGCGCGACGCCCACGAAGTCGAACTTGTGCTGATGGGTCTCCAGCGACGGCACCAGCCAGGCCGCCAGCACGAACGCCACGATGCCGATCGGGACGTTCACATAGAAGATCCACTCCCAGCCCTTCCAGTCGACCAGCACGCCGCCCAGGATCGGGCCGACGAGCGTGGCCAGCCCGGCGACGCCGCCCCACAGGCCCATGGCCGCGCCGCGCTTGTCCGGCGGGAAGGTGCGGGTGATGACCGCCATGGTCTGCGGGGTCATCAGCGCCGCGCCCAGGCCCTGCACCGCGCGGGCCGCGATCAGCATCTCGATACTCCTCGACATGGCGCACCACAGCGAGGCGAGGGTGAAGACGGTCAGACCGATCAGATAGATGTTCTTGGGCCCGAAGCGGTCACCGAGCCGGCCGGTCACCAGCAGCGGCACCGCGTAGGCGAGCAGGTACGCGGAGGTCACCCAGATGACCTTGTTGATATCGGCGTTCAGATCCTCTTTGATCACCGGATTGGCCACCGCGACGATGGTCATGTCCAGCAGGATCATGAAGAACCCGACGACCAGCGCGTATAGCGCCAGCCACGGATTGCGGGGAGCGGGCATGGAAGTGGTTTCCTATCTCGTGGTGAAAGTCTGTGTGCGGAAAGGTTTTTCGCGGTTGGTCAGGGGGTCACGCCCTTTCGGACGGCGGCCATGTCCGCCCCGCTGAGGCCCGCGCCCCAATCCGCGCCGGGGCGATCCTGGTCGTCGTCATCCGGAATGCGCGCGCCGGTCTGCGGGTCGAAGTCGGTCCACACCAGCTCCCCGCTCTCCAGGTCGGCGATCAGGGTGCTCAGCCAGCGGGATTCGGTGACGTTCATGGCGTGCAGGTATTCGATGACCATCCAGTAGCGCCGTGGCACCCGGCGGGAACGGGTCCACTCCCGCAACGCCTCGAATTCGGCGATATGCCCGTCCACCCAGGTGGCGCGTTCGCGCAGCAGAGCGATCACGTCGTGCACCGGCAAATTGTGCGCCTCGGCCAGAGCGAGCGGAAAAAGCGGGTACTCCTTTACGGGAGTTCGGAGGATTTCCGTAATGCGCAGGCGCAGCGTCGCCAGGCCCAGCGGCTGGATCCGATAGGTGGTGCGTTCGGGGCGATTACCGGCGCGATCGGTGCCCTCGGCCACCACCAGTTCCTGCTCCGCCAGTCGCGCCACCGTGTGATAGAGCGAGCCGGGTTTGATCTTCACCAACTCGTCCTCGTGCCGGGTCATCAGGAGTTGATACATCTCGTACGGATGCATCGGCTTCTCCTCGAGCAGTGCGAGGACCGCGATCGCCAATGGCGTCAGCGCTACACCCGCCTGCTTGCCCGTCATATCGGTCTCCCTCTTCCGCTCCAAATATTCCACGTGGAATATACGACGTGGAACATCTTGGGGGCAAGTCCGCGCCCGGGGCGCACCGAAACCCTTGGCATACCGGAGGATTCAGGGGCAGACGGACAGCAAACCGCTCGATAGGCTGACGCGGTGGTTAGGGATTCTGTGGCCTCGCATGTGATGCGGTTGTTGTTGGGGGTTGCGGAGCAATCGGGGGTGCCTGAGCACGAGCTGGCCTTCATCGACGGGGTGCGCGGTCCGGCCCTGGACGATGATCTGATGCGGTTCCCCACCTCCTCGCTGCTGCGGGTGTGGGAGCTGATTCGGGCGGCGGATCCGGTGGGCGGGGGACCGCGGGCCATCGCCGCGGCCGATCGCGGGCGGCTGCACGTCTGGGACTACCTGGTCACCGCGGGGCCTACGCTGGCATCGGGTTTCGCCGACGCGGGGGAGTACCTGAGCGTCATCTGCGATCCGACGGCCCGGATCTCGGTGGTCGAGGACGGACCGCGGCTGACGGTCGGACATGACAACCTGCACACCGGCACCGAGGTCGACGGCACCATCAACGAGTACGCGCTCGGCCTGGTGCTGCGCCGGGCGCGCGATGCCAAGGGCGACGGATTACGGCCCGTACGAGTCGATTTCGCGCATGCCGCGCCGCAGCGCCACGATCATCTCGGCGAGGTGTTCGGCACCGGCAATATCCACTTCGGGCAGAGCGGGAATCGGCTCACCTTCCTCGATCCCGAATCCGAGCCCGCCGCAAGACCTTTCGATCCGGAGCTACAGCGCGTCATGCGCATGTACGCGCGCTCGATCCTCGACAGCGCCCGCCCCGTGCCGGATTGGCGCGAGAGCTTCCGCACCGCCATCGGCGAGGCCCTGGCCGACAGCCACGGCCGCGGCACCTCCCTCGAAGAGGTCGCGCACCGGCTCGCCATGAGCCCGCGCACCCTGCAGCGCCGCCTCGCCGAATACGACACCACCTGGCGAGAAGAGTTGGAGGCGGTGCGTTTCGACCGCGCCACCCGCCTGCTGCGCGACACCCGACTGTCGCTGCAATCCATCGCGGGGCGGCTCGGCTATACCGACCACCGCACCCTGCGGCGCGCCTTCCAGCGCTGGACCGGGCAGACCCCGGACGCCTTCCGGCGCGCCGCCTGAACCGGGCGTCACCGCGCGTTCGAGGCCGCCTTCACCGCGTTCAGGGTGACCGCGGCGGCATTCCAGATGGCGTACAGGCTCACCGCGTAGGGCACCCAGGTCGGCTGGCCTACGGCGAGCAGAACGACGGTCGCCACCGCCAGCGCCAGCGCCCGATGCACGATTCCGTTGTGCAGCAGGCTCTTCAGGACGGTCGCGTTGATCGAAGGCTGAATCGTGGTCACTGTTCCACCCGCTTCTTCAAGGCCGCGTTCAGCAGCTCGAAACTCGCTATCGTGCCGGTGATGGTACTGCCCAGGAACGGGGTCAGCAGTCCGCCGAAATCCTCGGCCTGCGTGAAATAGGTGCCGCCGTCCCGAGCTTCCATGGTGAACTTGTGTGTGCCGTCGAACAGGCCGGGCACCAGCACGATGCCCTTCCAGGTGACCGCCCGCCCCGGTTCGGCCACCAGCACAACGGGTTTGAACGTCATCGGCCGCCCGCTCACCGGGTACAGCCGCAAATTCAGCCGTTCGCCCACGGCCAACGTGCCCTGCGCCTCGCGGATGAAGGGGTTCCACTCACCGTAGGCGGGGAAATCGCTGAACACCTTCCACACCTGCTCGGGCGGGGCGTCCAGCTGAATCCCGGTACTGATCGATCTCATGAATTCGACTCTAGGAGTGCCGGATTCACGCGGACGGGACTCGACGCGCCAGCGAGGGGACAAACGACGCCGGGCCGGACTCCCGCGAGGGAATCCGGCCCGGCGTCGTGGCAGGTTCGACCTAGACGGTCGGGGCGAAAGCCTCGCCGATGATCTCGGCCTGCTCCACCGCGTGCACCTTCGACGAACCCGAGGACGGGGCCGACATGGCGCGACGCGAGATGCGGCGCAGCTTGGCGAAGCGGGCGGGCAGGATTTCCGGCAGGTTCAGGCCGAAGAACGGCCATGCGCCCTGGTTGGCCGGTTCCTCCTGCACCCACACCAGATCGGTGGCGTTGGGGTAGCCCTCCAGCGCCTCGTTCAGGCGGAACTTCGGGATCGGGTACAGCTGCTCGACGCGCACGATGGCGACATCGTCACGCTTGTTCTTGTTCTTCTCCGCGACCAGCTCGTAGTAGATCTTGCCGGAGGTCAGCAGCACGCGCTTGACCTTCGAACGATCACCGTCGCCGCTCTCGTAGGTGGGCTCCTCGAGCACCGAACGGAACTTGTTGTCGGTGAAGTCCTCGACCTCGGACACCACGGCCTTGTTGCGCAGCATGGACTTCGGGGTGAAGACCACCAGCGGACGGCGGATGCCGTCCAGGGCGTGCCGGCGCAGCAGGTGGAAGTAGTTCGACGGGGTGGAGGGCACCGCCACCGTCATCGAACCCTCGGCGCACAGCTGCAGGAAGCGCTCGATACGGCCGGAGGTGTGGTCCGGGCCCTGGCCCTCGTGACCGTGCGGCAGCAGCAGCACTACCTCGGACAGCTGGCCCCACTTGGCCTCACCGGAGGAGATGAACTCGTCGATGATGGTCTGCGCGCCGTTGACGAAGTCACCGAACTGCGCCTCCCACAACACCAGTGCGTCGGTGTTGCCGAGCGAGTAGCCGTATTCGAAACCGACGGCGGCGTATTCGGACAGCGCCGAATCGTGCACCGCGAACCAGCCCGGATTCTTCGACCCGATGTTGTGCAGCGGGGTGTACTCGCCACCGGTCTTGCGGTCGATGATCACCGAATGCCGCTGCGAGAAGGTGCCGCGACGCGAATCCTGACCGGTCAGACGGACGGCCTTGCCCTCGTCGATAAGCGTGCCGAAGGCGAGCAACTCGGCCATGGCCCAGTCGATCTTGCCCTCGTACGCCATTTCGCGGCGCTTCTCCATGACCGGCTTGACGCGCGGATGCACATTGAAGCCCTCGGGCACGTTCACGAACGAATCGCCGATGCGCTGCAGCACGGTCTTGTCGACCGCGGTGACCAGCGTGGTCGGCATCTTCTGCTCGTCCTCGACCGACGGGGACGGCTCCGGAACGTACTTCTCCAGCTCGCGCACCTCGTTGAAGATCCGCTCCAGCTGTCCCTGGTAATCGCGCAGGGCGTCTTCGGCTTCCTTCATGGAGATATCGCCACGGCCGATCAGGCTCTCGGTGTACGCCTTGCGGACCGAGCGCTTGGTGTCGATGGCGTCGTACATGTTCGGCTGCGTCATCGAGGGGTCGTCGCCCTCGTTGTGGCCGCGGCGGCGGTAGCAGATCATATCGATGACCACGTCGCGGTTGAACCGCTGACGGTAGTCCACGGCCAGCTTGGCAACCCACACACAGGCTTCCGGGTCATCGCCGTTGACGTGGAACACCGGCGCGCCGATGAACTTCGCGATATCGGTGGAGTATTCGGTGGAACGCGAGTACTCCGGCGCGGTGGTGAAGCCGATCTGGTTGTTCACCACGATGTGCACGGTGCCGCCGGTGCGGTAGCCTCGCAGACCCGAGAGGTTCAGCGTCTCGGCGACCACACCCTGGCCCGCGAACGCCGCGTCACCGTGCAGCATGAGCGGCACGACCGAGAAGCTGCGCGCCTCTTCGCCCTTGGTGACGAGGTCTTCCTTGGTGAGCAGATCCTGCTTGGCGCGAACCAGACCCTCCAGCACCGGGTCGACGGCCTCGAGGTGGGACGGGTTGGCCGTCAGCGAGACCTCGATGTCGTTGTCGCCGAACATCTGGATGTAGGTGCCGCGCGCGCCCAGGTGGTACTTCACATCGCCCGAGCCGTGCGTGGCGGCCGGGTTCATATTGCCCTCGAACTCGGTGAAGATCTTCGAGTACGGCTTGCCGACGATATTCGCCAGCACGTTCAGGCGACCGCGGTGCGGCATGCCGATGACGACCTCGTCGAGCCCGTGCTCGGCGCACTGGTCGATGACACCGTCCATCATCGGAATGACGGACTCCGCGCCTTCGAGCGAGAAGCGCTTCTGGCCAACGTATTTGGTGGCCAGGAAGGTTTCGAACGCCTCGGCGGCATTGAGCCGGGACATGATGTACTTCTGCTCGGCGACAGAGGGCTTCTCATGCTTCTGCTCGACGCGCTCCTGAATCCAGTGCAGCTGTTCGGGATCCAGGATGTGGGTGTACTCCACACCCACGTGTCGGCAGTAGGCATCGCGCAGGATGGACAGCACATCGCGCAGCTTCATGCGCTCCTGGCCGTGGAAGCCCGCGACATTGAATTCGCGATCCAGATCCCACAGGGTCAGGCCGTGCTGGGTGACATCCAGATCCGGATGCGAGCGGAACTTGTCGTGCACCAACCGCAGCGGATCGGTATCGGCCATGAGGTGACCGCGGTTGCGGTACGCGGTGATCATCTCCTGGACGCGGGTCGACTTGTCGATACCGCGTTCCTTGATGTCCTTGCGCCAGCGCACCGGCTCGTAGGGGACACCCATACCGTGGAAGATCTCGTCGTAGAACTCGTCCGAGATCAGCAGGTTGTGCACGGTCCGCAGGAAGTCGCCGGACTCCGCGCCCTGAATGATGCGGTGATCGTAGGTCGAGGTCAGCGTCATGAGCTTGCCGATGCCGATATCGGCCAGCTGCTCATCGGCCATGCCCTGGAACTCGGCCGGGTACTCCATGGCGCCCGCGCCGATGATCGCGCCCTGACCCGGCATGAGCCGCGGCACCGAGTGATTGGTGCCGATGGTGCCCGGGTTGGTCAGCGAGATGGTGACGCCGGTGAAATCGTCATTGGTCAGCTTGCCGTTGCGCGCGCGCCGCACCACGTCCTCGTACGCGGTATGGAACTGCGCGAAGGTCATGTCCTCGGTGTTCTTGATGGCGGCGACGGCCAGCGTGCGGTTGCCGTCCTTACCGGGCAGGTCGATGGCCAGACCCAGATTGGTGTGCGCCGGGGTGACCGAGTTCGGCTTGCCGTCCACCTCGGCGAAGTGCCGGTTCATATTCGGGAAGGACTTGATGCCCTGCACGATCGCGTAACCCAGCAGATGGGTGAAGGAGATCTTGCCACCGCGGGTACGCGCGAGGTGGTTGTTGATGACCAGCCGGTTGTCGATCATCAGCTTGGCGGGGATGGCCCGCACGCTGGTGGCGGTCGGGATGGTCAGCGATGCCGACATGTTCTTGACGATGGCGGCGGCCGGTCCGCGCAGAATCTTGGCCTCATCGGTGCTCGCGGCCTTCGGCGCACCCGTGGTGGGGGCGGCGTTGGAGGCCGGAGCCGGGGTCGTCTGCGGGGTGCGCACCTGAGCGGGGGCCGGAGCGGGGGCCGGAGCGGGCGCGGGATTCG
>NZ_BDAW01000063.1 GCF_001625085.1 Nocardia acidivorans NBRC 108247
CCCTGGTCCCCACCACCGCCGTCCCCACCGGACTCGCCGACACCCTGCGTCACCTGCAACCGAACCGATCCGCGAAATCGTCTGCCTACCGGGCACTCCCGGCGCGCGCCTGCACCGCGGCCCTCCTGCGCCGAGGCATCCCGGTACCCGCCGCGATCACCACGAAACTTCCGCACTGAACCTGTCCCGAGCCGTAAGCGGCGGCCCGGGTTGACTACTCGGGCCGCCGACGGTGAATTCGGTTGTGTCAGTGGGTTGGTGCCGGGTCGCCGAGGATGCGGCGGGCTTCCAGGGCGAGGTGGATTTCGGTGGCGGCGCGGGGGTCGGTGAGGCGGCGGCCGGTGAGTTCGGCTACCCGGTTGATACGGAAGCGCACGGTGTTGCGGTGGCAGAAGAGGGCGGCCGCGACGGCGGAGACCTCGCCGTCCTCTTCGAACCAGGTGCGCATGGTCTCGAGCAGGACCTCGCGATCGTGGTCGGGCAGGGCCAGGATGGGGCCGAGGACCGAGCGGGCCAGGGCGCTCGACACCTCGGGGGAACCGGCCAGGAGCACCGGGATCAGCGCGTCGTCGTAGCCGATCACCTGATGGGAACCGGGCTGTGTTGCCGCACAGGCCAATTCGGCCTGCCGCAGCGCCGTCGAGGCGTCGGTGAGCGCACCGAACGCCGAGCTGATCCCGACCCGGCCGACACTGCGCTCGGTGAGCAGCGCGCGCAGTCGCGGTTCGGTGAAACGTGTTGTGAGAGCGATGATTCCGATATGGCTGTCGGCGCGCACCCGCCAGGCCGAGGAGACGCCCAGCATGGACAGGCCCTTATCCACCCCGGGGAGCGCCTCCGCGGCCGCGGTGCCGGTGGTGGAGGCGACCACCACGTAGGACCCCTGCGCGGGAAGGCCGAGCGTGCGCGCGAACTCCCATAGTCGGGCTCCGTCGACCTGCCCGGTGACCAGGGCGTCCAGGGCGGCATCGTAGGCGCGGGCGTCGCGGCGCAGTTGTTCGGCGACCGTCTCCTGATATCCGTCGGTGAGCGCCTGCGAATAGTCGTCGACCAGTTTCCACACGTGGGAGGCGATATCGAGGAGTTCGCGGCTGGCCACGGGATCGTCCCCGGCCATGGCGAGTAGTTCGTCCCAGACCACGCCGGAGCCGATGCGATAGGCGCGCAGTACCGCGGGGAGCGGGACTCCGGTCTCGGCGCGGCGATGGCCGGTGCTGCGCGGGGCGGCGATGCCCACTTCGCGGCGTCCGGCCAGATGGCCCAGGATCGCTTCGAGATTGGCGCGGTTGGCGCGGCGCAGGTCTTCCCGCGTCACCGCGTGCAGGCTGCCGTAAACCGGTTCGGCCCGTTCGATTTCCGCTGCTACCCGGTCGACCACATCGTCGATGCGCTCCAGCAGTGCGGTGCTGGCGCGTGCCACGAACCCTCCGGGCAGGGTGTTCGAGGTGTTCATGGCAAGTGATCGTACCGTCCAGAATTGTTGCCGTGCACAATACGGACATAGTCCGGCGATCGAATTGGCCTGATTTGCCGCCTATTCGAGCGCCCTCGGGCAGGACTGACCGAATTGAGCTGTGCGCGAGCACAGTTCCTCCTCGGCCGAGACAATCTCGATGCGACGCCTCCCGTGTGGTAGGACCATCGGACCGGTGCCCGCCGCCCCGCATGTCGATGTTGCGCGTGTTCCCAAGGGATAGCGCACAATTGAAGTCTTCGCTGTGGGATCAGAGGATTGTTATGAACGCGTACAAAGGGCTGATAACCGCTCTATTGGCCCTGGGGGTGGCGGCAGGGTGTTCGACCCATCCGGCGAACCATGTGGCACAGGTGGTTTCGCCGCCGGCGAAACAGCAACAGGTGACCGTACCGGTCGGTCCGGGCCCGGGGCACTACACCGTGCAGCCCCAGCCCGCGCCGGGTACCTGCCACTTCGGCAAATCCGCTGATGGGCAACCGCTTCCGGACCCGACGTGCACCCCGGGGGCGACCAACCCGAATGTGACCGCCGCCAATCTGGCCGACACCATCTGCAAATCCGGCTATACCTCTTCGATTCGGCCGGACTCGAACATCACCTCTCGCGAGAAAGAGGCGAATATCAAGTCCTACGCCTTCACCGGTGATCCGCGTGATGCCGAGTACGACCATCTGATCTCGCTCGAGCTGGGCGGGGACCCGAATGATCCCCGCAATCTCTGGGTCGAACCCCCGTCACCGGATCACAAGCCCGGAGCGGGCACCGCCAATCCCAAGGATCGGGTGGAGAACCAGTTGCACAGCCTGATCTGCTCCGGCAAGGTCGCGCTCACCGACGCGCAGGGCGCCATCGCCGCGGACTGGACCACGGCGCTGGCCGTCGTCGGTCATCCGAACGGCAACTGAGCGCACCGCCACGCCGCCTGCTGAAACCGGGTCCGCGCACCTGATCGTGGGCTTACCATCGACCAATGTCAGCCCCGCGGGGCGACTCGATGATGATCGAAGGTCGGGTCGTCCACAAAGTCTCCAATGCCCTGCAGATCACCTTCCAGGCTGGGCCGGGGGATCCGCTGGCCGTCGGCGTACAGGGGGCGGGCGACGGATTCGGCGGCAAGATGGCCGTACTCTTCGGCTTCAAGAACGGCGGCACCGGTAAGCATCGGATCACCTACGCCGACGGGTCGGTGGTGTGGGTGCACTCCAAAGACGGTGCGCCGACCGTGCTCAGCCGCGCGGACGGCACGTCCATCGGCACTATCGATCGCGCCGAAACCTCCACGGCCGTCGGCTCCACCGCCGGGACACTGCTGCATTTCGTGCCCGCCGACGACCCCAGGACGCCCGAGCTGTTCCGGCTGCGGATTCTCGATCGCATGGGTGAGGAGTTCGGCCGACTCGACGTGGTGCGCACCGCGGGCGGCTGGACGCTCGGGCAGATCGCCGATGATCTGTATGAGACCTATCTCTGGTGGGATCGCGCCGGGCAGCCGCTGTCCACGCCCATCCTCGGCACCCGGCTCCTGCTGCGGCGCGCCCCCGACGCCACCGAGCGCGATGTGCTGCTCGGGGCGTGCGTGGACATCACCCTCGGGTTGCGACCGTATATCGCGGCCATGAAGTGAGAACCCCTACGGCGCAGCTCAATCCGAGACCTTGATACTCAGCTTCCCCGGGTTCTCGCCGGTCAGCAGACCCTGGAACGCGGTGACCATGGGCGACGTCCCCATTGTGGAACACGGCCGTGACCGACGACCCCGATTGAAACGCGTGTCCCCGCTCACCGGATGCGCTTGACCCGCCTTCTCGAGCCCACCCTGTCATCCCGGCATGTGTGCGGCCGGGGTCCTCGGCGGGTCGGAGGAGACCCGGCCGCACAGCCGCCGGATGACAAGGATCGCTCAGCCGTGCGTGGCCGCGCTGCGCCGCCCCCGCCCCTGGGAAATCGGCTGGGGCAGTAGTGCTTCCAGTGCGGTGCGGAGTTGCGTGCGGGCCTGCTCGGTGCTGATCTCGCCGGAGAGCCAGCGGGAGGACAGGCCCTCGGTGAGGGCGGTCGCGATACCGCCCAGATGATCCGGATCGAGGGTGTCGGCGATTTCGCCGAGCGCCTGGGCCAGCCGGATGGCATCGGCGATCTCGGCGGTCCAGCGCAGTGAGGTGCGGGTGAGCGGTGCGCGCAGGGTTTGTTCGTAGACGGCGCAGGCGCGCAGTTCATTCCAGGCCAGGGAGTTCTCGCGCACCTCCGGCCGATCCTGGATCTCGTCCAGGACCTGCCGGATGAGGCGTTCGCGCGCGGAGTCACCCGGATCGGTGGCGGTGCGGTAGGAGCGGGCGCGGTCATTGATATAGGCGAGCGCCGCCGCGAGCAGACCGTCGCGATCCTTGAAGTGGTAGTAGAGCAGTCCGGGCGAGACTCCCGCCACCTCCGCCACATCGCTGACCCGCAGCCCGCGCACCCCGCGTTCGGCGATCGCGGTGGCGGCGGCCCGCAGGATCGCCTCGCGCCGCTTCGGCCCGCTACTGTCCTTCACCGCTCGCCGTCACCCCTTCTGATCTGCCGTCATGCTAGCCCAGCGGGTTGTTGCTGGGTGATGCAGTGGATGCCGCCGCCGCGCGCGAAGATCTCCCGCGCGTCCACGCTCACCACCGTGCGCCCGGGGTAGGCATCGGCGAGCACCGCGCGGGCCTGCGCATCGGCGGGATCGTCGAAGCCGCAGGCGATGACACCGCCATTGACGACCAGGTGGTTGATATAGCTGTAGTCCACCCAGCCCTCGTCGTCCCGAAGTACCCGCGGTGCGGGCACTTCCACAATCCGCCAGGCGGATCCCTCGCAGGTGCGGGTCTCGGCCAGCCCGGCGATGAGATCCGCCGTCACCGCCGCGTCCGGATGCGCACCGTCGCGCTGCGAATGCACAAGCAGCACACCGGGTTCGGGAATGGTCGCGACGATGTCCACATGCCCGCGCGTCCCGAAGCGCTCGCTGTCCCGGGTGAGTCCGCGCGGCAGCCAGATCACCTGTCGCACACCGAGGGTCCGGCGCAGCTCGGCTTCGACCGTGGCCTTGTCGATCCCGGGATTGCGGCCCGGATCCAGCTGTACCGTCTCGGTGACCAGCACCGTGCCCTGGCCGTCGACATGAATGCCGCCGCCCTCGTTCACCAGATCCGAGGAAATGAGCTGGGCCCCCGCGTGTTCGGCCACGAACCGGCCGATATGGCGGTCCCGCTCCCAGCTCGCCCACTCCTGCGCGCCCCAGCCGTTGAAGGTCCAGTCGACCGCGCCGAGCGTTCCGGCCTCGTCGAATACGAACGTCGGGCCGATATCGCGCATCCAGGCGTCATCGAGTGGCGCTTCGAGCAATTCGATCGAGGCGGACAGATATTTGCGAGCCGCCGCGCGGTCGGCGGGGTCGATCACCATGGTCACCGGCTCGAACTCCAGGACGGCATGCGCGACGTTCGACCACGCGGTGCGCGCCTCGTGCACCGACCGCTCATCCGCGAAGGCGGTCGCCCCGAGCGGCGGGAATGCCATCCAGATACGTTCCTGCGGAGCGGTTTCCGCGGGCATGCGCCAGGTCATGACGCGACCGATCCGTACGGCTGATCGAGCTTGACCGGTGCGGTGAGCCGGGTGTAGGTGTCCGGGCGGCGGGTGGTCAGGAACGGGAACAGGTCCAGCCAATCCGCGCGCTGGGCCAGATCCAGATCGGCGACCAGCACGGCGGCCTGATCGCGCGGGGCCTGGACGAGAATGCGGCCGTAGGGATCGGAGATGAAGGACGAGCCGTAGAAATTCACGCTGCCCTCATCGCCGAATCGATTGGGCACCACCATGAATGTGCCCGCGGTGATCCCATTGCCGACGATCACGTGCTGCCAGATGGGCTGGGTGTCGAATCCGGGCATGGAGGGTTCGGAGCCGATCGCGGTGGGGTACACCAGAATCTCGGCCCCGCCCAGCGAGTAGTCGCGCGCCAGCTCCGGGAACCACTGATCCCAGCAGGTCGGCAGGCCCAGCGCCGCGCCGTCGAGCGCCTCGGGCCGGTACACCGGATGCGATTCCTCGGCGGGACCCTGCCGGAAGTAGGTGTCCTCGTAGTAGCCCGCGCTGATCGGAATATGCAGTTTCCTTGTGCGGCCGAGCAATTCACCGTCCGGGGCGACCAGGATCGCGGTATTGAAGCCGAGCCCGTCCGCGCCCTCGGCGCGTTCGTACAGCGAGGCGTGCACCAGCACACCGTGTTCCGCGGCGGCGGCCGCGGCGAATTCGAAGGTGGGGCCGGTCAGCAGATCCTCGGCGGTGGCGCCAGGGTTGTCCGCGGCGGGCACGTCGGCGGGGTACCGCGAGAGGGTCAGTTCGGGCAGGAATACCGCACGTGCGCCCTGTGCCGCCGCGAGCCCGATGCCCGCGCGCAGCCGCTCCCGCAGCTGTGCTGGATCGGCCAGCCAGCGGTGCTGGACCAGGCCCACCCGCAGCGGGGTGCGCTCGGGTTCGGTCATCCGGGCGTACGAGGGCGGCGGGGTCGTGGCGGTGGCGAGGACGAAATCCGGCTCACTCATAGCTGTTCTTGGCTCCTGAATCGGGGACGGTCGTGCAGCCAGTCTGGAACTGAATTTTCAGTCAGTCAATCCCGCAGGCCGGATGCATCGCTGCTTGATCAGCCTGCTTGATTGCCCTGACCAGCTGAAATCGACGCCGACACTACGCAGAAAAAACTGAAATCTCAGTCAAATTAGAAGCATGTACAGCGGCAAATGGAATCCCCGAACAGCGTCGAGAGGCCGCGGACCGTCCAGGGCTACCGCTTCGCCGGTTTCGACTGTTCCCGTCATCCCGGCATGCTTGTGGCCGGGATCCACACCTGTCGCGCGACTACTTGGCGCTGCCCGCGACCCACTCGTCCCAGGGCACGCCCCAGTCACCGTTCTGCCAGACCTCCAGTGGCGCACCGCCGGTATTGCGCACCTCCACCACATCACCCGGCAACGCGTAGTCGAAGAACCAGCGCGCGTTCTCCGAGCTCAGGTTGAGACAGCCGTGTGAGACGTCCTGACTGCCCTGCGCCCAGATGGTGGAGTCCAGCGCGTGCAGGTAGATGCCGTCGGTGCTGATGCGCGTGGCCCAGCCGATGGCCTCCTTGTAGCCGAGCCGGGAATTGATCGGCAGCCCGTATGTGGAGGAGTCCATGATCACCGGATTGGCCTTGTCCATCACCGTGTAGACGCCCGGCTGGGTCCAGAAGGTAATCGTCCGTCCCGCAATGGTTTCGCTGCCGCCGCGTCCCATGGAGGTGGGCATGGAGCGAATCAGATTGCCGTTCTCGAAGACATCGACCATATGGGTGTTGTCATCGGCGATGGAGACGTGCGCGGGACCGATGACGAAGTCGACCTTGCTGTCCTCCTGCCCGAACAGCCCAGGCCCGACCTGCACGCCGTAGATGTTCGCGGCCACGCTGATCTTGGTGCCCGCCCGGTAGTAGTCGCGCGGGCGCCAGTGCGCATTGCGGTTGTCCATCCAGTACCAGACCCCGTCGACCGGCGGATCGGTCTTGACGATCAGCCGTTTCTGCGCGGCGGCGCGATCGGTGATGTCCTCGTCGAAGTGCGCCACGATCACCGTGCCGACCCCGTAGGTGCCGCCCTCGGCCAGCGCCTCGCCACCGGTGGTGTTCAGGTACACCTTGGTCTGATTGGCGGGCTGGATGGTGCTGAAGGTCGAGGTGACCGGTCCGGTGAGGCCGGTGACGGCCATCCCCTCGGCCTCGAGGGTGTAGGTGCGCCCGTAACCGAGTTGGACATTGGGTTTCCACGCCGTCTTGTCGGGTGTGAAGGTGCCCTCGATGGCCCGGCCCTCGTCATTGGTCAGCGAGACCGCGGTGAGCACACCACTTCTGGTGCTCACCTCCACGGGGGCCGAGGGGTCCACCTCGCTCGCCCCCTGCGCCGGGGTGAGCGTGATGGCCGGTGCCACCGGCGTATCCGGTACGGGTGTGCCATTGGGCGTCGAGGAGGAGGAGCACGCCGGAATCAATCCGATCAGCGCGGCCATGAGACATGCGCCCGCCGATGATCGAAAACGGTGGAGTGGCACAGGCTCTCCCTCCATCTTGTTACTGCCCAGCCTAGTAGATCATCTTGCGTTTGCATTCGTTCTCCGGCACTGCGGCGAGACGCGGAACCGCACACCGTCATCGACTTGTTATGTCACTTCAGCGTCTGGTCCTTGATCGCGAGCATCTGCTTTCCCCGTTCGAAGGTCACCTCGCGGATGCCGAGCGCGTCGTGCAGTTTGCCCGCGGGCAGCGTGACGGGCTTGGGCGCGGGGCCGTCGCCGGGCTTGGGCAGCGGGTACGCGGTGGTGGTGCCGCTGTAGAAGGTGATATTCCCTTCGGTCTTGGTGAACAGCTGGTGCACATGGCCGTTGAGGCAGGTGACCGAGCTGAATCTGCGCAGATAGCTCAGCGCCTGGGTGGCATCGTCTGTGCCCCAGCCCCATTGGGGATACATGGCGAACAGCGGGATATGGCTGAACACGATGATCGGTGTGTCACTGGAGAGTCCGGCCACATCCTTGCGCACGAACTCCAACTGGTCGGTGCCCAGATGGCCCAGCGATTGCAGATTCAAGGTATTGACCAGGCCGATCACATGCACCCCGGCGATATCGAAGCTGTACCAGCCGTCGCCGCGGGTGCCGCGCCCGAAGACGCTGCGATAGCGCTGCCCGCCGTCATCGCTCGAATCATGTTCGCCCGGAACGGTGAACACGTGCGGGGTGTGCAGACCGTCCATCATCTGATGCACCTGGTCGAACTGCTCGGGCGTGGCCAGATGGGTCAGATCGCCGGTGTGGATGACGAAATCGGGGGTGTAGCCCAGGGCGTTCACCTGTCCGATGGCCTCGGTGAAGGTATCGGTGACATTGGCGTTCGCGGTGCCGGTGAAGCCGATGTGGCTGTCGCTGATCTGCGCGAAACGCAGGGTGGGCCGGTCGGTCGCGGCGGCGGCGGTGCCCGCGATATGCGAGACCACCTCACCGCCGACCACCGCCAATCCGACCGCCGCGCCGAACCAGGCGCTGTGCCGCATGAGCTGGCGGCGGCTCATGGTCTGCGGATCCTGTTCGGTCATGGCGTCACCACCACGGTGCCGTGCATGAAGGGGTGGATGGAGCACACGTAGGTGAAGGTGCCAGCCTTGCTGAATGTGAATGTATACCTCGCTCCCGCACCGAGATTCGGCGAATGGAAGCCGCCGTCCCCGGCGGCGATATCGTGCGGCTCCTCATCGCGGTTGGTCCAGGTGACCGTGGTGCCCACCGGTACGGTCAGGCTGGCCGGGGCGAAGGCGAAATTGTCGATGGTGACGGCGTTCGGGCCGGCCGGTGCGCCCGCCGACGCCGTTGTCGGCATGGACGTGCCCTGCATGCCGGGCATGGCCGGTCCCGCACCACCCGGAACCAGGCCGGGAGTCTCTGTGCCGGAGGCGAAGACGGGAGTGGGGGCGGTGGCTTCGGGGGCCTTGCCGCCACCGCAGGCGCTCACCGCCAGCAGGGTGGTCGCGACAGCGGTGAGGCCGAGCGCCGCCCGCCGCCGACTGCGGATCTGTCTCATGATTGCGGTCCTGTCTGGAAGATGCGTGCACCCGCTGGCGCGGGTTCCTTCATCTACAGATAGGCGGCGGGGTTACACGGTCGGCGCGAAAACCTCTATGGCGCCGTCATTTTCGCGGACCCGCAGGATCGGCAGGGGGGCGGGGGAGATGGGCAGTTGATGGGAGAGCACGCTGCCGTCGGTGGCGAAGGAGGTGGAGTGGCAGGGGCAGCGCAGCCGATCCGCGGGTGCGTCCAGCCAGAGTTTGCAGCCCTGATGGGTGCAGACGCCGGAGACGCCGACCGCTATACCGTTGGCGCGCCGGATGAATCCGTTGACCGCGCCGATATCGAAGGCGACGGTGCCGCCCTCGGGCAGATCCGCGCTCGCGGCGACCGGCCGCCAGGATCCGGTATTGGGCGCCAGGGTCGATTGCGCCGCAGGGGAATTCGGCTCGGCATGATCGGTCAGCGACCGTTCCGCCACCACCGCGACGGCGGCCGCGGCCGCCGCGGTGGAGGTGCCGATGAGCACATCGCGGCGACGGGTGCCGTCCCGCGCGGGGGGATCCTGTTCCACCCCATCGATTTCCGCCGCCAATCGCTGGTGCAGCCCGGTCAGGAACTCCTCGCTGGGTGTATCGCCGCCGGTACGGGCCGCGCGCAGTTCGATGGCCGTGCGCATTTCCTCGGCCTCGGCCGCGTCGGGCCGGAATCCCCGGGGCCGCCGCCCGCCGAGCAGGTCCTCCACATACCGTCGCACCTCGCGCCCGCTCATCGGGCACCTCCCGCACTCTCCCGCGCCGCCTGCTGTAATGCCCGGTGCTGCAACACTTTCGCATTGGCCACGGTGACGCCGAGCTCCCGCGCGGCATCGCGCACCGACAGACCCTGCAGGAAGCGCAGCTCCAGTATCCGCCGATAGTTGTCGGGCAATCGTGCCAGTACCGCGCGCACCTTGCCCTCGGCCACGCCGTCGGAGGCGGTCTCGACCGGCTGATCGACGAAATCGTCATCGATGGTGGTGATCGCGCGGCCCATGCGCGTACGCCAGTACCTGGCCAGGACGGTGCGCGCGGTGGCGCGCAGGTAGGCCCGCACCTCGGGCACGGTGGCCGACATTCGCAGCGGCTCGAGCGCGGTGGTGAACACCTCGGCCGTCAAATCCTCGGCGTCGGCGTGGTTTCCGACCTTCCCCATCATCAACGCGTACACCCACCCCACATTGTCCCGATAGACGGCTTCCCATCCGGAGTACCCCTCACCGGACACCAGCCGCAGCCCCCGCCCGGTCTCGGTCCCCGCGCGCGAAGCCGCCGCCCGCCGCACCATGAATCGCTGCTCCCCGCATCCGCCGAAGACGCATTTTCACGTCTTCCAGTAGATAGCGCCCGGGGTTACAGCGCACCGGAATCGATCCGGAAAACGTTCGGCTCGCCCGCGAGCGAGCCGAACGGCGCGTTCACCAGCCGGAGCCGGAACCACCCGATCCGGTGTTGGCCAGGATGGTGCCGATGACCATCTGGGCGAGCCCGGCGATGGAGCCTAGAAATTCCACGGTGTCCTCCGATAACCACAATGCCGATTGTCCGGCGAAGGCGAACCTAACCCGGCAACCTTCTGGAAGATACCTGTTTCATAAAAATAGTTAGCGGTCCGCTCGCCAGATCTCCTCCGGCCGTGCCCATAATTTCGGGGTTGCAACGCCTTTCGCCTCGGACGCGACACACGGGTAGTGCCGAGTCGAGAGGACGCACATGAGACGCCTGACCGGGATCATCGCCGCGGTCGCCGCGGTCACCCTGGCGACGGCCTGCCAGGACGGCGGCACCACGCCCGCGCCGGGGGGATCGTCGGTATCGTCCTCGATCACCGCGGCCCCGCCCGGCTCCGCGCGGCCCTCGGCGACCCAGCCGACCCAGCAGTCCCCCGGAGCCACGCAACCCACCGGCAACGGTGACCCCGCGACCGCCGGAAACGGCAAATGCGTCGATCTGAACTCCCCGGTGGTCACCGCCGCGCTGGGCAGACTCGGCCCCAATGTCGGCGGTGACGGCTTCTACGCCGACAGCGGAACCGATGCCGCACTCGGCTCCTGCCCGGCCCTGCTGTGGGTGCTCGCCGGAACCCCGCGCGGCACCGCCAGTTCCCCCTGGCACGTCATGCTGTTCAACCACGCCGGGTACCTCGGCACCGCCACACAGCACTGGACCGCCTACACCTCGGTGGTCGGCTCCTCCGATCGCAGCGTACGCGTCCAATACCGCTGGCTCGCAGGCCAAGACGCCAGCTGCTGCCCCTCCGGCGGCCCGGTGGTGGTCACGCTCACCCTGGGCTCGGACAACCACACGGTCACCCCCGACCGCGACTTCCCCACCCGGGCAACCGATCCCAACTCCGGCAGCACCCCACCGGTCTGCCCCGTCACCCAATCGATCCTGCTGGCGGCCCTGAAGGGCACCGACATCGAGTCCCGCCTGGCCAAGCCGATCGAACTGGAGGACCAGATCGACTGCTCCGGCGACTGGGCCATGGCACACAGCGGTACTCACAACAACACCGTCAACCGAGCCCAGGTCCTGTTCCACTACGTGGGAGCGGACGGCGGCTGGAAGCCGGTCGATCTCGGCAGCGCCCTGCACTGCACCGACATGGGCGTCCCCGCCGACGTGGCCACCAAGATCTGCCGCTGAGCGGATCATCTCACCGCTCGATGCCCCGACGCCGTCACCGTGCCCGGCAATGGCACGAACCGGCCTTACAGGACGCGCTGGCGGCGGTCGGGCCGCGATTGATCCGGGTGCAGGGCGGCACCGCCTCGTAGTGGATCGATCTGACCTCGCACGCCTCGGACCCGGAGCATCACCCGATGATCCGCCGCACGCCCAACGACGATCGGAAGTAGCCGAGGCCGCTTCCGATCGCCGGTTCGAGTCAGTGCGCGGGGCGCAGGAGGTTGCCGTGTACCGCGCCGTGCAGGGTGCGGGCGGCGACGGCGGCCCAGGCGGCGACCAGCAGGGCGAAGAGGGCGACCGCGGCCACGGCGAACAGGGCGGCTCCGGTGTGGGCGTAGAGCACGGTGCTGCCGGTGACGCAGGTGCCCAGGGGGAAGGTGAAGCCCCACCAGGTCATATTGAAGGACATGGACTTTCGGGCGTGCACGGTCACCGCGATCGCGATGCCCAGCCACAGCATGGCGAAGCCCCAGGTGGGGACGCCGAACAGCAGGGCGAAGACGTCGAGTCCGGCTGCCTCCCGGGCGGGCAGGGCGGTATCGGCGACGGTGGCGAGTTGGCCTGCGGCGGTGACGGATTGGCCGAGGGGGCCCAGCACGATCCAGACGGTGGCCACCATGCCCGCGGCGGGCAGGCCGTGGTGCAGGAGCCGGGACCAGATCATGGTGATGGTGATGAAGGCGGCGATCAGGCTCAGGCCGAACATGGCCAGACAGGCGAAGAACAGGGTCATCCGGGGCTGGCCCGCAGGGGTGTGGGGGATGAGCATCGCACCGGTCGCGGCCGAGACCATCGGGGGCACCACGGGCATGAGCCAGCCGCCGAACGCGGCATCGGCGTCGAAATTGTGGCGGGTGATCATCCGAAAGGGGATGGCGCAGGCCGAGATCAGGCCCAGGACGGTGCCGGTGCTCCACAGCACCCAGTCGACGGCGACCGCGGCGGATATGCCGATCACCTCGCCGCCGAGCAGCAGGGTGCCGAGGCCGACGGTCATCAGGGCCATGGGGGGAGCGCCGTAGAACTGCATCATCACGGGGTTGGCGCCGTGCGAACGAGCCACCTCGGGATGCCGCCGCCAGTGCGCGGCCCAGGCGACGGAGAGTCCGATCAGCAGCAGTGCGGCCAGCGCCCACACGGCGGTGGCCAGCCCGCGCAGGCCGGGGAATTGCAGGGGGAGGGTGGCGGCGGCATTGGCGATGATGCCGGTGCCCATCACCACGGCGAACCAGTTGGGCGCGAGCCCGCGCAGGGCGTGGCCGGGTGCGGGCTGCGGCCGGACCACACCGGACGACGGCGCGGCCGCCCGCGACTCCACAGCAGGTGACTGGGCGTCGGCACCGGGGCGGAAGGTCAGTGTGGTCATGCATCCAGCATCGGCCGCCGCCGAAGTCCCCGGTACCGGCCATGAATCGATGGATCCATAGAACCGTTCTATGCCCGATCCCGAGTGACCCTATGGGGTCTCAGCTCACCACGGAGAAAGGCCGAACCGGCGCGGTGGCCCGCAACTGGCGCACCAGTCCGAGATCGGTGGGCTGGGACCGGTGATTGTCATAGCGCTCGAAGGCCGGGGCCAACTGCGGGAACCAGCGCGCGAACTCACCGCGCACCGGCCCGGCGGTGTCCAGCGCGCACAGCACGCCCATGGCGGTGAGCAGCGCCCGCGCGAACGGTGTCACATACGCGGGAATGGTCATCTGCCGATGCGCATTGCTCAGCCGCGGATCCATCACATACCGCACCCGCCGCCGCAGCCACTCGTTGGTGAAGCGAAACCCGTTCTGCGCCAGCGGTTCGGTGACCACCGCGATGCCCTCGGCAATGGCCTCGACATCGTAGGAGCGACCGGGCTCGACGAATCCGTGCCGCCGCAGCGCCGCGTCCAGATCGGCGACGGTGCCGTTGAGCGCGGTCTCCACCACCTCGACGACCAATTCGGTGAATCCGTCCTGCGGCCAGTCCACACAGGCCCCGAAATCCACCACCCCGAGCCGCCCGTCCGGCAGCACCCGGAAATTGCCGGGATGCGGATCGCAGTAGAGCAGTCCGGTGCGCGCCCATGACGAGAGCAGGAACCGCAGAATCAGCATCCCGACCCGGCTGCGCTCCTGGGGCGCACCGGATTCGATGATCCGCGTCACCGGCGTCCCGTGCAGCCAGGCGCTGACGATGACATCTCCGTGCTGCGTAACCACCTCGGGCACAACGAAATCCGGATCATCGGCGAAGGCGGCGGCGAAGACCCGCTGATGTTCGGCCTCGGCGGCGTAGTCGAGCTCCTCGGCGACGCTGGTGCAGATGGCCTCGGTCACCGCGGGCACATCGGCCCCGGGCACGAACACCGTCGCCAGGACGGAGAGCCGCCGCAGCTGCTCGAGATCCCCGAGCACCGCCTGATGCGCGCCCGGATACATGATCTTCACCGCAACCTGCCGGCCGTCCCGCCATACCGCGTGATGCACCTGTCCGATGGAGGCGCCCGCGGCGTGCCGATCGTCGAATTCCCGGAAAAGCCGTCGCCAACTCGCGCCCATCTCCGCGGCCATGGCGGTGTGCACACTGCCGGGCAGCATGGTCGGGGTGGAATCCTGCAACTGGGCCAGGGCTTTTCGATACGGTTCGGCCAGCTCCGGCGGCAGCGCCAGTTCGTACAGCGCGAGCAGCTGCCCGAGTTTGGCGGCGCAGCCCTTGAGTTCGCCGAGCACCTCGAAAATGTGCCGGGCCGTGCGCAATTGGATGTCCTGATCGACCTCGGCCGCGGATTTCCCGCGCGCCCGTTTGGCGACCCCGGCCGCCTGCCGCCCGGCGAATGCGATGGGCAGTGACGCGATTTTGGCATTGCGAACCGCGGTCCGAACCGGCGGCGTGCCGCCGGTACCCCTGGAACGACTGCTGATTCGCCGCTCGGTCATGTGCTCACCTCATCGTGTGCGCGGCACGCGACGATGCGGGTGCGCGCACGTGCAGTTTGGCATACGAGAGCATAAACTGTCTGGGACGTATCCGAAAGTTGTCGAAAGGTGACAGATGGGTGCCCGGACGGTCGTCGCCGATGTCGCCGACGAACTCGCGCGCCGCGTTGCCACGGGGGTGTACGCACCGGGTGATCTGATGCCTTCGGTGCGCCAGGTCGCCGAGGAATTCGAGATGAACCGGGCCACCGCACAACTGGTGCTGGGGCGGCTCGAGTCCTATGGACTGGTCGACGCGCACCGCGGTCGCGGCTTCACCGTGCGCGATGTCCGCCGGACCGGCGGCCTGGACGTCTACCGACGACTCTTCCGGCTGTCCATGCCCGAACCGGGCCCGGCCTCGGATATGTTCCGCGATATCGTCGCCGCGGAACGGGTCATCGTGCTCGAGGCGCTGCTGGACTACACCGAACTCGAGGCCGGGGCCGACACCCGCGCCCTGCACGCGGCCGTGGATGAGCTCGAATCCCTCGCGCGCACCGACGAACCCGATTACGCCCGCCTGCTCGAGATCGAAATCGGCCTGGTCCGAGACCTTCTCACCGATCTGGATCACAGTATGCGGCGCGCGGTGCTGAATTCGGTGGGCGAGATGCTCTTCGAGGTGCCCAAGGCGGTGCGGGCCTTCTTCGCGGTCTCGCCCGATCTGCACGTGCTGGTGTGGCGCGCGCTGCTGGCGGTGTGGGAGTCCGGGACCGGCCCGTCCGAGGCGCAGCTGTCGCTGTTCGAGGATCTGTTCGGGATGTACCACGAGAAGGTGGTTGCCCGCTTCGACGAATTGGTCGGCCTGGATGCGGAGAGCCCCGGAAGCGCTGCGCGAGAGGCGGTTTGAACGGGGCCGTCTGAGCCACCGCCCCGTGCGGGCCGCCCCCGTTCAGCCCGCGACAATCGCCGCGGCGGCGACCAGCGCGGCGATCACCGTGACCGCCATGGCCGCCACGATCAGCAGATTGCGGCGGGTGGGCGGCTCGGCCGGGGTGGGGGGTCGCTGTGCCATATTCATCTCCTCGGTGGGATGGGCGGTGGCGGATCATCGTATTCCGGTGGTTCCCAGTAGGTTTGCAAACCGGCATTGTTCACCACCACATCGGGCACCCCGTGCACCCGCCGCACGTAGTCGGCCAGGGCCGCCGGCGAGACCGGATCGGCGACATCCAGGGCATACGGGAATGCCCGTCCACCCGACGAATAGATCAGCACCGCAGTATCTTTCGCGGCGGCGAAGGTGATGTCGGCGACGATCACGGTGACCCCGGCGCGCGGCCAGGGCCTTGGCGGTGCCGCGACCGATACCACTGCCCGCGCCGGTCACCAAGGCGATCTCCGGGTGGAAGGGTTTCATCCGCTGATGCGCTGATGCGCTGGAGTGTACATTGTCTGGGACAGTAATCGCAGGGAACGCAGCCACGGAATCAGGAGATCTCATATCGGACTTCGAGCATCGGGTCGTGGTCGTCACCGGTGCGGGCACCGGTATCGGCCGCGCCGTGGCGCAGCGCTTCGCGCGAAACAAGGCCATGGTCATCGCCGCCGATATCGACAAGGCGCGCACGGTGCGGACCGCCGAGTCCATCGAGGCATTCGGCGGTGACGCAACGACTTACGCGGTCGACGTGGCCGACGTGGCATGGGCGGCCGCGCGCAATCCCGCCGTGGTGCCCACGCCCATTGAGGCGCGGGCGCTGTATCTGGCGATCCGGGTGTCACCCGGCGGTGCGCGCCTGGCGGCGCGAGTCATCAAGCCGGACAGGCTGACCGGGCTGCGCGCCCGCCTCAGCCGCCCGGTCGTGCTGTCCCGCATCGACGACACTCTGGCGCGCAAGCTGGAGCCTTAGAGGCGGGTGTCGAGCCCTTTCAGGGCGTAGGAGGCGAAGGGTCGTACGAAGGGGGCTGCCCAGCGTAGCGGCAGGAACGCGCCGATACGCGGCCGGAAGGCGATGGTCCAGGCCAGCGCGGTGCCGTCGGCGGTCTCGGTGAGTTGATGGTCCTGCGCGAACGATTCGACCAGGACCGGCAGCGAGATCCTGGTGCCGGTGGTGGTCATGCGCCGATGCGGAGCCAGGGTCACCACTCGCTCCTGTACCGCGAAGAAGGTGCCGTCGAAGGTGCGCAGCGCACCCTCGCGTCGCGTCTGGTCTTGATAGCGAATCCCATTGACCAGGGGTAGCCAGGAGAAGGTCCCGGTGAGCTGCAACGCATCCCAGACCTTTGCGGGCGGCGCCGCGAATTCGCGGGTGGCGGTGACGGTGAAGGCGCCCTTGTCGGCGAGGTAGTCGTCGATGCGATCCGAGGACAGCGGTTCGGTCCGGAAACCCTTCCCGGCCAGCACATCCCGGGACCAGCCACGCGCGAGCAGGGCGATGACGCCCGCACCGAGCGCACCGAGGACGACGATGACCACGACGGCGACAATGACGGCGGTGAGCATGGTGCTATTCCTTCTCGATGCGACGGGAGGGCCGGAACTCGGTGCCGTCGTGCCGGTTTCGGTGCGCGAAGGAGCGGGCGGCGCTGCCCGCCCGGACCGCGACCGCGGCGGTGACGCGCACGCTGCGCAGGCGATGGAGCTGCCACAACCCGAAGAGCGCGGCGACCGCGGCGGGGATCAGCAGGAGGCCGGAGGTACTGAGCAACGCCGCCCACCGCGGCATCCACCGCGTCAGCAGTTCGGTGAGGAAGCGGAGGAAGTAGACGGTGCCGTAGGCCGCCGCGATGAGTGCGAAACCCAATGCGGCCAAGCCGATTACGCCGCGAATGAACTCGGCGCGCAGCAGCTTCCCGGCGCGGTGCAGCCGGGGTCCGGCCCAGGCCGCGAACTCCGCGAACAGCAGTCGGGGGAATTGTTCGAACTGTCCGGGTTGCGGCTCGATCGCTGTGCCGTAGTCGGTTTGGTCGCCGGTCATCTGCGGCCCCCTCGAATCGATCTCCTCATCGGCGGCCGCCTGCCGCCGGAACTGTCGCAGCCTAACACGTTCGAGTAGATTGTCTCAGACGGTAAAATTCCGGAGGAGGGTGAACGGAATGGCCAAAGTGCTCTCCGCCCGGACCCGTACGGCGCGGCTCCCACCACTACCGCGACCCTGGAGCGTCGACGACATTCCCCGACCAGACGGGTAAGACCGCGGTGGTCACCGGTGCGAACAGCGGACCGGGTCTGCGCACCGCCGAAGCCCTGGCCGCCAAGGGCGTGCACGTGCCGATGGCCTGCCGCAATGAACTCGAGGCCGCCGCCGCGCTGGAGCAGGTGAGCGCGGGCGCGACCGGTCCCAAACCCGAAGTGCTGCCGTTGGATCTGGCCGATCTGGCCTCGATCCACCGCGCCGCCGATCACCTCGACCCCCGCCACAATGCGATCGACCTCCTGGTGAACAATGCGGGAGTCATGGCGCTGCCCAAGAATATTCGCACCGCCCAGGGCTTCGACGTGCAATTCGGCACCAACCATCTGGGTCACTACGCGCGCACCGGATTGTTGCTGCCGGGGCTCGTCGCAACGGTGCACGCGCCCCGAGATCATTCGACCGAGGGGCGCGGTCCGGTTCCGCATGCGAGAATTCGGCTGCTGTTTACCGCTTGCCCCGATTGTGCGTGAGGAGATGCCTGTGAATTCGAGGTTGTGGATGGGTGTGCCCGTCGCGGTGCTGGCGGTCGCGCCGGCATTCGCCCTGATCGGAGCCGCACCGGCCCAGGCGAGTCCGCACGGCCCGGGTGTGTCGATCGACTACACCTGCACCGGACAGGACTATGCGGGCGCGCAGCTGCCCACGGTGTCGGTCAGCGCGCGCGGAGGTATGCGTGCGGCCAAGGGGCAGGCGCAGACGTCGTGGCGCGGTGTCGCCAAGTTCTCGACCATCGAGTGCACGCTGGTCTGATCCGCCGCTAACCGGGCCGCGGGGAGCCCGGGAAGGCCGCGCCGTCAGATGGCGCGGCGGTGATTGAGATAGGCGAAGGACCCCAGACCCAGCGGAATCTGGAACCAGAAGGTCAGCAGCCGAAAGCCCAGCGCCGCGCCGACGGCCACACCGCCGGTGAGTCCCGCGAGGGCGGTGAGCCCGGCGGCCAGGGTGATCTCCTTGGAGGCGACACCGCTGGGAGAGGGCATGAGCGGGGCCAGTGCGACCGTCACCAACTGCACCACGAAGGTGTCGGCCAGGCTCAGCCCCGCGCCCACCGCGTGCAGGACCGCCCAGAGCGCGACCACCATCAGCAGCGGCTGCGCCAGCGCGCAGAGCCAGAGCAGCGCGGCGCGGCCGGGCCGAAGTGCGGTGGCGGCCACGGATTTCCAGGCGAACTCGGCATCGGCGCGCCCGGTGCGGGCGTGGTGCACCAGGCCGCGCCAGCCGCCGCGCCCGGCGAGCCGGCGGCGCAGAAGCAGGGTGGCGGCCGCGAGCAGCGCACCGGCGATCAGCACCGCGATCGCCACCAATCCGGCCGCGTGCCAGCTGTTCTCGGTGGTCCGATGCCACCACGCGGACACGCGCGGGCCCAGATCGTGCCAGGGCGGTTGTCCGTTGGTGCGGTGGATCAGGCTCGGCGTGGCCAGGATGGCGATGACCACCAGCGGTATGCGCACCACCAGCGCGGCGAACCCGAAGAGGGTCATGGAGGCGACCGCGGCGCTGTGGCTCAGGCCCTCGCGGCGCAGGAAGCGCAGCCGGATCAGCAGTGAGGCGGCCGGGATCAGGCCGATGGCCGGTACCGCGAGTTGCAGTGCGAAGAGCCGGGCCGACGAGGGTTCGGCGGGAATCGAGCCGCGCAGCATCCAGACCGAAGTGGGCCAGAGTCCCAGGGTGGCCAGGAGCGCGAGGGCCAGCCAGCCCGGATCGGCGGCGAGCAGTGCGCGCATGCCCGCGGCTACCGTCTCGTGTTGCCAGAGTGCGGCGGCGATGACCACCGCGGTGCAGATGACGGTCGGGAGCGCCTTTCTCGCGGTTGCGGGAACGGCCGGGGCCATCGGCTCTCCTTGTGGTGTCGCGGATGTCGTGCTGCGGAGTGAATCGCGGACCTGATGACCGACATTAACGCGCTCGGGGAGGGTGCGATCCGCATTCCGGCACAACGGTGGGCACTGCCGGACAACGGTACTCGATGCGGATCGCCCCCGATAGGCCGGCGAAGGCCGCCTGCGCGGTCGAGACAATGCGCTCGTAATTGCGCCGGGCGTCGGCGCGTACGGGGTGGGTTACGCGACGAATCTTCGCGGGTCGCACCCGGATCGGTCGGTCGGGGACGGTCGGTGATGAATGGTCAAGCACGCGTATGGATTTCGGCGAATGGCCGAGATCAGCCCATTTCACTGCCGGAATCCTGCTCGCCGCCCATGGCGCGCTTCGCGGAACGGTCGTCTTGTTGCGAGCCACGGTTATCGGCCCGTGATCCGGGTAGGCTCGCGGACAAGGGATTCGGCCGCCAATGGACTATGACGGGACCACCACCGTGGGCAAATCCATGACATCGCTGGAGCTATTGCGCGAACTCGAGCCGGTTGCCGAGGACAATCTGAACCGGCATCTCTCCCTGGCCAAAGAGTGGCATCCGCACGACTATGTGCCCTGGAGCGAGGGCCGCAATTTCGCCGCCATGGGCGGAATCGACTGGGAGCCCGAACAATCCAGGCTGAGCCCGGTCGCCCGCGCCGCCATGGTCACCAATCTGCTCACCGAGGACAATCTGCCTTCCTATCACCGGCTCATCTCGGACGCGTTCTCCCGGGACCGCGCCTGGGGTACCTGGGTGGACCGCTGGACCGCCGAGGAGAACCGGCACGGCATAGCGATTCGCGACTATCTGGTGGTCACCCGCGGCGTGGACCCCGTGGCCCTGGAGAACGCCCGGATGATCTGCGTCTCGCAGGGCGTGGACGATCCCACCGGCACCGGCGATCACAGCGTGCTGCCCGGCGTGGCGTACGTGACCTTCCAGGAACTGGCCACCCGTGTCTCGCACCGCAATACCGGCAGGGTCTGCGAGGACCCCATTGCCGATCGCATGCTCGCGCGCATCGCCACCGACGAGAACCTGCACATGGTCTTCTACCGCAATATCTGCGCCGCCGCCCTGGACCTGGCCCCCGACGACACCCTTCAGGCCATCACCGACGTCATCCTCAACTTCCGCATGCCCGGCGCGGGCATGCCCGACTTTCGCCGCAACAGCGTCCTGATCGCCAAACACGGCATCTACGACCTCCGCCAGCACCTCGATGACGTCCTGCTCCCCATCCTGCGCAAATGGAACATCTTCGAGCGCACCGATTTCACCGCCCGCGGCGACCAACTCCGGGAAACCCTGGCCACCCACCTCGACCACCTGGCCAAGGACGTACTCCGCTTCGAAGAACAACGCGACCGCGCCCTGGCCCGCGAAGCCGCCCGCCGAGACCGCGAATCCGCCTGACACCAACCGTCTTCCGGCCGGAGACCCCGTCAAACGGGCTACCCCCGTGATACGGGGGTTACGCCGCGTGATACGGGGGTTACGCCGCGTGATAAGGGCTCCGCCGCGTGGCATGGGCTCCGCCGCGTGACTGAGCTGTGCCCCGCGACTTGGGCTACGCCCCGCCATACCGGCGGTGCCCTCGACACCGGGGCTGGGCACCCCGGCGTTCAGGCAGCGTCCCTCGTCCTCCCGGCGTGCTTTGGCCGGGATCCACACGGTAAGTGCGAAGCCGCACCGCATCCGAATCCGCGGAGCCGCGCCTGTGGATAGCGAATCGTTTATCCACATTCTCGATTCGCGCCACCTCCACGGCCGCTTCGCGATCTATCGTTGGACTTCGACAGAGGGGGAACTCATGGGGGATATGTTGCGCGCCGACCTGGAAGCCTTGCGCGTCATGGCGGCTGCGGTACGCGTCGAGGCGGAGACGATCGCCGGTATCGATCCGGTGGATCTGATCGCGAAAGTCGCCCGCTCCATGCCCAATTCGGCAATCGGCTCGGCCGCCGCCGGAGCGGGTGAGCCGATTGTGGCGGCCCTTCGCGATCTCGCCGATCGGCTGACCTCGCTATCGGGCGTGGTCGAGCACGGGGTGAAGTCCTACGAAGAGGTAGACGCGGCGCTGGGCAACCAACTCGACAGGTACACGCGCGGGCTGCCCTAACTCGGTGCAACAGCCGCCTGGCAGGTGGCCGCGGGCAGCTGGGCCGCCCGGGACCGCCGTGCTGCTCGAAACCGTCATGGTGCCGCAAGCTGCCGTAGTGCCAGGAGTCGTCGCGGTGCCGGGAGATCCTGTGGTGCCGGGAGATCTTGTGGTGCCGGGAGATCCTGTGGTGCCGGGAGATCTTGTGGTGCCGGGAGGAGGAGGGGTGGGTCGGGCCACCATGTCGCAGGTGCGCGGCTGGCATCCGGAGGTCGCCGGTGTTGCCAGTGACGCCGTCGTGGAGGCGAATCGGCGGTTCACCGATGGCATGCGCGCGGTGGCACGGCGGATGGATGCGGTGGTGCTCGGCTGGCGGGGGGCGGCGGCCACGGCGGGGGAGTTGCGGGCATTGGCGGCGCAGTGGAGTGCGAACCATATCGGCGCGGCGATGGTCGATATCGCCGACGCGCTCGCCGATGCCTCATCGCTCGCGCAGCTGTGCGCGCTCGTCCGGGAGATCGAGCGCGATGCGACCGCCAACGGCTGCGTCATCGCCGAGGACGGCACCGTGGCCGCCCCGCGGGCCGATACCGGTAGTGGCGTACTGGATCTCGTCCTCCAAGGGTGTTTCGACGCGAAGGCAGCGGTCCTGCAGGCACGCCTGCTGCCGCTGCTGGACTACGCGGGTGAGACCGATCAGCGCGTCGGCGCGCGCCTGGCCGCCGCGGTCGAAGCATTGATCAGCCTACGCACGGACCCGTACGGCGCGCGCCGCGACGACCGGGTGACAGCGATTCTCGACGGCGATGCCTTCCTGCCGGAAGAACCGAAAGCCCTCGCGGCCCTGTGGGATTCGCTGACACCCGCGGATCAGGACGCCCTCTTCGCCTACGACCCCGCGATCGGCGATCGGGACGGTCTGCCCGCGGTGGCGCGGGACTTCTACAACCGCGCCGACCTCGACCGGCTACGCGCCACCGCGACCACCGATCTGAACACGCTGAACGCACAACATCCGGATTGGGTGCGGGAGCGGAACTTTCCCGATACCGCGCACGACTGGCGCACCCTCGGCCGCTGGGACGACGAGCGCACCCGGACCCGCACCCGGCTCGCCGATTACGCGGCGACGACCGCCGCCCTCGCCCCGCCCGAATCCGGCCTTCCCCCACGGTTTCTGCTCACCGTCGACAATCGCGGCCACGGCGCGATAGCGCTCAACAATCCGGACACCGCCGCCAATATCGCCACCTTCGTCCCCGGCACCGGCTCACCGCTGGCGGGCATCGGTGCGGGAGTAGGCCGTGCCCGCGCCCTGCTGGATGCGGCGACGAAAGCCGATCGCACCGCCCGCACCTCGGTCATCGCCTGGTACGGCTATGACACCCCGCCCGCCCTCGGCAGCGCCCTGCGCGATCGCTACGCCGATGACGGCGCGCCCGCGCTGAATGAATTCCAGTCCGGATTGCGCGCCACCCACGACGCCCTGCCCGCCCGCAACACCGTCATCGGGCACAGCTACGGCAGCACGCTTATCGGTGTGGCCGCTGGTCACGGCAATTCCCTCGCCGCGGACAATGTGATCTTTGTCGGCTCACCGGGTGTGGAGGTCGACCGCGCCACCGAATTGCGCTTGGACGGAATCGATCCCGCACACAATCGCGAACACGTCTTCGCCACCGCCGATCCGGCCGACCCCATCCCGAAATTCGGACATTTCATCCATGGTGTCGATCCGGCCGATCCCGATTTCGGCGCAACGGTTTTCGGCTCCGCGGGCGCGACCCTGAATCTGCCGTTGCTCCGTGAACTCCCGATCGATCCCTGGGCGCACGGCAACTATTGGGATACCTCGAATCCGGCACTGCGCACCCAGGGCGAGATTATCGCCGGACGCTATCGGCCCTGATCGCCACCGGCCGGGAAACCGTCCACCAACAGTGCACAGAGCGATTGCGGAGTCATAGCGGGAGTGCGAGCAGGGTATGAAATGGCCAAGTGACCAACTTGGTCTGAAACGGTTGGGTTCATGCTAGGGTTCCCGGCAGTACAGGCGGGAAATCGGAGACAAATGCGCACCGAGAACATCAACAGGAAGTTCAAACTGCATGACGAGCGCAGGATCGCCGCGCAACTTCCCGAGCAGTTGCAAGGTCTTGATGTCGTCGGTTTTGTCAGAGTCGATGAGTTTCCGGTGGAGTTGCTGAACTCGTTCGGAGAGTTCGCCAGTGCCACCGTCGACCCCTACACCCGTATCTATCGAAATGCCCAGCCCAATCGGATAGACGCCTGGTTGCTGGAGTTGCTGCGACACGGCCGCATTGGTGACCGTTTCTATCTGCGCACCGGTATGGAGTACTTCCCGTGGGCGGATTGCCGGGTCCTGGACCATCGCTGGCTGGACTCGCTGCGCCGGGTGATCGGCCCGAATCAGGGCTTCATCTCCCAGGACAAGACCTCGGCCGCCATGACCATCGGCGCACAATACGAAATGCTCGGCTTTCTGCGCCCGATCCCGCCGCCCGGCGTATTCGAGACAGCTAACGCCAATGAACAGACCGTCCTGCTCTCGCCGGTCGCCGCACCCCCGGCCGATAACGAGACCACCCGGCTGATCTCCCGTGTCGAAGCCGAAACCCAGCGCATCACCCGCGAGCCCGGCCCGATCGTCGACAACCTCCCCGGACCGGGCGAACTGCTCTGATCCGGCGCGCCTGATCCGGCGCGCGGCGCGAGTCGGGTCGCGTGCGGTGATTCCGCGGTCGAACCGTGGACGGTCGCACCCCGTTGTTCTGGTACCAATAGACGATTGTCGAACAAGGGTGCCGAATTCATGTGGTCAGTCAGCGGGTTGCCCGTCCACGTCCTGCTCGTCCACGGCATTGTCGTGCTGGTGCCCTTGACTGCGACGCTGGTGATCGTCTGCGCGCTGTGGCCCGCGGCCCGGCGCAGATTCATCTGGCCGACCGCGGCGCTCGCGGTCCTGGTGACGGCATTGACGCCGGTGACCATCGAGGCGGGGGAATGGCTTCAACAGCGACTCGGCTCCACACCCGCGATCGACAAACATGTGCACCTGGGCGGACAGATGCTGTATTTCGTTGTCCCCCTGCTGATTACGGCCGCACTCGTGGTGCTGGTACACGTACGGGAGGGGCAGGGTAAACCGCTCGGGCGAGCCGTGGTCGCGGTCGTGGCGGTGCTGGCGGTGGCGGCCGGAGGCGCGGCCACCGTGCAGACCTATCGCGTCGGCGACTCCGGCGCGCATGCGGTCTGGAACGGCGTGATGAATTGATTCCGAGAATGTCGTGACCCGGCGCCCGGTCTGCGGGCGGGCGCCGGGTCACGACAATCCGGCACGGTCAGACCTTACGGATAACCGTGACGACCTTGCCGAGGATCTGGGCGTCATTGCCCGGAATCGGCTCGAACAGTGGGTTGTGCGGCATCAGCCACACCTGGGAACCGGTGCGCTTGAACGTTTTGACGGTGGCCTCGCCATCGATCATGGCGGCCACGATATCGCCGTTCTCGGCCACATTCTGCTGGCGGACCACCACGAAGTCGCCATCGCAGATGGCGGCCTCGATCATGGACTGACCGACGACCTTCAGCAGGAACAGCGAACCCTCACCGACCAGTTCGCGCGGCAGCGGGAAGACATCCTCCACCGCCTGCTCGGCCAGGATCGGACCACCGGCGGCGATTCGACCCAGGACCGGGACATAGGTGGGGATCGGGTGCTCGCCGGTGCTGTCCGGTTCCGTGCTCACCGAACGCAATTGCGCCACACCGGAACCCGCGCGCATCGCGGTCTCGTCCAAACCGCGCACGTCCACCGCGCGGGGTCTGTTCGGATCGCGGCGTAGATAGCCCTTGCGTTCCAGGGCGCGTAGCTGATGCGCCACCGAGGAGGTGGAGGTGAGGCCGACGGCGTCACCGATCTCCCGAATACTCGGGGGATAACCGCGGTCGCTCACCGAACTCCGGATGACCTCCAGCACCTTGCGCTGGCGGACGGTGAGATCCGTCCCCGTGCCGGATGTTTCGGTACCGTCTCCGATCTGGTCGGCTGGACCGTTGTCACCCTCCACAGCGCCGTGTTCGCTCACCGCCGCAGTCCTCCGTTCACCGCTGTGTCTCACCGGAATTGGCCTCCGAGGCGATTCGCACCGCCCTCCGGAGATCTCGTGCCTCGACTGTAGACCGAGAGTCCCGACTGATCAAACATCTGTTCGACGCATGTCGTGGAAATACGTGACCTTGTCGGTGGATCGTGGTAAAAATTCGAACATCAGTTCTTCGAACACATGAGCGAGTCAACCGTCCAGGGTCACCCGGTACATCAGCCAGGAGGTTTCTTCGATGCGCACTGTGATCAGCGAATTCGACACCATCGGAAGCGATTTCGGCTTCGACAGCCTCCCCCGGGAGGTGCGTGCCGAAACCGCCCCGGCCGATGTCGCCGACACCGCGTGGCGGCCCGCCGTGGATCGTCGTCCGTGCCGGGCGCGCGTGCAGCCGGTGAGCCGTGATCGCGCGCGCGTCGGCCGCCCACATGTGGTGACACGCCGGACGATCGGACGCTCGCGGGGCGCGCATCCGCTCAATCGCGTGCAGCGCGCGCAAATCGGCTTCGCGGCACTGGCGATCACCGCGCTCATGACCGCCCTGGCGGTCGCCGGACTGGTCGCCCTCGCGCAATTACGCGCCGGTGAGTTCGGTGCGCAGACGACCTCGGTCGTCGATGTGGTGCCCGCGCCCGCGCGGTGATCCGATAGGCCCGGTGCCATCGGGCGGGCCCGCACCACGGGGGAAGGCGGTGCGGTCGCCACGGGGTTGCGGGCGCGGTCACCACGCAATAGCGGAGTACGTGCCGCAGACGGCCCGGTAACCGGCAGGTCGAGGCCGGATTGTCGAATAGGGGTGGACGGCCATCGCGAGTGGCCGTAAATGCAGATTGAAAACTGAAACGCGTTGCTACGGTGCCCCAAATGTGACAGCCGCAACACTGCGCCGATCTCCAGGGACCGGCGGGATCGCATAAGGGGACACCATGGCGCAGGGCACCGCCCGCACGCGGGTAGGCGTACACGAACCACAGCGACCGCACCGTCGCGGCCGGGGCAGGGCCGCACGATATCGGGGGATGGCGGGTCCGGTTCGATTGGTCGTCGTGCTCGGCGCACTGCTCCTCGGACTCGTCTCGACTCCGGTGGCGCAGGCCGAATCCGGTTATGCCGCATACCTTGATCTGCCGTCGGTCAATGGCGACGGCTCCGGCGGCGGTGGCCTCAATCCCGCGTTACCACTGGATCCGGACGAGTTGCTGACCGCGCTCGAACAGGCGCGGGCGGCGGGCATCGCACCGCGGCGGTATGCGACTCTGCTGCACCAGTATTGGCTGACGGTCGCCACCCGCAATGCCGATATCGACTTGGCCGCATGGGATCCCCTGCGCGGGGTGCCGGAGAACTCCCGCACCTTCATCCAGGTGTACGTGAACTACCTGCGGCTCGATAATCAGCATCCGGACTACTACTGGGTCGGGCTGGCCGGGCTGGCGGGCGGCTCCTTCGCCTCCGGTTTCTTCGACATGGGTGATGTGGCCACCATTGTGAGCGTGCCCGGCGTACACCAGGTGGGCAGCGCGGTCGCGGATCTGCTGCGCGGCACGCCCGCCGAACTTGTGGATCTGCTGCCCGCCGATATCCGGACCCTCGGCACCGAGGGCGAACGACTCACCGCCGACGACCTGGCCTGGTATCAGACCCGGCTGATGATCATGCAGAAGCACATCTTCATCGACCAGGTGCCCATGCATGAGGCGTATGCCGCCGCGGGCCTGGCCGGCGTCGAGGAGATGTACCGGGCCGGAGTGCTCGATGAGAACGCCGTCACCGCCTGGCGCGAGATCGACGGCGGCACACCCGCCGGACTCGCCGATGCCGCCCTGCGCATGACCGATCGCGAACAGAACCAGATCATCGCCGACCAGTGGGATGTCACCGCCGCCGGTCGCGGCCCCATGGGCCGGGTCATGACCTATGTCAGCACCGTGGCGGGCAAGGCCGCGGTACCGGGTGTACTGGCTCCGGGTGTGTTCGCGCCCACCACCATCACCGCGGGGAATATGGCATTGCGTGCGCCACTGCCCGATTTCAATTGGGCCGATCGCGACACGCGGTGGAATTACATCACCCATGACCTGCTGCCCCGCTACCTGGAACTCTGCGCGAACGAGCCGCTCGCGAGACCTGTTCTGGCAGAACCGTTCACGGCGAAATTGGCCGCCGGCCGACTGCTGCGCCGGCTCCCGGATCTGCTCGGTGATCTCACCGCGCAGTGGCAGCTCACCACCTGATTCGGGCCGCTCACCCGGGCGGACGCACAGTGACCTCGTCCGTCCGGGTATCCTCGAGATTGCTGAGGAGCCCAGGCCCCGACGAAGGATCCCGGATGCATTGCCCGTACTGTCGCCACCCCGACTCGAGGGTGGTCGACTCACGTGAGGCCGAAGAAGGCAGCGCCATCAGAAGGCGACGTGCCTGTCCGGAGTGTGGGCGACGGTTCTCCACGGTCGAAACCGCGATCCTGTCGGTGGTCAAACGCAGCGGCGTCAGCGAGCCGTTCAGCCGCGAAAAGGTCATTCGCGGTGTGCGCCGCGCCTGCCAGGGCCGCGAAGTGGACGACGACGCCCTCAACCTCCTCGCCCAACAGGTCGAGGACGCGGTGCGCGCCAAAGGCGCCCCCGAGGTACCCAGCCACGAAGTCGGCCTGGCCATCCTCGGCCCCCTCCGCGACCTCGACGAGGTCGCCTACCTACGCTTCGCCTCGGTCTACCGATCCTTCAGCTCCGCCGAGGATTTCGAACAGGAGATCGCCTCCCTCCGCAAACACCGCGCCGAAAACGCCGTCGGCGCAGCGGCTCCCAAGTAGCACGTACACCCGGTCACTCGGACCTCACCCTGTCATCCCGGCATGTTGGTGGCCGGAATCCACTGGCCGAGGATGGATTCCGGCCAAAACGCTCCGGGATGACGAGCTGTCAGCGTTTGGCCGGTGGTCTGCGGGCGGCGTCGATGGCCTTCTCGATGCGCTTGGTCGACACCGCGTAGGGGGTGCCGAGTTGCTGGGCGAAGAGGCTGACGCGGAGTTCCTCGATCATCCACCAGATTTCGAGCACATCGCGGCCGTTGCGGCGGCCCTCGGGCAGGAGTTCGAGGAGGCGGTCGTAGGCCGCGTGCACGCGATCGAGTTCGATCATGCCCTGGCGGTCGCGATTGGCCGCGGCCGGCAGCGCCTCGAGACGTAGGCGGGCGGCCTCCAGGTAGCGGGGGAGCTCGCGCAATCGGGTGCTGCCCCACTCGGAGACGAAGCCGCGGAAGACCAGGTCGTCGAGCTGGTGCGTGACATCCTGTGCCGCTTCACGATCCCGGGTGTCGGCCAGGGCGGCGCGCACGCGATGCGCTTCGGCCAGGACCGGGACCACCAGGCGCACCGTCTGGGCGACAGTGGTGGTGAAGTTCGGGCGGATCTTCTCGATGAGCGCCTTGAACTGTTCCGGGCTGCGCACCGGCCCACCGGCTTTGGCGATGAGCTCATCGGCGGCGCAGGCGCGGCAGTCCTCGATGAGACCGTCGAGCGAACCGTACGGATTCTGGCTCAGCGCAAGGCGATCGGTGGGCGGCAGCGCCGCGGTCACCGAACGGGCCGAGGTGGGAAGGGCATTGAGCACCAGGGTGCGGGTGCCGGTGCGCATGGCCGCGGCCTGTTCACCGGGGGAGCTGAGCACGCGCACGGCGACGCCCTCACCCTCGGGAACCAGTGCGGGATAACCGGTAATGGTCTGCCCGCCGACCTGCCGGCGCACCGTGGGCTCCAGGGTGCCGAGTGATTCGGAGGTCCACACGGCCGCCGGGGCGCGCTCGGCGGCGGCGGTCGCGCGCGCCACCGACTTCGACACCTGCGGTGCCAGACGGGTTTTCAGTGCGGCCAGACTCTTGTCGCGGTCGACGATCGCGCCCGCCCCATCGGTTGCCGCGAAGGTCATCCGCAGGTGATCGGGCAGCGCCGTCACATCGATATCGGCAGGTGCGATGGTCACCGAACCCAGGCGCGACAGTTCCCGCGCCAACCCGGTGCGCAGCGGCTCCGCGCGCGGAGTCAGCGCCGCCAGTGCGGCATTCGCGAAATCGGGTGCGGGCACCACCATGCGCCGCAACTGCTTGGGCAGGGTCTTGATGAGCGCGGTGGCGAGTTCCTCGCGCATACCCGGCACCAGCCAGTCGAAGCCGACCGCGCGCACATGCGCCAGCTGCGGCACCGGAATGTGCACGGTCACACCGTCATCGGCGGTGCCCGGCTCGAATTGATAGGTGAGCGGCAGGATCAGCTCACCCTGCCGCCAACTGTCCGGGAAGGCGGTCGGATCCAGCAGCGCCGCATCCTCGTTGACCACGGTCGAGGCGGTGAAGTCCAGCAGTGCCGGATCCTGCTTCTGCGTCTTGCGCCACCAGCTGTCGAAATGCCGTACCGACACCACATCGGCCGGAATCCGCCCGTCGTAGAAGTCGAACAGCACCTGATCGTCGACCAGGATGTCGCGCCGCCGCACCCGATGCTCCAAATCGGCCACATCGTCGAGCAATTCGCGATTCCGCTCGAAGAACGCATGGTGCGTCTGCCACTCACCCTGGACCAGGGCATGCCTGATGAACAGCTCCCGCGAGAGCTCCGGATCAATTCGCCCGAAGTCGACGCGCCGCTGGGTGACCAGTGGAATCCCGTACAGCGTCACCCGCTCGTACGCCAGTGCCGCACCCCGCTTGGACGACCAATGCGGTTCGGAATAGGTGCGCTTCACCAAATCCCCGGCCAACCGCTCGGCCCATTCGGGCTCGATCCGAGCCGCCGTGCGCCCCCACAGTCGCGAGGTCTCGACCAGCTCCGCCGCCATCACCCAGCGTGGCGCCTTCTTGGCCAATGAGGATCCGGGGAAGATCATGAACTTGGCATTGCGGGCCCCGAGGAACTCCCGGCTCTCCGCCTCCCGCACACCGATATGCGACAGCATCCCCGCCAGCAGCGCCTGATGAATCGAGGTCACATCCCACGGCATGGCCTCATCCGCCGCGGCGGCTTGTGCGGCGAGCCGCACCGACAGACCCGAGCCGCCCGCGTCACGCCCGCGGGCCTGTCCGGCTCTACCGGCATCTCCGCCCGCCGAGTTCCGGCGCGAGTTGGCGGACTTGCTCGGAGCCCCTCCATCGGGGGCAGCGGCGGACCCCGCCGCACCCGCCTGACCGGATCCTGCTGTGCCGTCGGCGTCGTGCCCCGCCCGCCGACTCGAGGTGCGCCCCCGTTCCGGACCATTGCCGCCGGAGTTTTCCGCGTCGTCGCCGGTCCGCGATGTATCGGGGCCGTTCGGTCGCACGCCGCCACGCCGGTTCCGGCCGCGTCTGCCCTCACCTCGCGAGTCGCCGGATCCTTCGAAATCCGTCTCCGACGGCGGTGTATCGCTCGCGGATTGGAAGCCGTCGGCGGACCAGCCGAGGCCGCGGGTAATGGTGCGGAGTTGGCCGTGCAGGTCCTGCCATTCGCGAATACGCAGATAGTGCAGGAATTCATCGCGGCACATGCGGCGGAACTGGTTGGAGGACAGGTTTTTACGCTGTTCGCCGAGGTAGTCCCAGAGCTTGAGGTAGGCCAGGAAATCCGAACCCTCGACGGTGAAACGGGCGTGCTTGGTGTCGGCGGCCTGCTGGAATTCGACCGGGCGCTCGCGCACATCTTGAATCGAGAGCGCGGCGACGATGATCAGCACTTCGGCCAGGCACCCGGTGCTATTGGCCTCGACGAGCATGCGCGCCATACGCGGATCCACCGGCAGCTGCGCCATTTCGCGGCCGATCGGGGTGAGAACCAGTCCGGCGTCCGGGATTTCGGCGCGGTCGGCCTCCTCGGTGCGCCGAGCCAGCGCCCCGAGCTCCTCGAGCAGCGCGATGCCATCGCGAATCGCGCGATTGTCCGGGGCCTCCACGAACGGGAAGCTCTCGATATCGCCGAGTCCCAGCGCGGTCATCTGCAGAATCACCGCGGCCAGATTGGTGCGCAGAATCTCCGGTTCGGTGAACTGCGGCCGTGATTCGAAATCGTCCTCGGAGTACAGCCGGATGGCGATACCGTCCGCCACACGACCGCAGCGACCCGAGCGCTGCCGCGCCGAAGCCTGCGAAATCGGTTCGATCGGCAGCCGCTGCACCTTGGTGCGCATCGAATACCGCGAAATACGCGCGGTACCGGGATCGACCACATACCGAATACCGGGCACGGTCAGCGAGGTCTCGGCCACATTGGTGGCCAGCACGACTCGACGACCGGCGTGGTTGCTGAACACCCTGTGCTGTTCGGCCGCCGACAACCGCGCGTAGAGCGGCAGGATCTCGGTGCGCGGCAACTTCATATCGCGCAGGGTGTCCGCGGTATCGCGGATCTCGCGCTCACCCGACAGGAAGACCAGGATGTCCCCGTCCCCCTCGGCGAGCAGCTCGCGCACCGCGTCCCCGATCGCATCGGTGGGGTCGCGATCGACGATCCGGGTGTCCTCGTCATCGGGATCATCGGAGGTGAGCGGAACCTCCAGCGACAGCGGCTGATACCGGATCTCCACCGGATACGACCGCCCCGACACCTCGACAATCGGTGCGGGCGCGCCGTTCTCATCACTGAAGTG
Organism: Nocardia acidivorans NBRC 108247; assembly: GCF_001625085.1. Taxonomy (GTDB): domain Bacteria; phylum Actinomycetota; class Actinomycetes; order Mycobacteriales; family Mycobacteriaceae; genus Nocardia; species Nocardia acidivorans. Next base: position 32,603 of record NZ_BDAW01000063.1, read on the forward strand.
CCGGGCGAACAGCTCCGGATCGATGGTGGCCGAGGTGATGATCAGCTTCAGATCCGGCCGCTTGGGCAGCAGCTGTTTCAGATACCCCATCAGGAAGTCGATATTGAGGCTGCGCTCATGCGCCTCATCGATGATGATGGTGTCGTAGCGGCGAAGTAGCCGGTCCCGCTGGATCTCCGCGAGCAGAATGCCGTCGGTCATCAGCTTGACCAGTGTGCGATCCGAGGCCTGATCGGTGAAGCGAACGGTATAGCCGACCACATCGCCGAGTTCGCCGCCGAGTTCCTCGGCAATGCGCTCGGCCACGGTGCGCGCGGCCAGCCGCCGCGGCTGGGTGTGCCCGATGGTCCCGCGAATACCGCGCCCCAGCTCCAGGCAGATCTTGGGCAGCTGGGTGGTCTTACCGGAACCGGTCTCACCGGCCACGATCACGACCTGATGGGCCGCGATGGCGGCGGCGATATCGTCGCGGCGCGCGGAGACCGGCAGCTGCTCCGGATATCGGATGGCGGGTACGGCGGCGCGACGGGCATCGACGCGGCGCTGGGCGGCGTCGATATCGGCTTCGACTTCGGTGAGGTCGCCGCCGCGGACCTTGTCGAGACGCCGACGCAACCGGTGTTCGTCGCGGATCGAGAGGTCGGCCAGGCGGGAACGAAGCTCGCGAGAGGTGGCGGCGGTCCTGGTCATTGCACCGTCAAGCGTAGCGAAGTCATTGCCCGGGCCGCTCGTCGCGGTGGTGCGAATCGCTCGAATGTGATTGCCGCATGTGTGCTGTATCGGCGTATCGTCCGCATTTCGCCGCTTCCCCGTGCGACCATCGGCCCATGGTTGTTACCGCCGGGACGCCGATGTGGATCCGTGTACCGCGCATTGCCTTCGGCTTGTTCGGTCTCGCCGCGCTGCTGGACATACCGCTGCGCAATATCGGAGTCGATGGCTACTCGTATGCCAACTTCTTCAGCTACTTCACCATCCAGTCCAACATTCTGGGCGTGCTGGTGCTGTTCATCGGCGGTCTGCGGGACTCGGCCACGCGGGCCTGGCAGCTGTTCCGTGGCGCGGGCACCCTCTACCTGACCATCACCGGCATTATCTACGCCGTCCTGCTCGCCGAGGTGGACGTACAGATGGACGGCCAGTGGACCAATGCGGCCCTGCACAAGGTCATGCCGCTGGCTATCCTGCTGGACTGGCTGATCATCCCCGCCGGAATCAAACTGGCTCCGAAGCTGATCGGCTGGTGGCTGCTCTATCCCATCGCGTACGGCGTCTACACCCTCATTCGCGGCCCGATCGTGGACTGGTACCCCTACCCGTTCATCGATCCGCGGAGCCAGGGCTATCTCGCCATGTCCGGCAAACTGGTGCTGATCGTGATTTTCTTCGTGATCCTGGCCGCGGCGGTGGTGGCGCTGAACGGTTTCCTGGCCCGCTTCTGGCGCGAAAGCCGCACGCACGTCAGCTGATTCAGAGTTCACGAGTCATGAACACACTGTGCGGGTCGTCCGTGTACTCGGCGAACGGCCCGCAGCGCTCGAAACCGTGCCGCTCATACAGTCGCACCGCCGGGGTGTAGAACTCCCCGGCCCCGGTCTCCAGACTCACCCGCGAATACCCCCGCGCCCCAGCCTCTTTCATAATGTGCCGTAGCAGCGCCGAGGCCACCCCGCGCCCCCGGAACGCCTCGGTCATCCGCATCGACTTGATCTCCCCGAACCCCGGATCATGCTCCTCGAGCGCCCCGCACCCGGCGAGTTCCTCCCCGTCCCACACCGACCACGCCGTCATATTCGGCTTCCGGAGCGCTTCCACATCCAGCGCGTGCATACTGTCCGCCGGCGAGTTCGCCGCCATCTCGGCCACATGGGCCTCGAGCAACCCGATCACCTCGGCCCCGGACAGATCGTCCACCACAATGCGCATACCCCCAGGTTACCGATACCGATCGGTCTGGAAGATGCGCGGTGCGCCGCTCGGGGTCTACTGCGCCGGTTCGCCGGACTGCGGATCCGTATGCCGGGACAGCACCTGATCGATCAGCTCGGCCGCCGCGCGATTGGTCATCAGCCGCGCGATGGCGATATTGGTCTCGAAGTCATTGCGATCGGCCGGCGTGCGATCCGATTGTGCGAAGGGCTTGCCCGCCAGATGGAAGAACAGTTCGGCGGCATAGCGGTCCACCGCCTGATCGACATCGGCCCGGAAACGTTCGACCAGGCTGAAGGCGGCCGAAGCCGGGAGACCGGCGTCGATCAATCGGGTCGCGAGATCGCAGCACCGCGGATTGGCCAGCCGATAGGCCTCGAGCGGATCGGTGGCGGCCAGCGCCTTGTGCATGTACTCGGGCAGCTCCGGAGAGGGGGTCGCGGGTGCGGCCGCCGCAGTGGCGGATTCGTCGGGTGGATCCGGTACGCCGAGGATTTCGGCCAATCCGTCACCGCGATCCCAGGCTTCGAGAAGTTCGCGAATGCCGTTCAGCTTCATTCCCCGGCTCAGCAGCCTGCTGATGGTCTGCAACCGGCTCAGGTGGTTGACGTCGTAATAGCCGATACGCCCGCGCACGTCGGGGGAGGGTAGAAGGCCGCGTTCGTGATACACACGGACGCTGCGCACGGTTGTATCGGCAACCCGTGCCAGTTCATCGATGGTGTATTCCACTGTGCCGATCATCCTCAGGAATCCAGATCCGGGCTGGTTTGCAGTACCGAATGTATCGAGCCGCTACACAACGATGCAACATAACCGGACCTAAGTCAATGTGCCGTTATATAACGGCGTAAACCTTGCGGGGCAGACACATGTCGGTTAACGTGCCTCTACCGGCTACTACAGCCGCTTCCAGGGACTGCTGGATCAGCCCTGACGACCGCCCGATAAGTGGGACGCGACCGAATCGCGTTGTGCCCCCATGTTTTCCGGAGACGGCTATGAGCATCACCCGCACCAGCGCCCTGAGCGGGGTTTCCCTCGCGACGACCAAGGTCGCCGCGACTCCGATTCGCTCCAATCGCCCGCCCTGCGCGGAGATCCCGAATGCCTGGGACCTCGACGTCGGCACGCCCGAATCCTGGCGGATGGCCGTGGAGATCTGCCAGAGCTGCCCACTGCTGGCCCAATGCGAGTCGCTGGCAAAGACATTCATCGCCCGCGGCGACGCGCCCCGTGCCATGATCTGGGCCGGTGTCGGCTACGACAACGCCGGCAAGGTGGTCGAGAATCTCGACCGGCATCGCATCGCGCCCGTCGATCGCAATCGGCCCATGCGGATCATCCGCAATGGTCAGGGCACGAACCGGGCCGAGCCCGCCTTGCCCGCGCCGCGTCGGCACCTCGTGCTCGGTCAACCGCTGCGGCCCACCGGCACCGCCTAGCTCCGCCCCGCTGATCGATTGGAAACCCCTGTGATGGTGGATAACTCATGACCGTGCTGGCCCTGGAAGTGGGCGCCGCCGGGTTCGCGGCCGGGCAGGTGGCCGATGACGTCGGCGCCGAGGAGATCCGGCGGGTGCCCCTGCCCTCGGGCGCGCCCTGGGACAGCTGCCGGGAGCTGCTGCTCGAGGTGGCGGCGGGCTCCCAGGTCACCGCCCTGGGCATTGCCTGCTCGGGGCCGGTGGATATGGCCGCGGGGGTGGTCGCCTCCACCGAAATACCGCAGTGGCGAACGGGTTTCGCGATCGTCGACGCCGCACGCAAGGTCTTTCCCAAGGCGAATGTGAGCATCGCGCTGGACGGGGTCTGCCTTGCCCTGGCCGAGCGCAGCTTCGGTGCGGCCCAGGACGTGATGGACTCGCTCGCCATCTCGGCTGCGGAGCAGATCAGCGGAGGTATGACCGTCGGCGGCTTCGCGGTGGTGGGGCGCACCGGGAATGCGGGCAGTATCGCGCATACCCTCGTGCCCGGTTTCGACGAGCGGTGTGAATGCGGCGGGCACGGTTGTGTGCAGGCGGTCGCGAGTGGTGCGGCGATCCGCGCGTGGGCGCGGGGGCAGGGCTGGTCCGGGGACTCGCTCGCGGCGCTGCTCACCGCCGCGCAGGAGGGCGACGGTATTGCGGTCGCCGCACTGGGGCGCGCGGGAACCGCGCTGGGCAAGGCAATTTCGTCGACGGCGGCCCTGCTCGACCTGGACCTGGTGGTCATCGGCGGCGCGATGGCGGCGGCGGGTCCGGCGCTGTGGAAACCGCTGGCTGGGGCGGTCTCGGACCACGCCAGGTTGGGCTATCTCGCCGGATTGCGGGTGGTGCCTTCGGCTCTGGGGGAGTTGGGCGTGCTGGCGGGTGCGGGCGTTCTTGCCATGTTCGGGGAGAAATCGTCGTGACGATCGCGCCGGTCGGCGGGCAGTGCTGTGTGCACGCTACCGGGCGGTTAACCTCGAGCCCGGTTGATTTCGAATAGGTGAATTCCATTGAACGTACCGCTAGATAACGGTACATTGTTTGGGTGGGAAACTCTCCTGGATCTCCGAATCCTGAGTCGAAGCCGGGACCGCCGAGCGAAATGCGAAGCGGCCCAGCCATCCCCTGGATGTCGGCGGAGACGCTGACATCCGACGCGCTCACAGTAGCCTCGGTGGGGAGCTCGGCGCGCGACTTCGCCGCGTGGCAGCGCGTCCTACAGCGGCAGCTGGCCAAGACGCCCGCGCTCTACCAGGGCCTGACGCCCGCCGGTATCACCGACGCCGTTCATGCCGTGCGTGAACGGGCCACCGAGTTCAAGCTGACCGTGCCGAGTCGGTCCGGCCCGCACGCACTCTGGGCGCGACCGGTGCTGGGTCCCGCCGGGGATGTGCACGGGGTACAGCTCTGGATGGGACCGGCCGCGGAATTCGCGCTGGTCCCGCCCGCGGCGGCCGGGGCCATCTGGGATCTCGAATCCCAGACGCTCGCCATGCCCAGCGGCATTACCGAACTGACCGGATTCGCGGCCGAGGATTACGTCCCCAGGATGTCCATCGCCGAATTGTTCCAGCGGGTCTCGGGATTCGACCGCCACGCCGAGGTGCTGGACCTGCTGTACGAGGCGAAGGCGGGCACCAGGCTGCAATTCGATGCCACCGTCACCAGCGCCGCGGGCCGGGCGGGCCGATGTCGCTTCACCATTCGCGGCCGCGACGACGGGCGGGCACGGGGAGCGTGGTGGCTGATCGAGGATGTCACCCCCGAGCAGCCCGTCACCTACCGGCCCACATTGGAGAACATCGGGCTGCGCGAAGCACATCGGCGCGCGGGCACCCACCTGGCCGTAATGCATCTCGAACACATCGGCATCGCGCACTGGCTGACCGATCCGGCCGCGTGGATCCGATGGGACTATCTCTTCCGCCCCGGTGATGTCTTTCATCCCGCGGATCGGGAGCAACTGCTCGCCCTCGGCGAACAGGTCCGGGCCGGGTACACCGCCGGCGCGACGGTGCGCACGCTGGACTACCGCGGCGGTTATACCTCCAGTTCGCTGCTGCTCTACCCCTATCCCGGATACTCGAGCCGACCGCTGGCAATTGTGCAATTCGTTTGTGCCGGAGATTGTTCCCCACAGCCCGAACCGCTGTGCGATAGCGCCGGAATACCGCTGGCCGGGGCGCCCATCGGCTATGACGAACAATTGCGCTTTCGGCTCACCGGGCGAAAGGGCAGAAAGGCGCACGCCTGAATTCATTCCCAGAATTGGGAGTACCGCCGAGTAACGTTGCGCCACTTGATCTCTACCATTTCGATGGTGAGCGTAACGAGTGGTAGACGGGCAGATTCCGGTGCGGTGCTGCTCCGCCGCATGGCCGCCCGGCGCCGCCGGGACAATATGGTCGTCGTAATACTCGCGACGCTGGCGGTTTTCGGCGGCGGGCACGCGATACTTGACGCGTTCTCCGATCCGCCACCGGGTCCCTCGGAGAATTCGACGGTATCGCTGATCGGCAGATCGCAACTGGCGGAGTCCTTCGCGCGCGACTTCATTGTCACCTATCTGAGTGCGTCTGCCGGACAACAGGATCGAATCCACGAATTCGTCGGCAGCGCACAGCAGGCCACCCTGCCCACGGCCGGCCGTCCGGTGAGCGATCCGAGTGTGGTGTACGTCAGCCGCGAACTCACCAGCGGGGGAGTGGACGTGTGGGGCGTCACCGTCTCGGTCCGCATCACCCGCAGAATCGGTGCGGCGGCGGATGATTCGCGCCAGTGCTACCAGGTGTCGGTGGCGATGGTCGAGGGCCGGATGCGGGCGCTGTCGCTGCCCGCCGCGGTCGAACCACCGGGCCACGGCCCCGATCTGGCACTGAACTATGGCGCGACCTGCGCCGCGGATACCCCGCTGGCCCAGGTGGCCGCCGGATTCCTGCAGGCGTTGCTGACCGGGACCGGTGATATCGCCCGCTACACCGTTCCGGCCTCCGGTATCGCCGCACTGCGTCCGGCCCCGTTCACCTCGGCGGACACCGCCGTGGTCAATGCCGACGACGCGACCTGCGGAGCGAGCGGATCCACCGCGCGGGTACTGGTTTCGGTGAACCCGAAGCTCGACGGCGCGGGCACCCCGACCCTGGCCTATCCGCTGACCATGCTTCGCGAGGCCGGGCAGTGGCAGGTCAAATCCGTGGATTCGGTGCCCGCGCTGCATCTTCCACTCACCGCGGGGGCGGCGCAGTCGCCCGGCGGCACGGGCGCGCCCACCACCACGACCACGGCCAAGGGGCCGGCGAGTGCGGCGCAGGTGCCGCAGGCAACCCAGAACTGACCGGGAAAGGACTCCCCGCATGGGCACACAGCTCGGCAGCATCCTCTACGGAGTACTGCTCGTCTTCCGCTGGCTCGGTTTGATCATTCTGACCATCGCCAGTATGGGAATCCTCATCTCCGAGGCCACCAAGAACAAGCTCTCGCCCGGCAAGGTCTTCGCGGTCACCGGGTCGGCGATCGTGGCGGCGGTGCTGTTCTGGATTCTGCCGACCATCATCAACTACGCCCGCGTCGACTCGGGCAGTGTGGTGCAGGACTTCCCGATCGGGAAGTACGGCCGATGACTTCGGTGATCAAGGTCTTCACCCCGATCAAGCGGGTGCCGACGGTGATCGGTAAGGCCCAGAACGGCCAGAAGCTGCCGTTCGGCCCCTATACGCTGCCGCAGATCGCAGCCGCCGCAGGGCTATTGGCGATCACCGCGGTGTGTTCGATGAGCTTTCCGATCAATCCGGCGGGCACCTTCGTGGCCGGACTGGTCGTGACCGTGGTGAGCGTGTTCGCACTCGGCCTGATCCCCTACACCGGTGTCCGTTTGACCTCGCGGGTGCTTTGGGTAGGGCGACTGCTCGTGCACCGAAAGCCGGTGTCCGCCTCCGGAATGCCGATCGACGCGGAGTCGGCGCGGCACACCCTGTTCATCGAGGAGTCCGTGGTGGTGATTTTCCCGGAGAGTCCGAGCGCGCAACCGCGGGCTACCGCCCACGTCCCGAATCTCGGTGCGGGCGGGAGCCTGCTCGCGGCGATCGACGACGGCCGAGCGCTACTACCGGGTGGGCGCGGCTGATGGCGTTCGACCGCGACCTCCAGCCGACCGTGGCGATACGCGGGAACCTCCAGTTCACGCACGCCGGTCTGGTCACCGCGACCTACTTCATCAACCCGCTCGGCTACGGATTGCGCAAGGCCAGTGACAAATTCGATGTCAAGGCCGCGCATCACGCGCTGATCAACAGCCTGCCGAACGGGTCGTTGCTGCTGGGGATCCAGGCCGGGCTCAATACCCTGGATGTGCTCGGCAAGATGGTGGAGGGCGTCGACCTTGACGAATGCGAATCGTATGCGGTCGAAGTCGTCGCCTCGTACGAGCGGGTACGTGCGATTCAGCCTCAGACGCGAATCTTCCTGCTGTCCATGCCCGTCGGCTCAGCCAACCCGGGAATGTCCGGGCTGGCGCGGATGTGGCGCGGTGCCACACCGGCGGATCTGTCCGGGGTAACCCGGGCCGATATCGAAGGCTACGAGGAGAAGGCGTCCGAGATCCTGTCCCGCATCGGCGGAGATTTCGACCCGGTGCCGGTTCCGGCGGCGCTGTTCCAATGGTTGTGGGAGCACTATCTTTCCCGGGGCGCGGCCGGAGATCCGGTGGCGCCCACCCGGGTCGGCGCGCTCGACGACGTGACCGCGGCGGTCTTCCGCTCGGCGGCTCTGGACGAGGGCGCGCAGTCCGACAGCGGCCGCCGTCTGCGGCCCTCGTTCGTACCGGTGATCAAGGTGGTGCAACCCGATTTCGAGTTCCGGCCCTCCTATCAGGCGATGCTGACCCCGCATTCATTTCCGTACGCGGGCATGACTTTTCCCGGCGGCAGCGAATTCCTCAATGTGATCGAGGGTCTCGGCGATGTCACCGTCGACTGGGGCATCCGGGTGTCGACCCGGTCCGCGGATCAGGTGCTCAAGAACAACGAGACCAACCTGCGCCGGCTGGGCGAGCAGATGGATCAGCGCGATCAGGAGGTGTCGTTCGCGCAGAACACATTGATGTCCAAGGCTCAGATGCTGGGGGAGTACAACACCCACTTCGAGGTCAACGGCGCGGAGTCGGAGGTGTCGTTCACGACGGTCATCGCGGTCGGCGGGAGCTCCCGCGAGGCGACCATGGATGCGGTGAACCTGCTCAAACGCCGCTACCGCAGGTTTCAAGTCGAACTCACCGCACCGCTGGGCGCACAGGTGGACCTGTGGTCGATGCTGGTGCCGGGCAGTCCGCAGCGGCGGGCATTCGACGATTTCGCGCATATCGTGCCCTCGGATATGTGGGCCGGATTCGTGCCGTTCACCAGCAGTCAAATCGGGGACGACAGCGGTCCGGTGATCGGGGTGAACCTGATGTCGGGGCACCTCGAGCCGATCCACTTCGGCATCATGGAGGCCGCGCTGCACGATCTGTCGGCTTCGTTCGCCGTTACCGGTGAACTCGGTTCGGGCAAGTCCTACCTTCTGAAACTCATCGCGGCACTGGTCAATGACATGGGCGGGCAGTTTCTGGCCATCGACCGCAGCCAGGTGGGGGAGTGGGCGCATTTCGCCTCCGCCATCGACGACGCGGTGGTCATCGATCTGGCCAATCCCACCGTCTCCCTCGACCCGTTGCGCCTGTTCGATCCACGGGTCGCGGGCGAGCGCACCCTGGATTCGATTCTGCCGCTGCTTGATCTCTCGCCGACCTCGGGCGCGGGCGCAGTGGCCAGTTCCCTGCTCACCCCGCGCGGAATCGCCGAGCATCGGATCGGATCGCTGGTGGATCTGTTCCATGTGGTGCTGCGGCTGCGCGATACACCCGGAATCGGTGATGAGTACGCGGATCTGGCTTCCCGGCTGGGGACGATCGCCGATCGGGTGCCGGTGCTGTTCAACCCGAATCTGGCGACGCTGCGACTGGACGCGGCCGCCACCGTGATTCGCAGTCATCAGGTGGCGCTGCCCTCGGCCGAGGAACTCACCACACCGCACCTGTACAACCGGCTCCCGCTCACCAAACGACTCGGCACCGCGCTCTACGAACTCGTCGGAGTCGCTGCGCGAGAGGCGTTCCTGCGTGACAACGGCCGTTTCGGATTGCTGATCGGCGATGAGGCGCATCACTTCACCCAGACCCAGGTCGGCGCGGCGGTCACCTCGGATTTCAGTCGCGACGGCCGAAAGCATCTGGCCGCCATCGGCCTCGCCTCGCACGATCCGGCCACCGATTTCCAGGGCGCGGCACACAATCTCATCCCGAACCGCTTCGTTTTTCGCCAGCGCGATGAAACGTTGGCGCGCAACAGCCTGGAGTGGCTGGGCGTTGATCTCGAGGAAGCACCGTATCTGCTGCAGATTCTGCGCGAGGACACCTCACCACCGGTCGGTCCGGGGCGCCAGGTGCCGCAGGAGCGGCGCGGTGAGATGTTCATGCGAGACGCGCTGAACCGCATCGGGCGCGGCAAGATTCTGGGCCCGGCACGACCCGAGCGGGCCGCTGCCATCACCAGCACGCCGGGGGCCACCAAGGCCGCTGCCGGGCAGGGTGGATGAGCTCGTGAATGACGATGTCGCGCAGCATGATCGCAGCTCCCGTGGTTGGCCGCTCGACGCCGGGCGGGTTTGGGAGGTGCGGCACTGGCACCTCGGTGCGGTGGTACACCGGATGGGGGAGTGGGTACGGGCGTCCCGGCGGCGCCATCGTACGGTGGTGATCATCGGAATCATCCTGGGGCTCACCATCATTCCGGGCTGTGTGGGTGCGGTGGCGATGGCACAGAGCGATTCCCCAGGTGCCTCGGGCGGCAATGGCGCACTGAGCTGGATGAATGTGCGTGACTCGGCGGGGGTCAGCCTGTCGAAATACACATTCGCCTTCAACAACGACGCCGTCGGCATTCTGCACCCTTTCAACACCGCGATGGCCACGGCGATAAGCCTCGAGTTCGCGGGCTGGATGGTTATCGTGGTCACGGGCATCTGGCTGATCGGATTCGTGCTCAGCTTCCGGTGGATGGATCTGTTCGCTACCCCGCTGCGGGCGATCGCCGCGGGCTTCACCGAGCAGATCAGTATTCCGATCGTGCTCATCACCGCGGCGTCGATCGGCGCGTTCTGCGTCGCCTGGTTCGTGCTGCGCGGATTTCATGCCAAAGCGGTCACGCAGGTGGTGACCATGCTGGGGGTCGCGGTGCTGGGTCCGATGTTCCTGGCCAACCCGCTCGCGGATGTACTGTCGTCGGACGGCTGGCTGAGCCAGGGCCGCGATCTGGGCATTACGGTCGCGGCCGGACTGAACGGTGACCGTAATCCGCGGCCCAACGCGATCGTGGCGTCGATGCAGGAACAGTTGGCCGACAATTTCGCGCGAAAACCGCTCCAGGTCTGGAACTTCGGTCATGTGATCGATGATCGGCCGGCCTGCGGGGCCGCCTGGACGAACTCCGTGGCCACCGGCGACGATAATCGGATCAAAAACGCGATGCGCTCCTGCGGTGACGGGGCAGCGTACGACGCGGCAAAGGAACCGACCGCCGGGCAATTCGGCGCGGGACTACTGGTCCTGATCTCGGGAACGCTGATGCTGGCCTTCGGTGCGGTGCTCGCGGTCAAGATCGTCCGGGCCGCACTGGATTCGGTCTATTACAGCTTCCTGGCCATATTCGGTTTCGCCGCAGGCGGATTCGTCTACGGGCCGACCCAGACATTCCTGGTGCGCAGTGTCGTGCACGCCTTCTTCGCCGCCGTGCGCATGGCCGTCATGGTGATCTTCCTCGGTGTGTATGTGCTGTTCCTGGGCGATATCTTCCGGCAGGCGCAGGGTCAGGTGATGGCCGTCTTCGTCATGGGCGCGATTCTGGAGATCGTCGCGATCAGTCAGTTGAAACATCTCGACGCCAGCCTGTCACGCGGAAATGACTGGGTGGCCAACCGATTCGCGCTGACCCTGCACGGCGCCCCGGTGAAATCCGCCGGTGGCGGCACCGCCCTGGGGATGGGAACGGTCGGCGCGCAGCGCCATGGATTCGGCGTGATCAAGACACTTGGCGCTGTCTCCCTGGTCGCGGGTTCGCCCTACACCGCTGCGCTGCTGCGGAGACGAGATGGCACTCTCCCTGACCAAGCGATCGTGCGTGTGCTGCAGAACTTCGGCTTGGCGCCCGGGGGCGGGTCGAGAGGGTGGGCGATCCAGGCAGCGCTCAACCGGCCGCAGTATGCCAATGCCGCTCTCGAGGCCGCCGAGGCCGCAGGTGGTATTGATACCGTCCTCGGTGCGGCGGCCGGGATACACGCCGCCACCGCATCCGGTGCCAGCGTGGGCGACCTGCGCGGCGCGCTCTTCGGAGCGCGCTTCGACGATGTGCCACTCGTAGAGAGAGCCATCGCCTCCTGGGGCGCTTCCGGGACCAGTCGCGACGATCATCTGAACAGAACCATCAATGCCATGCATCGGGTTCGGGCGACATCCCGTCGACTGGAACAAACGGGGCACACGCCAGAAGGCGCCGCGGAACTTGCCACGGATATGGCGATACTCCAGATCGCGGCCGCTGCCTTCCGTGGAGGCGGACTGGACCCCGTGGTTCTGGACGGGGGCCGGGCCACCGGCAGAGAAAGGAGATTCGTCGAAAGCTATATGGCCGACGGCACGGCGACTCGTCTCTCGTCACTCGGGAAGCTCGCCAGCGGGGAACAGCTAGCTGCCCCGGTTCCGGGCGTAGGCGGGAACCCCGGCAGCCCCGGCGATCCGCATTACGACGAGCTGAGGGGCATCACGCCCGTACAAGCGCAACGCATGTGGTCTTGGATCGGACGCGAGTTCACGGAGAACGTCGCGAATTCAGTCGAGGAATTGGGGACCGATCCACAAGACCGCGCCCGCATGCGACTGGCCAACAGGCACATAGCGGCCGCGCAGGCCGCTGCCAAAGCGACGCCCTACCACAGGGCCACCCCGTGGACGCAACTGAATTCCTGATCGAGAGGTGAGCGGTATTCGTTCTTGGAGAAAGGGTTTCGATGAAACTGCTGCCGATCCTGGTGATCCCGGCCATGGCCATGGCGTTCCTTGCCACCCTGCTGGTTCTGGTATTCGGCGGGGTCGACACGGCGGCCGCGTCGGATTTCGATTACCAGTGCGAGGTGGCGATTCCGAACCCATCCTCGACCTCGACGGCGGCGACGCGCCAGAGCGCACGCACGGTTCCGGTGTCGACGCCGGTGACCGTGAATCCCTACGCGGAGTTGACCTTCGCCCCCGATGACGCCTCGGTCTCCGGTCGACAGCGCGCCTGTGCCGCCGCTATGCGGACCGCGATCTATCAGCAGGGACCGCCGCTGAGCGAGCCCGCCACCGGAGCGGGTGCGAGGTGCGCGGGCGAAACGATTGCCGCGCTGGTGAATCGGGGCTCGGGTGGCGGCGCGGCAGCCGAGACGACCGGCCGGTCCGCCTCGGAAACCGGCACCGCGGCAGTGGAGCCCGCCGCGGTGACGGCGGCCGTACTGCATCGGGCGTCGGCAGCGGTGTCGACGGGATATTGCCCACCGCTCACCGATGCGGAGGGCGACATGCTGACCGCGGCCCGCTCCGGCCAGAATGTCGATCGATGTCCGCTCCCGGGCGGCGGCCTGGCGGTGCTGGATCTACCGGATAACGCTGCGGCCCAAAGTCTTTGTGGACAGTTGGTGGCCACCGGTGCGGAATCAGCGGGCGATCTGGTGTTCTGGGGCTATCGAGGTACGGTGCCGACCCGGGTGGGTATGGTCGCCGCCCGGCAGCGTTCCGCCGGGTCGGTGCTCGTGGTGAGCTGGGATCCGACGTCCGGCAAGCTCGTACAGCTCGCCATGCCGAGCGGATGGGATGTGCGAGTGAAACGGGTGCTCGGAGACGCGGCGTGACTGAGGCCGCAGAGGTGACGCCCGAGTCGGAAGCCGTTGCGGCGGAACGAGAAGCTCCGCCCGGACCGGCCACCCCGTGGAACCGCCGCCCGCCCGGGGCGGCCTGGCCGTCGATTCGCGCGGCCGGTCCGCCCAATCCTGGCGTGGCCCAGCCACCGGCTTCCCCCGCGGTGAACTCGGGCGGTTCGCCCCGGCAGGGAGCCCCCGACGCGGCCGCGGGTGCGACACCGCCGCGTACCGCGCCCGGGGCGGCGACACCGGCACCCGGCGGGACGACCGGAACGGGACAGGATCCCGCTGGAGCCCGCCCGAATGCTGCGGGTATACCGCCCGATCCGGTTGGCGCGCGATCGGGTGCCGCGACAGCACGGCCGGAATCGTCTCGGGTGCACTCGGATTCGGGTGATCGTCGACATGACGACCGGCACGGATCCGATCCCGGCACCGGTGCCCTCACCGCGGCCGCACCCGCCCTCGCCATGCTCCCGATGATGCTCGCCTCCCTGCTCGGTGGAGCAGGTAGCGGTGCCAAGTCGGGTGGTGGCGCACAGCAAAATAACTCGGGCACAGCCGATTCCGGACAGGCCGGAGCAGGCGATGCGACCGTGGGGGAAGGCTCCGCGCACACGCTGTCACCGCAGGCACAGGCCGCACTGCGGGCGCTCGAGCAGTTGCGGGACGCATACGGCAAGTCACGCAACACCTCTCGCACCGGATCCGGAACGAAGCCGGTGAACACGGGGGTTCGAACGGGCGCCATGACCGGCGCGGACGCGGGCGGCGGCGGTGACGCCGCTGCGGCGCTGTCCGCCGTGCAGCTCTATCAGCGCACCGCCGCGATCGCTTTCAATAATCTCGACAACCAACTCGCGGGTTATCTCTCCGATCTGGCCGGTAGCCACGGGATCGATCAGGCGGCGCTGAACTCGTTGATCAAGGAGTTGGACCTCGCGCTGATCAAACTCGGGACGGCGGCGTACACCCCGGCGGGGGCGCAGAAGGTGCATGACATCCTCACCATCGCATTGCGCGAGGGTCTCCGGCTGGCCGGTGCGGGTCAGGTCAGCGCGTCCGATACCGCCGCCGCGATCGACAGTCTGACCGGGCAGTATCTCTACACCATCGCCGGTCGGGACTACCCGTGGAGCATGCCTGCGACGTCCGGAGACTCGGCGGCGGTGCGGCAGGTCCTCGCGGTGGCGACGGCCCAGGTCGGCAAACCGTATGTGTGGGGGGCCGAGGGACCGAACTCGTTCGACTGCTCCGGTCTCATGCAGTATGCGGCCCGCTCTGCGGGGGTGGACATCCCGCGCGTCTCGCAGGATCAGTATCGTCAGTTGCCCAAGGTGAATCCCGCCGATATCCGGCCTGGCGACCTGATCTTCCCGGCGGGGCAGTACAACGGCGGCAGCCCGACGCACGTCATGATGTATCTGGGCAATGGGCAGTGTGTCGAAGCGCCGCGTCCCGGGGCCACCGTTCGCATTACCGCTCTCCCCTCCCGCTATGCCGCCAGCCGATGGAGTTGACGAGGTAGTGACGGATTCCCACCGGTGGGAGGTCGCATTCCCCGTGCGGCCGTCGGCTGGCGTTATCGTTTTCTTCACCAGGCATTTGCGTCGAATTGCCCGGCCTCCATTACGATTCCGGCGCTGCTGACGACGACTCAATCCACACTGCGCGTTCGTTTTATTTCGCGCGGCATGAGAGGACCGATATCGGTGGAGCAGATCATCAGCGAATTGCCCTGGCGTGATTGGGGTCTCGACTTCGCCGTACTGCGCCGCGGTGGCTGGCGGCCCCAACCCTTCAACGAGTTCATCGTCAAGGTCCACGGTCACTGCAACCTCGCCTGCGACTACTGCTATGTCTATGAAATGGCGGATCAGAGCTGGCGGGCTAAGCCGAAGGGCATGTCGCGCAGCATATTTCGAGAGTCCTGCGAAATGATCAAGGATCATGCCGTCGGGTACGCGCTGCCTGCGGTCAACCTCGTGCTGCACGGTGGTGAACCGCTTCTGGTGGGTACAGCCGAGCTGGAGTATTTCGCGCGCACCGCCCGCGAACTACTCGACCCCGTGGTGCGGCTCCGGCTCGGGTTGCAGACCAACGGCGTGCTCATCGACGAGGACGTGCTCCGAATCTGCGAACGCTGGAATATCAAGATCGGCGTCAGCCTGGATGGCGGTGCGCCCGAGCATGATCGGCATCGTGTCGACCCGGCCGGACGCGGTAGTCACGCCCGGGTGGTCGCAGGGTTGGAGCAACTGCTGAATCCCCGGCACCGGGACCGGTTCTCGGGGCTGCTGTGCACCGTCGATGTGAACAACGATCCGATCCGGACGTATGAGTCGATGTTGTTGTTCGAGCCTCCTCTGGTGGATTTCACGCTACCCCACGGGAATTGGACAACCCCGCCGCCAGAGCGCGGCCTGGATCAGACTCGTACCCCCTACGGCGACTGGCTGATCGCGGTCTTCGACAGGTGGTATGACGCGCCCGAGCGGGAGACCGGAGTCCGGCTCTTCGGCGATATCGTCGATCTGCTGCTCGGCGGACGGGCCACCTCGGAGCTGCTGGGCCTGGGACCGATTCGGCTCGCCGTGGTGGAGACCGACGGCTCGCTCGAGCAGGCCGACGATCTGAAATCCGCCTTCGACGGCGCGGCTCGAATCCCGGAGCGCGGTGAGGGCAACCCACTCGATATGGCGATGTGGGAGCCCTCGGTGATGGCGCGCCAGATCGGATCCACGGCACTGAGCGCGACCTGCCTCGAGTGTCGCGTCCAAAACGTTTGTGGCGGTGGGAATTACGCGCATCGCTTTCGGGCGGGTGAGGGATTCCGCAACCCGTCGGTGTACTGCGCCGATCTGCAGAAGCTCATTACCCATATCGAATCCCGGGTCCGCACCGAACTCGACACCGCCCGCACGGCCGTACCCGTCTCCACCGACCTCGGAACAAGCGCAGGAGTTTGACCATGTTCCCATGGTTGGGAATCGCGGAGAATTTAGTTCGCATGAGTTCCGAGACATGTTCGGCTGCTGATCATCTCGCGAATGCGGTGATGCTTTCGGATGCCGGCCCCGATTCGGTGAGGTGAGCAGATGGGTCTGAGCAGCTGGTTCAAGGAGGTCGCGGGGAGCGCTGCCGTCGGCGCGGTGGGGACCGTTGCCGCCAAGGTGCTGAAGAACACCACATGGGGCCGCGTCGGCATGGGGCTGATCGGCGCGGCCGTCGGCGGGATTTCGGCATACAAGACCAATGGCGGCGACATCGGGAACGCGCTCATCACGGGTGTGGCCGACGGCGCGTTCGCCGCGGTGCTCGGGAAACTGCCCGCCCTCCGGGGCGTACCGAGAGTCGGTCGAGTGACCGGGCCTCTCATCAAGCGGACCATACCGCTGGCCGCCGCCCATTACGCCACAGTCGACGCCCCCCCCTCGCCCGCCGATAAGGCGAAAGGCTCAGGGCCTACCGAGATTCCGGTGGAACCCCTCCCACTCCCGGCATGAGCGATCCCACCGATGCCACCGGATCGAGCGGTGCGCAAATGCAGCGGATCTGGATTCCCAGCAACAGGCTGATGCGGCTGGATCCGGTGAAGTTCAACCCTCCGAAGAAGTATCTGCTTTCCAAAGCGGTGAAGGATTTATACGAGGCGTTGCCGGAGACCTATAAGAAGATCTTCGACAGCTTCGGCACCGGGAAGACGACCCCGCCCCCACTGAAGAGCGATCCGTCTCAGCTGGCGGCACTGGGGTCGGAGTCGTTGGACGCGATCGCCAAGCAGAAGGGTTCGGGTACAACCAGTTATCTCGAGGCCGTGACGCGGCTCAAGGCATCTTTCCAGAACCTCAAACTCGCGGACGCCAATATCGCGCCGCTGGCGAACAAGACGGCCAGCGTCTCACAGGCCGCCCAGCAGGCGATCAACGATATGATCGACGCGATTCACGAGAGTGCGAAACAGCTGCCCACCACCACCACCGACGATTGGGTGCAGACCTATCTCGCGGACGCGGCCGATCGGGCGACCGCCACCCTCAATCGGGCGAAGGCCCAATACGAATTGCTGGGCAAGGGAGTCGACGACGCCACCGGTAAGCTCCCGCCCGATGTGGAAGCCCGGCTCAAGGCACTGGAAGGCAAATCCGGCGCGGGCGATCCGCCCCCGGTCGACTCCAGCCAGCGGAGGTTGGGTGGCCTGGACAACGGATCGGGGTATCAGCCGTCGAACCGCCGCCTCGGATCGTGGAATCCCGAGTTGATTCCGGGAGGCAGCGGCCAGCCCCGGGGCAGTACGGCGCCGGATCCGACCCTGCCGTCCAAGACCGAGGGGACCACACCGCCCGATACGTCCAAAGATGATCTGATCCGGAATATCCGGAATATCGGTCAGCAGCCCGATGCCACCCCGCAACAGCCCCAATACCCGAATATGGCAACGCCTTCCACGATGGGTGGAATGAGCGGCGGCATGGATCCGATGAGCATGATGTTGCCGTCGCTGCTGAGTGCGATGCAGCCCAATATGAACGATCGGCTCCAAGCCGATCCGAACCGGTACGACCGTTACGGCCAGGATCCCTACGACCAGTATCCGCAGAATGCCGTGCCGGTGCAGGCGTCTCCCGCCGCGGTCACGCCGCAGGCTCCGACCACCACGCCGCCCGCTGCCACCACGACCGCACCCGCGCCCACCGACAAGCCCGCTCCGGCGCAGCCCGCCGCTCCGGCGACGCTCACCCCGGATGCCGATGGGGGAGTGGACTATCCGTTCCCCGACGGCAAGACCCAGCGGGTATCGGTCATCGTGGCCAAGGCGCTGGACAAGGCGTTCGGGAACAAGAAGGGCACCGATGCGCAGGCGGCGTACGCGGACACCACCGCCAAGTGGTCCGATAGCAAGCAGATTGGCGATCGGGTGGATCCGAGCCAGCTGATGACCGGTGATGTCGGCATCTGGGAGAGCCCGGATCTGGTGGCGATCGTGCGCGCCATGGGATCCGAGGCCGAGGCGACGCTCGATCTCATCGTGAACGGGGAACTGCGCCGATATCCGGATCAGATCTCGGAGACGACAGGCGATCTCGGCAAATTCGTGGGCTGGGCGCACCCGCGCGGTATCGAGATCACCGGGACCAGCGCCAAGCACACCGACGGTGCCGCGCCCGGAACCGTCGATCCCGCAGCATCTTTGCCAGTGGTCGCGGCTCCGGCGAGTTGATCGCAGGGCGGCCGGAAGGAACTCCGATATGGCAATGAACGTCGATCCGGGGGAGCTGATCGAGGCGGCCGCCACCCTGTGGCGACTGGTGGAACAGGCCCACGCGGGGCTGCCGACCGGCTGGGTGACGCCCGCGGGCGCGGACCTGCCCTCCACGGTGGCTTCGGCATTCCACACCGCGCACGCGGAATCGGCGTTCAACTCGCTGATCGGCATTGCCAACAGGGCCGGGCCGCACGCGTACCAGATCGGTTCCTCCGCGGTCGAATACACGCTCGCCGATGACGCGGGGGGCCGGATGATCAGCGGCTCCGGCGCGGAGACACTCACCAATCCCGTGCCCAAGGTGCCACCGTTCGGACTGCGCCAGGCGCCGCTGCCGCCGACGGTCGCGGGTGCGCCCGCGGTGGATCCGCTCACCTTCGCACAGCAGTTGCGTTCCGGTCCCGGACCGGGTCCGGCGCGGGCGTTCGCGAGCTCGATTCGGCAATATCTGGACGGCCCGCATCGCGAAGCCGTCGCCGGGTTCGAGAGCCTGGTGCCGATCATGAACAAATGGACGCCGGTGGGCACAACGGTGGCCGAACACCTGAACATGTTCGGGAATCAGCTCGACGAAATCGGCAGCAGCATGGGCACACTCGCGGCGAATGTCGACGATTACGCCAACGCTTTCCAGGCCGCCAAGGATCGGCATCCGACGCCACAGGAGATCCTGGCCACCCGTAAGCGCCTACTCTCCGCCATGCGCTCGAAGGATTCGGCCGCACTGGCACAGGCCCTTGCCGAATTCAATGAGCAGAACGGACTTTCGGCGCAGACGCACGCCGACTACACCGGCGAGATCGGCAGAACCCTGCCCACCTCCGGTGGCATGGGCGAGCCGGGGAACGGCACACCGGGCGATACGACCGGCGGCTCCGGGGGCAAGGGCACCGGCGGCGGGCAGGGCGATCAGAGCAGCAGCATGCTGATGTCGATGCTGCCCTCGCTGCTGAGCAGTCTCACCAACTCGGCGAGTTCACTGTCGCAACATAATTCGACGACGGGGGACAACCCCGACGCCGCGCTCGACTATCCGGGAGATCAGCTGCCCGAACTCCCGTCCTTCACCGGTGGCGGTGGCAGCCCCGGGGGCGGCGACCCGGGATCGCCGGGCGTTCCCAATGTCCCGGTTTACAACGTCGCTCAAATGCCCGGTGTCAGCGCGCCCGCGACGCTGGGTAACTCGGGCCTGCCCCGCGCCCCCGTCATCGAGGCGCTGCCGGGCCAGTCCGCGGGCAATCCGGCCGCACGAGCGGGCGGCTCACCCTATATGCCCTATATGCCGATGGGTGCGGGGTTGGGCGGCGCCGGTGGGGGCGGCGGCGGTAACGACCGCTCCCGCGTGGTCGCCTGGCATCCGGACCGCCTCATGTACGTCGACGACACACCGCACACCGATGCGGTGATCGGCGAGAAGCCGACCATCGCCCCGACCGTGACACCCCCGACGCCGGCCCACGCCAATCAGGCGCCGACCAATTCCGGAGGCCCCGTATGACCGATATCCATCCCGATGTCCAAGCCGCCCTGGACGCCGCGCGCGATCTGCGCCATCGCATCGCCGACCTGCGCGAGCGGATCAACGGCATCCGTGCGCGCCGCCCCTCACCCAGCGGAGCGGTGGTCCCGGAGGTCGATGCCATGGGCCGCCTCACCGACCTCTACTTCGCGCCCGGCACCACCGCGCGCTTCGGCAATGCCGAACTGGTCGCCGAGATCATGGCCGCGATCGGCGAGAGCACCGCCGATGCCGGACGCCAATACCGGGTCATCATGGATGTCGAACCGTGGCCGGAAACGGTGACCGCGGAACCCGCCGCAAGCGGAACACCATGACCGGGGCGGAAATCGAAGCGGGCACCGAAACCGAAAGCGCGGTCACCGTCGCCGATACCGTGCAGTGGCTTCATGATGAGGGTCTGGCCCGGCTGGCCGTCATCGGCGCGACCGCCCCGAGCCCCATTGTGGCCTTCACCGTGGAGGTCGCCACCGGCACGGTGACCGCCTTCCCGGTCGCGGTCACCGGACCGGGCACCGACGTGCTGACCCTGCCCGCAGACGATCTGCCGCCCCCGAGCGGTACCGCGAAACGCCTTGTGGTGGTGGGACTTACCGCCACCGAATCGGTGCTGGTGCTGGATCTGGCCGCCCTGCCCACGCTGGGCATCCACGCCGCACGCCCGGAGACGACGGCGCGGGCGTGGGTGGCGCAACTGCTGCTCGATCCGGAGATCACCATCACCACCAACAGTGCCGATCTGGCGGTCCCGGCCGGGAACCGGTGCCGGTTCACCTTCATCCCGGGCGGCGGCACCCTGTTGATGGTGGACGATAAGCGCCCGCCCCTGACCACCGTCACCCTCAATCCGGCCGGTGACGGAACCGAACAACTCGATGTGGCCGACGACGGCTCCGCGGAGCTGTATCTGGGCAACCGGTTCTGGCAGCTGCGGCACGTTCTGGGCATCGGCGACCTCACCTGGGCCGCGCTCACCGCCCAACTCGAACCGGCGGACTGACAACCGAATTCGCGCCACCGACCGATGACGACAGGAGCACCCATGGACGACGATTTCGACCCCTACGACGCGGCGCCACCGCAGGCCCCGGACTGGCGGAACATGACCCACGAGGTCTTCAATCCCGATCACAGCGCGGGCGCGGCCTGCAACCGGGACGGCGAGATCATCGGCCTGCACATCACCGACGAGGCCCGCGACAACGGCGACACCTGGCTGGCCGCGGAGATCCTGCGTCTGGCCCGGCTGGCGCATCTCAAATCGCGCGTCGCCCTGCGCGCGGAGATGGAATACAACGGCACCCTCCCGCACACCATCGACTCCTTCGACCTGCCGACCGAAGCCTCCTATCGCGCCGCCGAAGCCGCCGAATTCGGCACGGCCAGGCGCTGATTCGTGAACGGGACCCCATCGTGACCCATAAGCTCGATATCGACGAACCTGACGAGATCATCGCCGCCGCGGGGCGCGTCACCACCGCGGCCGCCGCGGTGACCGGACGCGCCACGACCGCGATCGCCGGGCTCGTCCCGGTGGGCGCGGCACGCTGCGACCTCGACCACGCGCTGCTCGGCGTCCTGCACTGGGTCACGACGAGCTGTGCCGACGCCACGATGTCGGACAGCACCGGCTCCTCCGCCGCACACCATTTCATCGTGCGGACGGCCCAGGCGCTCGCCACGGCCGACGACCACGGTCGCGTCGCCGTGCACCGGTCCGCCGACCGGATCTGAACTCCCCCCCGATGCGGCCGCACTATGAGAACCCCTACTGGGATGCCATTGTCGGAGACAACTGGCCCGGTATCGAGGACGGAGCTTGGCGCACACTGGAATCCGTCGCGCGCACCGGTGCGGCCGAGATGGATGTCACCGGGTTCGGACAGGCGCGCCGCGCTTTCGACGATCACATTCGGGTCAGTGCCGCGCTGCAACCGGTGCAGGACGCGCTGCGCGCCGAACAGCACCGGTTGTGGGCACTGGCCGATGCCCTGAATCTGGCCGCGGATCTCTTCGGGGAAATGGCGGAGCTGGTGCGCCGAACCTGTTCGCGCATACTCGATATCGTCGATTCGGCGGTAACGGGCATCCGGGGCGAGACCGCCCCGGCGGAGGAGACCGAGGCCGAACGCGACGATCGGCTGGCCCGCATCGGCCGCATCATTCGCAATGCCCGCGACGAGGTCGCCGCGGTGATGGCCCGCGCCACGCAACAGGCGGGGCCGCAGGGTTTTCCGGAGCTGTCGGCGATCGCGGATCTGCTCGGCATACCCGGAATCGGGGATCCCGGGCCGGGATGGCAGCCGCCGGGAGTTCCCGGCGGTCCCGGGCGGCCCGGCAAAGGCTCCGGACCCGGCTCGAAGCATCCGCCCGGACCGAACCGAGACCGACCCGGATCGGCTGTGCCGGGGCCGGATTCGGATAAACCTCCGGTTCCGCCGGTGCTCCCTGTCGGGGATGGCGCCCCGCCGGGCGGTTCTCCCGGAGACCTACCGAATGGAGATGTGCCCGCCGACCGGCCGGTGAGCGTTCCGCCCGATGGGGCGGCGATAACGGACCCGGCACGGCAGGACCGGCCGCCCGGATCGTCCGACTACGGCGTCGGCGGCGGTCCGAAGGGGAACGAGGCGTCCTGGTATCGGCCGCCCGCGCCACAGCCGGGCATGCCGGGTACGGTGCCCGGCTTCATCGGCGGTACGCCGGGTGTGATGCCGCCGCAACACTATTCGTTCGATGAGTCGGTGACGGACTCGGGCGGTGGCCCGCACGAACCCGGAGCGACGGCGACGACCGGCACTACCGCTCGCGCCGACTCCGCCGCCACCGAGCGTTCGGTATCGGATTCGGACTCCTCTGCGAAATCGACCGGCGGGGAATCGGATTCGCGGGCGGGCATGAACCCCTCCGACTCTGTTCCCGACCTAGCCGGTGCGAGCGCCGGTGCGTCCGGTGCTCCCACCGCGACGGGCGGCCCGATGCCGTTTCTGCCGCTCGGTCCCGCCGCGGCGACGGTGCCGCCCGCCGCGGTGCGGAGTCCCGGGGCACAGTCGATTTCGGCCCAGACCGGTACGGGCTCCGGAGCTGGCAGCGGTACCGGCGCGGGCGCGGCGACCGGAGGTGCGGCGGCGAACAGCGCGGCTCGGGCACC
>NZ_BDAW01000064.1 GCF_001625085.1 Nocardia acidivorans NBRC 108247
GCCCCGGCGGCCGCAGCCCAATCCGCAGCCACCGCGCCCCGCCGGACCGCCCCCCGGCAACGCGCACATCGCACCCGAGGACCGCTACCACTGGGGCCATCGCCAGGGTGATCCGAACCAACCACTCGGACCGGTCATGCGCAATACGCCCCCCGGCGGCCAGCGCTACCCGACCCCGCAGTCCAATCCGCTACCGCGCCAAGCACCGTCGCGCAAACCGCCCGGCGGACCCAGCACCCGCGAACAGCGTGTCGCCACCGCACCCACACCCGAGAGCTCGAACGCCAAACTGGTCCGCGACTCCGGCTCCATCGCCATCGCGACGCTGGCCAGCCGCATCACCGGCTTCGGTAAACAGCTGCTGCTGCTGACCGTGCTCGGCCCGGCCATCGCCTCGGCCTTCACCGTCGCCAGCACCATCCCGACCATGATCTCCGAGCTGCTGCTCGGCGCGGTGCTCACCGCCATCGTGGTGCCGACCCTGGTCCGCGCCGAGAAAGAGGATCCGGACGGCGGCAGCGCCTTCGTCCGGCGACTCTTCACCGCCGCGCTCACCGTGCTCGGCACCGGCACCGTCCTCGTCCTGATCCTCGCGCCGGTGCTGACCACGCACGTCTTCCTCTCCAATGACGGCAAGGTCAGCACCGCGCTCACCACCGCACTGGCCTTCCTGCTGCTGCCCGCGGTGATGTTCTACGGCACCTCGGCGCTGCTGATGGCCATCCTCAATACCCACGGGGTGTTCAAACCCGGTGCCTGGGCCCCGGTGCTGAACAATCTCGTGGTCCTGACCGTGCTCATCGCCTATCGCATGACACCCGGTGAGATCAGCCTCGACCCGGTCCGCATGGGCGAACCGAAACTGCTCATCCTGGGCCTGGGCGTGACGCTCGGCGTAGTGGTGCAGATGGTCAGCCTGCTGCCCGCCATCCGCCGCGAGGGCATCGATCTGCGCCCGCTCTGGGGCGTCGACGAACGGCTCAAACAGTTCGCGGGCATGGGCGCGGCCATCATCCTGTACGTCGGCATCAGCCAGATCGGCTGGACCTTCGCCACCCGGATCTCCTCGCACTGGGACAAGGCCGGTCCGGCCATCTACCAAAACGCCTGGCTGCTACTGCAATTGCCGTACGGCGTCCTCGGCGTCACGCTGCTGACCGCGATCATGCCGCGACTGAGCCGCAATGCCGCCGCCGACGACACACCGGCGGTGGTCGACGATCTCGGCACCGCCACCCGGCTCACCATGATCGCGCTCGTCCCGGTGGTCACCTTCATGACCTTCGCCGGACCGCAGATCGGTGAAGCCCTCTTCGGCTACGGGCATTTCGGCACCGGCCAGGCCATGCGGCTGGGCGAGGCCGTCTCCTGGTCCGCGTTCACGCTGATTCCGTACGCGCTGGTGCTGATCCACCTGCGGGTGTTCTACGCGCGCGAACAGGCGTGGACGCCGACCTGGATCATCCTCGGCATCACCGGCGTCAAGGTCGTGCTCTCCGCGCTGGCCCCGGTCTTCTTCGCCGAGAACCACGTCGTCATCGCGCTCGGCGTGGCCAACGGACTCGGCTTCGTGGCGGGCGCGATCATCGGCGGCTGGCTGCTGCACCGCAGCCTCGGCGATCTGCGCATGACCAATGTCGGGCGCACGGTGACCCGGGTGGTACTGGCCTCGCTGGCCGGCGGCGCGGTCATGCTGATCGCCGACCGGGTCATCGGACTGCACCGGCTGTCGGACTCGTTCGGCGGATTGGGTTCACTGGTGCGCGTCGGCCTGACCGCGGTCATCATGTTCGGTGTCGCCTTCGGCCTGATGCGCCTGGCCGGGATTCCCGAGATCGTCGCCATCACCGTGGCCATCTCGCGGCGACTCGGTATCACCGCGCCCGCACCGGATCTCGAACTCGACGGCGGCACGCTGGGCGATATGGGCGAAACCACCCTGCTGCCCAAACCGGATCTGCGGGCCGCGCCGTACTACTACCGGTTCGACCCTTACCTCGACGCGCAGACCATGGTGCTGCCCGTCATCCGACCCGGTGCGGTTGACAACACCGGCAAGGGCGAGTTCCCGTACCCTGTTCGGCAGGCAAGCGCAAGCGCCGAAGGCTCGCGCGCAGCCTCTGACGATGGCGTCCGCAGGACACCGGGTCCGGCCCAACAACATCGGTCTCCGACATACCAGGGCGAAGGAGGAACGAGGGTGAGCGACGACGCGGCGAGCGGCGTCCCGGCCGCCGAATCCGCAGCGGCCGCGGGCGGTGGGCTCTCCACGGATGCGCCCCCGACTCCGGATCGCACGGACGGAAAAAAGGGCGGCAAGGACGACACCGCGCACCGGGAAACCGGTCGCGACCGGAACGACTCCGAGGAGCTACCTGAGCAGCAGGACCACGCGGGTCCCGAAACCGGTGTCTACGAGGCGATTTCGCCGCAGATGCCGCCCATGCGGGTGGAGGCCGCCAAGCGCGTGCAGCGCGGGCCGAAACTGCTGCCCGGCGCCTCGGTCGCGGGTGGCCGCTATCGACTGCTGGCCAGTCACGGCGGCGCGCGCGGACTCAAGTTCTGGCAGGCCCTGGATGTGAAGCTGGACCGCGAGGTCGCGCTCACCTTCGTCGACGCGGACCAGCAGGCCGCCGAGAACTCCGGACACGATGGGCCGCAGGCGATCCTGTCCCGCACCCTGCGCCTGGGCCGGATCAACTCGCCCGGGCTGGCGCGCGTGCTCGATGTGGTGCGCGGCTCCTCCGGCGGCATCGTGGTGGCCGAATGGACGCCGGGCCGCTCACTCAAGGAGATGGCCGATACCGTGCCGTCCCCGATCGGCGCGGCCCGCGCCATCCGGGCGCTGGCGGCCGCGGCCGAACTCGCGCACCGCGGCGGCGGCTCGCTCTCCATCGACCATCCGGATCGGGTGCGCATCAGCGCCTCCGGTGACGCCGTCCTGGCCTTCCCCGGCACGCTCGGCGATTCGGACGCGCAATCCGATGTGCGCGGGCTCGGGGCCATGCTCTACGCGCTCATCACCGCGCACTGGCCGATTCGCGTCGGCGGGGTCACCGGTTCGGCCGCGACCGTCGGCGGTCTGCCGCTGGCCGATTTCGGTCCGGACGGAACTCCGGTGGAGCCCAGGACGATTCGGCCCGAGGTGCCCTTCGAGATCTCCGCGGTCGCGGTGCGCTCGCTGGAGTCCAACAAGGGTGTGCGCACCGCCGCGACCGTCCAGCACGTGCTGGAGCAGGCCTCGGTGGTGGACCAGAAGACCGATCTGATCCCGGTGCTGCGCCTGGGCCAGCGCCCGCCCTCTGCACCGGACGAGACCCTGGCCGATCCGGAACTGCTCGCCGCCGAGAAGGAACGCTCGCAGCGGATGATGTGGATCCTGGTCGGGCTCGGCGTGCTCGCCGCGCTGGTGGTCGGCGTCATCATCTGGTGGCTGTTGAGCGTCTTCGCGCCCGGCAGCTCCGAGGCGCCGCTGAACGAGCAGCGCAATATCGGGCTCACCACCTCCAGCGTCGCGCCCCCGGCCCCGGGCGCGCCCGGGTCCACCCCGGGCGCGGCGGCGGGGGTACCGGTACCGGTCACCGGAGCCATGGTGTTCTCGCCCGAGGGCACCCCGGACGGCGTCGGCAGCATCGGCGCGGTGCTGGACAACAATCCGACCACGCTGTGGCGCACCGACGCGTACTTCCAGCAGTTCCCCGCCCTCAAGAAGGGCGTGGGGATTTTGACCACGCTGGGCAGCCCCAGCAAGCTCACCAAGGTGATCATCGATTCGCCGACCCCGGGCACGCAGGTGGAGATCCGGACCTCGCCGACCGCCTCGCCGACCCTGGATCAAACCCAGCTGATCGGGGCGGCGACGCTCGGCAACGGCACCACCGAGATCGCGGTGCAGGCCGATCAGCCCGCCCGCTACGTGCTGGTGTGGATTACCGCGCTGGCGCAGAACGGCGGGCAGTACCAGACCTCCATCGCCGAGGTCCGGTTCGAGGCCGCACCATAATCTCGTGACATTCGGGACGATCCGGTTATCGACGATGCTGTCCGGTTCGCCCGAAAACGCCCGCTAGCTGCGCTTTTATCGCGCAATTCATTGCTGCCGAATCGTTATCTTCGTTATGATCTTGCGTACTCTCTGCTGGTTTCAGGAGTTGCATTGTCCTCTGCGAAGAATTTCGGGGTAGCGACCGAGCCACGAACTCGGCCCACAGCGACGGCTGTCCGGACCCGCCCCCGGGTCGGCGAGGCCACCGATCGCGATCTGCTCGCCGCGCACGCCCGGGGCGAGCGGCACGCCTTCGCCGAGCTATTACGCCGCCACCGCGACCATCTCTGGCAGACCGCGCTACGCGCCTCCTATACGCCCGAGGACGCCGCCGACTCCCTCCAGGACGCCCTGCTCTCCGCTCATCGCGGCGCGGGCGGTTTCCGCGGCGACGCCGAGGTGCGCAGTTGGCTGCACCGCATCGTGGTGAACGCCTGCCTGGATCGGATCCGTCGCAACAAACTGCGCCGCACGGTACCTTTGTCCGACGAGTCCGTACTCGAACCCCCTTATCCCCGCGACGATTTCGCGCGTCTGGACGCCGCCCTCGTGGTCGATGCCGCGCTGTTCACGCTGCCCGCCGAACAGCGCACCGCCTTGGTCGCCGTGGAGCTGGAAGGGTATTCGATCGCGGAAGCCGCTGTGCTGCTGGGCGTTCCGGCCGGGACCGTCAAGAGCCGGTGCGCCCGCGGGCGGCGGCGGCTCGAAGAACACCTGAAATCGATGAACACCTGAAATACGGCGCGCCCGGCGCGCGATATTCGGGAACCGAAGTTACCTTCGGTGCGTCAAAAACTAAGACAGGTCTGCGAATTCCCATGAGGGTCCGATCTGGAGGGGCGATGAACGAGGACGACGCAGTACAGGGCGGCGCCATGGCGGCCGGGACCATCCCGCGACCGCCGTGGACCCCCGAACTGCTCGCCGATCTGCACGCCGGGAACGTCCCGGCGGACCTGTCCGCACAACTGTGGGCGCAGGTGCGCCGCGATCCCGAGGCCATGCGCTACCTGCGCTCCCTCGACCAGGTGAATCTGCGCCTGCGCGACCTCGGCCGCGATGAGCACATCGTCCACCCCATGCCCGTCGAGATCACCTCCCGGCTGGAGCGGATGATCGACGACCTCGCCGCCACCGAACCCGCCGAACCGGGTCTGCTCGCCACCGTGCACCGGCTGCCGGTACCGCGCCAATCCACCCATCCCGCACCGCCTTCCACCGCGCCCATGCCGGTATTGAACGGCTCCGCCATGTTCGACACCGGCCAACTCGACCCGCGCGAACTCGGCGATCTGACACCCGAGGAACTGGAGCAGGACGAGTACGAACCGATCGGCGAACCGGGCCGCGGCGAACAGCGCTTCTCCCGCCGCCTGCGCTGGCTCACCGCCGCCGCGGCGGCCGCCGCCATCCTGGCCGGGGGAGTGGTGGCCGTGGACGCCGTGCACAACCGCAATGCCGCCCCCGCCCCGGCCCAGCCCGCCGACAACACCCTGGCCGCCGATTTCGCACCGGTCGACGTGCTGACGGCCATGGGCCGCCATGACATCAGCGGTCCGCTCGCCAAGGGCAATGCGCTATCGGCCTGCCTGGCCGCCGCACAGCTGGACCGCCCCGTACTCGGCTCGCGCACCGTCACCTACACCGGTCAGCCCGCCGTCCTGGTACTGCTCGCCGGACCGCAGGCGCCGCAGATCACCGCCGCGGTACTGGGCAACGGCTGCACCGCCGCCGACCCGCAGGTGCTCACCAGCGTCGATATCGGCTGAGACGCAACAGCACTGGTAGGAAGGGGTACGGGGCACGGTTCCCTACCCCTTTTTCCCGGGAGTGCGCGGGCTCACCCCCGCGCCCAGCCCCCGGAACTTCGGGAACAACACCGTTTACCCTGTTGTTGACCGACCTGCCTGTTAAACATCTGCCTTCGGAGGCCCTCTTGACTACCGCTGTTCGCGACCTGATCATCGTCGGTTCCGGACCGGCCGGATACACGGCTGCCGTGTACGCCGCGCGAGCGGAGTTGCAGCCGTTGCTCTTCGAGGGCACCCAGTTCGGCGGCGCGCTCATGACGACCACCGAGGTGGAGAACTTCCCCGGCTTCCGCGGCGGCATCATGGGCCCCGACCTCATGGAGGAGATGCGCGAGCAGGCCAAGCGGTTCGGCGCGGACATCCGCACCGAGGACGTGGACGCCCTCGATCTGTCCGGCACCATCAAGAAGGTCACCGTCGGCGGCGAGACCTTCGAGGCGTACGCCGTCATCCTGGCCATGGGCTCGGCCGCGCGCTACCTGAACATCCCGGGTGAGCAGGATCTCCTCGGCCGCGGCGTGAGCGCCTGCGCCACCTGCGATGGCTTCTTCTTCAAGGGCCAGGACATCGTGGTGGTCGGCGGCGGCGACTCCGCCATGGAGGAGGCCACCTTCCTCACCAAGTTCGCCGCCAGCGTCACCATCATCCACCGCCGCGAGGAGTTCCGCGCCTCCCGCATCATGCTCGAGCGCGCCAAGTCCAACGAGAAGATCCGTTTCCTGCTGAACACCGAAGTAACTGCGGTGCACGGTGATTCGGCCGTCACCAGCCTCACCGTGCGCGACACCCGCACCGGCGAGACCAGCGAACTGCCCGCCACCGGCCTGTTCGTGGCCATCGGCCACGATCCGCGCAGCGAACTCGTCACCGGCCAGGTGGAATTGGACGACGAGGGTTACGTCAAGGTGCAGGGCCAGTCCACCTACACCTCGGTCCCCGGCGTCTTCGCCGCGGGCGATCTGGTCGACCACACCTACCGCCAGGCCATCACCGCCGCCGGAACCGGCTGCCGCTCGGCCATCGACGCCGAACGCTGGCTCGCCGAGCAGGGTGACATCACCAGCAATACCCTCGATCACGCCGGTCGCCCGGTGGAAGTCAATAACTAAGGAGATCGACCCATGTCCGACGCCAAGACCACCGCCACCATCACGGTCAGCGACCAGACATTCGCACAGGATGTGCTGGCCAGCGAGAAGCCGGTCCTGGTCGACTTCTGGGCGGCCTGGTGCGGTCCCTGCAAGATGGTCGCGCCGGTGCTCGAGGAGATCGCCGCCAGCCATACCGATACCCTGACCATCGCAAAGGTTGACGCGGACGCCAATCCGGAGACCTCGAAGGACTACGGCATCCTGTCGTTGCCTACCATGGTGCTGTTCCAAGGGGGCAAGGAAGTCAAGCGGATCGTCGGCGCAAAGGGCAAAGCGGCCCTTCTGCGTGAACTCGAGGGTGTTATCTGACGACGCGCCGTACGATGCCTGCACTCGACAGTTGCCGAAATCTGGTCCGGGTCTGAGACAATCGACCGACGCTCCGGTCGTGCACGGTTGTGTAAACCTGTGCACGAGTGGGTACCCGGGTTGGCGGAAGGAAAGGGCTCTTACGCATGCACCGACTTCGTCACGGCGATACTGGACCAGCCGTAGCTGAGGTTCGGAGCACCCTCGCAAGTCTCGGATTCCTGAACTCACACCCGGCCGCCGAAACCAACGGCAACGGCAACGGCAACGGCGAGTACTGGAAAGATGTCGAAGCCACCTTCGACCACGACCTCGACTCCGCGGTGCGGGCCTTCCAGCAGCATCGCGGCCTGCTCGTCGACGGCGTGGTGGGCCCGGCCACCTACCGGGCGCTCAAGGAAGCCTCCTACCGCCTCGGCGCACGCACCCTGATCTATCAGCTCTCGGCACCGCTGTACGGCGACGACGTCGCCACCCTGCAGCGCCGCCTACAGGATCTGGGCTTCTACGTGGGCCGGGTGGACGGCTACTTCGGACCGCACACCCACGAGGGGCTCACCTCCTTCCAGCGTGAGATCGGCCTCGCCGGGGACGGCATCTGCGGGCCGGACACACTCCGCTCACTGGAGTTGCTGGGCGCGCGCGTCACCGGCGGCAATCCGCATCGCATCGCCGAGGAGGAGGTCGTGCACCGCGCCGGTCCGCAGCTGACCGGCAAGCGCATCGTCATCGATCCGGGTCTGGGCGGACCGGACAAGGGCTCGGCCGTACCCAGCGAATTCGGCGACGTCTACGAATCGGAGATCCTCTGGGATCTGGCCAGCCGCCTCGAAGGACGCATGGCCGCAACGGGTATGGAGACCTTCCTGTCCCGGCCCTGGGGCGCCAACCCCTCCGATGCCGAACGCGCCGAGACCTCCAATACCTTCGACGCCGATCTGATGATCTCGCTGCGCTGCGCCGGTAACCCCAGCACCTCCGCCAGCGGTGTAGCGAGCTTCCACTTCGGCAATTCGCACGGCTCCACCTCGATGATCGGCCAGGTGCTGGCCGGCTTCATCCAGCGTGAGATCGTGGCGCGCACCTCGCTACAGGACTGCCGTACGCACGCGCGCACCTGGGATCTGCTGCGCCTCACCAAGATGCCGACCGTGCAGGTCGATATCGGTTATCTCACAAGCGATTACGATTCTTCGGTGCTCACCAATCCGCGTATGCGGGATGTGATCGCGGAGGCCATCCTGATCTCGGTGAAGCGGCTGTACCTGCTCGGGCAGGATGATCAGCCAACCGGTACGTACACCTTCGCCGAGCTGCTCGCCGAGGAACTGGCCGCCGCGGACCGCATCTGAGTTCCGGCTCTGAATACTCTGAAACATGAAGAAGCCCTTTGCCCGTAGTACGGGGCAAAGGGCTTTTCCTTTGGGGTTCAGGGGCAAGCCCCTGAGAGCCTACGAGAGTTCCGTGATTGCCTCAGAGGGTGATCAGGCGGTTCGGCATGCTCAGCGCCGCGGTGGCGAGGAGTTGATCGAGCGCACGCTCGACGTCTTCCTTCCACAGGTGGTCACTGTCCAGCTCCAACCGCAGCCGCGGGAAACGGTGATGCGCGGCAATCACTTTGAATCCGACTTCCTCCAGGAAATCGGCATCGATCATGCACGTCTCCGGCGTGCACCCGGCCGAGGCGGACGGGGTTTTCGCGGCGCGCGTAGGGGTGGGGGCGATGCGCTCCATGAACATCATCGAACCCAGATCCGCCATATGGGTGGTCGGCGGATCCCAGCGAATACCGAACGCCTCGATGGCCCGCACACCACGACGCACCAGATCGCCCACCACGGCCTGAATCAGCTGCTGGGCTACGTCGCCACTGTGATACGGGAATTCGGCCCGCAGCGTGGTCAGCAGGACGGCATCCGGGCTCACCGGGGACGTGGGGAAGAGTCCGGCGCGCGGCACCACGCTCGGCGGCGAGTACAGCGCCACCCCGGCCGGTTGACCGTCGATCAAGGCGACCTGCCCGCACGACCCCCACTCCAGGAGTACGGTCGAGAGCCAGGCCTCCTTCTCGAAGACCGGGTCGCTGAATTCTCGGGAGTCCGCGGCCACCGCCGGATCGATCTCCCAGAACACACACCGTCGCGCATGTGCCGGAAGTTTGTCGAGTCCGCCGAGGGTCAATGCGGTAACGCTGGTCGACACCGCTCTGCTCAGCCTCCAGCTGTCCGATTCATCCACACTCACGCCGCATCGATATCTACTCGCCAGCAAGAATAAGCGATCAAAGCAACACGCCTCTCGGGGGATAAAAACATCTGCGTCACAGTGACGTTTCCGCCTCGACCCCAGAGTAGGGCCGATTTCAGAGTTTCGATTGCTCCATCAGGCTGACAATTCGCTCGAGATCGTCGATCGAACCGAACTCGACCGTGATCTTGCCTTTACGCTTACCCAGCGCCACCGTGACGCGCGTGTCGAAGGATTCCGACAACCGCTCGGCGACATCCTGCAAACCCGGCATCTGAATCGGCTTGCGCTTCGGCGCCGGGGGAGTGGCCGCCGCATCCGGATTCCGATTCGCCAACTTCACGGCTTCCTCGGTGGAACGGACCGACATACCCTCGGCCACAATCCGAATCGCGAGCGCCTCCTGCGCGGCCGCTCCCGCTTCCAAAGCCAGCACCGCGCGGGCATGCCCGGCGGAGAGCACACCCGCCGCTACCCGGCGCTGCACCGGAATCGGAAGTTTCAGCAGGCGAATCATATTCGTCACGACGGGTCGGGAACGGCCGATTCGCGAAGCCAATTCCTCATGGGTGACACCGAATTCCTCGAGCAGCTGTTCATAGGCCGCCGCCTCTTCGAGCGGATTCAACTGCACGCGGTGGATGTTCTCCAGCAACGCATCCCGCAGCAGGGCGTCGTCTGCGGTCTCGCGCACGATGGCGGGGATAGCCTCCAGGCCCGCGGCCTGGCTGGCCCGCCAGCGCCGCTCACCCATAATGAGCTGGTATTGCGGTGTCGGCAGGGTCTCCACCTGCCGCACCACAATCGGCTGCATGAGACCGAACTCCTTGATGGAGTGCACGAGTTCGGCGAGCGCCTCGTCATCGAAGACCTGGCGCGGCTGCTTGGGATTCGGGACGATCTGATCGGGCGGAATCTCCCGATAGGTCGCCCCCGCGTCGATCTCCTGCACCACCGTCGGCTCGGTCGTATCGGCCGGATCGGGAACCCGGTGCAGGAAGGCCGAAGCCGGCTGCGGGCCGATCGGATCGAGACCGATGACGACATTGGCGGCAGCGCTGCCCAACCCACCCGGCGTGGCCGCGGGGCCGGTGGGGATCAGCGCGGCGAGACCTCGTCCAAGTCCACCCTTTTTCGCCTGACTCATCGGTCTACTGACCCCTTTCGTTGTTCGCTGTCGCCGCCTTGGACGCCATCTCGCGACCCGCGTCGAGGTAGCTCATCGCACCCCGGGAGCCCGGATCGTAATCGAGCACCGTCATGCCGTAGCCCGGCGCCTCGGAGACCTTCACACTGCGCGGGATGACCGAGCGCAGCACCGCGTCACCGAAGTGGCCGCGCACCTCCTCGGCCACCTGATCGGCGAGCTTGGTGCGACCGTCGTACATGGTGAGAACGACCGTGGAGACATGCAATTCGGGATTCAGATGCGCCTGCACCAGACCGATATTGCGAAGCAGCTGACCCACACCCTCCAGCGCGTAGTACTCGCACTGAATGGGGATCAGCACCTCCTTGGCGGCCACGAGCGCGTTCACCGTGAGCAGTCCGAGCGAGGGCGGGCAGTCGATCATGACGTAGTCGATGTCGTATCCGGCGAGGTTCGCCTCCTGGATGGCGGCCTTCAACCGGCCCTCGCGGGCGACCATGGAGACGAGTTCGATCTCGGCGCCGGCCAGATCGATGGTGGCCGGAATGCAGAGCAGTCGCTCATTGTGCGGGCTCTGCTGGATGGCGTCCCGCACGGTGCACTCACCGATGAGCAGTTCATAGCTGGACGGAATGCCGGAGTGATGCGGAATGCCGAGCGCGGTGCTGGCATTGCCCTGCGGATCGAGATCGACCACGAGCACCCGCATACCCTGCACCGCCAGCGCGGCCGCGAGATTCACGGCGGTGGTGGTCTTACCCACACCGCCCTTCTGATTGGCGATGGTGATGACGCGCTGTTCGCGCGGGCGCGCAATGGCGGAATTGCCGGGGTGCAGCACCTGGCTGGCGCGCTGCGCCTCCGCGGCGATCGGGGTCTCGCTGGGGGAGATGTTCCCGAACGGGGTGCGGCTGAACTCCTCTACATCGAAGGTTCCGGTATCGAGCATGCCGGGTACCCGGGACGTTGTTTCCCGTGAAACATTCGCCGGACCGTTGGACATACAGGCTCCTAACCCCGAGAAACTCAAAGACACGTGGCCGAGTGGATGCGCGTAGGGAGAGCCGCCGGGCACCGCCACTGTGGGGCACTCACGCTCGACGTTCATAGCTTGCCAGTACGGGACACAATACGGAAGTTGAACGACAATCCCGCACCCGCGACACGCATAATCGCTCACCCCGAACGGAATTGGGGCGATGTTTCACGGGAAACCAAGCCGGACAAACACTCTGCCACCCGGCCAGGAACACGGAACGGGCGCGACGGCGGGCTGGCCGTCGCGCCCGTTCGGGTCGCGGTGGGGGAGTGGACCACTCGCCCCGTTGAGCTACTGGACCATTCGGACTACTTGGCGGAGAGCGAGCTCAGCAATCCGGCGAGCGGGTTGTTCCCGGAGGAGCCGGTGCCCCCACCCGGGGTGGTCGGCTGAGTCGTCACAGTGACGGTGGTGGACTTACTGCTGATGATCTCCTGCGTCGCCTTCAGCTCATGCGAACCCGTGGTGCTGGGAGTCCACTGGACGGACGCCTTGCTGTTGCTCGGGTACGCCTTGCCGATCTCGGTGCCATTGTCGGTGAAGGTCACCTGGAACAGTCCCGAG
Source organism: Nocardia acidivorans NBRC 108247 (assembly GCF_001625085.1). Classification (GTDB taxonomy): domain Bacteria; phylum Actinomycetota; class Actinomycetes; order Mycobacteriales; family Mycobacteriaceae; genus Nocardia; species Nocardia acidivorans. The sequence continues at coordinate 12,317 of NZ_BDAW01000064.1, forward strand.
GTAAAGGTGACATCCGCCGTGACCGTGTACGTCTGCCCGACATAGAGGGTGGTGCCTGAAACGCTGATCCCATTGACGAGGGCATTGGCCTGGGGCGCGGCCACCAGCGCGGTCGTGGCCAATGCGCCCAGCAGTGCGACGCCGAATCCGGCACGCCGTGTGGTCTTCATGAAAGCTCCTGTGCTCCTACCCCACCTCTGTATGGGGTGACCCGGACAGTACCTAGACGCGGCGGGTCGCACAGCGATTTTGAAAGATCTATGTTTCAGCTATTTCTTCGGACGCGCTTTGCGGCGATCGGCCCGCGGCAACTTCTCCGCGCTGATCACCATGGTGGGCGTTTCCAATACGCCCACACCGCATTCGAGCACCTCGGTATGACCCGCCCCCGCCTTGGCGAGTTCGGCACGATCGCGCTCCAATTCCTCGAGGGCACTGATTCCCTTGAGCGCCAACATCCGTCCGTGATCGCGCACCAGCGGCATGGACCAACCCGCCAGCTTCGCCAGCGGGGCGACCGCGCGGGAGGTGACGACATCCGCGCCGCCCGCTTCCTTCTTCACCCCCGACTGCTCCGCGCGTCCGCGCACCACGGTCACCTCGAGTCCGGCCGCCTCGATGAACTCGGCCAGGAAGACGGTGCGGCGCAAGAGCGGCTCCACCAAGGTGATTCGAAGATCCGGTCGTGCGATGGCGAGCGGGATGCCGGGCAGTCCGGCGCCGGAGCCGATATCGACGACGGTCGCGCCCTGGGGGATGAGCTCACCGATGACCGCGCAATTGAGGATGTGCCGATCCCAGAGCCGGGGCACTTCGCGGGGTCCGATCAAGCCGCGCTCCACACCCGCACCCGCGAGCACCGTGTAGTACCGCCGGGCCAATTCCAATCGATCGCCGAAAACCACAGCGGCGGCGGCAGGCGGTTCGAGACCGAGATCGGTCATCTCCGTGCCAGGTTCCACGTGAAACATCCTTCCGATTAACCCGACTCTCGGGACTCTCCGCACTCCGGACAAGCGTAGGGCCCCCGGTCTGTCCGACGCGGGGGCCCTGGCCTTCAGTGTGATGCGCGTGTCACGCGGGGAGGACGACGACCCGTCGGCTCGGCTCCACGCCTTCACTCTCACTCACGACACCGTCGACGGCGGCGACCGCGTCGTGCACGATCTTGCGCTCGAACGGAGTCATCGGGGTGAGCGCCTCCCGCTCGCCCGACTCCAGCACGCGCTTGGCGGTCTCGGTGCCCAGCGCGCTCAGCTCGCTACGACGGTTCGCGCGCCAGCCCGCGACATCGAGCATGAGCCGACTGCGCACACCGGTCGCCTGCTGCACCGCCAACCGGGTGAGCTCCTGCAGCGCGTCCAGGACCTCGCCGCGACTACCGACCAGCTTCGCCAGATCCTTACCGCCGTCGATGCTCACCACGGCCCGGTCGCCCTCGACATCGAGGTCGATATCGCCGTCGAAGTCGAGCACATCCAGTAGCTGCTCCAGGTAGTCACCGGCGATCTCACCCTCTTCGATGAGTGCTTCCTCGACATCGACCACGGGCGCGGGGGCGCTCCCGGTCTCCGGTGCCGCCGTCGCAGCCGTCACAGTGGGGTCCCCTCCGTCGGTTTCAACAGTCATGGTTGTTTCCTTCATCTGGAGTTGTCGGCGCTCCTGCCGCGTATCGCAGTGAGCCCCTGGAGAAGATCAGCGGCGCCGCTTCTGGTTGGCGCGACCACGATTGCCGGACCGCTTCTTGGCCTGATTCTGCTTGGCCTGACCCGACTTCGCGGAGCCGTTCTGATTCGACTGCGGCGCATCGGTCTTGGCCATATCCACGCCATTGGTGTCCGCCTGCGACGGCGCATCGACCACGGGCTTCTTGCGCGTATCGACCGGCTTCGCGCCCGGCTTCGGCGCGTTCTGGGCGCGGCGCTCGAGGGCCGCGTCCTTCTTCTCGTTCTCTTCCTTCTCCATGCGGCCGAAGACGAGATGCTGCTGCGCGTAGGTCCAGATGTTGTTGGACACCCAGTAGATGAGGATGGCGATCGGCAGGAACGGACCACCGACGAGCACACCCAGCGGGAACACGTACAGCGCCAGCTTGTTCATCATGGCGGCCTGCGGGTTGGCGGCGGCCGCCTCGCTCTGCCGCTCCACCGAGGCGCGCGCGTTGAAGTGCGTCGCCAGACCCGCGATGATCATCAGCGGCACCGAGACCGCGATGATGGCGACCTTGCTCGGCATACCGCCGTACTCGGCGAAGGATTCCAGCACCGCGTTCTTCTCGGTGATGAAGCCCGAGAGGGGAGCGCCGAAAAGCCGTGCGGTCAAGAAGGACTGGACGTCGCCCGCGCTGAAGAAGTAGTTCGCGGTATGCGCGTTGTCATACGGGGTCATGCCGAGCTGACCGATACCGGTACCGGTCCGGTTGAACGAGCGCAGCACATGGAACAGACCCAGGAACACCGGCACCTGCAGCAGCACGGGCAGACAGCCCATGAGCGGATTGAAGCCGTGTTCCTTCTGGAGCTTCTGCATCTCGACCGTCATCTGCTGACGATCGTTCTTGTACTTCTTCTGCAGTTCCTTGATCTGCGGCTGCAGCTCCTGCATCTGCTTGGTGGTACGGACCTGCTTCACGAACGGCTTGTACAGCACCAACCGCAATGTGAACACCAGGAACACCACGGCCAGCGCCCAGGCGAAACCACTGTCGTCGCCCAGCGCCCACCCGAAGACGCGATGCCAGAACCAGAGGATCCCGGACACCGGGTAGTAGATGAAATCGAGCACGGCGTTATGTACTCCCGTCGTTCGTATCGCCGGTCACCGCGGACGGTGACCCTTCATTGGCTGCTGCCGCGTGCCGGTGACGCGAACGTTCCGGTACGGGGTCCCACCCACCAGGGTGCCAGGGCGCGCATTTCGCTATGCGCACGGCTGCCAGTCCGAGTCCGACGAACAGACCGCGCGTGCGGAGCGCCGTCACCGCGTACTCACTACAGGTGGGAGTGAAGCGGCAGACGGGCATGCGGGTGGGGGAGACATAGGTCCGATACAGCTCGATGAGGAATATCAGAGCTTGGGCCGGTAGTCGGGCAGCGGCGCGCAGGACGTTCATGAGTCGCTGCCAGCTGTTCCCGATTCGCCACCGGCCGTGCCGGATTCGCTGAGGGTGCCGAGTTTGCGCAGCCCACTCCGGATCTGTTTCTCGAGATCGACGGAAGGGGCTGTCGCCGCGCCCGGCAGAGCGCGCAGAACCACATCCGTGCCGTCGGGCAGATCCACCGCGACGCTCGCACAGATATGACGCAGGCGGCGGGCCACCCGGTGGCGTACCACCGCGTTACCCACCGCCTTGCTGACGATCAAGCCGAAACGCGGACCGCCCACCCTGATGGATGGTTCCGGTCCGCTCGACTGATCGTCGTGTAGCAGTACGTGCACAACGAGATCCCGTCTCCCGATCCGCCGGCCTTGGCGCACCGTCCGGGAAAAGTCGGTACGTCGATGCAGCCGATACGGCTCAGGCAGCACCGACGATCTCGAATCAGGCCGTCAGAGACTTGCGGCCCTTGCCACGGCGCGCCGAAACGATGGCGCGGCCCGCACGGGTCCGCATCCGGAGACGGAAGCCGTGGACGCGCGCCCGACGACGGTTGTTCGGCTGGAACGTCCGCTTGCCCTTGGCCACGGTCAACACTCCTCTAGGTGGTGGGCGTCGGTTGACGCCCGAAGCTTTGTCGGTGAAACGGTCTGCGATCCGGCGAATCTGGGATCCATCGGCGCAAATACCCTTATCGGCACGGGCAGCACACAGCCGCCACCGCACCATAGGGTGACTGTAGAAGGGTACTGATCTGCTGGACGAGGGTCAAACTCGGGGTAAAGCCCGGCCTTTCGGCCCTGCCCAGGCGGTTCGCGTCGATGGTCCGGTTCCTGTACGGTCCATCGAGGCGTTGGAGCGACCTAGCGTGCAGTTGCCAGCTGATTGCTGAAGAACCGCAGGTCTGCGCCCGAATAGGGGGATTCGACGGGATGCGACACGCATCCCCAGGTTGTCCACATCTGTGGATAATTGTGTGGAAACACCCTTGGAGTGGCATATTCGTAGGGCTGACGGAGCTCGTCGACGCCCGGTTACCTGGGGGAATCGAGCAGTCGCCGCCCGTCTGCTCCAATCGACCTTGCTCCGGGGAGGACTACGTTCGTGGACGACGAGCAGAATGTGCTGACAGCTGTCTGGCCCGAGGTGATCGCCGAACTCGCGAGCGGCTCCGCGGACGGGGAGATCCAGCCGGTCAGCAAGGCGCACAAAGCCTGGCTCGGCATCATCGAACCGATCACCTTCGCGCAGGGATTCGCCCTGCTCTCGGTGCCCGGAACCATGGCCCAGGAGGTCGTGGAACGCGATCTGCGCGAACCCATCCTGCGCTCGCTGGCCCGGCGCGGACTTCAGGTCGAGGGCCTCGGCGTGCGGATAAGGGCACAGCAGAACTCCCCGGTGGATCGTTCGGCCAACGCGCCCCGGCACGCCCGGATGACCTCGCGCCCCGAACGGCCGCGTGAGCCCGATCACGCGCCGATGAGCTATCAGCCGGCACCCCCGCCACCGGCCCCGGTGGAGCGTCAGCAGCCGCACTACCAGGCACAGCCGGAATATCCACAGCCCCGCTACGCCCCCACCCCGGACTATCCCGCCGAGTACGGCGAGCGCGAATCTTATCCACCGGTGGAATTCGGTCAGCCACAGATGGCCGAAGAGTTGCCGGCACCCGCCCCGGAACCGCAGCAACCACCCCGCCGCCGCGAGAACCACCGGCCACCGGCCATGCCGCCCGGGCAGGAATCGCTGTTCTCGCCCGAACCGCCCGCCCAGTTCGCCGAGCCCGAACCCGCGCCCATCCCCGTGCAGCAGCAGACCCGACGGCCCGTGGACGAGGACCACCACCAGGACGAGCCGGTGGTGAACGCGCGCAATTCGTGGCCGACCTATTTCAACAAGTCGCCCGAGCGCGAAACCCCGCAGCCGTCCTCGGCGAACAGCCTGAACGCCAAGTACACCTTCGAAACCTTCGTCATCGGCGCCTCCAACCGCTTCGCGCACGCCGCGGCGGTGGCCATCGCGGAGGCGCCCGCACGCGCCTACAATCCGCTATTCGTTTGGGGCGCTTCGGGTTTGGGCAAGACGCACCTGCTGCACGCGGCCGGGCACTACGCCCAGCGGCTGTTCCCGGGCATGCGGGTGAAGTACGTCTCCACCGAGGAGTTCACCAACGACTTCATCAACTCGCTGCGCGACGACCGCAAGGTGGCCTTCAAGCGCCGCTATCGCGAGACCGACATCCTGCTGGTGGACGACATCCAGTTCATCGAGGGCAAGGAAGGCATCCAGGAGGAGTTCTTCCACACCTTCAACACCCTGCACAACGCGAACAAGCAGATCGTGGTGTCCTCTGACCGGCCGCCCAAGCAGCTGGCCACGCTGGAGGAGCGGCTGCGCACCCGCTTCGAATGGGGCCTGATCACCGATGTGCAGCCGCCGGAACTGGAGACGCGCATCGCCATCTTGCGCAAGAAGGCCCGGATGGATCGCCTCGACGTCCCGCACGACGTGCTCGAACTCATCGCCAGCCGGGTGGAGCGCAATATCCGGGAACTGGAGGGCGCGCTCATCCGGGTGACGGCCTTCGCCTCGCTCAACGGGCAGCCGCTGGACCTGTCGCTGGCCGAGGTGGTGCTGCGTGACCTCATGCCCGATGCGGCGACCATGGAGATCACCGCGTCCACGATCATGGCCGTGACCGCGGAGTACTTCAACACCACGCTGGAGGAGCTGACCGGTCCGGGTAAGGCCCGCCCGCTCGCGCAGGCCCGGCAGATCGCCATGTACCTGTGCCGCGAGCTGACCGACCTATCCCTGCCCAAGATCGGCCAGGCCTTCGGCCGCGACCACACCACGGTCATGTACGCGGACAAGAAGGTGCGCAAGGAGATGACCGAGCGGCGCCGGGTGTACGACCAGGTTCAAGAACTCACAGCCCGGATTAAACAGCGTTCCCGCTGATCCACAGCTAACAGGCCCCCACGTCTTCTGACGTGGGGGTCTTGTGTTTTCGGGGTTGTGGATTCCTCGAGGAGTCCTCGAGGAAACTGTGTGGAATCCTCGAGTTGTGCACCGGTTTGCGCACAGGGCTCCGTCAACAGGTGTGCACAGCGGGTAGTGCACAGTTCCCACAGGTGAATCCATCCTCGAGGTCTGACCTGGGAAGATGGGAGTTGTGCCCTGTGGATTCCTCGAGGAGTCCCATGGGAGTCCTCGAGGAAACTCGGAGTTGTCCACCGATTCGCCCCCATGTGGGCAGGTGGGCCGGAAACCGGGGAGCAACTCGAGGATGACTCGAGGATGAATGTGGAAACCGGCGGTGGTTCCACAGCCATGCGCCGTTCATCCTCGAGACACCCTCGAGACATCCACACGCCGCCGCGCACCCGGACCTGCGGAAAGAGCGGAAGTCCACAGATTCCACACCGCCTACTACTACTTCATTTCTCTCTAATTGAAATTCTCTTTTAAAACAGGTGTGTGGAAACTCGGGTGGGGAGCGAACGGTTCGCTGGGAGCGGTCCCCGGCTCGTGCACAACGACGCATGGACAAGAAGGACATCCGGGATCGCCGCGGACCCTCCGACCCGGCGCGCGCGGATCGCGGGTACGGTTTGATGTCGGCCCCCTGTGCGAGACTGCATGGGTTCCAGGGGGAAGTCCCTGCAGCAGCATTCACAGATCACGACTGATCGAGACTGGGAGAGGAACAGACCGGGCGATGGAGCTTGCAAGCATGAAGTTTCGGGTCGCTCGCGAGGACTTCGCCGAATCCGTAGCCTGGGTGGCCCGCAGCCTGCCGTCGCGGCCCCCGGTGCCTGTGCTCGGCGGTGTGCTCCTCGTGGCCGATGAAGATGGTCTCACCGTGTCCGGCTTCGACTACGAGGTCTCCGCGCAGATGCGCGTGGCCGCCGAGGTCGCCGGTCCCGGGCAGGTGCTGGTCTCCGGCCGCCTGCTGGCCGATATCACCAAGGCGCTCTCCAACAAGCCGATCGATGTATCGGTGGACGGCACCCGCGTACTGATCGCCTGCGGCAGCGCCAAGTTCTCGCTGCCGACCATGCCGGTCGAGGATTATCCCCAGCTTCCCGAACTTCCTCCCCAGACCGGCGAACTCGCGGTGGATCTGTTCTCCGAGGCGGTCGGCCAGGTGGCCGTCGCCGCGGGCCGCGATGACACGCTCCCCATGCTCACCGGCATCCGGGTGGAGATCGAGGGCCCCAAGGTCGTCCTCGCCGCCACCGACCGCTTCCGCCTCGCCGTGCGCGAGCTGGAGTGGAACCCGGGCCGCGCCGATGTCGAGACCGCGGTGCTGGTCCCCGCTCGCACGCTCTCCGAGGCCGGTAAGACGCTCGGCTCCTCCGACAAGCCGGTGCAGCTGGCCTTCGGTACGGGCTCGGACGGTCTGCTCGGCATTGTGAACGGCGGGCGCCGCACCACCACGCGCCTGCTCGACGCCGAATTCCCCAAGTTCCGCCAATTGCTCCCCAAGGAGCACACCTCCATCGCCACGCTCTCGGTGAGCGCGCTGGTCGAGGCCATCAAGCGTGTGGCCCTGGTGGCTGAGCGCGGCGCTCAGGTGCGCATGGAGTTCTCCGAGGAGGGCCTGCTGCTCTCCGCCGGCGGTGACGACGCCGGTCGCGCGGAGGAGTGGCTGGAGGCCGATTTCCGCGGTGAGCCGCTGACCATCGCCTTCAACCCGGGCTACCTGGTCGACGGCCTGGGCGCGCTGCGCACCGACAAGGTGACCTTCGGCTTCACCACCCCGAGCCGTCCGGCCGTCTTCGTGCCCGCACCGGAAGAGGATCCGGCCCAGCTGGATTCGGGTGCGTTCGCGGCGCTGGCCAGCAGCTACATCTACCTGTTGATGCCGGTGCGGCTGCCGGGCTGAGTCACCGAAGACCGGTAGAACACTGTGCACAGTGTTGACAAACCTGTGAAAAACTCGGTGCGCGTAGGGGTTTCGGCTCCTCCCACCGGGTTTTTCCATTTCACCAGGGCGAAGGGCAGGGTGGGTTAGCCGGATGTACGTGCGCACCCTGTCGCTGCGCGATTTCCGGTCCTGGGAGGCCGCCGAGCTCGAATTGACGCCCGGCCGAACGGTTTTCCTGGGCTCCAACGGCAACGGCAAGACCAATCTCATCGAGGCCGTCGGATATCTGTCCACCCTCGGCTCACACCGCGTCTCCGCCGACGCTCCGCTGATCCGGATGGGCGCGCAGAAGGCGCGGATCGGGGCGACGGTGGTGAACACCGGGCGCGAGCTGCGCGTGGATATGGAGCTCAATCAGGGTGTGGCCAATCGCGCGCAGATCAATCGTTCGCCGGTCCGGCGGCCGCGCGAGATCCTGGGCATTCTGCAGACGGTGCTGTTCGCGCCGGAGGATCTGTCACTGGTGCGCGGGGATCCGGGGGAGCGCAGACGCTTGTTGGACGAGCTCGCCACCGCGCGCCTGCCGCGCTTGGCGGGGGTGCGCGCGGATTACGACAAGGTGCTGCGGCAGCGCTCGGCCCTGTTGAAAACCGCTGGGCGACTTGCTCGTTCGGGTGGTCGCGGGGCGGAGTTGAGCACCCTCGACGTATGGGACGGGCATCTGGCCGCGCACGGTGCGGTACTGCTGGCGCAGCGGCTGCGACTGGTGCACGAACTCTATCCACATCTCGCACAGGCCTATGAATCGATCGCACCGGAGTCGCGCCCGGCGTCGATCGCGTACCGAAGTGGTTATCTCCCACCGGAACTGCTCGATCCGGCGCGCACCCCGCAGCTCGACGACGACGCCGATCTGGAGGCGATCCTGTTGCGCGAGTTGGCGAACGCGCGGCAGAAGGAGTTGGAGCGGGGGGTGTGCCTGGTCGGCCCGCACCGCGACGATCTGGAGTTGATGCTCGGCTCGTCCCCCGCGAAGGGATTCGCCAGTCACGGCGAATCCTGGTCCTTCGCACTGGCGTTGCGACTCGGCGCGTTCGAATTGCTGCGCACGGCCGGCACCGATCCGGTGCTGATCCTCGATGACGTCTTCGCCGAACTCGATCGCCGCCGCCGCACCGCGCTGGCGGCGGTCGCGGCGGAGGCGGAGCAGGTGTTCATCACCGCGGCGGTGCCCGAGGATGTGCCCGCCGAACTCGAGGCGGCCCCGATGCGGGTGGAGACCACGGGCGAGGCGGATCGCCGGACATCTCGCATCGGGGAGTAGGCGGCCCCGGCGTGCCCGCAGCCGGGACGCCACCCGAATCGGGCTGGCCGACAGGGAGTTATCCCCAATTCCCCAGGTTTCTCCCCAAGGGTGTGCGGGCGCGCCGATCGATGGCGCGAGTGCGACATCACCGCTGGCCACGGCGTGCCTGTCGGCGCTATGGGGCAGAATCCTCGGGAACGTCGAGATCTTGGAACCGCCGCGGATCTCGGAACCGATGACGCGGAGGAGAGGACCTGTGCATGGCTGAGCAGCCGGAACCGGGGGAGCCCGCCGTCGGACCCGAATCCGAGCTTCGCGGTGTGGATCTGGCCCGGCGCGCCCTCGAGGATGCCCGGGCGGCGGCGCGGGCCGCGGGTAAATCCGTCGGTCAGGGCCGGGCGTCACCGCGGACGGGCGGGGTGCGCGCACTGCGCGGTCGTCGGCGCGGCTGGTCCGGTTCCGGCCCGGATGACCGCGATCCCCAATTGCTCGGCGCGCTGACCGGCAAGCTGGCCAAGGGCCGCGGCTGGTCCGGCAAGGTGGCCGAGGGCATGGTCTTCGGTCAGTGGGCCAAGGTGGTGGGGGAGGACATCGCCTCGCACGCGCAACCGGTCTCACTGGAGAACGGCGTGCTGAGCGTGCAGGCGGAGTCGACCGCGTGGGCGACGCAGCTGCGCATGTTCCAGTCGCAGATGCTGGCCAAGATCGCGGCCGCGGTGGGTCACGGGGTGGTCAAACAGTTGCGCATCAATGGCCCGACGGCCCCCAGTTGGCGCAAGGGTGAGCGGCATATCAAGGGCCGCGGCCCGCGCGACACGTACGGATAAACGCTCGAAAACGCTTGTGCGCGAGGCAGCTCCGCTGGTCAGGTGACCGTTTCACGTGGAACGTGCCGGAAACCGTCGGTCCCGCGTGCCGGGTTCGAGACGGTCCGGATCTCGATCGTGGTGAACCTCGCCGCTAACCCTCCCCGCGGTGTGCTGCCATAACCCGCTGACGGTCTCCGAACCCCTCTCACCTATGACCGGACATATTGCTGGTCGATTTCACGCACGTATGAGGCACTCAGGGGTGTCATAGGTGCATTCTGTGTCGGTCGTACCAGTAGGATGGTGGAGTAACTAGCGGCGATACCTCCCGGCGCGTTCGGCGACAGCTCGCGCGTGGACCCGTAACCCTCGAGCAGACATGCCCTGGGGCCCCACGTGTGCTCCCCGTCCTGCGCCCGGAGGATCAGCAAGTAAGGAGAGCTACCGACCAGTGGCTGCCATGGACTCCAACGCAGACGGCTCGACCCAGCCCAAGTCAGGCAACCCGGCTTACGGTGCCGACTCCATCACCGTCCTCGAGGGCCTCGAAGCGGTTCGTAAACGTCCCGGTATGTACATCGGCTCCACCGGCGAGCGCGGTCTGCATCACCTCATCTGGGAAGTTGTGGACAACTCGGTCGACGAGGCGATGGCGGGTTATGCCAGCCGCGTCGATGTGACCCTGCTGGCCGACGGCGGCGTCGAGGTCGTCGACGACGGCCGCGGTATCCCCGTCGCCATGCACGCGCAGGGTGTGCCCACCATCGAGGTGGTTATGACCCAGCTGCACGCGGGCGGCAAGTTCGACTCCGACGCGTACGCCGTCTCGGGCGGTCTGCACGGTGTCGGCATCTCGGTGGTGAACGCGCTGTCCAGTCGTCTCGAGGCGGAGGTGGACACCGACGGTTACCACTGGACCCAGGAGTACAAGGATTCCAAGCCGGGCAAGCTGGTGCAGGGTGAGGCGACCAAGCGCACCGGTACCACCATCCGGTTCTGGTCGGATCCGAATATCTTCGAGACCACCGTCTACAACTTCGAGACGGTCGCGCGCCGCCTGCAGGAGATGGCGTTCCTGAACAAGGGCCTGACCATCACCCTGACCGATCAGCGGGTGGCCGATACCGACATCACCGATGAGGTGGTCAGCGATACCGCCGAGGCGCCCAAGCATCTCGACGAGAACGCCCCGGCCGCCACGCCGAAGGTGAAGACCCGGACCTACCACTACCCCGGTGGGCTCGAGGACTTCGTCAAGCACATCAACCGCACCAAGCAGCCGATCCACAATTCGGTGGTGGGCTTCACCGGTAAGGGCACCGGCCACGAGCTCGAGGTCGCGATGCAGTGGAACTCGGGTTACTCCGAGTCCGTGCACACCTTCGCCAACACCATCAACACCCATGAGGGCGGTACGCACGAAGAGGGCTTCCGCGCGGCGCTCACCACGGTGGTGAACAAGTACGCGAAGGACAAGAAGCTCCTCAAGGAGAAGGAAGGCAACCTGACGGGTGACGACATCCGTGAGGGCCTGGCCGCCATCGTCTCGGTGAAGATCTCGGACCCGCAGTTCGAGGGTCAGACCAAGACCAAGCTCGGCAATACCGAGGTGAAGTCGTTCGTGCAGCGCACCTGCAACGAGCACCTCGCGCACTGGTTCGAGGCGAACCCGGCCGATGCCAAGACCATTGTCACCAAGGCGGTGTCGTCGGCGCAGGCACGCGTCGCCGCGCGTAAGGCACGCGAGCTGGTGCGCCGCAAGTCCGCCACCGACCTCGGCGGTCTGCCGGGCAAGCTGGCCGACTGTCGCTCCAAGGATCCGGTGAAGTCCGAGATCTACATCGTGGAGGGCGACTCCGCCGGTGGCTCGGCCAAGTCCGGCCGCGATTCGATGTACCAGGCGATCCTGCCGCTGCGCGGCAAGATCATCAATGTCGAGAAGTCGCGAATCGACAAGGTACTCAAGAACAACGAGGTCCAGGCGATCATCACCGCCTTCGGCACCGGTATCCACGACGAGTTCGATATCGCCAAGCTGCGCTATCACAAGATCGTGCTGATGGCCGACGCCGACGTGGACGGTCAGCACATCTCGACGCTGCTGCTCACGCTGCTGTTCCGTTTCATGCGGCCGCTGGTCGAGCAGGGGCACGTCTACCTCGCGCAGCCGCCGCTGTACAAGCTCAAGTGGCAGCGCACCGAACCGGAGTTCGCCTACTCCGACCGGGAGCGCGACGGACTGCTGGAGCGCGGCCTGGCCGCGGGCAAGAAGATCAACAAGGATGACGGCATCCAGCGCTACAAGGGTCTCGGTGAGATGAACCCGAAGGAGCTGTGGGAGACCACCATGGATCCGAGCGTGCGCGTGCTGCGTCTGGTCACCCTCGATGACGCCGCCGCCGCGGACGAGCTGTTCTCCATCCTCATGGGTGAGGACGTGGAAGCGCGCCGCAGCTTCATCACCCGCAATGCCAAGGACGTTCGGTTCCTCGACGTCTAGCGAAGTAGGGCCCGGGGGATCGATTCCCCCGGGTCCCCCTTGCGTCCGGAACCCACCAGAAGACTTCCCACGGAGACCAATTCATGACTGAGACCGAACTTCCGCCGTCGGGCGGCGACCGCATCGAACCGGTCGACATCCAGCAGGAGATGCAGAACTCCTACATCGACTACGCCATGAGCGTCATCGTCGGGCGCGCGCTGCCCGAGGTGCGCGACGGTATGAAGCCGGTGCATCGCCGGATCCTGTACGCGATGTACGACAACGGGTATCGCCCCGATCGCAGCTATGTGAAGTCCGCGCGCCCGGTCGCCGACACCATGGGTAACTACCACCCGCACGGTGACACCGCCATCTACGACACCCTCGTGCGTATGGCGCAGCCGTGGTCGCTGCGGTACCCGCTGGTCGACGGTCAGGGCAACTTCGGTTCGCGCGGTAACGACGGTGCGGCCGCCATGCGCTACACCGAATGCCGGCTGACCCCGCTGGCCATGGAGATGCTGCGTGAAATCGACCACGAGACGGTCGATTTCACGCCGAACTACGACGGTAAGACGCAGGAGCCGACCGTGCTCCCGGCGCGCGTCCCGGCGCTGTTGATGAACGGCTCCAACGGCATCGCCGTCGGTATGGCCACCAATATCCCGCCGCACAATCTGACCGAGCTGGCCGAGGCCATCTTCTGGGCGCTGGACAATCACCTCGCCGATGAGGAGACCACCCTCGAGGCGTGCATCGAGCGGGTCAAGGGTCCGGACTTCCCGACCGCGGGCCTGATCGTGGGCACCCAGGGCATCAATGACGCGTACCGGACCGGTCGCGGTTCGATCCGCATGCGCGGTGTGGTGGAGATCGAGGAGGACGCCCGCGGGCGCACCACCATCGTCATCACCGAACTGCCGTTCCAGGTCAATACCGACAATTTCGTGAACGCCATCGCCGAGCAGGTGAAGGACGGCAAGATCGCGGGTGTCGCCGACATCCACGACGAGTCCTCGGACCGCGTCGGTATGCGCATCGTGGTCACGGTCAAGCGGGACGCGATCGCCAAGGTGGTGCTGAACAACCTCTACAAGCACACCCAGCTGCAGACCTCGTTCGGCGCGAACATGCTCTCGATCGTGGACGGGGTGCCGCGCACGCTGCGCCTGGATCAGATGATCCGGCTGTACGTGAATCACCAGTTGGACGTGATCGTCCGGCGCACCAAGTACCTGTTGCGCAAGGCCGAGGAGCGGGCCCACATCCTGCGCGGTTTGGTGAAGGCGCTGGATCAGCTGGACGCGGTGATCGCGTTGATCCGCCGTTCGGCCGATACCGAGACCGCTCGCACCGGCCTGATGCAGCTGCTCGAGATCGACGAGATCCAGGCGACCGCGATCCTGGATATGCAGCTGCGCCGCCTGTCCGCGCTGGAGCGGCAGAAGTTGATCGACGAATTGGCGAAGATCGAGCTCGAGATCGCCGATTTGAAGGACATTCTGGAGAAGCCGGAGCGCCAGCGCGCCATCGTGCGCGATGAGCTCACCGAGATCGTCGACAAGTACGGCGACGATCGGCGCACCAAGATCATCGCCGCCGATGGCGACGTGCAGGACGAGGACCTGATCGCCCGCGAGGACGTGGTGGTCACCATCACCGAGACCGGGTACGCCAAGCGCACCAAGACCGACCTGTACCGCTCGCAGAAGCGCGGCGGTAAGGGCGTGCAGGGCGCGGGCCTGAAGCAGGACGATATCGTCCGGCACTTCTTCATCAGCTCCACGCACGACTGGCTGCTGTTCTTCACCAACAAGGGCCGGGTGTACCGGGCCAAGGCGTACGAGCTGCCCGAGGCCATGCGCACCGCGCGCGGTCAGCATGTGGCGAACCTGCTGGCTTTCCAGCCGGACGAGAAGATCGCCCAGGTCATCCAGCTCAAGACCTACGAGGATGCCCCGTACCTGGTGCTGGCCACCCGCAACGGTCTGGTGAAGAAGTCCCGTCTGACCGATTTCGACTCCAACCGCACCGGCGGCATTGTCGCGGTCAACCTGCGCGATACGGACGAATTGGTCGGCGCCGCACTGTGTTCCGCGGAAGACGATCTGCTGCTGGTCTCCGCGCACGGCCAGTCCATCCGCTTCTCCGCCAATGACGAGGTGCTGCGCCCGATGGGCCGCGCCACCTCCGGCGTACAGGGCATGCGGTTCAACACCACCGATGAACTGTTGTCGCTCAATGTGGTTCGCGAGGGCGATGTCGGGTATCTGCTTGTCGCGACGGCGGGTGGGTACTCCAAGCGCACCGCGCTCGAGGAGTACACCGCGCAGGGCCGTGGCGGAAAGGGCGTATTGACGATCCAATACGACGTCAAACGTGGCAGTCTGGTCGGAGCGCTCATCGTCAATGACGATGATGAGCTGTACGCCATCACATCCGGCGGCGGTGTTATCCGGACCGCGTCCAATCAGGTTCGCAAAGCCGGACGCCAGACCAAGGGTGTGCGATTGATGAACCTCGGCGAAGGCGATACGTTGCTCGCGATCGCGCGTAACGCGGACGAGCCCGACCAGGTTGCCGAAGAGGACACCAGCGGTTCGGCGAAGCAGTAATTTCACCCCAGCAGCGGCGGCACAACGGATCGAAGGATTCACCATTGACCAATCAGCCGAATGACCAGCGCGGTCATGCCAATGGCGTGACCGAGAGAATCGCCCCGTCTCCGATTCCGCCGCGGCCCATTCCGCGACCGGGTTCGGGAAACGAAGGTGGTGCGCCGCAGGTGTCCCCTAATGAAACCCCTGACAATTCAGGCGATTTCGCTTCGGACGTCACCGGGCGAATGAGTGATCAGGCGGAGGTGGCCGCCCCCGAAGCCGGGGAGGGGCAATCCGCCGGTTCCCCCTATCAGAACGGCGGGTGGTCGCAGCTGCCGCAGCGGGAACCGCAGTCCAATCTGTACCGGCCGGGTCAGGCCCCCACCACCGGTCGTCCCGGTGGCGTGGGTCTGAACGCCGGGGTCTCCAACGCCCGCACCACCACCGACCTGGCGGCCAAGGCGGCGCGCAAGGAAGCCGCCATGGTGAAGTCCGTCGGTATCGACGGGCCGACCCGCAGCATCGCCCGTCCGGAGCTGGTGAAGGATCTGCCGGATCTGTCGGAGATGCGGCATCCGCTGCCGCCGCCGGAGCCGATTCCGCCGGCCGGTCCGGTCTCGCCGTCCGCCCCCGCGGCGGTGGCCGCCGCCGCTGCCACCGGTGAGCCGCTGCGCGCCACCGTGCAGGTGCGCCATATCGATCCGTGGTCCACGCTGAAGGTGTCGCTGGTCATCAGCGTCGCCCTGTTCTTCGTGTGGATGCTGGCGGTCGGCCTGCTGTACCTGGTGCTCGAGGGTATGGGTGTGTGGGAGCGGTTGAATTCCACGTTCACCGATATGGTCTCGGACTCCTCGTCCTCCGGGCTGATCGACGCGGGCACGGTGTTCGGCTACGCCGGTGTCATCGGATTGATCAATGTGGTGCTGCTGACGGCGCTGTCGACCGTCGGCGTCTTCGTCTACAACCAGTGCACCGATCTGGTCGGCGGCATCCAGTTGACGCTCGCCGATCCGGACTAGAAACCGCTCGTGCGAACGGCCGGTCCACCCCCTCGAACAGGGCTGTGACCGGCCGTTTTGCTTATCCGCACAACCTTCGGGTAATCTTCAGCCTCGGTTCGAGTGACACACTCGGAACCGGATGAGGGCCTATAGCTCAGGCGGTTAGAGCGCTTCGCTGATAACGAAGAGGTCGGAGGTTCAAGTCCTCCTAGGCCCACTCTCGAACATCACAGTAGGGTGGGATTCATGAAATTTCTCCTCACGATCGGCGTCATCGCCGCGGTGGTCTTCGGAATCAGCAAGCTGCGTCAGCGCAATGATGCGGACCTCTGGCACGAGGTCACCACTCGCTGATCCGGCTCGGGGCCTTAGCTCAATTGGCAGAGCACTGCCTTTGCAAGGCAGGGGTTAGGGGTTCGATTCCCCTAGGCTCCACAACTTTTCCGCTGTGCGTCGTGACACATGACAGCGCCACAGTTCCGAATGCCTTCGCACCGTAAGGTGGCGGCATGGCTTCCCCGGAGATCTCCAAACTGGTCCAGTCGGTGGTGGAGCCGTACCTGCTGAACGGGCCGCGTAAATACAATCGCCGCGAGGTCGCCAAGCGCACGGGAGTGCCGTCGTCGCTGACCCGGCGATTGTGGGTTTCGCTCGGTTTTCCGGCCGATCCCGATGACGATGCCGTCGAATACACCGATGCCGATGTCGAGGCCGCCAAGGCGTTCAGTCGGCTGAATGTGCTGGCGTCGGCCGATATTCACCGGCAGACGACTGCGGCGCGGACGCTGGGGCGTTCCATGGCGCGCTTGGCCGAATGGCAGGTGGATCTGGTCACCGAGGAGATTCTGGCCCGGATCGCCGCGCGCACCGACGAGGACCCCGCCGCGGACCGCGAGGAGATCGCCCGGGTGGTCACCGCCGAGGTGGTCGAGGAGTTCGAAGCCTTGCAGCGCTACGCATTCCGCCGCCACCTCGATGCCGCGATCTCGCGTTCGCTCGACAACGGCGCGGTTGCCGGGGACACCATGCGGGTGCTGTCGGTCGGCTTCGCCGATATGGTCGGCTACACCCGCCTGACCCGACACCTCGATCCCGAGGAGCTCTCCGCCCTGCTGGAGGCGTTCGAGACCGCCACCAGCAATGCCATTACCGCGCACGGCGGCTGGGTGATCAAGAACGTCGGCGACGAGGTCATGTTCGCCGCCGCCACCGCCGAGCAGGGCGCACGCATCGCCCTGGCCATCCAGGAGGCCGCCACGGCTTCGCACGGCGTCACCCAGGAGCTCCGGGTGGGTCTGGCCTACGGCCACGTCCTGCAGCGCTTCGGCGACCTCTACGGGTCGGTCGTGAACGTCGCCGCCCGCCTCACCGGTGTGGCCCGCCCGGGCACCGTCCTGATCGACGACGGCGCGGCCCAAGCCGTGCGCGGCAATCCGCAATTCGATCTCCGCGACCTGCGCACGGTTCGCGTCCGCGGCATCAACCGTCTGCACGGACACGTCCTGCGCCGCAACGAAGTTCGTCCCCTGGTTTGAAAATCCGGCCGAGCGGGTGGTGAACCTACCCCGCGCATAGGGGCGGGCCTCGGCGAAGGGGGGGAGTTAGCCGAGGCCCGCGTAGGTCGGCCCGGGGGGGAGGGGCCGACGGGAACGATCCTACGCGACACCGGCTGTTTGCGTGTAAATCGGGGCACCGCGTTCGAAGATTTTTCGCGCGAAACCTGTCGTACCCTCGTGCGAACATACGTTCGTGCCCGGGATCACGGTGTCGGCGAATCGGATTCGAGTAGATCGCTGCTCGCGTTCCGATCCCGCCGGGCCGCGGGGGGAAATGCGTGGATTCCCTCGCCCGGCAGGGGCATACTCAGACCCGTATGTCCGATTCGTTCCGCAGCATCCATGCAGTTCAGAGCCCCTGCGGCTGCCCGCATCGCGAGACATCAGGAGAATCATGCCCGACGCAATAGTCGCCGAGGGTCTGGTCAAGAAGTACGGCAAACTGGTCGCACTTGACGGACTCGATCTCTCGGTGCCCGAAGGCACCGTCACCGCTCTGCTCGGCCCGAACGGTGCGGGCAAGACCACCACCGTCCGGGTCTTCACCACCCTGCTCATCCCGGATTCCGGTCGCGCCACCGTCGCGGGGGTGGACGTGCTGAAGGATCCCCAGCTATTGCGCGCGCGGATCGGCGCCTCAGGTCAGTACGCCGCGGTCGACGAATACCTCACCGGTTTCGAGAATCTCGAAATGGTGGGGCGGCTGTATCACATGGGCACCCAGCCCAGTAAGGACCGCGCCCGCGAACTGCTGGAGCGCTTCCGGCTCGCCGATGCCGCCGATCGCCCGGTGAAGGGCTATTCCGGCGGTATGCGCCGCCGACTCGATCTGGCGGGCGCGCTGGTCGCCAATCCGCCGGTGCTGTTCTTGGACGAACCCACCACCGGCCTGGATCCCCGTGCGCGCCAGGATCTCTGGGATGTCATCGAGGAGTTGGTGGCCGGTGGCACCACCCTGCTGCTGACCACCCAGTACATGGAGGAGGCGGACCGGCTGGCCGATTCCATCGCCGTCATCGACCACGGCAATGTGATCGCCGAGGGCACCGCCGATCAGCTCAAGGCCATGGTGGGCGGCGACCGCATCGAATTGGTCGTGGACCATGTGGACAGTCTCGCGATCGCGCAGCGCGCCCTGGAAGGCTTGGCGCGGGGCGAGATCCGGCTGGAACCGAGTCTGCGGCGGATCATCGTGCCGGTGAGCGACGGCTCGCAGGCGCTGGTGGATGCCATCGGGCAACTCGCCAAACATGAAGTGGTGATTCACGATGTCGGTCTGCGACGGCCCTCGCTCGACGATGTCTTCCTGTCGCTGACCGGTCACGAGGCCGACGAATTGATCAACGGCGCCAAGTCCGCCGAGCCGTCCACGGGAGGCAACCGATGACCGCCGCAGTTCTCAGCCCCGAAAAGCCTTCGCTCACAGCGCGTCTGGCCATGGTGTTCACCGACAGCGTCACCATCACCAAGCGCAATGTCATCAAGATTCGGCGCGTACCCGATGTGCTGATCTTCTCGACGCTGTCGCCGATCATGTTCGTGCTGCTGTTCGCCTACGTCTTCGGTTCGGCGATTCAGTTGCAGGGCACGTCCTATCGCGAATTCCTGATCGCGGGCATCTTCGCGCAGACCGTCGTCTTCGGGGCGACCTTCACCGGTCTGAGCCTGGCCGAGGATATGCAGAAGGGGATCATCGACCGGTTCCGGTCGCTACCCATGGCGCCGGCGGCGGTGCTGATCGGCCGCACGCTCGCCGATGTGTGCATCAATGTGGTGAGCCTGGTGGTCATGTCGCTGACCGGTCTGGCGGTGGGCT
Organism: Nocardia acidivorans NBRC 108247; assembly: GCF_001625085.1. Lineage (GTDB taxonomy): Bacteria > Actinomycetota > Actinomycetes > Mycobacteriales > Mycobacteriaceae > Nocardia > Nocardia acidivorans. Next base: position 31,857 of record NZ_BDAW01000064.1, read on the forward strand.
GGCGGATTCGCGGATCATTCCTGGACGCGGTCTTGGCCTATGTGCTGCTGTTGCTCTTCGCCTATGCCGTCTCGTGGATCATGGCGGTGGTCGGGCTGCTGGTGCGGGCGCCGGAGGTCTACAACAACGCCAGCTTCATGGTGATCTTCCCGCTCACCTTCATCGCCAACACCTTCGTGCCGACCGCGACGCTGCCCACGGCGCTACGGGTGATCGCGGAGTGGAATCCGGTCTCGGCGGTGACGCAGGCCAGTCGCAATCTGTTCGGCAATACCAGTCCGATGGGGCCGAGCGCCGATGTGTGGCCGATGCGGCATCCCGAGCTGACCACCTTGATGTGGGTCGTGGTGATTCTCGCGATTTTCGTCCCGTTGGCGCTGGCCCAGTACAAGCGGTCGGTGAGCCGCTAACCCCGCCGGCCCCGTGCGACCCTCAGCCCGAAATGGGTGAATTACCCACTCAGCGAGTGGATTCCGCGATCGCGGTGGAGGCGGAGCCGTTGCGCGAATAACCCAGGCGCGGCGGCTCCGCGGCGGGGGCCGGGGGCTGCGGTCGCCGGCTCACGAAGAAAGCGACGGCACCGCCCGCGATCGCGAGCACTGCCGCACCGATGATCCGATTCCGAAAACGCCCCATGCCCATCCGACCACTTTGACACAGCCAAGCGTTTCGCGCACCCAAGGGTGCGCGGGGGAGAGGTCGAATGGGCGGCGAAAGCTACTCGACGGTAACGCTCTTTGCGAGGTTTCTCGGCTTGTCCACATCCCGGCCCAGGGCAATGGCCATGTGATAGGCCAGCAGCTGGAGCGGAATCGTCAGGATGATCGGATCGAGTTCGGTCGCGACGGCCGGGACCCGGATCACCGCATCGGCCAGGCCGTCGGGCAGATCGGTATTGGTGACGGCGATGACCGGCCCGCCGCGGGCCTTGATCTGCTCGATGGTGCTGATGTTCTTGGCGAGCAGTTCATCGCCCGGGATCAGGACCACGCTGGGCATCTCCGGGTCGATGAGCGCCAGCGGGCCGTGCTTGAGTTCGGAGCCCTGGTACGCCTCGGCGTGAATGTAGGAGATCTCCTTGAGCTTCTGCGCGCCCTCGCGCGCCACCGGCCAGCCCCGCACCCGGCCGACGAAGAACATGCTGCGCGCCTTGGCGAAGCGTTCGGCGATCTCGGCGATCTCCTTGTCCCGTTCCAGCACCGCCTCGATGGCGTCCGGGAGCGCGCGCAGACCGGAGACGATCCGCTCACCGCCCGCCGCGGACAGATCGCGGACCCGGCCCAGCAGCAGCGCCAGCATGGCGAAGGAGACGGTCATATTGGTGAGCGCCTTGGTGGAGGCCACCGACACCTCGGGTCCGGCGTGCAGGAAGATCCCCGCACCGCATTCGCGCGCGATGGCGCTGCCGACCGCGTTCACCGCGCCGATGACCCGGCCGCCCTTGCGCTGCAATTCCTGAACGGCCGCAAGGGTATCCAGGGTTTCGCCGGATTGGCTGATGGCGATGTACAGCGCGTCCGGATCGACCACGGGATTGCGGTAGCGGAATTCCGAGGCGGGTTCGGCGGTAGCGGGGATGCGGGCGAGTTCCTCGATCAGCTGCGCGCCCAATTGCCCCGCGTAATAGGCGGAGCCGCACCCCAGGAACACCACCTTGCTGATGCCGCGCAGTTCGCGCGCGTCCATATTCAGCCCGCCGAGTATGGCGGTGGCGAAACGTTCGTCGAGGCGTCCGCGCAGTGCGCGGCGCACCGCGTCCGGCTGTTCGGCCATCTCCTTGCGCATGAAGTCCGGATAACCGCCGAGCGCGTAGTCCTCGGCCGCCATATCGATGGTGGTGGGCGTCTTGTCGGTGCGGCTGGCATCCAATCCGAGTGTGCTGGTGCGGAATTCGCCCGCGCGCACGGTAGCCAGCTCGCCGTCGTCGAGGAAGACCACGCGCTGGGTGTGGTGCACCAGCGCGGCCACATCGGAGGCGACGAACATCTCGCCGTCGCCGACGCCGAGCACGATGGGGCTGCCATTGCGGGCGACCACCAGTTCGTCGGGGCGGCGCGAATCCAGCACCAGCAGACCGAAGGTGCCCTCGACGTGGTGCAGTGCCGAGCGCACGGCGTCTTCCAGGGTGTCGGTGCTCTCCAGCGCCGCGGCGATGAGGTGCGCGATGGCCTCGGTATCGGTGTCGGAGAGGAATTCCACGCCGTCGGCGGTGAGCGCGGCGCGCAGTTGTTCGGCGTTCTCGACGATTCCGTTGTGCACCACGGCGATTCGCCCGGAGCCGTCGGTATGCGGATGCGCGTTGGCGTCACTGGGTTCACCGTGCGTGGCCCAGCGGGTGTGCGCGATGCCGACGGTGCCGCGCAATCGGGCGCCCTCGGCATCCACGCGATTGCGCAGATCCTGTACGCGCCCCTGGGTTTTGGTGATGCGCAGTCGCCCGCGATGCGGTACGGCGAGTCCGGCGGAGTCGTAGCCCCGGTATTCGAGCCGGTGCAGCCCCTCCAGCAGGACCGGTACCGATTCGCGGTGCCCGATGTATCCGACGATTCCACACATTGCGCGCAGGTCTCCTCTTCGTAAGGCGGTGCGTCTAGCCGTACACGATGCGGCGCAGTTGCCGTTCGGTGAAGGCGGGGGCGGCGACCCGGCGCTCGGCCAGTTCGGTGGCGATGAGCTGCCAGATCTCGGCATTGCGCAACTGCCGCCGCTGGAGTTCGGCATGCCTGCGGCGCACGAACTCCTCGGCGGTCTCGTCGAAATAGCCGACCACATCGGCGACCACCCGGGCCGCGATGGCGCTGGGCAGGCCGGTGGAGGCCGCCACATGGCGCACCAGATCGGCCGGAACCCCGTCAGTCACGGACCGAGCCTGCCCTATCGGAAGGCTTTCGCCAACTTTTCTGCCCGAAGTCGGGCAGAAAATCACACTGTGCAGGTCACGCCCGCTAATAGCGTGCCGCGAGCGAGCCGGTCCGGCCCCTGGCTCTACGCTGGTCGCGTGACCTCACCGAATCAGACTGCTGTTGCGACGCTGCACACCAATCACGGCGATATCAAGGTCGCGCTCTTCGGTCACCACGCCCCCGCCACCGTGCGGAACTTTCTCGGCCTGGCCGACGGCAGCGCGCCGTACACGACCAAGAACGCCTCCGGCACCACCGAGGGCCCGTTCTACGACGGCTCGGTCTTCCATCGGATCATCGACGGTTTCATGATCCAGGGCGGCGATCCGACCGGTACCGGGCGCGGCGGGCCGGGCTACGAGTTCAAGGACGAGTTCCATCCGGAGCTGCGCTTCGACCGCGGCTACCTGCTGGCCATGGCGAATGCCGGTCCGGCGACCAATGGTTCGCAGTTCTTCATCACCGTGGGTCCGCAGCCGCATCTGAATCGCAAGCACACCATCTTCGGTGAGGTGGTGGACCCGGATTCGCGCAAGGTGGTCGACCTGATCGCCGATGTCGCCACCGATCGCAATGACCGTCCCAAGGACGATGTCGTGATCGAGAAGATCACCATCGCCTGAATCAGGCCGACTCCGAAGAGAATTCGCCATGAACCCGCAGCAACCCGCCCAGAGTTGTTACCGCCACCCCGATCGGCCCACCGGACTCGGGTGCAGTCGCTGCGGGCGTCCGGCCTGCCCGGAGTGCCTGACCCCGGCCGCGGTCGGGCAGCACTGTGTGGAGTGCGTCCAGCAGGGCCGCACCGATGTGCGGCCGGTGCGCAATCAGGCGGGCGCGGCGGCGGGTAAACGCCCGGAACCGTACGTCACCTGGACGCTGATCGCCGCGAATGTGATCGTCTTCGCGATCACGGCGATCCAGGCGCGCAGCCTGATGGACAACAAGTTCTCCCAGCTGTTCTACGACTGGGTGCTGGTGCCCGGCCTGGTCGGGCACGGCGACTGGTGGCGGGTGCTCGGCTCCGGGTTCCTGCATATCGGCCCGATCCACCTGCTGGCCAATATGTTCGCGCTCTACGTGCTCGGCCCCTACTGCGAGACGGCACTGGGGCGGGCGCGGTTCATCAGCGTGTATCTGGTGTCGCTGCTGGGCGGTTCGGCCGCGGTGACCGTCTTCTCCGATCCGGCCTCGGCCTCGGCGGGCGCTTCGGGCGCGATCTTCGGCATTTTCGGCGCGGTGGCGGTGGTGATGCTGCGGACCCGGCAGAACCTGACCCAGATCCTGGTGCTGCTGGTGATCAACCTGATCATCACCTTCGCGGTGCCGGGCATCTCGATCTGGGCGCATCTGGGCGGCCTGCTCACGGGCACGCTGGCCACCGGCGGCATCCTGTACCTGCCGCGCTGGCTGCGGGCGAGCACACCCGCCACGGCCATGCGGATCGGCTGGCTCGCGGTGGCGGCGGTCGGCGTGATCGCGATTCTGGTCACCGCGCTGGGCGCACCGAGCCTGTACTGAGTGCGCGCGCCTACTGATTGACGAGGTAGGCGCGCAGCGTGTCCAGCACGTTCTCCGGGCGCGTGCCCAGATCCCAGCGCCCGAAGATGATGAGCCGCTCCGCACCGTCGCGCCGCACATCCATTTCCAGCATGGGCATGCGCCGGCCGAGGCGGCGATAGTTCACGATGCGGGCGCGCAGCACCTGCTCGGGTGTGTAGTACCGGGGTCCGGCGAGGCCGCGCACCACGATCTTGGGCTGCGGTCCGGTCTCCACGGCCAGGCGCGGGCGCTGCCGCAATCCCATGAAGGCCAGGAACAGCAGACCGGCCGCGGCCAGGCCGATCAACAGGCGGCCCGGGGCGTCATCGGTGACGAAGGCGGCGACGGCCATGACGAGGCCGCCGATACCGCAGACGGCCAGTGCGGCCGGGGGTGTGGACCAGCAGAGTTGGGGCTCAGCGGTCACTTTCCCCACTCTCTCCTCGAGTTGTCCACAAGGTCATCCACAGGTGTGTATGAATAACAATCGTGTAAGGCGATCATCGCCAGCGCATGGTCATGATCAGGCCGACGACCATGAGGCCGAACCCGATCAGGAAGTTCCATGCGCCCAGGTCGCTCATCCAGGCGATGTGATCGGCCGCCAGGTAGTACACGAGCAGCCACACCAGACCGGCGAGCATGAAGCCCAGCATGATGGAGACGTACCAGACCGGTGACGGACCGGCCGACTTCACCTTCACAGGCGTGCGGCTGGCCGGGTTGATCGTGTAGTCGGTCTTCTTCCGGACCTTCGACTTGGGCATGACGTCCTCAGTTTCGGCGTGCAGTCTCGGTAGACATTATCCCAGGTAACTCGAGCGCAACGGCCGCGAGTCACCCGCGGGGAATAAACGGCGGTATTGCATGCGACGTGAGCGGGCGCGCCCACTACGCTCAGATCATGCGTGTTCTGGTGGTCGACAACTACGACAGCTTCGTATTCAACCTGGTCCAGTATCTCGGACAGCTCGGTGTGGACGCGACCGTCTGGCGTAACGACGACCCGCGACTGGCGGACGTGGACGCCGTCGTGCAGGACTTCCACGGAATTCTGATCAGTCCCGGCCCGGGCACGCCGGAGCGCGCGGGCGTCAGCATCGAGCTGGTGAAGGCCGCCGCCCGGCAGGAGAAGCCGCTCCTGGGGGTATGCCTCGGGCATCAGGCCATCGGCGTCGCCTTCGGGGCCACCGTGACCCGCGCCCCCGAGCTGTTGCACGGCAAGACCAGCGAGGTCTTCCATATCGGCGTGGGCGTGCTGGCCGGACTGCCGGATCCGTTCACCGCCACCCGCTACCACTCGCTGACGGTGGTCGAGGACACCATGCCGCCCGAGCTGGAAGTGCTGGGCCGCACCGAATCCGGGATCGTCATGGCACTGCGGCATCGCACCCTGCCGATCCACGGCGTGCAGTTCCATCCCGAATCCGTCCTCACCCAGGGCGGGCATCGGATGCTCGCGAATTGGCTCGGCGTGGTCGGGCAGCGCCCGTCGGAGGGCCTGGTCGAAACGCTCGAGGCGGAGGTCGCGGCCCTGGTATGAGTGTCGGTCAGGGGCGGCCGCATGTGCTGCTGTCGGTGGCGGTGAGCATCGACGGCTATATCGACGATGCGGGACCGGACCGGCTGCTGCTGTCCAATGCCGCCGATTTCGATCGGGTGGACGCGCTGCGCGCCGACTCCGACGCGATTCTGATCGGCGCGGGAACACTGCGCACCGACAATCCGCGGCTGCTGGTCAACAATGCCGATCGGCGGGTGCGACGGGTGGCGGACGGTAAGCCGGAGTATCCGCTGCGGGTGATCGTCACCGCGACAGGCGATATCGATCCGGAGCAGCGGCTGTGGCACTGCGGTGGCGAAAGAATCGTCTACTCAACCGATTCCGGAGCCGAACGGATCGGGCATCGACTGGACGGTCTCGCGAAGGTCGTATCCCTCGGCGGCACAGTCGATTTCGCCGCACTGCTCGATGATCTCGGCGAACACGGCGTCGCACGGCTGATGGTGGAGGGCGGCGGCGCCGTCCACACCGCCTTCCTGGCCGCCGATCTGGTCGACGAGATCAGCATGGCCGTCGCGCCCCTGGTGGTCGGTGATCCGGCCGCCCCGCGTTTCCTCGGACCCGCCGATTACCCGGGCGGCCCGAACCATCGCATGCGGCTGGCCGAGGTCGCCCGCATCGGTGATATCGCCGTACTGCGCTATCTGCCGAAGGAGGATTCGAGTGTCGGATGAAGCACGGTCGGATCGCGGCTGGATGCGGCACGCCATCGGACTGGCCCGGCTCTGCCCGCCCAGCGAGACCGCCTTCTCGGTGGGCGCTGTCATCGTCGGCGCGGACGGCGTGGAGATCATGCACGGCTGGTCCCGCGAGACCGATGCGAAGGTGCACGCGGAGGAATCCGCGCTGAACAAACTCGAACCCGATGACGATCGACTGGCCGCGGCCACCCTCTACAGCACCCTGGAGCCGTGCGCCCAGCGTGCCAGTCCCGATCGCGCGCCCTGCACCGATCGCATCCTGGCGGCGGGCATTCGCCGCGTGGTCATCGCCTGGCGTGAACCCGAGACGTTCGTGCACAACTGCCAGGGTGTGGAGAAACTCCGGGAACACGGCGTCGAGGTGGTCGAACTCGCCGATCTGGCGGACGAGGCCATGTCCATGAACAGGCATCTGCGACTGTAGAAATCGCCTGTGGATAAATACGAAAGCCGCCCTCCGGCCGAGCGGAGAGCGGCTTTTCGGCTGTTCCGGGATCGATCACGGCGGGCCGAGTGACAGCACCCCGGTCGTGATGGTCACCGTCTGATTCTTGGCGATGGAGGATCCGGCGGACGGCTGCTGAGCGATGACGCGGCCGACGCTCCCGGCATCCAGGGTGCTCTGCTGATTCTGGGTGATCTGCCCGTTCCAGCCGCGCTGGCGCAGAATATCCACAGCCTGTGCGGGAGTGAGTCCGATCAGACTCGGCATCTGGATATTGTCGCCGGTGGAGACCTGCACGGTGACCGTGGAGCCCTTGTCCGCCATGGTGCCCGCGGCCGGATTGGTGCTGATCACGGTGCCCTTGGGCAGGTTGTTGGGCACCTCCTGGACGCTCACCTTGAAACCGGCGCTGTCGGCCAGATTGGGTTGTGCCACATCGATGCTCTGGCCCACCACATCGGGGACGCGCACCTTCTCCGGTCCGGAGCCGAGGGTGATGGTGACCTGGCCGCCGGCGTCGATCTTCTGCGCCTCGCCCGGACTCTGGCTGGTGACCTTGTCCTTCTCGTCGACGCTGGAGGCTTCACGCTTCACATCGGTGTTCAGGCGCAGTCCGACCGAGTTCAGCTGCTGTTCGGCCTGCGATTGGGTCAGCCCGGCCAGGCGCGGCACCGAGACCTGCGAGGGTCCGGTGGAGACCTGGAGTGTGACGGTGCTGCCCTTGTCGATGCGCGAACCGCCGAGCGGCTGGGTGGCGATCACATTGCCCTGGGCGATCTTGCTGTCCGGTTTCTCCTGGACCGCGACGCTGAAGCCGAGCTTCTCCAGATCCCGCTGGGCGAGTTGGGAATTGTGATTCGAGAGTTCCGGCACGGCGATCTGATCGGCATGGCTGCCGGGGCCGAGCAACAGCCAGAACATGATGCCGCCGACCGCGATGATCGCCGCCACCACGGCCGCGACCAGTAGACCCCGGCGGCCACCGCCGCCCGCGGGTTCCACGAGTTCCTGTTCGGTGGTGTCGTCGCGGCGCTCGACCGTGCGGTAGGAGCGCGGCGGCGGCAGTTCGTCGTCGAGGAAGCTGTTGCGGTCCTCGTCGTTCATGACCATGGGGGCGGTGGGCTTCTGCCCGCCCAGCACCCGGATGAGATCGGCGCGCATCTCGGCGGCGGTCTGATACCGGTTGGCCGGGTTCTTGCTCATGGCCTTGAGCACGACGGAGTCGAGTTCACGCGGGACGCCCGGATGCACGTGCGAGGGCAGCCGGGGGTCCTCGCGCACATGCTGATAGGCGACCGCGACCGGTGAGTCGCCGGTGAAAGGTGGTTCGCCGGTGAGGATTTCGTAGAGCACACAGCCGACCGAGTACACGTCCGAGCGTGCGTCGACCTGTTCGCCGCGGGCCTGCTCGGGGGACAGGTACTGGGCGGTGCCGATCACCGCGGCGGTCTGGGTCATCGGGTTGGAGCTGTCGGCCAGCGCGCGGGCGATGCCGAAGTCCATCACCTTCACCGCACCCGCGCGGTTGATCATGATGTTGGCGGGCTTCATATCCCGGTGCACGATGCCGTTGCGGTGTGAGAAGTCCAGTGCCGCACAGACATCGGCGATGATCTCCATGGCGCGGCGCGGCGCCATCGGACCCTTGGAGCGCACGATGTCGCGCAGCGTATCGCCGTCGACGTACTCCATCACGATGTACGGCAGTGGGCCGCCGTCGATCTCGGCCTCGCCGGTGTCGTAGACCGCGACGATGGCGGGATGGTTCAGCGCCGCCGCGTTCTGCGCCTCGCGCTTGAAGCGCAGATAGAACGTGGGGTCGCGGGCGAGGTCCGCGCGCAGCACCTTGATCGCCACATCGCGCCCGAGTCGCAGATCGCGTGCCTTGTGCACCTCCGACATACCGCCGAAGCCGATGATCTCACCCAGCTCATAGCGGGAGGAGAGATTCTTCGGGGTCGTCATGAGGGTCCTTGGGGGAGGGCGGGAGCACTGCTGTTCGGCGAGCCGTAGTAGCCCCGGGCGCCACCGGGAACCGCTGGCCATGATGGTAGGTCCCAAGGCGGCCGAACGTCGCGACTGGTGGTGGTCGGCGCGGTCGTGGTCTTGGGGACCGTCGTCTTGGGAACCGTGGTGGTCGGCGGCACCGTGGTGGGCGGCACGGTGGTGACCGGCGGCGTGGTGGTCGGCGGCGCCTCGGTGGTCGGATCGTAGGTCGGCGGCGGCGGAACCGGCTTCTCCCGCGTGGTGGTCGGCGGCGTGGTGGTGCTCTGCGGTGGCGGCGGCGCGATCACGGCGCTGGTTCTGGTGGTCGGCGTCGACTCCGGTGAGGAGCTGTTGAGCAGGATGAAAGCCGCTGCGGCGCCGAGGATCAGCGCGCCGACGCCGAGCCCGGCCATGGCCTTCTGACTGTTGGTGAAGCGGCCGCCGCCCTCCTCGCCGCCGTACGCGCCGACATGCGTGGGCCCGGGCGGGGTGGGCGGTCCGGCGGGGGTGTGCGGACCCGACATCATGACGGTGGAGCCGGTCATCGGCGGCTGCGCGGGCTGCCGCGTGGACTGCGGCGGTGTCGGATAGCGGGTGGTGGCCTGATCGCCGCGCGCGCCCGGAATGATCATGGTCGGGCCGGGCGGCAGCACTCTGGTCGCGCCGGTGGGGATGGCGGGATTACCGCCGCCGGGGGTGTGCGCTCTGCGCCCGGAGCGCACCGCGGCCACCGCGTCGGCGAATTCGCCGCCGGTGGCGAAGCGCTGGGCCGGATCCTTGGCCATGGTGATCTCGATGAGTTCACGCACATTCGGCGGCAGGTCGGCGGGCAGCGGCGGCGGGGTCTCGCGCACATGCTTCATGGCCACGGTCAGCGCGCCGTCGCCGGTGAAGGGGCGTTCGCCCGCGAGCGCCTCGTAGCCGACCACGCCGAGCGCGTACACATCCGAGGCGGAGGTGGCGTCCTCGCCGGTGGCCTGTTCCGGGGCGATGTACTGGGCGGTGCCCATGACCATGCCGGTCTTGGTGACCGGGGAGGCGTCCACCGCCTTGGCGATGCCGAAGTCGGTGATCTTCACCTGACCGGTCGGCGTCACAAGTATGTTGCCGGGCTTCACATCTCGGTGCACCACGCCCGCCGCGTGCGCGACCTGAAGCGCGCGGCCGGTCTGCTCCAACATGTCCAGACCCTGCTGCACCGAGAGCCGCCCGAGCCGATTGAGCACCGCGTTCAAGGGTTCGCCCTGCACGAGTTCCATGACCAGATAGGCGGTTTCGCCGCCGGAGGGGTCCATGGTCTCGCCGTAGTCGTAGATTCCGGCGATACCCGGATGATTGAGCTGCGCGGTGGTGCGGGCCTCGGTGCGGAAGCGGTGCCGGAAGGTGGGATCGGCGGAGAACTCCGCCTTGAGCACCTTCACCGCGACCCGGCGATCCAGCCGGGTGTCGAGAGCTTCCCAGACCTGGCCCATGCCACCGGTGGCGATCAGCCGATGCAGCCGGTAGCGGTCCGCGATCATCGCACCGTTGTTCAGCATTTCCGACCCTGTCTACCTTGCCCTGTCATGTCGTTCAGCCCCCCAGTCCGGCATCGAGCACCGCGCGTGCGACCGGCGCTGCCACCGAACCGCCGGTGGCGGCCAGGGCGCGATCGCCACCGTTCTCGACGATCACCGCGATGGCGATCTTCGGATTCTGCGCTGGCGCGAACGCGATGTACCAGGCGTGCGGCGGGGTGTTCCGCGGATCGCTGCCGTGTTCTGCGGTGCCCGTCTTGGACGCGATCTGGTAGCCGCGCTGCTGCGTGCCTCCCTGGGTGTTCTTCTCCGACTCGATCATCAGGTTGGTCAGCTGGGTGGCCACCGGTGCGCTGATCGCCTGCCCGACCGACATGGGTTTGACGGTCTCCAGGGTGCTCAGATCCGGTGCCTGCAACTGATCCACCAGATGCGGTTGCATGCGCACCCCGCCATTGGCGACGGTGGCCGCGATGACCGCGTTGTCGAGCGGAGTCAGCGCCACATCGCGCTGTCCGATGCTGCTCTGGCCGAGCGCGGGAGCGTCGGGAATGGTCCCGACGGTGCTGTCCGCCCACGGAATCGGAATATTGGGATGGGTGCCGATACCGAACGCGGCCGCCTCGTCCTTGAGCTTCGCAGCCCCCACCTTGATACCGAGGTCCACGAAGGCGGTGTTACAGGAGAACCGGAACGCGTCGGTCAGCGAGGCGGTGGGCGCATCGCCCGGGCCGCAGTGGCTGCCGTTGTAGTTCTCCAGCGTGGTGCTGGTGTCCGGCAGGGTGATTCGCGGCTGCGCGGTCAGCTGATCCTCCGGTTTGGCGATGCCGTTGGACAGCGCCGCGGCGGTCACGATCACCTTGAAGGTGGAGCCCGGCGGATATGTCTGCGACACAGCGCGATTCAGCATGGGCTGGCGCGGATCGGCCTGTAGCGTCTGCCACGCCTGCGAGGCGGCCGCGCCGTCGTGTCCGGAGAGCAGGTTCGGATCGTAGGACGGCGTCGACACCATGGTCAGGATGCGCCCGGTGCTCGGCTCGATCGCCACCACCGAACCGGTGTAGCCCTTGGCGGTCAGCTGCTCGTAGGCGACCTTCTGCATGGCCGGGTTGATCGTGGTGATCACATTGCCGCCGCGCGGATCCCGGCCCGACACCATATCGATGAAGCGCCGCCCGAACAGCTGATTGTCCGAACCGTTCAGCACCGAGTCCTCGGCATGCTCGAGTCCGGTGCTGCCGTACTGCATGGAGTAGAAACCGGTCGTCGGCGCGTACGCCAGCGGATCGGTCGGATAGGTGCGCAGGTACTTGTAGCGGTCGTCGGTGGAGACCGAACTCGCGAGCACGGTGCCCTGCGCGGAGATCTGGCCGCGCTGGCGGGCGTACTCGTCCAGCAGCACCCGGCCGTTGCGCGGATCATTGCGCAGACTGTCCGCCTTGCCGATGGGACCGAACTGCACCTGGATGTAGGTGGCGTTGATCAGCAGCGCGACGATCATCAGCATGACCGCCATCGCCACCCGGCGCAGGGGTGTGTTCACGCGGTACCACCCTTCGGTCGCCGTACCAGTTCGGTGGGCGCGTCCGCGATCGGCTCCGGGACCCGCTTACGGACCGGGGCCGGGGCGCGCGCCGCATCGGACACCTTGATCAAGAGTGCCAGCAGTGCGTAGTTGGCGAGTAGCGAGGAGCCGCCGTAGGAGACGAACGGCGTGGTCAGACCGGTCAGCGGAATCAGTTTGGTGACGCCGCCGACCACCACGAACAGCTGGATGGCGATGGTGAACGCGAGTCCGGCGGCCAGCAGCTTGCCGAAACTGTCCCGGACCGCGATGGCGGTGCGCAGCCCGCGGATCACGAAGACGCAGAACAGCATCAGCACCGCGGCCAGCCCGATCAGGCCCAGTTCCTCGCCGATGGCGGAGATGATGAAGTCGGTCTTGGCGAACGGCACCTGCGACGGGCGTCCGCTGCCCAGTCCGGTCCCGGCCAGGCCGCCGGTGGCGAGCCCGAACAGCGACTGCGAGATCTGATAGCCGGTGTTGTTGTAATCCGCGAACGGGTCCAGCCAGGTCTCCACGCGCACCCGCACATGCCCGAAGACGTTGTAGGCGAAGACGAATCCGATCGCCAGCAGCAGTGTGCCGACCGCCACCCAGCCGACCCGTTCGGTGGCGATGTAGAGCATGCACAGCACCGTGCAGAAGATGAGCAGCGAGGTGCCGAGATCCTTCTCCAGCACCAGCACGCCGACGCAGACGATCCAGACCACCAGCATCGGACCCATATCGCGGGCGCGCGGCAGCTCCATGCCGAACACATGCTTGCCCGCGGCGGTGAACAGGTCACGCTTGGCGACCAGCACCCCCGCGAAGAAGATGATCAGCAGGATCTTGGCGAACTCACCGGGCTGAACGCTGAACCCGGGCAGCCGAATCCAGATCTTGGCGCCGTTCACCTGCGAGAACCGGTCCGGCAGGATCGCCGGAATGGCAAGCAGCGCAAGCCCGATCAGGCCGAGCGTATAGGCGTAGCGAGCCAACGTGCGGTAATCGCGCAGCAGGATCAAAAGCCCCGTGAAAACCACCATCCCCAACCCCGTCCACAGCACCTGCTGGTTCGCATCGGGGGAGGGGATGGGCTGCGAGGCGAAGTTCGCATCCTGCTTCTCGGCCAGGTCGAGTCGATGGATCAGCACCAGCCCGAGCCCGTTCAGCAGGGCCACGATCGGTAGTAGGAGGGGGTCCGCGAAGGCCGCGAACCGGCGCACCGCCAGATGTGCGACCCCGAACAGCGCCAGATACGCGGCGCCGAGTTTGGCGATCTCCCAGGTGATCGCCTGTTCCTGACTGGCTTCGACCAGCACCAGCGATACCGTCGTGACCACCGCCGCGAGCCCGAGCAGCAGCAGTTCCACATTCCGCCGGGTGGACGGCGGGGGCGCGGGAGCGAATCCGCCCGGTGGACTGGGAAAGGCCCCAGCGGACGGTGGTGCCGGTGCGGACATCAGTCCGCCACCCTGCAGTTCTGCCCCGGCGTCTGCGGCGCGGTCGTGGTGGTGGGCGCCGCGGGGGTGCTCGGTGCGGTGGTGATGGGTGCGGCGGGCGTGGTGGTGACGCCCGGAGCGTTGGGATCGACCGGCGGGGCACTCGACGGCGGGGTGGCCGGGGGCGTCGACGGCGGCTGCGGCTTCTCGCACGGCGGCAGCAGATCATTGCGGGTCAGGCTCTGCAACTGCTTGACCGCGTCATCGCTGGAGCCCGGCGGCAGGCCCTTGTCGACCGAATCGCGCCCGGTCGGCTTGAGATCCACCAGTCGCAGTTCGCGGCAGCCGGAGGGGAAATCCGAACCGGGAGCGGCCAATTGCAGATCGCCACCGCGGGTGACGCAGGCGATCTGATCGACATCGCGAATCGAGTAACCCAGCACCGAACCCGGCAGACCACGCAGCACGACCACCCGGTCGTGCTCCGCGCCCACGTAGTAGTTGCTGCGAATCATGTTGTAGCCCACGGTGAGCCCCGCGCCGATGGCCACCAGCAGCGCCAGCGACAGGGCGATCCAGCGCAGTTTGTGACTCTTGCGCGGCGGCTCCGGCTCGGACTGCTGGACGGCTCTGCGCGGTGCGGCGCGCGGAGGCCGCATGGCGGCGGCCCGGCCGGCGGCGGTATTGGGCGGGGGTGTGTCCTCGTCCTCGCCGGAGGCCGCACCGGCCACGATGGGATGGCTCTGCCCGTAGTCGAGGTCGATGACATCGGCGACCACCACGGTCACATTGTCGGGACCGCCACTGCGCAGGGCCAATTCGATGAGCCGGTCCGCGGATTCGTCCGTCGAGCCCTCGCGCATGGTGTTGGCGATGGTCTCATCGCTCACCACATCGGAGAGGCCGTCCGAGCACAGCAGATACCGATCCCCTGCCCGGGCCTCCCGCACCACCAGGGTGGGGTCGATCTCGTTACCGGTCAGAGCCCGCATGATGAGCGAGCGCTGCGGATGAGTGTGCGCCTGCTCCGGGGTGATCCGGCCCTCGTCCACCAGCGACTGCACGAAGGTGTCGTCGCGGGTGATCTGAGTGAGCTCACCATTGCGGAGCATGTAGGCGCGGGAGTCGCCGATATGGGCGAGGCCGAGTTTGCGGCCCGCGAACAGGATGGCGGTGAGCGTGGTGCCCATGCCGTCGAGTTCGGGTTCCTCCTCGACCTGATCGGCGATGGCGGCATTGCCCTCGTGCACCGCGCGATCGAGTTTGCCGAGCAGATCATCGCCCGGTTCGTCGTCGTCGAGATGCGCGAGTGCCGCGATCATCAATTGGGAGGCGACTTCACCGGCGGCGTGGCCGCCCATGCCGTCCGCGAGCGCGAGTAGGCGCGCGCCCGCGTAGACGGAGTCCTCGTTGTTGGCTCGTACGAGACCGCGGTCGCTACGGGCGGCGTAGCGGAGAACAAGAGTCACGATCGCAGCTCGATCACTGTCTTACCGACACGGACGGGGGTGCCGAGTGGAACTCGCACGGGGGTGGTGACCTTCGACCGGTCGAGGTAGGTCCCATTGGTGGAACCGAGATCCTCGACGTACCAGTCCTCCCCGCGCGGCGACAGGCGCGCATGCCGGGTGGAGGCGTAGTCGTCGGTGAGGACCAGCGTGGAGTCGTCCGCGCGCCCGATCAACACCGGCTGTGCGCCGAGTGAGATGCGGGTGCCGGCGAGTGAACCCTGAGTCACCACGAGATATTTGGCGCCCTTCTGGCCTCGGCGCAAGGAGGGGAGCACCGCGGAGCCGCCTTGGGCCCGCGGCGGCACCCGGATGCCGGAGGCCGCGTAGATATCGCTGCGCAGGGTCCGGAGCACCGCCCACACGAACAGCCACAACAGCAGCAGGAACCCCGCACGGGTCAGTTGCAGGATCAATCCCTGCACGGTGCTCCACCTCCTGTTCGACCGTGTCGTAGGTACGGGCTGTCAGTACGGAGAAAGCTCCGCGACCCCCAACCGGTGCGCCTGGTCGGCGCGGCCCGTCGAGCCGCGAGTATTGGCAGCATCATAGGGCCCTTGACCGGTTGCGATCACGATACGAGCGAGGAAAATCCCGCCGTATCGTGATCTGCACCGCGAGCTTACGGGATCAGACGATCCGGATCAGGATCTCGGAATGCCCGGCGCGGATGACATCACCGTCGGCGAGCTGCCAGTCCTGTACGGGCGAGCCGTTGACCAGCGTGCCATTGGTGGAACCGAGGTCCGAGAGCATGGCCGTCTGGCCGTCCCAGCGAACTTCGATGTGCCGCCGGGAAACCCCGGTGTCGGGAAGCCGGAAGTGCGCGTCCTGGCCGCGGCCGATGATGTTGGAACCTTCGCGCAACTGGTAGGTGCGGCCGGAGCCGTCGTCCAGCTGCAGCGTGGCGGAGTAGCCGGAGCCGCTTCGCGCGGGCGCGGCATAACCGGCCCCGGCGGGCTGCTGGCCGTACCCGGCGGGCTGGCCGTATTGGTCGTCGCCGTACGCGGCGGCGGGCTCGGCGTACCCCGGCTCGGCGTAGCCCGGCTCGGCGTAGCCCGGCTCGGCGTATCCGGCCTGGCCGTACCCGGCCGGCTGGCCGTAGCCCGGGTCCGCGTACCCCGGCTCGGCGTACCCGGGCTGCTGGCCGTACGCCTGATCGGCATAGCCCGGCTGCTGGCCGTAGCCGCCCTGCTCGTACGCCTGCTGGCCGTAGCCCTGCTGGCCGCCCGGGTCCGCGTAGCCCGGCTGCTGGCCGTAACCGGGATCGGCGTAGCCCCCGCCCTGCTGGCCGTAGCCCGGGTCGGCGTAGCCCGGCTGCTGGCCGTACGCCTGATCGGCATAGCCCGGCTGCTGGCCGTAGCCCGGCTCGCCGTACGCCGGCTGCTGGCCGTAGCCCGGGCCACCGGGCTGGTTGTAGTCGTAGCCGTTCTGGTATTCGCCGTACCCCTGCTGATCGGGCGCAGCGCCGTAACCCGGCTGCTGCTGGTCGGGGTACTGCGGGGCACCGCCGCGGCCGTATTCGCCGTAGCCCTGCGGAGCGGGTCGGCTCGCGGGCGGGGGCGCGTACCCGCGGTTTCGTGGATCGGACTCCGCGGGCTCACGGCTTGGGTCGTAGCCTGAGTTCTGCGTCATGGGGCCAGCTCCTGGTTGCGGGTTGGGTCGTGGTGTGCGTTCAGGTCCCACCGCCGGACCCGCCCGGCGGTCGACGCTACCGCCGACGGCGTCCGGGTCCACTCGACCGCGTGTCCTGAACTGTCCGGTGTGCAGCGTAGGGGATGCCTCGAATTCCACGTGCACTTCGCCGTACGTCTGCCAGCCTTGCTCACGGATGTAGTCCTGTAAGTGTTTGGCGAAAGCGCGTACCGCGAGGTCGTGGTCGGCCTGTCCCTCGCCCTGGACGAGCTGCCCCAGGTCCGACTCGTTGATGGTGATGACGTAGCTGTTCGGCGCCAGTAGATGTCCGCCGCCGAGGTCCTGGACATGGTCCGCGGCCTCGCGTTGCAGGGCGGCCTCGACCTCCTGCGGGACCACGCTACCGCCGAAGACACGGGCGAAGACATCGCCGACAGCACCCTGGAGGCGACGTTCGAATCGCGAAACAATTCCCATCGCCCCTCCTCTCGGGTCAGGACGCTCCCTCGAGTGAAGCGCGCTTCGTGTCTGGTTCTCCTGTGGTGTCAAGCGACACGCGGACATGGCGTGTCGCCGCGGGGACACGGTCTTTGCATGATATCCACGATCGTCCACACCTGTAACTCCTGGAAACGGGTCCGGGTTCCCGTCGCGCCATCGGCCGCCCCCAGCGCCGATAACCAGGCGATTTCTTTTTGACGCGTACCCCGTGATACGTTCTTCCAGTCGCTCGGGCGAGTGGCGGAATGGCAGACGCGCTGGCTTCAGGTGCCAGTGTCCGTAAGGACGTGGGGGTTCAAGTCCCCCTTCGCCCACAGAACGCAGAGCCCCATCCGAAACCGGATGGGGCTCTTCGCTTTTCGCTCCCAGTCCGCGCCGCCGTCATTGGGTTCGCGGGTAGGCGACCCTCACCCCGGTGTGAACCGGGTGTGACGAAGATCGCAGACACGCTGGTGAACTCCTCGGCCGGGGCGTTGCCGGGTGGCCTCCGATGGTCCGCGGAGGGATGAAAATCGATTGCCGGAAGGTGCCGGTTCGAGTATGCGTCCGATTTTCTCCGGCCATTGCCTGATGCTCGTTTAGCCAAAACAGAGTTAAACAAACTTGTGGTTTGTTTACTCTTCGGCGACTGCTGGGCAATGATGCCGAGCTGGGCCGAAACGCCAGCTTAACGCGGGTTGAACCGGCGATGTCGGGTAATGACGGTAGTAATCGGCAAACCGGACGCCGGGGGTGTTCACCGTGTCCGTGCGAGGGGTCGAAACTCGTGTCCCGAACGGTACCGCGCGGGGGGTTTCATAACCCTCCGCGGACCGCTCGCAAAGCGTGAGCCAGCAATTAGCGAACGCGGCGGGTTGTCTTCGCGCCAAGGGTATTTCGCCTGGTCGACGCATGCGCCCGCCCGGCAGGTCGGAGGTTGCGTACCCATAACGATTGTGTAGAGTCATCGGCAACGCTGGCCGCAGCTGAGCCGGACTCGCTGCGGCCAGTGGAAATCACTTCCGGGCCGTTGCCACCAGTGTCGAATCGAACACTCCCGCAACCGTTTCCGGTGCGCCGCCCGGCAAGTTGCCGGATATGTGCTCCCGCGGTCCGAACCGATCGGCGGACGGCGTGGCGGTCTCCTCCTCGAGTACCGCCCGGCGGCCGAAGCCGACGACATAGACCAGGAAACCGAGTTCGGCGACCGCGCCGATACCGATCCGGACGGCCGTCGGGAGTCCGCTGGGGGTGACGAACCCCTCCAGAAATCCGGATACCAACAGGACTCCGACCAGCCCCAATGCGATAACGGCGGTGGCACGACCCTGTCGCGCCAGGGCCTGCGGTCGGCTTTCGCGACCGGGGTCCACGAGTGTCCAGCCCAGTTTCAAGCCCGCGCCGCCGGCCACGAAAATGGCCGTCAGCTCCAGCATTCCGTGCGGCAGGATGTACCCGAAGAAGGCGTCCAGACGGCCCGCGTCGGCCATCAGGCCCGCGCTCACGCCCACATTGAGCGCGTTCATGGCCAGCGCGTAGACCGCGGGCAGGATGAGTACCCCCATGAACAGGGCCACGGCCGCGACCGCGGCATTGTTGGTCCACACCTTGGCGGCGAAGGCATCGTGCGGGTGTTCGTAGTAGTAGGTCTCGAACTCACCGCCCGATCGGGTCAACCGGTCGGTATCGGTATCCAGGCCCAGATGCCGTCGCGCCGACTCCGAACGCGCCACCCAGGCGCCCAGCGCGGTCGAGGCGAGCAGGAACAGTGTCGCCACCGAGATCCACCACGGCCGGGCGCGATACACCGCCGCCGGGAAGCGGTGGGTGAAGAAGCGGCCGATCTCACGCGCGGTATCGGTGCGCGCACCCAGCACCCGGCCGCGCGCCCGGGTCAGCACCGCGGAGAGTCCGGCCACCAATTCGGCATCGGCCGAGCGGGATTGCAGGCGGGCCAGCTGCTGTGAGGCGAGCCGGTACAGCCGGACCAGTTCGTCGGTCTCCGCGCCGGAGAGTCGCTTGCGGCGGGTCGCCAGATGATCCAGCCGGTCCCAGGAAGGCCGGTGCAGGAACGTATACGCGTCCAGGTCCATTCGGTTGCCTTCCTGTGCCTCGGCTCGGAAGAATGCTAGTCGCCCCCCAGCAGGAGTGACATGGCCCTTTTCACCACCGGCGAGGCAGTCGCCGTAGAACTGCCCATCGCGCGCATCCCCACGCGGGCCGCGGCGTTCCTGCTCGACCTGATGATCCAGGTGGTACTCGGGGCGATGCTGTTCTTCCTGTGCCTGTATCTGCTGTTCCGCTGGGACGCGGATTCGGCGTGGATCGGAACCATGCTGGTGGTGGTCATCGCGCTCACCCTGATCGGCTATCCGGTGCTCAGCGAAACCCTCACGCGCGGAAGGTCGCTCGGCAAGATGGCGCTGGGCCTGCGGGTGGTGTGCGCGGACGGCGGCCCGATCGACTTCCGGCACGCGGTCACCCGCGGCCTGGCTGGCATCGTGGACTTCTGGATCCTGGGCACCGGGTTGATCGCGGTGGTGGTCTCGCTGTGCTCGCCGAACGCCCGCCGCGTCGGCGACGTGCTCGCGGGCACGGTGGTGGTACACGATCGCAGTCGGCTGCCCTTCGCGGCGCTGGTGATTCCGGTGCCCTGGTTGCAGGGCTGGGCCCGCCAACTCGATATGACCGGCCTTCCGGACGAACTCGCGGTCGCCATGCGCCAGTACCTGACCCGCGTGCGCACCCTGACGCCCGAGGCGCAGGATCGCCTGGGCCGCGCCCTGGTCATCACCGTCTGCGCCCGGCTGCGCACGCCACCGCTGAACGGCTACCCGCCCATCCAGATCCTGGGCGCGGTCCTCGCCGAACGTCAGCGCCGCGCCTTCCCACCCCCGCCGAAGCCGGACCACGCGGTAGACCGGCGCGCTGTCGCCTGACGGGGGAGTCATCCGCCGTTGCGTGACAGGGAGTCACCTGCCGTCGCGTACAGGGAGTCATCCGCTGTTGCCTGACAGGGAGTCACCTGCCGTCGCCTGACAGGGAGTCACTCGTCACCCCGGCATGGCCCCTCCCTGTCATCCCGGCATGCATTCAGCCGGGATCCACCAAACCGGTTGCAGCCCTGCGGGTGTGGATCCCGGCCGAAAACGCGCCGGGATGACGAGAGGCTGCGCCAAAACGCGCCGGGGTGAGGAGGTACTGCGCCCGTATCGCGAATTCCCTTGCGCGCCTTCGTTTACATCGCGCCGGTTTGTTTCAGCTCCAGGTATTCGTCGGCGAGCGCGCCGGGGAGGCGGTCGGGGGATTCGGTGATGACGCGGACGCCCATGCGGCGCAGGGTTTCCCGGGCGACCGCGTGTTCGGCGAGCACCGTCTCGGCGGCGGCCGCGGCGTAGAGGTCGTCGTGGTCGGAGCGGCGGGTGGCGGCGGCCGCGACATCCGGATCGGTGACCGCGACGATCAGGACGCGGTGGCGTTCGGCCAGGACGGGCAGGACCGGGAGCAGGCCCTCCTGCACGGTGGCGGCATCGAGGTGAGTGAACCAGACGACCAGGCTGCGGCGGCGGGCACGCCGCAGGGTGGTGCGCAGCAGGCCCTGGTAGTCGGTGTCCACCAGTTGCGGAGTCACGCTCGCGAGCGCGTGCATGAGCTTGTACTGCAAGCGTTTTCCGCCGAGCCCGCGCACCTGCACGCGCAGCGCGTTGTCGTAGGCGAGCAGGTCCACCGAATCACCGCCGGCGGCCGCGAGTCCGCCGAGCAGCAGCGCCGCCTCGATGGTGGCGTCCAGGCGGGTGCCGTCGCCGACGCGACCCGCGCTGACCCGTCCGGTGTCCAGCAGCATGACCACGTGCCGATTGCGTTCGGGCCGCCAGGTGCGCACCAGCACATCGGTGGCGCGCGCGGTGGCCCGCCAGTCGATGGTGCGCACATCGTCGCCGGCGACGTATTCGCGGAAGGAGTCGAATTCGGTGCCCTGCCCGCGCCGGTTGACGGTATTGCGGCCCTCGAGCTGTTGCAGCTGTTTGACTTTGGAGGCGAGCAGCTTCTCGCTGCGGAACGGCGGCAGTGCCCGCAGCCGCGCCGGAACCTCTCGGCGCACCTGTCGTCCGGCCATGCCGAGCGGGCCGAGCAGGCGCACGGTGACCGGACCGGCGCCGCGCTCGCCGCGATAGGCCGGGGTGAGCTCGGTATGCAGTCGAATCCTGGTGTTGGGCGGCAGTTTCAGCGCGTGCACCTGCTCCCTGGCCCCCGCGCTGGCGGGCCAGTCGTCCCAGAGTCGGCCGCGCAGGGTGCGGTCACCGGAATTCAGCGCGGTGAGCTCGACCTCGATCCCGCGTCCGGCGCGCACCGTGGTGAGCGGAGCGCGCGAAAGCTCCAGTGCCGCTGTCGAACCCAGGAGCAGGACATCGGCGATCACGAGCACCGCGAGCACCGACGTGGCGGTCAGCACACCGATCCACGAGGGCAGGACCAAGGTGACGAAGAGTGCGGCCAGGCCCGCCGCGATAGCCGTCCGGCCGGTGACGACCACGGTCTACACCGGCACGGGGACGGACATCAGCAGCGATGCCATCACCCCTTCGGCGGTGACGCCCTCCACCTCGTGTTCGGGCCGCAGCTGCAAACGGTGCCGAAGTACCGTGGTGGCAACGGCTTTCACATCGTCGGGGGTGACGAAACCGCGACCGTTGAGCCAGGCGAAGGCGCGGGCCGCCGCCATCAGCGCGGTCGCGCCGCGGGTGGACGCGCCGTGCGCGACGGCGGGGGAGGTGCGGGTGGCACGGCACAGGTCGACCATGTACGCCAGCACTTCCGGGCTCAGCGTCACCTGGGCGACGGCCCTGCGGGCAGCGGCGATATGCGCGGCCCCGGCCACCGGCCGCAGTCCGGCGGCGTTCAGATCGCGCGGATCGAATCCGGCGGCATGGCGTTGCAGAATCCGGAATTCGTCCTCGCGCCCGGGCAATTGGACCTCGACCTTGAACAGGAATCGGTCCAGCTGCGCCTCCGGCAGCGGATAGGTGCCCTCCTGCTCGATGGGGTTCTGGGTGGCGATCACCACGAACGGATCGGGCAGCGCCTGCGGTACGCCGTCCACCGAAACCTGGCGCTCCTGCATGGATTCCAGCAGCGCGGACTGGGTTTTCGGTGGGGTGCGGTTGATTTCGTCGGCGAGCAGCAGGTTGGTGAAGACGGGTCCGCGCCGGAAGGTGAATTCCGCCGAATGCGGATCGTAGATCTGCGAACCGGTGACATCGCCCGGCATCAGATCCGGGGTGAACTGGATGCGGGTGTGCTCCAGGTCCAGGGCGGTGGCCAGGGCGCGCACGAGCAGCGTCTTGGCCACGCCCGGAACGCCTTCCAGCAGCACGTGACCCCGGCACAGCAGGGCCAGCACCAGGTACATGACCGCCTGGTCGTTGCCGACCACCGCCTTGCCGATCTCGGCGCGCAGGGCCAGCAGTGCCTGCTGGGCCTGTTCGGGTGTCGGCGTGTGGTTGCCGTCCACGACGACTGTGGGCTCTGATCGGGTCACAAGACCTCCGCTTCGATCCATTCGAGTTGTGCGGCCACGAGTTCGAGGGCACCCCGGTCCGGGACCGGGTCGTACAGGGCGGCGCGCAGGGTGGCCGGGTCCGCGCGCAGCCGGGCGGCCAGGCCCGCGATCACCAGTTCGGGTGTGGTTTCGGCGGTGACGCCGAGCGCGGGCCGCAGCCGTCGCAGGGTGGCCGCTCGCAGTTTCGCCGCCACATGGTCGTGATCGCGAGATTTGCGGTACAGCCCGGCCTGTCCGGCGAGCACCTCCTGGGCGGGAGCCTCCACCGGGAGGGGTTCGCGCACCACCGAGCCACGGCGGCGACCGCGCCACCACAGCACCGTGCCCCAGGCGATGAGCAACTGAGCGCCGCCGAAAGCCGCCCAGGCGGGCAGGGTTTCGAAGATCGAGTCGTTCCCCGCACCGAAGTTCGGCGGGCGCCGGGTGGTGGGCGGCGGTGTGGTGGTCGTGGTCGGCGGCGGTGTGTAGGGCTCCTTGGAGGGCCGCGGTGGCGGTGCGCCGATATGGCTCACCAGGTAGACCAGCAGCACGATGGCCAGCAGTGCGCCCACCCCGGCCCAGAACCGCCAATCACGCAGCAGCGCGGGCAGTTCCAGCGGTTCGCGGACCTTCTTGGCGCGAGGTCCGCGCTTCTTCCCACCCGTGCGGCGTTCCTCGGTGATCTCGACCGGCGCGTTCTTGGGCGGCGGCGCGACCGAGAATTGATCGGCCTGCTCCAGCCTGCGGTACTCGGCTTCGGCGGCGGGTCGGCCACCGTACACGATCTCGTCGAAACTGTCTGCGGCCGAGGGCAGTTCGGCCGCCTCGGGCAGGACGGCGGTGGCGGCGTGCGCGGTTTCGCGGGCGGTGCGGGCGCGCTGTTCGGCGAGAATGCCGCGCTGTTCCAGCCCGCGGGTGACGGCGCGGTAGCGCTC
>NZ_BDAW01000065.1 GCF_001625085.1 Nocardia acidivorans NBRC 108247
CGGGCGGCGCGGTAGGCGGCTTCCTCGGCGGCGCCTTCTAACCCAGCGCCCGCGGCCGGTCATCCCCGCCGCAGCCGCGGCACACTCATCGCGAATTCGCCTGGCGCAGGCACTTTCTCGTCTGCGATCCGCCTCAGAAGAGGGTGGGTTCGCCGAAACCGGGGGTGCGCTCGATTTCGAGGAGGCGCTGTTTGGTG
Organism: Nocardia acidivorans NBRC 108247; assembly: GCF_001625085.1. Taxonomy (GTDB): domain Bacteria; phylum Actinomycetota; class Actinomycetes; order Mycobacteriales; family Mycobacteriaceae; genus Nocardia; species Nocardia acidivorans. Next base: position 198 of record NZ_BDAW01000065.1, read on the forward strand.
GTGATGCCGCCGGGGGCGGAGAAGCCGTGTAGGGCGTGGTCCGCGGCCAGGACTCGGTGGCAGGGGACTATCAGGGGGATGGGGTTGCGGCCCAGGGATTGGCCTACCGCTTGGGCTCCGCCGGGGGCGCCGATGCGGTTGGCTATATCGCCGTAACTGAGGGTGTGGCCGGGGTGGATAGCGCGCGCCACGGCGTAGACGGCGCGGTCGAAATCGTTGAGGGGGCTGATATCCAGGCGGATCCAGTCCAGGTCGTCGAGGTCACCGGCCAGGTGGGCGCGGATTTTCTCGATGGCGGTGGCGATTTCGGGGGTGGGTGCCGCTTCGCGAATGTCGAAGGTGCGGTGTTTGCGCAGGATATAGGCGCGGGTGGACTCCGGGTCGCCGTCGGGGAGGGCGAAACGCAGCACGCCGGCGGGGCTCCAGGCGATGGCGCAGGTGCCTATCGCGGTATCGAAGAGCGCCGCCGAGGCGAGCGGGCGGTCCGGGGGTGGCATAGGGCCAGTGTGCACCTGCGGTACGACAGATTCCGCACCTTCAGTCCAGTTGCTCAGAACTGGACTGCTTCTTCGCGGCAGGGGATTGTCGCCAGATCGGCCAGGGGTGAGCGGGTGCGGCGAACACGGCGTGCAACCCCCTCGGCGGGCGCGGCGTCCTGACGGGCGTAGGCGGCGGCGAGGTCCGAATACTGCCGCGCCCCTTCGTATTCCGCGACCGACCAGTCCGACATCGGCGCATGCGGCCGGTACCGCTCCAGCAGCGCGCCCCAACGCTCATCCGGCGTGGGAGCGAACCGGTAGACGATCCCGGCGAAGGCTGCGACAACCAGCAGGGAGATGAGCAGTGCGATCATTCTTCGATACTGGCCCGATCTGGACTTGAAGAAAATATCCAGTACCCGGATACTGGCCTTCATGGCAATACGAGTGATCGGCGCGGCCAGCCTCACACGCGACCTGGGCCGCTGGCGTCAGGACGAACCGGGCAGCGCACCCGCCGACGGGGCGCGGCGCAGCAGCCGCCCCGCCTACGTGGCGCTGGCGGAGAGCATTCGACTGCTCATTCACGACGGCCGCGCCCCGCTCGGAGTGGCCCTGCCCAGCGAACGCGATCTGGCCACCAGCCTCACCGTCAGCCGCACCACCGTCACCTCGGCGTACGCCCTGCTGCGCGAACACGGCTATCTGATCAGCAGACAGGGTTCGCGCAGTACGGTGGCGCTACCGCCGACCGTGGTGCACGACGGCACCAAACCCGCGCGCAGCCTGCTGGCCATGATGGCGCAGCCGGAACTGCCGACCATCGATATGACCTATGCCGCCATGGCCGCGCCCGTCGAGATGACCGACGCGTACACCACCGCACTGCAAGGACTTCCGACCTATCTGGGCACGCACGGTATGGACCCGGTCGGCATGCTCATGCTGCGCGAGGCCCTGGCCCGCCGCTATACCGAGCGCGGCCTGCCGACCGATCCGGAGCAGATCCTGGTCACCCTCGGCGCACAGCACGGACTGCGGCTGCTGCTCAATGTGCTCACCACCCCGGCCGAGCGGGTATTGATCGAGCATCCGTCCTATCCGAACGCCATCGAGGCCATTCGCGATGTGGGCGCGCGCCCGGTCCCGGTCCCGCTGCGCCCGGACGGCTGGGACCTGGATGGAATCCGCAGCGCCGCAAGGCAAACCGCCGCCAGCGTGGCGTATCTGGTTCCGGACTACCACAATCCGACGGGATTGCTGCTGCCCGCCGAGGGCCGCGCCGAACTCGCCGCCATCGCCCGCGAAACCCGCATGACCGTCATCGTGGACGAATCCATGGTGGATCTGCACCTCACCGATCACGAGATCATGCCGCCCGTAGCGGCATTCGCGCGCGGTTCGGAGATCGTCACCATCGGCTCGGCCTCGAAATCCTTCTGGGGCGGCCTGCGCGTGGGCTGGGTGCGCGCCAACCAGTCCCTGATCACCAAACTGCTCGGCACCCGCTCGACCATGGATCTGGGCACCCCGGTCATGGATCAGCTGGCGACGGTGCACCTGCTCCAGCACGCGGACCAAATCCTCACCGTGCGAAGGGAACAGCTCCGTTCCCGCCGTGCGGCCCTGCTGGACGCCCTGGCCGAGGAACTCCCCGATTGGCGCGTCTCCCCCGGCGCGGGTGGCATGTCCCTGTGGGCTCAACTCCCCGCCCCGGTCTCCAGCGCACTGGCCGCCACCGCCCCCAACCACGGCGTATTACTCGCCGCCGGACCGCGTTTCGGCGTCCAGGGCGCATTCGAACGCTTCCTCCGCCTCCCCTTCACCCATGAGGAGGCCGACATCCGCCTGGGCGTCAAATCCCTCGCGGCCGCGTACGCCTCGCTGACCCCGCACGCCGCCGAGCCCCTGGCCCCGATGACCTGCTACTGAGGCCCGAAAAGCACCGCCCCCGCCGCGATTTCGCGACGGGGGCGGATTGCTCACGGGGAGAACGCCGTTCAGCTCAAAATGTCGTGGCGCACGATGGTCTGATCACGACCCGGGCCGACGCCGATGCAGGACATGCGCGCACCGGAGAGCTCTTCCAGACGCAGGACGTACGCCTGCGCATTGGGCGGTAGCTCTTCGAAGGTGCGCGCACCGGAGATGTCCTCCCACCAGCCCGGCATCTCCTCGTAGATGGGCTTGGCGTGGTGGAAATCGGTTTGGGTGGTGGGCATTTCGTCGAAACGCTCACCGTCGATCTCGTACGCGACGCAGATCGGGATGGTGTCCAGGCTGGAGAGCACGTCCAGCTTGGTGAGGAAGTAGTCGGTGATGCCGTTGACGCGCGTGGCGTAGCGGGCGATGACCGCGTCGAACCAGCCGGTGCGGCGGGCGCGCCCGGTGGTGACGCCGACCTCGCCGCCGGTCTTGGCCAGGTACACCCCGGACTCGTCGAAGAGTTCGGTCGGGAACGGGCCGGAGCCGACGCGGGTGGTGTACCCCTTGAGGATGCCGAGCACGGTCTCGATCTTGTTGGGGCCGATGCCCGAACCGACCGCCGCGCCGCCCGAGGTCGGGTTCGACGACGTCACATACGGGTAGGTGCCGTGGTCGACGTCCAGCAGGGTGCCCTGCGAACCCTCCAGCAGCACAATCTCTTCGCGCTCCAATGCCTGGTTCAGCAGCAGGCGGGTGTCGGAGATGCGGTGTTTGAAGCCCTCGGCCTTCTCCAGCACCTCGTCGACCACCTGCTGCGGATCCAGCGCACGGCGGTTGTAGATCTTCACCAGCACCTGGTTCTTGAATTCCAGTGCGGCCTCGACCTTCTGGGTGAGGATCTTCTCATCCAGCACATCGGCGACGCGGACGCCGACGCGGGCGACCTTGTCCTGGTAGCAGGGGCCGATGCCGCGCCCGGTGGTGCCGATCTTCTTATTGCCGAGGAAGCGTTCGGTGACCTTATCGATGGCCACGTGGTACGGCATGATCAGGTGCGCGTCGGCCGACAGCAGCAGGCGGGAGGTGTCCACGCCGCGCTCTTCCAGGCCCGCGAGTTCGGTGAGCAGTACGCCCGGATCGATCACCACGCCGTTGCCGATGACGTTGGTCACACCGGGGGTGAGAATGCCGGACGGAATCAGATGCAGTGCGAAGTTGTCGCCGTTGGGCAGCACCACGGTGTGACCCGCGTTGTTACCGCCCTGATAGCGCACAACCCATTGGACGCGGCCACCGAGCAGGTCGGTCGCTTTGCCCTTGCCCTCGTCGCCCCACTGGGCGCCGATCAGCACGATTGCCGGCATGAGAAGACTCCTACGGGTTCGACGCGCAGCATCGGTGATGCTGCAGCTACCCGCCGTCAGAAGGCGGTGGCCGGAGGCACAGTCTAGTAGATGCTCGAATACGCCCAGGTTCGCGACCCGGCGCGGGACGAAACCGACGTAACGGGTGGGCTTCGAAGGCGGCGGCGCAAATGAACCGGGGCTATGGTGACACGGGGAGCCGGGCCGGTAAGCGGGTCCGCAGGAGCGCAGCGAGGCGATGGTGTTGTCAGGTCAGAGGAGGGTGTACGGCAGTTGAGTACCCATGTTCTCCGCTGCGACGGCGCACCCGTACCGATCGCGCTCGCTTCTCTTCCGCTCACCCAGACCTCGGCCATACCGGATACGAATGTGCTGGACGAGTTGCTGCCCGTCATGGCCGCGGACAGTCTGCCCCGGCTCATCGTGCTCGGTGAGGACGCCGGGCTCGCCGCGGTGCTGACCCATCTGATGCGCACCGAACGCCTCGGCGTCGAGATCGGCTATGTGCCCGTCGACCGCACCTACGGTTCGCGCGCCTACGAGACCGGCACCGGTTCGGCCGCCGCCAAGCGCGCGCTCGAGGGCAAGCCGCGCGAGACCCCGCTCATTCGCGATGACACCGGCAAGGTGCTGATCGGCCGCGCCACCCTGGTCGGCGAGGCCGGGGAGAAGCTCGAAGGCGAAGCGTACGTGGACGACACGCGGTTGTTCACCGGTAAGGTCGCGGCGCTGCTGGTGTCACCGACACTGGAGATGCCCGGCCTGCACGCGAGCGCACAGCGCGGGATCCTGGGCAAGAAGCGTTGGGCGCAGGGCCGGGCCATGCAGCTCGGCACGCGTGGCGCCATCGTCACCCGCGACGGCATCACCACCGATAAGCCGGTGCGGCGCTCCACCTTCTACCGGCATCATGAACCCTGGCTGCTGGTCCGCTGACGTTCACCCGGTGCGTCCGGGTTCCATACAAGGAGTCCGATGAGTTCTCCCCGTGCGATCGGCCGTGCTTCGGGGGCGGTGCGGCCCAGTCCGGTATTCCTGCTCGTGGTCGCGATCGCGGTGGCGGGCGCGGTGATCGCCTGGACCGCCGATGTGCTGTCCAACCAGGCCAAACTCGGGGTTTTCCTGATGGTGGTGGCGGGCTGGGTGGTGTCCATCTGCCTGCACGAGTTCGCGCACGCGTTCGTGGCGTGGCGGGCCGGGGACCGCGAGGTGGAGCTACGCGGGTATCTCACCCTGAACCCGCTGAAGTACAGCCATCCGCTGCTGTCGATCGGTTTGCCGCTGCTGTTCATCGCCATCGGCGGGTTCGCGCTGCCGGGTGGCGCGGTGTACGTGAACTCGAACAGTTTCAGCGCGCGGATCCAGCGGATGCTCAGCGGTGCGGGTCCGGCCACCAACGCGGCGTTCGCGGTGGTGCTGCTGGTGATCGTGAAGCTGTGGGGCAGTTCGGCTTCGCACGCCGCGTTCTGGTTCGGGCTGAGCTATCTCGCCTTCCTGCAGATCATGGCGACCGTGCTGAATCTGATCCCGGTGCCGGGAACGGACGGGTACGGAATTCTGGAGCCGTCGCTGAGCTATCAGACGCGGCGGTCGATGGATCAGATCAAGCCGTACGGGATTCTGATCCTGGTGGCGCTGCTGTTCGTGCCGCAGCTCAATATCTTGTTCTTCGACGGGATTCGCGCGCTGTTCGAACTGTCGGGCGTGCCGTCGTTCTGGTCGGACAAAGGGTCCTGGCTGACCCGGTTCTGGCGCTGACAGTTGTGTGGCCGGGCCGCCCCTCGTCAGCCCGGCCATGGCGAGAAATTATCGGCGCGCACACCCGCGAACCCGAGTAGCGCACTACTCGAATTCAATCGATCGGCGTCACATAGGGATTCGCGACGGTCGGCGGCAGTAGTGCGATCGAGGAGAGCCTGCGCATACCGCACACCTGCATGAGATCGACCACGATCGAGCGCAGTTGGGCGAAGACCACGTGCGCGGAGATGCCCGCACCGTCGACCAGATCCTTGGTCGCGCCCTTGGCGACCGTGCGCAGGACGCGGGTGGCCTCGGCGGCATCGGGTTGATCACCCGGATCGGCCAGGACCATCTGCCGCACCACATCCACCGCGTCGCCGAGCCGCTCGACTTCCAGAGTCAGTCGCGGATCCAGGATTTCGTCATCGCGCACGAGAGAAAGCGCCCGCCGCAACAGGACTCGGGTATTGCGGACCGCATTGTCGAGGGGGTCCGCCACTTCGCGCAGGCGCTCGAGCCGGGCGCGCGAATTCCAGTACAGCGGTGAGATTCTGCTGATCTCCCGCCCGCCCTCGAGGGTGGAGCGCAGCGTGTCGAGGCGGGATTGGGTGCCGCGCACCGCCTCCAGCGCGTTCTTGATCTTCTCGGCATCGTGTTCGAGCAGTCCGTCCGCGCAATCGGTGAGGGATTTGCCCATGACGCCGAGAATGTCCGCGGCCTGCTGTCTGGCGCGGCGCACCGGATGCAGGGGCAGCGCGGCCACCACCACGATGCCGACCATGCCGCCGACCAGGGCGTCGATAATGCGCAGGTGCGAGGCGCCGCTCTCCGGCGGGATCAGCGTGGCCACCAGCACCGCCGAGGAGGCCGCCTGCATGGTGATCACCGGTCCGCCGTCGAGGAAGACGGCCGCGCACATGGCGAAGACGACCAGGATCGAGATCTGCCAGACGCCCGTCCCCACCCGGGAGACGAACAGATCGCCGATGCCGATGCCGACCGCCACGCCGACGATCAACTCGACCGCCCGGCGCAGGCGCGCCCCGAACGACACCCCGATGGAGATCATGGCCGCCATCGGCGCGAAGAACGGCTGCGGATGGCCGACGACGGTGTGCGCGATGAACCAGGCCACGCCCGCGCCGACCGCGCACTGCACGATCGGCAACAGCGAGGAGCGGACCCGCGCGACCGCGGTGCGCATGCGTGCCACGCCGCTGTCCTTGGCGGCGTCGAACGTGGTGCCTAGGCCACTGGTCAAGGTGTCAGTCGAGGCCGAGTTCGGCGGCCGCGCGCGGATCGCAATCCTCGAGCAGGTCCAGGCAGCGGGCGTACTCGTCGGTCTCGCCGATGGTGCGGGCCGCGCGGGCCAGCGCGCCGACGCTGCGCAGGAATCCGCGATTGGGTTCGTGGCTCCACGGCACCGGGCCGAAGCCCTTCCAGCCATTGCGGCGCAACAGGTCCAGGCCGCGGTGGTAGCCGGTGCGGGCGAACGCGTACCCGGCGAGGGTGTCCGCGTTCACCTCGTCCTTACCGCGTTCGAGAGCGCCTTCTGCCAGGTGGGCCCAGGCGATGGAGGCGGTCGGATGCGCCGCCGCGACCTGCACCGGGTCCTTGTTCTCCAGCAACGCGTCCTCGGCGTCGGTGTTTTCCGGGAGCAGTACCGGCTGGGGTCCGAGCAGATCACCGAAGGAGGTCATGCCGATCATTCTGCACCGACTATCGGAATGCTCAGTAGGCTGACCGTCGAATCACAGTTCCGCCGAAGCGAGGGGTAGCGCGTGTCCGACTCGAACGACGACCAGCAGCCACAGGATCCTGCCGGGCAGGCAGCTCCGGGCAAGGACGCCGAACAGGACACCCCAGCCGCACCCGAAACCGCTGCCACCGAGGTCATTCCCACCTCCAAGCCCGGTTTCGCCACCATCAAGTACGAACCGGCGCAACCCCCCGACGGCCCGACCGCCCGCATCCCGGCGACCCCGCGCCCCGCCGACGCGGCGGGCAAGGGTGACGCATCCGGCGCGCCGGAAAAGGGTGCGCCGCCACAGCGCAACCTCCCCCCACACCTGGGAGGTCCGGCACAGCAGAGCCCCCGGCCGGCACCGCAGGACGCCCCGCGGCAGGACGAAGCCGCGCAGGCCGCCGCTCCGGCCGGTGTGCAGCCCCCCGCGCGGACACAGCCCAGCGCCCCGGGCGGCTCCGGAAATCCGCCGCCCTCGGCGGATGTCACCACCGCGTTCAAGGTCGTTCCGCGCGCGGACGCGCCGAATCCGCCGCAGCGGGCCGCGGGTCGACCGGGCAGCGATTCGACGGCACAGTCGAATAACACAGCCGCGCAACCGGGTTCGCTCGCGGATCGGACCGATGCCGCCCGTGCGGACAACTCGGCCGTTCCGGCCGCAGTGCCCGGCGCGGCAGCGGCGAACGCGGCTGGTGGACAGGGTGTTTCGGGAAGCGGCCAGGCCGGGACGACAGCGAAGGATGCGTCCGCCGACGCGGCCCAGCGCGCGGCGGATGCGGGTACGAACCGGGACGCGGCGGGTCAGGCCGGAGCGCAGGAGTCGGGTTCCGCGCAGGGCGATCCGGGCGCATCGACCGGAACGGATGAGAAGTCCGCGGCTGAATCCGAAGGCGGCACGGGCACTCCCGGGCAGGACGCGGGGTCCGACGGTGACGCGGATTCGAAGACCGTTGTGATGAAGCGGGTTCCGGTGGCGGATGACGCCACCACGGCGCTGCCGATCGTCACCGGCGGGCAGCAGACCGAGAAGATGCGGGTTTCCGGGCCGCAGGGGCGGGCCGTGAGCAAGCCGCCCGCATCGCCTCGGATGAATCAGGGGCCGCGCAATGTGGGGCCGCGGGTCAGCTCGCCGGAGCAGGCGGGACCGAACGGTCCGGCGGGGCCGGTTGAGGAGACCCGGCCCGCACCGCCGCGCCCGCCGCATGCGCCGCGCCGGCCGGGCAGTGCGCCCTCGCCCGCCGATATGCAGCCGACCGCGCCCGCCGTCCCGATTCGCGGACCCCGTGCCATGCCGCCCGGACCGCAACGTGTCGGGGCGGGCGCGCCGCAGGGACCCGGCGGACCGCAGGGGCCGAACGGGCAGGGTGGGCCGCACGGACCGGGAAACCAGGGCGGACCCGGCGGACAGGGCGGTCCCCAAGGACCTGGGAACCAGGGCGGCCCCCAGGGACCCGGGAACCAGGGCGGCCCCCAGGGACCCGGG
>NZ_BDAW01000066.1 GCF_001625085.1 Nocardia acidivorans NBRC 108247
AGGGACCCGGTGGGCCGGGGGTACCGCAGGGGCCGAATGTGCAGATTTCCAAGTCGGGTGGCCCGCAGGGGCCGGGCGGCGGGGCGGTCGGTGGCGTTCAGGGTGGTGGACAGATGCGGCCGCAGGATGGGCCGGTTGCCGACGGGGTCGGCGGGCGGCCGATCGCGACGCCGCAGCGGGTGCCCGCGCCCGGTGAGAATGTCGATGGATCCGCGAAACCCGTTGGGGCCAAGAAGAATCGGGTGCTGATTCTGGCCGGTGCGGCGGTCCTCGCGGTGATCGCGGTGGTGGTCGCGGTAGTCGCGCTCGTCGCGAATTCCTCGGGCAGTTCGCCCGAGGCGCAGGTCAAGAGCGCTATCACCAGCTATACCGATGGGCTGGCGACCGGCGATCTGGAGAAGTTGCGCGGTGTCACCTGCGGTGCGCAGCACGATTTCTACCAGAATATTTCGGCCGATCAGTTCGCCGGTGTGTACCGAACGTCCAAGGAGCAGAAGAGCATTCCCGTGGTGAAGAGTGTGGATGCCATCCGGATCACCGGGGATACCGCGCTCGCGCAGGCGACGGTCTACACCGAGGCCGATCCGAGCAAGGCCTCGGCGCGCACGTTCGACCTCCAGCGCACCTCGGACGGCTGGAAAGTCTGCGATCCGACTAACGGTCAGCACTGACCTGCAGATGTTCCGAGCGGGCGGTGTCGCATTCGCGCCGCGGCCCGCGACGAACATCACAAAAACCTGGTCACCAGTCCGACTCGCCGGTAGCATGGCCCGGATTGTCTGGGCCAGCCACGATGGGGTGTCGGCGCCTCCGCGGCTCTGCGCCGTAGTGCTGTGCCGACTCCGATCGGGCTTGGACCCACCAGGTTTCGATTGTGCAGGGAGCTGAACACCATGACGGAGACGGCCGAGGCGACCGCCGCCAGCGCCACCGCCACCGCCACCGATCTGGTCGGTCGGCATTTCCGAGTACGGGATCACTACAACGTGGGCCGGGAAAAGGTCCGCGAGTTCGCGCGCGCGGTACGCAATGACCACCCCGCCCACTACAACGAACAGGACGCGGCCGAACTCGGCTTCGGCGCGCTGCTCGCCTCACCGACCTTCGCATCGGTGATCGGCGCGGCCACCACGCGTTCCCTGATCGGCACCGTGCTCACCGAGTACGACGTCTCGCAGGTCATGCAGACCGATCAGATCTTCGAGTACCACCGCCCCATCCTCGCCGACGATCTGCTGTCGGTGGATGTGGTGATCGAGCAGATCCGCTCCTACGGCGGCAATGACTTCATGACCGTCAAGGTGACCTTCACCGACGCGGACGCACTGCCGGTGCTGGTCTCGACCACCACCATCGTGGCCCGCGTGGGCGTGGAGATCGACGCGGCCAGCGCCGAGACCATGGCGAGCGTTGTCATGCACGGCCATGTCGCGGACAGCGCGTCGAGCGCCTCGGACCCGTCGGGACTCATCCTGCTCGCCCCCGAGGACGTCCCCGCCTTCCGCGATCCCGCCCCGGCCCCGCCGGTGCGCACCGTCCCGACCGCCGCGACCCTGACCGCCGGGACCGAACTGCCCGCCGGGCGGATGCCGGTCACCCGCGGCGATCTGGTGAATTACGCGGGCGTCTCGGGTGATCCGAACCCGATCCACTTCAGCGATACCGCCGCCCAGCTGGTCGGCCTGCCGACCGTGGTGGCGCACGGCATGCTCACCATGGGTCTGACCGCGAGCTATCTGGTCTCCTGGCTGGGCGATCCGGCCGCGCTCGGCAAGTTCAGCGTGCGCTTCTCCGGCTTCGTGCCGGTGTGGCCCACCGCCGCGACCTTCGTCGAGTTCACCGGCAAGGTGAAGTCGGTGGATGCCGAGAACGGCTCCGCCACCGTCGTTCTCGGTGCGACCTCGGAGGGCAAGAAGCTCTTCGGCCGCGCGGTCGCCGAGGTCCGGCTCTCCTGATCCGCTGAAACAGCTACGGCGTCATCGCGATTCGTTCCATACGAAGGTCGCGGTGGCGCCGTTCTGCAAGATGTAGGCCACCTGCCTCCGGCTTCGGTGAGCGTGAAGGTCTGTGCCGCACCGTCATTGGCGGTGCGGCACCAGGGCGCGCCTGCCCTCGGGATTCTCGAAGGCGACGCCCTCAAGGCCGCAGGTGCGGCCGGAGACCGGCGTGGTCGCACAGGCGCTCGGGATGGCCGCGCCGATCCGCTGGGCACCGGGGCGGATGAACCTGCTCACGTGCGCCAGGCGCGTCAGTTCAGCGTCACATGCATCAGATAGACGTTGTAATCGCTCCAGGTGGACATGGTGAAATACAGGTCCGCACCGCTGGACCAGGGGTGGATGAAACCGCCGTAGAGCTCCGGGAATTGCAGCGCGCTGACGGTGGGAGCGCTCGCCGACCACACACCCTGGGGCGAATCCGATTCCCGCACAACGAGAGCGGCCTTGGCGGTATCGAGATAGCTCATCTGCCAGACCTTGCGGTCGGCGTCGTAGCGCACCGACAGCTCCGCCGCGGGGGCCTCGACGATCTGGGAGGCCGAGGTGTAGCCGCCCACCGGGGTCCATTCGCCGTTCCGCCAGTACTGGTACGCGGTGGTGTTCAGGACCTGATCCTTGGGCACGCGGGCCAGCCCGACCGATCCGAGGCGGGTATTGGGGGTGCCGAACATGTACACCCAGTCACCCTGCGGCACCATGGCGGCGACCTGGAAGTTGGAGACGCCGAAGATGTTGTCCCACTTGGCGTGCGGGTCCTTGGTCCAGGTTTCGCCGTGATCGTCGGAGTAGGCGATACCGCCGTAGTTGGTGTACCAGGTACCCGGAATGCTGTTCCAGGTGCGAATCGACATGTAGCTCATGTACTGCCGATCGCCCAGTGCGAAGCCCGAGGTCGGGATGGTGGTGATCTCGATATTGTCGAGCTTCTTGCTGGTGAGCAGTTCGCTGGCGTGGCAGCGCGCATCGGTGACCATACGGTCGAAGGTGACGCCGTCGGTCAGGTCCCTGTCGCTGCTGAAGGCGAGCAGATTGCTGCGCCAGTCCTCGCCCATACCGCCCGGCGGATGGAAATCGCGGCCCACGGTGTCGCCGAACGCGATCGCGACCTCACCGGGCGCGCTCTCCCACATGATGCCCAGGTCGGTGCCCTGGACCTGCCAGCGCTTATCGGTGCGGTTGACCGAGTTGGCCCCGGTCAGTTTGGCGACCTCGCGCACGGCGGAGACCTGTGGGGTGGGCCGGACCGGTGACTGCGGTGCGGCCTCCACGCCCGGATGCGCCGGTTCCGGGCCGGGCGGCACCGCGGGCGGGTTCGGGTTGGGGAAGGCGAAATTGAACGCCTGCGGATGCAGGATGAGCCGCGGAATGCCCAGTTGCTCATCGATACTGGGCGGCGGCGCGGGCAGATCCGTCAGATCCGGGCACGGGTTGATGCACGGATCGGTGGGCAGCTCCATCTTGACGCGTTTGGTGTTCTCCGGCGGCGGACCCGGATCCACGGTCACGGCCGGATAGGTGATCGGCACCTCCACGGTCTTGGGGACCAGGGATTCGTGCACCGGTTTCGGATCGGACCGGCACGGTCCGGCACCTGGAATCGACTCCACCGCACCGGGTTCCGACGGTGTTGCCGTGGCGATCGTGGGGTTGGCGGCGACGAGTACCCCCGCGCCGAACACCATCGCTCCCACCGCGGCCAGCAGCCGTTCGGCCATGCGTCAAAACCTCTCGACAATCGGGCTCTCCGGACACATCCGGCAGCAGACCCTACCCGCGACCCCCGGCAATCCGCGGGCACTCGCCCAAGATCAATCGAATCGATAGCCCAGTCCGGCAGCGGGTCAGCGCACGGCCTGAAAAACGAAGATGGTCGCGCCGATTCGAATGGCGTCACCGTCGGCGAGCACCGCGGCGCTCTCGATGGCCTGCTCATTGATGTAGACCCCGTTGGCCGAGCCCAGATCCTTGATGAGCAGTCCGGCCCGGCTCGGGGTGATCTGCGCGTGATACCGGCTGGCCTTGGGATCGTCCAGGACCAGATCGTTATCGGTCATGCGCCCGATCTTCATGCCGCCCACCGCGATCGGAACGACCCGGCCCTGCGCGGTGAGCAACTGCCCGGCCCGCACCGCGCGCGGCATTTCGGTGACGGTCTCGGTCATGGCCTTGGCCAGCCGCTCGACCTCGGCGATCTGACCGGTCTGCAGCGGCTCCTGCCGCAGCACCTGCTGTTCCAGCGCGATCAGCGCCGGACCGGGATCGATGCCGAGCTCATCGGAGAGCACCCCGCGCACCCGGCGGCACGCCTCCAGCGCATCGGCCTGCCGCCCCGAGAGGTAGAGCGCGGTGATCAGCTGCGCCCACAACGGTTCTCGCAGCGGATGCGCATTGGTCATGGACACCAGCTCGCCGACCACCGATGAGGCACGGCCGCAGGCGATCTCGGCGTCGATGCGCGCGGAGGCGACCAGTAGTCGCTCCTCATCCATTGCGGTGGCGAAGCTTTCGGCGAAAGACAGTCCGGAGAGATCGTCCAGGGCGCGACCGGTCCACTGCGCCAAGGCATCCGCGTACCGGCGCGCGGCACTTTCGTGATCGCCCAGATTGGCGGCCTCGGTGCCGGAGCGGCGAATGGTCTCGAAGCGCCCCAGATCACAGTGCTCATCGGAGATTTCGAGTCGATACCCCGACGACTCGGTCCGCAGCACCGTGGCCGGATCGACGCCGGCATTGCGCAGCGTCTTGCGAATATTGGAGACGAACACCTGCAGACTGGCCTGATAGGAATCCGGCGGCTCGTCATTCCAGACGATATCCGCCAGCGCCTGCGAAGAGACCGCACGCCGCCGGTTCACGGTCAACGCGGCCAGCAGTGCGCGCGGCTTGGGGCCGCCGACCAGTACTGGACGGCCGCCGACCAGCACTTGCACAGGCCCGAGGACCCGCACATCGAGAGTCATCGCTCTGCACCTCGTATAGAAAAGCGAACCGCCGCGGCAGCACCTGGCCACCGCGGCGGGCTCTGCTCACTGGGCCGGAATTTTCCCGGCCTCGGAGCTACCTTACTTGGCGCTGATGGAGCGACCAGCCGACTTCAGGTCGTTGCACGCCTCGAGCACGCGTGCGGCCATGGAGGTTTCGGCCTTCTTCAGGTAGCTGCGCGGGTCGTAGACCTTCTTGTTGCCGACCTCGCCGTCGATCTTCAGCACGCCGTCGTAGTTGGCGAACATATGACCGGCGACCGGGCGGGTGAAGGCGTACTGGGTGTCGGTGTCGACGTTCATCTTCACCACGCCGAAGCGCAGCGAATCCTCGATCTCGGACTTGAGCGAACCCGACCCGCCGTGGAAGACGAAGTCGAACGGCTGCGCGTCCGCGCCCAGGCCCAGCTTGGCGGCGGCCACGCGCTGCCCCTCGGCCAGCACCTCGGGCTTGAGCACCACATTGCCCGGCTTGTACACACCGTGCACATTGCCGAAGGTGGCGGCCAGCAGGTACTTGCCGTTCTCGCCCGCGCCGAGCGCGTCGATGGTCTTCTGGAAGTCCTCGGGCGAGGTGTACAGCTTGTCGTTGATCTCGGCCTCGACCCCGTCCTCTTCACCGCCGACGACGCCGATCTCGACCTCGAGAATGATGTTCGCGGCATGGCACTGCTTGAGCAGTTCCTTGGCGATCTCCAGGTTCTCGTCGATCGGAATGGCGGAGCCGTCCCACATGTGCGACTGGAACAGCGGGTTCAGACCGGACTTCACGCGCTCGGCCGAAATGGCGATCAGCGGGCGAACGAAGGTGTCCAGCTTGTCCTTCGGGCAGTGATCGGTGTGCAGCGCGATGGTGATGTCGTACTCGGCGGCCACCACATGCGCGAACTCGGCGAGCGCGACCGCGCCGGTAACCATGCTCTTCACACCCAGGCCCGAGCCGAATTCGGCTCCGCCGGTGGAGAACTGGATGATGCCGTCACTGCCCGCGTCGGCGAAACCCTTGATCGCGGCGTTGATCGTCTCGGACGACGTGCAGTTGATCGCGGGGAACGCGAAGGAGTTCTCCTTGGCCCGAGCAATCATCTCGGCGTAGATCTCCGGAGTCGCGATGGGCACAATGACCTCCGTAGTGGTGTGCTGTGTACAACAAATTCTGTCAGGCGACACCCTAAGGCAGTGTGGTTTCACCGCACTCGGTGGCCTCGGACCGAACATCCTGAGCGGACGCTGTGAGACATTCTGTGATGCGCGGCATTCACCGGTAGGGTGGTGCCCGTGACCTTGCTGGCCGTGTCCGACGCCGTGACGACCAACGTCGCGCTCCCCGCGATTCTCGATCCCATGCACCTCCTCACCGAGACATGGTTGAAGAACGCGGTGCTCCCAGCGATCTTGGTGATTGTCTTCATCGAGACGGGGCTGCTGTTCCCGATTCTTCCCGGCGATTCACTGCTGTTCACTGGCGGTCTGCTGAGCGCCCAATCGAACCCGCCGGTCTCCATCTGGGTGCTGTTGCCCGCGGTCATTCTCATCGCGTTCCTGGGCGATCAGTCCGGATATTGGATCGGCCGGGCCATCGGGCCGGCGCTGTTCCAGAAAGAGGACAGCCGCTTCTTCAAGAAGCGGTATGTCACCGAGACGCACGAATTCTTCGAGAAGCACGGCCCCAAGACCATCATCCTGGCCCGCTTCGTGCCCATCGTGCGCACCTTCATGCCGGTGCTGGCGGGCGTCTCCAAGATGGACTACCGCAAGTTCGTCACCTTCGACATCGTCGGCGCCGTCCTCTGGGGCGGCGGCGTCACCGTGCTCGGCTACTTCCTCGGCAATGTGGAGTTCATCCGCAAGAATGTCGAGGCGATCTTCCTGCTCATCGTGTTCGTCTCGATCCTGCCGGGCATCGTCACCGTGGTGAAGAACCTGCGTGGCCGAGGCGCCGTCGAGCAGGACCTGGCCGCCACGTCGAACGAGCCGAACCGCTGAGCCATCGGTGTCGACCACCCCACTAACCTCCGCCCTGAGCGCCTTCGGGCCGCTCGAGACGGCCGGGCCGGTGCTCGTCTGGACCGTGGTCCTGACCTTCGTCTTCCTGGAGTGCGCGCTCATCATCGGGCTTTTCCTACCCGGGGATTCGATGCTCATCACCGCGGGAGTCGTACTCGCCTCGCAGGCCACCGGCCAGATGCACATCTGGGCGCTGGCGATCGGCACCATGATCGCGGCCGTCGCCGGTAATCAGGTCGGCTATGTGATCGGCCAGCGCACCGGGCATCACCTGGTGGCGCGCAAGAACGGCAAATACATCAACACCCGGAATCTGGGCCGGGTGGCCGAGCTGCTGCATCGGCACGGATTCCTGGCAGTGCTGGTGGCACGGTGGATTCCGTGGGTGCGCACCCTCTGCCCGCTGGTCGCGGGTGCGGCCGGGATGGATCATCGCAAGTACACCATCGCCTCGACCGTCGGCGCCATTATCTGGGCTCCGGTGCTGCTGCTGATCGGGTACTACGCGGGCGGTTTCCTGGAGAGCGTCTCCTGGCTGATGCCCGCGGTGATCGGCACGCTGGTGGTCGGACTGATCCTGGGGACGATCGTGGGCGTGCGGCAGTACCGGGCGGAAATGTCGCGGCCCGCAGAGGATTTCGACCTCGATTCGGAGTGCGAGACGGTGCCGCTGGACGTGCGCCGGATCAACGGCTGAGCGATGTCAGAGCCCCGCGGCGGTCACCGTATGCGCGGCTTCCATGAGTTTCCAGCCCGAAAGCTGCACGGAGAGATCGCGTTCGGGGGTACGCGAGGCCGAGACCGAACCACCCTCCAGGCGGCCCGCACCGGAAATGCCGGGTAGTCGGGCCGGAAGTCGCCAATCCGGGCCGAAGAGCGGTTCCCCCTCGACCTCGAGGCGGTTCCCCCAGGCGGCCGTCGCCGAATTGCGGACGATGGCGGCGGCGATGCGGCGAGCGTTCACCTGCGCGGTCTCATCACCGGGGAGCATGATCGCGGCCAGCGCCAGATAGCGGATGAGAATGCCGTTGAAGAGCCCGCCGTCCCCGCCCCCGCCGCCGATGACCACCCCGCCGCCGACCATATGCTCGTCGATGGCGGCGATCATGCGGACCGCGCGCTCCACATGCCGGGGATCGCCGGTGTGCACCGCGAGTTCGGTCTCCAGGCCGAGCACCACGCCCTGGCAGTAGCTGTAGGTGGGGCGCTCCACCTCCCCCGAGGGCAGGTGGATGCCGTCGAAGATGAGCCCGGAGTCCTTGTCGCGCAGGGTGGCGTCGAGCCAGTCGGAGATCTCCTGGGCGCGCGGATAGCGGCCGAGCCGGGCCATGGCGATACCGACCGGACCGTTCGCCGGGGCATTGAAGAAATCCGAACCCTTACGCCAGGGCACCGCCCCGAACTGCGGTTCGAACCCGGTATACAGCTCCTTGTCCAGCGCGAGCAGCGCACCGCGCACCTCCGCGACGCCCTGCGTGCGCTCGGCGCGCTCCAAAGAGATTGTCAGCCAAGCCATATCGTCGTAGTAGTTATTGGTCCAGCCGGAGATATTGCGCAGTCGCATGGCATGCGCGATCGACCAGATTCGCTTCTGTCGCACCGGGGTCGGCGATCGATTCGCCGCGTCGACCGCGCAGTCCACCAGATGCGCCTGCCACCAGTAATGCCAATTCGCGAAGCCGCGCTCGCGTTTGGTGGCGGGCCAGCCCACCACCCCGAGTGCCGTCCCCGGCATACCCCACAGCGCCCGCAGGTGCCGTGACACGATCGCAGACTCCGCCAGATCGGCGCGCTCCGACCAGAGCGCAGCGGTCGGCTCGATATTGCGCCCGGTCCGCGAAGTCATAGGACAAATACTGCCAGCCGAACGCCCAACTTCGTGGCTGATTTGTTACCACTGTCCAGCTCTCGCACCCCCCTGCCTGATGACGAGGGGTTCGAGTGAGGATTCACCAGGCGTCGGCGAGATCGGCGTGTTGACGAATCCACGCGTGCATGGCGATTCCCGCCGCGACGCCCGCGTTGATGCTGCGGGTGGAGCCGAACTGGGCGATCGAAACCGTCAGCAGCGCGGCCTCTTTCGCGGCGTCGGTGACGCCCGGACCCTCCTGTCCGAAGAGCAGCAGGCAATCGCGGGGCAGCTCGGCGGTTTCCAGTGGGACCGAACCGGGGACATTGTCGACCGCGACCACCGTGAGGCCATTGGCCACCGCGAATCTCAGCAGCTCCGCGGTATCGGGGTGGTGGTGGATGTGCTGATAGCGGTCGGTGACCATGGCGCCGCGGCGATTCCAGCGCTTGCGCCCGACAATATGGACCGCGGCCGCGCCGAAGGCATTCGCTGTGCGGACCACCGTGCCGATATTGGCATCGTGCCCGAAGTTCTCGATGGCCACGTGGAAAGGGTGCCGGCGGCGGTCGATATCGGCGACGATCGCCTCGCGGGTCCAATAGCGGTAGGCATCGACCACATTGCGGCGATCGCCGTGCGCGAGCAACTCCGGGTCCAGGCGCGGATCGTCCGGGGGTTCGGTCCCGAACTCCTCGATCCACGGGCCGACGCCGTGCGGATGTTCGCCCCATTCGGTGGGACCGGCGGGATCGAGGAGTTCGGGAGCATCGGGGGCGGGCGGGTCGTCGCAGGCGCGGGCGGAACTCACCCGGGCCATCGTAATGGCAGGTCAGCGGAGCCCCGATCGGGCTAGTTGCCGGAACTGCCCACCAAGCCGACCACGATGCCGAGCACCAGGAACAGCAGACCCAGAATCAGCAGGCAGGTGGCGACGATGCCGCAGATATAGCCCGCGTTCACCAGGCCGCGGCCGCCGATGGCGCCCTGTGAGCCGTCGATCTCATCGCGCGCCCGCCTGCCCATCACCCAGGCCACCGGTCCGAGGAACTGGCACAGCACCAGACTCAGAATGCCGAGGATCAGCACCGTGGTGGCCTGTGGATGATCCGGTGGCGGTGCGCCGTAATACCCGGGCGCCGGTGGCGGCGGTTGATAGCTCATGCACATGATGCTAGGTCTTCGTGCTGGCACCACCCCGTATTTTCGGGTCTGCTCCCTCGTGCGCGGATCCGCTCCCGACCACCATGAAGGGTATGAGCGATACGTCCGCCCTGCCCACTATCGTGCTCGACATGCCCGACCCGGAGCCCGCCCCACCGCGTCCCGCCGCGGGCGGAGTGCTGCGCACGGTCCTGACCGAACCGTTCCGGGCGCGCGTCTGGAAGGAACTCACCTATCTGGTCATCGCCCTCGGGCTCGGCGGTATCGCGGTGGCGTACCTGCTCCTCGGTTTCGGCGGCGGTCTGTACGCGTCCATCGTGCTGATCGGAATTCCGATACTGGCCGTGGTGATCCTCGGCGGCCGGGTGTGGGGCCGGATCTATCGGGTGCTGTGCTCGGTGCTGCTGGGCTCCCCGCTGCCGGAGCCGCCGCAGTTCACCTTCCGCCCGGGTATCTGGGGCTGGCTGCGCGGCGCGTTCACCGATCGAACCTCATGGCGCGCACTGCTTTTCCTGCTGATCCAATCGGTGCACGGCATGGTGATCGGCTATCTCACGCTCGTCGTCGTGGCCATGACGGGATTCCTGGCGCTGTCCCCGATTCCGTGGGCGTTCGGCAACACCACCAATGTCGACGAGAACGGCGTCGAACATCACTCGATGCTGCAATTCGGCGACTTCTACATCGATACCTGGCCGCGCACGCTGGCCGTGAGCGTGGTCGGCATCACCGGTTGCTTCCTGCTGCCGTGGCTGATTCGCGCGGTCTGCCACCTGCATCGACTGCTGGCGTTGTGGCTGCTCACCCCCACCGAACGCGACCGCCGCATGGCCGAACTCCAGGCAAGCCGGCGCGCCGCGGTGGAGGATTCCACCGCCACCCTGCGCCGCCTGGAACGCGATCTGCACGATGGCACCCAGGCGCGCCTGGTCAGCATCGCCATGATGCTGGGCCGCGCCGAGGAGCGTCTGGCCGCGGGCGGTGACGCCGATGAATTGATCGCCCAGGCGCGCACCGGCTCGAAGGAAGCGCTCACCGAACTCCGGGAACTGGTGCGCGGAATCCACCCGCCCGCTTTGGAATTGGGGCTGGAACCGGCGTTGGAGACGCTGGCCGCGCGCTGCGCCGTCCCGGTCGAACTGCGGGTGCTGCTGCCGGTGCGGCCGAGCCCGGCCATCGAGGCCATCGCCTATTTCTCGGTCGCCGAACTGCTCACCAATGTGGTGAAACACGCTGGTGCGAACCGGATCTGGGTGGCGGTGCTGCCCAGCGGACCGAATACGCTGCTGGTGACCGTGCGCGACAACGGTCAGGGCGGTGCGCTCCAACCGGCCGAGCGACCCGGTGAAACGACTGTGGCGGGCGGACTTTCGGGCCTGGCGGCGCGCGCCCGCTCGGTGGACGGCACGCTGCACGTGGACAGTCCGGTCGGCGGCCCGACCGTGATCACCATGTCGCTCCCGGTGACGGGACCCTGATGACGGTCGGCGACGGCGCGGCGACCCCGGCCCCGAGGAAGTGATGAGCGGCGATACCGAGCGCACACCCGATCCACTGCGCGTGGTGATCGCGGAGGACAACGCGATCCTGCGTGACGGCCTGACCGCACTGCTCACCGAACGCGGCTACGAGGTGGTCGCGGCGGTGGGCGAGGCGGACGGGCTGGCGGCGGCGGTGGCCGCGCACGCCCCCGATGTGGCGGTGGTGGATGTGCGCATGCCGCCGAGCTTCACCGACGAGGGTTTGCTGGCGGCGCTCGCACTGCGCCGTTCGCATCCGCGGACCGGCGTGCTGGTCTTCTCGCAGTGGATCGAAACCCGCTATGCCACCGAACTTCTCGCGGCGGGCGCGGGCGGGGTGGGCTATCTGCTCAAGGATCGGGTGGCCGATATCGGCGATTTCACCGATGCGCTGCGGCGGGTCGCGACCGGCGGCACCGCCCTGGATCCGGAGGTGGTGAGTCAGCTCATGGGCGCGGCCCGGCAACAGGATTCGCTGGCCCGGCTCACCCCGCGCGAGCGCGAGGTACTGGAATTGATGGCGCAGGGCCTGTCGAATTCGGCGCTGGCGCAGGCGCTCACGGTGACCGAACGGGCGGTGGAGAAGCATATCGGCAATATCTTCACCAAATTGGAGTTGCCGCCCTCGGATCTGCATCATCGGCGAGTGCTGGCGGTTCTCCGGCTGAGGGGCTGAAGGGTTGAAACGTCGCTGTGCGGTTGCCGGGCGTGGAACACTGGTTCCATGGTTCGGTCGACTCCCGCGGAAACCGTGAAAGCCGTTGCGTCCTGGCCTGATCACCTATTGACGCTGGCGGAATGGTCGGCACTGCCCAATGAACGCGGCTCCTGCCGCGAACTGGTGGACGGCGTGCTGCTGGTGGCCCCGCAGCCGCCGCGGCATCAATTGGCGGTGTGGCGCTTGGCCGCTCAGCTCGAGCCCGCGCTGCCGCGCCGGGTGGCGGCGCTGGCCCGCGTCGAATTGGTGATCGAGGAGACCCATCCGCCGACCGTCCGGGTGCCGGATGTGCTGGTGGTGGGCGGTGCGGCGGGCGCATCGCATGCCACCCGGGTGCGACCGCCGGATGTCCTGGCGGCCATCGAGATCGTCTCGCCCGGTTCGCGGCGCACCGATCGCGTCATGAAGTTCGCCGAGTACGCCGAAGCCGGCATCGAGCACTACTGGCTGCTGGAGACCGACGGGTCGGTGCGGTTGACCACCTTCGGATTACGCGACGGCCGCTACGAACGCACCGGCGACTACACCGGGCACGTCACCCTCGAACTCGACGGTATGGTGCTCCCGCTCGACCTCGATGCTCTTACCGCCCTGCGCACAACGGCCTGACCTCGCCGGATCCGCCACCCGGACGGAAATTCGGGACTATCCTGGAGTTCCGTAAGCCGTGGTTGGAGGGTCTTCATGGACCACGCGCGTGTATTTCGCACCGTGCTCGGCGTGACCGCCGCGTACCTGCTCACTCTCTGCGTCTGGCTGGCCTGGCTGGTGCCGCTCACCCCGCCGGGCACGGTGCCCTTGCAGGTGATCGTGCTGGTCGGCATGTTCGGCACCTTCCTCGGCGTCGGCATGCTGCTCGCCCAACAGCCCTCACACAGTGATCGGCGACTGCGGCGGCACGGCCTGGAGGGCTGGGCCACCATCGAGGGCGTGCATCCGCTCACTCCCACCGACCACTACACCGAACTCACCGAACTCGATCTGGAGCTGGTGGTGCCGGGCTCGGAGACCTATCACGGCAGCATCGTCTTCGATGTGGAGCCGCTGATCCGCCCGAGAATCACTGTGGGCGGCGTACTTTCGATCCGCGTCGATCCGGCGAACCGCGATCGCATCATGGTGTGCCTGTAGCGGTCGGTCCGCACCGCAGGCGGCCTGCCCGATTTGCCCGGCCTGCCCCGTAGCATCACTGGTCATGACCACCGCCACACCGCCGGACCGCCAGGAAGCGCCGCTGCTGCTGGATACCGAGCCGCCGCGCACGCTGAGCTTCGGCGATCAGGCGGCCTTCTGGCTGAATCTCGGCGTCAGCCTGCTCGGATTCAGCGGCGCGGCCGTCGTCCTGCTGCCGCTGGGACAGGATCGTCCCCTGCCGATCGCGGGCGCGTTGCTGGCGACCCTGCTCGGCACGGTCGCCGGTATCGCCATGGTCGCGGGGTCCGGGGCCGTCGGCACACTCACCGGCGCACCCGCGATGGCGGTGCTGCGCGGGCTCTTCGGGACCAAACTCTCCTACCTGCCGACGGTCGCGAATATCGTGCAGTGCGTCGGATGGGGTGTTTTCGAGCTCACCGTCATCGCCCTCGGCGTGCAGGCGCTGACCCACGATCACATTCCGCACGCCCTGGTGATCGTGGCGGCGGGCGCGCTGTCCACGGTGATGGCGATCTGGCCGCTGCGGGTCCTGCACATTCTGCGCAAGTACGTGTCGGGCGCGGTGGGCATCGCGCTGATCTACTTCACCGTTCAGCTGCTGCGGCAACCGGTCACCGAGCTTCCGAACACCAGCTGGAGTGGATTCTTCCCCGCCGTCGACAGCGCCCTCGCGGTATCGGTGTCCTTCGTGCCCTTGGCCGCGGACTACACCCGGCACTCGCGCTCGGCCCGGTCCGCGTCCGGAGCGGCCGTCCTGGGCTATTCGGTGGCACAGTTCTGGTGCTACCTGCTCGGCATTCTGGCGATTCTGCGGGCGGGCGGCAGCAGCGACCACATCTTCGACACCTTCCTCGGGGTCACGGCGGGCTGGGCGTTCTTCGCGGTGCTCGTGCTGCGCGAAACCGATCAATCCTTCGCGAACGTCTACTCGACCGCCATGTCGATCCAGAATCTGCTGCCGCGCGTGGATCGCCGTCTGCTGGCACTGGGCATCGGCGTACTGGTCACCCTGCTGGCGCTGCCGGTGCACGATTTCACCAGCTACGGCAATTTCCTGGTCTTGATCGGCTCGGTCTTCGTGCCGTTGAGCGCGGTGCTGATCGTCGACTACTTCTTCGGAAGCGGCAGGCACGGCTGGAATCTCGCGCAGAACGCGCCCGCTCGCCCGCTCATGCTGCTGCCGTGGGCGATCGGATTCGTGGTGTACCAGCTCTGCAATCCCGGCTCCATCGACCGGTGGGTGAACTTCTGGACCAGGGTGCAGGACGCCATCGGATTCCACCCCGGCTGGTGGTCGTCGGCCTCGCTCTTCTCCTGGCTGGCAGCGGCTTTCGTCACCGCCGTACTGGTGGCGCTACAGCGCGAGAGGGCCTGATCGATGGAGCGGGACCGCGTCTTCGGAATGGGTTCGGACCCGCTCGTCGCCCCCGACTGGCCACCCCTGACCGCTCCGGAGATCGCGGACCTGCTCGGCCCGGACGCGCGGATCGAATGGCGCAGTCCCCGGCCGCTTTCCGCCACCGCGCAAGTGCGCACCGCCGACGGCACCCCGGTGATCGTCAAACGCCTCCCCCTCACCCTGCGCGACGCGGCGGCGCTCGGCGAGGAGCACGGGTTCATGAATCACCTGCGCGGAAACGGAATTCCGATCCCGGAGGTGCTGCTCACTCTCGAGCACGGCGAATTCACCTACGAGGTACAGGAACTCGGTATCGGGGACGATCTGTATCGCGGCACCTTCTCCTGGTCGCCGTATCAATCCCGGGCGCAGGCCGCCGCGGCCGGGCGCATGCTGGCCCAATTGCACCTGGCCGCAATCGGATACGACGCTCCGCCCCGGCCGCCCCGTCCGCTGCTGGCGAGCTTCACCGTCTTCTCCTCCCCCGATCCGATCGCCGCGGTGCAGAAGTTGGCAACCGGCCGCCCGGCCCTCGCGGATTTCCTCGCCGCCCACCGCTGGCAGACCGAGATGGAACGCCTGCACCTGCCCTTCCACACCCGGCTTCATCCGCTGCTGAGCGAGTTGTCCCCACGCTGGACGCATAACGACTGGCACGGCACCAACCTGCTGTGGACACACGAAACCCCTTCCACTGTCATCGATTTCGGGCTGTGCGATCGCACCACCGCCATTCACGATCTGGCCATCGCCATCGAACGCTGCGCCGTGGACTGGATCTCACTGCGCGACGGCGGCCCCGCCCGCATCCAGTTCGATCAGGTGCGGGCGCTGCTCGACGGCTACCGATCGATTCGCCCGCTCACGACGGCCGAATCGCGCGCACTCCCGCGATTGCTCCCGCTGGTGCACGCCGAATACGAGCTCTCGGAGATCGACTACTTCCTCGGCGTGGTGCCCGGCGGCAATCCCGAGAATGCCGAAATCGCCTACCGCCACTACTTTCTCGGCCACACCGCCTGGTGGGCGGGCGAGGGGCAGGCCCTACTGACCGCCCTGCGCTAGCGGTGCGCGCGGGGATCCGCCAGCAGGTACTGCGCGGCGGTGTAGGTGCCGAGAATGACGCCTTCGGTGACCCGGCGCGAACGCTCGGTACGGGCGAAGATCTTGCGCAGCACGATGAGTCCGTCGGAGACGGTGAACAGCAGTGCGCCCAGACCGAGGCGGCTACGCGGATCACGGCCCGGAATATTCAGGCCCGCAATGCTTTTCGCGCCCGGTGCGATTTCGGGATCCGAGGCCAGGGTGGCGGCGGCGCCCAGCGTCGCACCGTACGCGGTGAGCGGTAAGGCCACCGCGGGAGCCTTCGCCCGCATCAGGGCCGCCGCACCCATCCAGGCGACCAGGCGCTGTCCGGCGATGGCGGGCCGGGGCCGTCCACCGCGCCGCCACCACAGCCAGGAGTATCCGGTCTGCATGACGGCGAAAGACGATGCGCCCGCGATCAATCGGCGATCGTCGTCCGGTGCGATGAGCAGGATATCGCCGACCGTCGCGGCCGCCAGCGCACCGAGCAGCACGGCGCGATCGGCGGATTCGAGACCGTCGTCATTGGTGGCCACATCCGCGGCCAGCAGCGGCATGAGCAAAGGCTTTGCGGCCCACTGTATTGCGTCGCGCCCGGTGACAGCGCCGAACACCGTCACGGCCGCCGCGCCGACGAACGCGGCGCGAAAGGGCCGCGCCATCAGAAGGAGGGTTCGGCGGGCGCGGGCGGCAGCACCGCGACCTGACCGGCATAGGACAGGCCCGCGCCGAAGCCGAGCAGCAGCGCCAGCTGACCGCCCTTGGCCTTACCGGTGACCAGCATCTCCTCGATGGCCAGCGGAATCGACGCCGCCGAGGTGTTGCCGGTGTTCTCGATGTCATTGGCCATGGGCAGATCCTCGGGCAGGCCGAGATTCTTCTTCATGAGTTCGTTGATGCGCGCATTGGCCTGGTGCGGGACGAACACCTCGATGTCCTCCTTGGCCACGCCGGAGAGCTCGATGGCGCTCGACAGCGCGCGCGGCAGCGTGACCGCGGCCCAGCGGAAGACCTTGGGGCCCTCCATACGCAGGGACATCCGGCCGATCGGATCGACCTCGGGATCGGTGCCCTGCATGGCCTGCGCCTTGTTCATGTACGCCAGGAAGTCGACGTCCTGGGCGATGGCCTCGGCGTTCTCGCCATCGCTGCCCCAGACCGTCGGGGAGATGCCGTTCTCCTCGGCGGGGCCGATCACGACCGCCCCCGCACCGTCACCGAAGATCATGGCGGTGCCGCGATCGGTCGGGTCCAGGCCGACTGTCATGGTTTCGGCGCCGATGACCAGGATGTACTCGGCCGAACCGGCGCGAATCATATCGGTGGCCACACCGAGGCCGTAGCAGAAGCCGCCGCAGCCCGACACCAGGTCGAACGCCGGAATGCCGTTCATACCCAGGTCCGAGGCGATGGACGGGGCGCCGTGCGGGGTGAGCTTGAGCCAGCTGGAGGTGCACAGCACCAGTGCGCCGATCTTGGACCGATCGATGCCGGTGTTCTTCAGCGCGCGTTCGCCCGCCGCCACCGACATCGATCGAATCGTCTCGTCGCCGCTGATCCAGCGCCGGTTGTTGATACCGGTGCGATCGAAGATCCACTCGGGAGTGGAGTCGAGTACCTCGCACACCTCGGCATTGCTGACGATGCGCTCGGGCCGGTAAGCGCCGATGCCGAGCATCGCAACATTCTGGGGACCCTTGTTGATTGCAATGCTCACCACAGGTGACTCACACGACCCTTCACAACAGCAGTTCGACAACGTTGTCGGACAGAAGACCAGCACCCAGGCTAACCCAGGGCACTTCCTCAGCCCAGCGCCAGATCCTTCAGCCCCAGAATCGACCGGTACTCCAGACCTTCGGCCGCGATCACCCCGTCAGCACCGGTTTCGCGATCCACCACGGTCGCCACACCCACCACGATGGCCCCGGCCTCGCGCAGTGCGCGCACCGCGGTGACCGGCGAGTTACCGGTCGTGGTGGTGTCCTCCACCACCAGTACGCGCTTGCCCACGATGTCCGGGCCCTCGATCTGACGCTGCATACCGTGCGTCTTGGCGGCTTTGCGGACCACGAACGCGTTGATGGGCCGCCCCGGCGCGTGCATGACCGCGGCGGCCACCGGATCGGCGCCCATGGTGAGCCCGCCGACGGATTCGAAGTCCCAGTCCGCCACCAGTTCACGCAGCAGTTTGCCGATGAGCGGCGCCGCCTCGTGGTGCAGGGTGGCCCGGCGCAGGTCCACGTAGTAGTCGGCTTCCTTGCCCGAGGACAGGGTGACCTTGCCGTGCACGACAGCGAGTTGGCGCACCAGTTCGGCCAGTCTGTCCCGGTCGGTCGTCGTTACCTGCATTGCTGTGTCTATGTCCTTCCGCGTGCGTTGAAAAGGCCCCGATTCAGGCGGGTCACCAGGGACCGCGGGATCAGTCCGGCGACCGCGGCGATCGCTTTGTACTGCATGCCGGGCACGCTGATCACCCGGTTCTTCTCCAGATCCGCCAGTGAGCAGGCGACCACCTGATCCACGTTCAGCCAGAACGGCCTGGGCAGCGATTCGGTCGGCAGACCGGCCCGCTCGTGGAATTCGGTGTGGACCAATCCCGGGCACAATGCCTGCACCCGGACGCCGGTCCCGGCCAGCCCGCTCGCCAGCCCTTGCGAGAAGGATACGACGTACGCCTTGGAGGCCGAATAGGTCGAGCCCCTCCCGGGTATCAGCCCGGCCATACTGGCGATATTCACCACCGTCCCATTGGCGGCGTGCAGCATGGGCGGCACGGCCGCGCGGGTCAATCGCACGACGGCGGAGACGTTCACCTCGAGCTGGTCGCGCAGCCGCTCCGGATCCGCTTCCCAGAACTCGCCCGCGAGCCCGAATCCCGCGTTGTTGACCAGGAATTCGACGCCCTCGGCCAGCCGCGCGGCGACTCGTTCGCGATCGGGGGCGAGCGCCAGATCGGCGGGCAGCACCTGTGCGCGCGCCCCGAAACGCACCTCGAAATCGTGTGCCAGCGCGCCGAGCCGTTCCCGGTCGCGGGCCACCAGCACCAGGTCGTACCCGAGGGCCGCGAGCCGGGTCGCGTACGCCCGGCCGATACCGGAGGTGGGACCGGTGACCAGGGCCACCGGGCGGGTGGCACCGGGCATACGAACGCTCATCGACTACCCATCACTCGCACGACTGGGAATCGGTCGGCGATGACCGGGGCTGCGCCACCATTCTGGACCCTCGCGGGGCGACACGCGCCGAATACACGCGCGACGGC
Source organism: Nocardia acidivorans NBRC 108247 (assembly GCF_001625085.1). Lineage (GTDB taxonomy): Bacteria > Actinomycetota > Actinomycetes > Mycobacteriales > Mycobacteriaceae > Nocardia > Nocardia acidivorans. The sequence continues at coordinate 19,145 of NZ_BDAW01000066.1, forward strand.
GCGGACCGAAACGCCCCGGCCCGGGAATCTCCGCTGCGGGTGCGTTCGAGATCTCGGTGCCGGGGCGTCGGGCTCATCTGGGGGTCGGGCCCTGATAGGGGCGAAAGCCCGGATGGAAGGGGCCGCCGGGCGGGGCGCTGCGGCCCTGATCCTTGCGCCAGCCCTGTTCGGGTTCCTCGGCGCGGACGTCCGCCGGTTCGTCCTGCCAGTCGTCCTCGGGCGCGGGGCGACGCGGATCGTCCTCGTCGGGATCCTCGTCGGCAGGCGGCCAGTTGCGGCGCGGGCGATTTCGCGGATCGGGCACGACTTTCAGTGCGGGACGCCAGTTCTCGGGCTCGCCCTCGCCCTCGGCTCCGGCGATGTCGCCGAGCACCGGGCTGTACTCGTCCTCGTCGTCCGGCGTGGGGCGGGTGCGGGCCCGTTCGGGCTCGAAGTCGCCGTCCTCGTCGTAGCCGTCGTAGTCGTCGTCCTCCGGAATCGGGTGCGAGCGACCGGGTTCGGGCAGTTCATCGCGGCCGCGCTCGGAATTGATCACCGGCGGCAGCACGTGCAGCAGTCCGGACAGGCGCAGGACCGCGTCGATCGCCATCTCCCAATCCTTGGCGACCGAGCCGACGTGCAGCATGCCGAGCGTCCAGTTGCCTTCACTCCACAGCTGCTGCACGGTATCGGGCAGCGATTCGATGAAGGCCACCATTCGCTGGTCCACCGCGTGCCGGGCGATATCGGGATTGGTCGCGAAGACCACCCGATCACCAATGGCCCCAAGCATTTCCAGATCGTGGTCCTTGGGCGGCGCTGCGGTCTTCATCCGGAGATCGATATCGATGTCCGAACCGATCTGCCGGCGCACCGCGACCAGCGTCGCGGCATCCTCGAGATCGAAGAGAACGAACTTCTCGCCCTTGCGATTACCCGAGACCACATCCACCGCGGACAGGTACCCGAGCTTGGCCAGCGCACCGCGCCGCCAGGTGGAGGCCAGCGCCGGTTCCACCGAAACATAGGTGTACCCCTGGGATTTCGCCCAGACCTGGCGCACATGCCCGGTGCGCTGCCGCTGCAACCGATCGAAATAGAGCAGCACGATCGCACCCACCAGCGCGATCGCCGCCAACCCGAACCATATAGCCGTCATCGCCGCCTACCCTACTGTGTCCAATTTGCCCTCCGCTGCGCTCCGGGCGGGCTCGCGGCCCCAGAGTCTCACTTCTTCCCTCCCTCCGCTCCCCCGCTGCGCTCCTCCGCTCCACTCAGTCCAGAAGTGAGACGGGCCGCGAGCCGGAGAGCGGTTGTCGCTCATCGGACTTCGCTCACCTGGTCCCGCCGGGTAGGGCGGTACTGATGATGAGCTTGGCCTGGATCGACCCGTCGGCGGATTTATCGCCTTGGACCATCACCATTTCGCCCACCGGCAGGTCCGCCACCTTGGTGCTGCCCAGCGAAATCACCTGTGTCCGTTCGTCGGTGTGCACGGTCACCGTAGTGCCGGACAGGGTGGTCATGGTCAAGGTGGTGCCGTCATTGCTCGCGAGCGTGCCCATATTCGCACCGAGAGAGTCGATATCGCCCAGGCCCGGGATCTCCGGAATGCCGCTCGGGAGCGGCTGTGACGAGGTGTTTCCGGGCAGGCCCGGGAAGACCAGTCCGGTGGTGCGGGTGCTGCTGCCCGCAGCGGAGGTGCCGGACGAATCCTTGTTCGCCAGTAGCACTCCCGCCAGCACACCGGCGACCGCGACCAGGACGAAGGCGGCGATGCCGATGCCGATCCACAGACCGGTCTTGCGCGGCGGCGGTGGGCCGGGCTGCCGCGGGAAGCCCGCGGGCTGATATCCGCCCGGCCCGCCGGTCTGCCCGTAACTCAGGCCGCTCTCGGGTCCGGACATCTGCCCGTATCCGGTCGCTCCGCTCGGGGCATACCCCTGGGGATAACTCGCGGTGGGCGGTGCGTACCCGCCGCCGCTCTCGTACCCGCCCCAGCTGGCGTCATAGGGCGGCAGTACCCGGGTGGCCTCGGGCCCCTGCTGCTGCGCGAAGTATTCGGTGGGCGAGATGGTGGGGGCCGCACCGTGCGGATCGGCGACTTCCGAGGGGTACCCGACCTGCTCGGTGGGGTGCGCGACCTGTTCGGTCGGCTCCTCCCCCGGCTCCGGTTCGGGCCGCCGCGACCACGGATCGCTCGGATTAGTCATGACCTCCAGCCTAGGCTGCCGGGAATATTTTGCCTCCGCTTCGCTCCGGCGGTTCGCGGCCCTCGTAACCCCGGCTCTTCCCTCCTCCGCTCCTGGGCTTCGCTCCCCCGCTCCGTCGGTCCAGGCCCGGGGCGGGCCGCGATCACACAGGTCAGCCCCTTCGCAGTCAGGCCCCCGGAAAGTTGTCTCCGGGGGCCTGAGCTGTACTTCGAACGGGCTAGCGGCCGACGATGAGCGAATCACCGCCGGGGGTGACATTCACCTTCACGGTGTCGCCGTCCTGCACCTCACCGGCGAGCAGTTCCTTGGCGAGGGCGTCGCCGATGGCCTGCTGGATGAGCCTGCGCAGCGGACGGGCGCCGTACGCCGGATCGTAGCCACGCACCGCGAGCCAGAACCGTGCCGAATCGGAGACGTCCAGCTTCAGGCGGCGCTGGGCGAGCCGCTTCTGCAACTGGTTCAGCTGGATGTCGACGATCGACTCCAACTGCTCCTCGTCGAGCGGGTGGAACATGACCACATCGTCGAGCCGGTTCAGGAACTCGGGTTTGAAGGCCACCCGTACCGCGTTCATGACCATCTCGTTCGAACCGCCCGCACCCAGATTCGAGGTGAGAATCAGGATGGTGTTGCGGAAGTCGACCGTACGGCCCTGACTGTCGGTGAGCCGGCCTTCGTCGAGTACCTGCAACAGGATGTCGAACACATCCGGATGCGCCTTCTCGATCTCGTCGAAGAGCACCACCGTGTACGGCCGCCTGCGCACCGCCTCGGTGAGCTGACCGCCCTGGTCATATCCGACATAGCCGGGGGGCGCACCCACCAGGCGAGCCACCGAATGCTTCTCGCTGTACTCGCTCATATCGATGCGGACCATGGCGCGCTCATCGTCGAACAGGAAGTCCGCCAACGCCTTCGCCAATTCGGTCTTACCCACGCCGGTGGGTCCGACGAACATGAACGAACCGGTGGGCCGATTCGGATCGGCCACGCCCGCGCGGGCGCGCCGAACCGCATCGGAGACCGCCTGGACGGCCGCCTTCTGACCGACGACGCGATTGCCCAGTTCATCCTCCATGCGGAGCAGTTTCTGGGTCTCGCCCTCCATCATGCGGCCGACCGGAACACCGGTCCACGCGGAGACGACCTCGGCGATATCGTCCGGGCCGACTTCCTCCTTGAGCATGACGTCACCGTCGGCCGCGCCCTTGGCCTTGGCCTCGGCCTCGGCGAGTTCCTTCTCCAGCTTGGGGATTCGCCCGTACCGGAGTTCGGCGGCCTTGCCCAGATCGCCATCGCGCTCGGCCCGCTCGGATTCCCCGCGCAGGCTCTCCAACTGTTCCTTGAGCGCGCTCACCGAATCGATGGCCTGCTTCTCGTTCTGCCAGCGGGTCATCAATTGGTTGAGCTGTTCGCGGTCGTCGGCGAGTTCGGAGCGCAACTTCTCCAGCCGGGCCTTGGATGCCTCGTCGGTCTCCTTGGCGAGGGCGACCTCCTCGATCTCGAGTCGGCGCACGGCCCGCTCCACCTGGTCGATTTCCACGGGGCGGGAATCGATTTCCATGCGCAGCCGGGACGACGCCTCGTCGACCAGGTCGATGGCCTTGTCCGGCAGGAACCGGGAGGTGATGTAGCGGTCCGAGAGCGTAGCCGCGGCGACCAGCGCCGAATCGGTGATGCGCACGTGATGGTGGTTCTCGTAGCGCTCCTTGAGCCCGCGCAGAATGCCGACGGTGTCCTCGACGGAGGGTTCGCCGACCAGCACCTGCTGGAAGCGGCGCTCCAGCGCCGGATCCTTCTCGATGTGCTGGCGGTACTCGTCCAGGGTGGTCGCGCCGACCAGGCGCAGTTCACCGCGGGCCAGCATGGGCTTGATCATGTTCCCGGCGTCCATGGCGGATTCACCGGTCGCGCCCGCACCGACGATGGTGTGCAGTTCGTCGATGAAGGTGATGATCTGTCCCGCACTGGATTTGATCTCCTCCAGTACGGCCTTGAGCCGCTCCTCGAACTCACCGCGGTACTTGGCGCCGGCGACCATGGCGCCGAGGTCGAGCGAGACGAGTTTCTTGCCGCGCAACGACTCCGGCACATCGCCCTCGATGATCCGCTGGGCCAGCCCCTCGACGATGGCGGTCTTGCCGACGCCGGGTTCGCCGATGAGCACCGGATTGTTCTTGGTGCGCCGGGACAGCACCTGCACCACGCGCCGAATCTCGGTGTCGCGCCCGATGACCGGATCCAGTTTGCCGTCGCGGGCGGCGGCGGTCAGATCGGTGGAGTACTTCTCCAGCGCCTGATAACTGCCCTCGGGATCGGGATTGGTGACGCGGGTATTGCCGCGCACGGCGGTGAACGCCTCGCGCAGGGCGTCGGCGTTCGCGCCGTACTCGAGCAACAGTTGCGAGACATCGGAGTCCCCCGCGGCCAGGCCGACCATGAGGTGTTCGGTGGAGACGTATTCGTCCCCCATTTCGGTGGCCAGTCGCTGGGATGCGGTGATGGCGGCGAGCGCCTCGCGTCCCAGTTGCGGCTGGGTGGTCGCTCCGGTGGCGCGGGGCAGTCGGTCGACAATGTCCTGCGCCTCACGCCGAACCGTCGCGGGATCGGTGGCGACGGCCTTCAACAGGGGTGCGGCGATGCCGTCGGTCTGATCCAGCAACGCCACCAGCAAGTGCGCCGGACGGATCTCCGGGTTTCCGGCGGCGGAGGCCGCCTGGAGTGCGGCCGTGAGGGCCGCCTGGGTCTTGGTGGTGGGATTGAACGAGTCCACATTCACCTTCCTACTAGTCGCTTGTTCGTTCCAACGCGAGAAGAGTTGAGTCTGTTCCGCTCAAGTCTGACGAATTTCCGGTGCGACCACCAGTGCCGAAGGTCCCTGTAAGGCTACTCGCCACGAACAAAACCGAATGGCCTCAATCACACCGGTTCCGGGGCGGTCCCGCCTACGATGGGGCGGGTTCGTTGACGCATCACCCGCTCATCCCAAGCTCGGATATCCCGGACGAATGGAGCAGCAATGCGCGCGATCGTGGTTCGCGAATTCGGGGGCACACCGGAGGCCGCCGATATGCCCACCCCCGAGGCCGGACCCGGCATGTTGAAGATCGAGCTCGAGGCCGCGGGCGTCAATCCCTTCGATCAGCGCATTGTCGACGGCTTCCTGGACGGCAAGCTGCCACACGACTTTCCGCTCATTCCGGGCGTGGACGGGGCCGGAAGGGTGGTCGGCATCGGCGCCGACGTCACCGATGTGGAGTACGGCGAACGCGTGGTCGGCAAATTCCTCAATCCGCCGCTCGGGCACGGCACCTTCGCCGAATACATCGTGGTGCCCGCGACCTCGATCATCGCCCGGATCCCGGACGAGGTGACCGCGATCCAGGCCGCCGCACTGCCCACCGCGGGCATCACCGCACTCGATCTCCTGCACGCCGCCAAGGTGGCCGCGGGCCAGAATGTGCTGATCGTGGGCGCTTCCGGCGGCGTCGGGTCCTATCTGGTCCAGCTCGCGGCGCTGGCAGGCGCGCATGTGATCGCCACCGCCCGGCCCGACGACACCGATCGGATGATCCGCCTCGGCGCGGCCGAAGTGGTCAACTACGGCCGGATCACCGTCACCGACTCCCCCACCCATGCCGAGAGCTCACCGCTGACGGTCGCCGATTCGGTGCGGATCACCCTGCCCGCCGGTGTCGATGTGCTCTTCGATCTGGTGAGTCCACCGCCGGTCTTCGCCGACAATGCCGCCGTGGTCAAGTCCGGCGGCGCGGCGTACACCACCACCTGGTCCGCCGACGAGGAGGCGTTGAAGGCGCGCGGCATCACCGGCGGGAACTTCGAATCCACCGGCGGCGCACCGGAATTGCGGGAGCTGCTGCGCGATGTCGGCAATGGCGATCTGGTGGTCCCGATCGACAACACCCCGCCCCTGGAGGCGGCCGCGGAGGTGCTCGGCGCGTCCGGTGCGCGCGGTAAGACCGTGCTGGTTATCTGAACCCCGGGTAACGCGAATCCACCGGCTCCGGCTATATCCGTGCGACCACCGCTTTTTCAGGGATACTTGACGCGGAGGACCGCCTGGAACCAGGTGAGTCCGGGGTAGTAGCAAGGAAAGGAAAGCTCGACGTCGTGGATGCGCGTTCAGCAGCGCTGGTCCGCGCAAACTTCCGGACAGTCGTCGAAGCCCCGCACGGGCCGGAACGACTGATCAGCGCGTTCTACGGACATCTATTCGCGGAGGTCCCCGCCCTGCGGGAGCTCTTCCCCTCGGCCATGGATATGCAGCCCAAGCGGCTGGTCACGGCCGTGCAGTTCGTACTCGACAATCTGGAGGATTGGGACCGGGCGCAGCGATTCCTGGAGCAGCTCGCGCGCGACCACCGCAAATACGGGGTGGAGGCGGCGCACTACGACATTGCCGGTCGTGCGCTGCTGGCGGCGTTCCGCTCCTACAACGGGGTCGGGAATTGGAGCCGGCAATTGGAGGCGGGGTGGCAGGACATCACCATCCTGATCTCGGCCTCCATGGCCATCGGCGCGAATTCCGATACGTCACAACCGTATTGGGAGGCGACCGTGGTCGGGCACCGGCGGGTGGTGGACGATCTGGCGATCGTGCGACTGCAATCCGATACCCCGATTCCCTATCAGGCCGGACAGTATGTGCCGGTGGCGATTCCGCAGCGCCCGAAGATGTGGCGGTATCTCTCACCCGCGATTCCCGCGAACCAGTACGGCGAGATCGAATTCCATGTCCGCAAGGTGCGCACCGGCTGGGTGAGCCCGGCCATCATCAATGAGACCAAGGTCGGCGACCGCTGGATGATCGCGTCCCCGCTGGGCGGATTGCACGTGGATCTGCAGAGTCGCCGCGATGTGCTCATGATCAGCTCCGGGACCGGGATCGCGCCGATTCGCGCCCAGCTCATCGAGATGGGGCGGCGCGGGATCAATCCGCGCGTGCACCTGTTCATGGGCGGGCGGTATCCGTGCGATCTGTACGACGTGGAGAACATGTGGCAGCTGTCGCAGAGTAATCCGTGGTTGACGGTTATTCCGGTGTGCGAGAACGAAACCAATCCGTGGTGGCATCCATATCCGCCCGCCGATCCGCCGTTCGGCATGCATCGGCGGTTGATCGGTAATCTGGGCGCGGTGGTGGCCAGCTTCGGCGCGTGGGCGGACCGGCAGATCCAGATCGCCGGATCGGCGCGCATGATCGCGGACACCCGGCGCGCACTGCTCGCGGTCGGCACCCCGGAGTCGGCGATCAACTCCGACCCGGTGTGAACCCCGCCCTGCCCGGTGTGAATAGTTTTGCGGTACAAGATTTTTCGATGAGCAGGAGTGTGGTGTGACCCTCGACCCCGATCAGACCGGACCGATTCGGATCGGCGAGCCGAACGAATGGCCCGCCACGGTGGTCGGGGCGCACCGACTGCGCGAAGACCTCACCGTGGTGCGGTTGATCGGCGAGTTCGTGCCGTTCGCGCCCGGTCAATCGGTGGAGGTGCGGACGCCGCAGCATCCGAATATGGTGCGGCGGCTGTATTGCGCGCTGCCGCCGTCGCTGGACGGGAAGCTGGAATTCCATATCCGGACCGTGCCCGGCGGCTGGTGCAGCGGTTCGATGGTGGCCGACACCCGCACCGGTGACGAATGGAAGGTGCGCAATCCGGCGGGCTGGCTCGCGGTGGACGAGGCCGCCACCGAGGTGGTGATGATCGCCGACGGTATCGGCCTGGCCCCGTTACGCGCTCTGTTGCTGGACATCTCGCGGCGCGAGCAGCCGCCGCGCACCCACCTGTTCGTCGGCGGCCGCTACCCCCGCGATCTCTACGCCTCCGATATGCTCGTCCTGCTGGGCAATGAAATGCCCTGGCTGACAATTATTCCCGTGGTGCTGGACGAGGACGATCCGGACTGGATCGACAACTGGTACGAGTCCTGCCGCGTCGATATCGGCTTCCAGCCCGAGGAATTGATCACCGGCACCCTGGCCGAGGTGGTCTCACGCTTCACCCCGCTGGACCATCAGAGTATTCTGGTCTGCGGCGGCGCGGCCACCGTGCACGCCACCGTCGAGATGCTGGTGGCCACCGGCACCCCGCCGGAACTCATTCGCTACGAAGGCTTTTAGAGGCCCTCGGCGGAGTAGATCGTGTGGTGCCCCGCACCGCTGCCGAGCGACAGGCAGCGGCGCGGGGGTCTGTGGGACCGCTCAGAAGAGCGGATCGTGCCGGATATTCGCGGTGGGCGTACCCGCCGCCATGAGGCGGAATTTGGTGGTCTGCACCATCGAGGGTGAGCCGACGATCTGCACGTCACGATCGGACCAGGAGCCGAAACCCGCGACTATCTTGCCGATCTGGCCGACCAGGCGCGGTTGCAGGCCCGGATGTTCCCGGGGCTCAACGGAATTGGCGGGCTGCCACCACGGATCCTCATTGCTCTCGGTGACCGGGGTGATGGTGAGCCACTTATTGGCCAGCGCGAGTTGGCTGAGGATCTCCAAATCGTAGAGATCACAGGGGTAATGGCCGCCGACGAAGAGATCGACCTTCGGATTGGAACGGCGCTGGGTCATGGCCATGAGTTGGGCGCGCAGCGGGGCGATACCGGTGCCGCAGCCGACCATGAGCAGTTTGCGCCGGGTATTGCGGGGCACGCCGAGGCCGCCGAGCGGTGAGCCGATCAGCCACTGTTCGCCGACCTTGGTGTGCCCCACCATGGCCGGGCTCACCCAGCCGCCGGTGACGCCGCGGATATGGAATTCGATCTCACCGCTCGGAGTGGCCGGAATGGCCGGGGACAGATACCGCCACATGCGCGGGCGGGAAGGGATCTGCACACTCATGTACTGCCCGGCCGCGTATTGGATGGGCTGGTCCAGTTTGAGCCGCACGATGGCGAGATTGCGCAGTACCTCGCGGTGTTCGATGACGGTGCCGGTCCACACCGGCGGGGTGCTCTCCTGGTCCGCGGCCTCCATCATGGTGCCCGCGATCACGGCCAGGCCCTCGTCCCAGGCGCGGCTGATCTCCTCGGTCCAGAGTTCGGTGCCGGCGTACGCCTCGAGTGCGGACTTCAGCGATTTGCCCACGGCCGCATAGTGTTCGGCGACCACACCGTATTTGCGATGGTCGCGGCCGAGTTGAGCCAGGAAGGGCAGCAGTTTGTCCGGTTCTTCGAGCCGATCGACCACGTAGGCGATGGCTTTCACCAGCCGATCGCGCTGGGCGTCCAGGGCGGCGGGGAAGAAATCGCGAACCTGGGGGTATTCGGTGAAGAGGATGGCGTAGAAGGAACGAGCGAGTTTTTCTGGGCCACCGTCTTCTGCAGCTACCGACTTGAACGTCGTTCTAATCAATGCGACGGTCCGCGAATCCATGTGTGTCACAACCCCATTTCGCACTCGAACACAGGCAGATCGGCGAGTGCAGTGCTGCGGGACACTCGACAGCGGCCGTTGCTGAGCAACTATAGGCGAGGTTTGCCAGCAACGGAACGGGACGTTTCAACAACATGCCTGTAATTCCTCGAAAACGAGCGCATGGCAAGCAATCCCACTCGAAAACAGACTGTTCAACTGGGAAACGCCGGGCGGGACCAGGTGCGACCCGCCGATCTTGGGGGATTCGTTTTGCAAGCTTCAAATATCGAGCGACCCTACCGCAACCCTGACAGGGTGTGAATTCCTTTGCCACATAAGGACAAAACTCGCAATCAGCAAACAATTCAACCGGGCGGTCTGTATTGAATTCATGATCAACAGCGGCGATAAATCATTGCTTCGCACAAAGAAACTCAGCACATCGCCTGCAACAACGAAAGCAGCGCCCCGGAAAACCGGAGCGCTGCTTGTCGTTTCACCGATCAGGTGCGGCGGTGCCGGGGCTGCCAGACCACGAGTGCCGTACTGCGCTGGGGCGGAGTCAGATCCGGGCGGTACCCCGCCCGCAGCCGCTCCACCTCATTGCTCAGCTCGGACACCCGCTGCTGTAGTTCCTCGACCTGGTTGGTGAGTTCGATGATCCGTTTGATGCCCGCCAGATTGACGCCCTCGTCCTGGGACAGGCGCTGCACCTCGCGCAGCAGCTGTACATCCCGGTCCGAGTAGCGTCGCCCGCCGCCCGAAGTACGTTGCGGCGAAACCAGACCCAGCCGGTCATAGGTGCGCAGCGTCTGGGCGTGCATGCCCGCCAGCTGCGCCGCCACCGAGATCATGAAGTACTGTGCCTCGGCGGCTTTCTTCGGATCGGAACTCATCACGCACCTGCCCATCCAGCACGCGGATCGAAGCCACTGGTCTTCTCCGCCTCCGCATAGCGCCGCAGCGCTTCGGTGGCGTTGTCGTCCAGCTTCTGCGGGATCGCGACCTTGACGGTGACGAGCAGATCGCCCGCGCCGCCGTCGCGCTTGGGAACACCGCGCCCGCGCACCCGCAGGGTGCGGCCGTCGGCGGTACCCGGGGGCACCTTGACGCCGACGCGACCTTCGAGAGTGGGCACGGAAACCGTTGTACCCAAAACCAGTTCGCTGTAACTCACCGGCAGCACCAGGGTCAGGTCATCGCCATTGCGGCCGAAGACCTTGTCCTGGCTGACGTGCACGGTGACGAAGAGATCGCCGGGCGGTGCGCCCCGCAGACCCGCTTCACCCTGCCCCGCCAACCGGATGCGCTGACCATCGCGCACCCCGGGCGGGATGCGCACGGTGATGGTGCGGGTCCGATTCTGGATACCCGAGCCGTGGCAGTCGACGCACGGATCGTCGATGATCGATCCGGTACCCCGGCAGTCCTCGCACGGCTCACTGAATCCGAACGCGCCCTGATTCCGGCTGACCACGCCGGAACCGTTGCAGTGCGGGCAGACTCGCGGCGACGTGCCCGGCTTGGCGCCGCTGCCGTGGCAGGTGGTGCACGCGGCCGGGCTGGTCATCCGCAGCGGCACCGTCACGCCCTGGGCGGCCTCGCGGAAGCCCAGTGTCGTCTCGGTCTCCACATCGCTGCCGCGCCGCGGCCGCGAGGAGGTGCGGGTGCCACCCCGGTTGAACAATCCGCCGAGCAGGTCGCCGAGGCCGCCGTCACCGGCGCCCGCCTGCTGGCCGCCGAAGATGTCGCCCAGGTTGAAATCACCGGAGAAGCCACCGCCGGGCTGGCCGTAGCCCGCGCCGGGGGTGAAGCCGCCGCGGCCGAAACCGCCGCCCGCGAAGAGCTTTCGCGCCTCGTCGTATTCCTTGCGCTTCTCCGGATCGGACAGCACCGCGTGCGCCTCGCTGACGAGCTTGAAGCGCTCCTCGGCCTTGGCGTCACCCGGGTTCTTGTCCGGATGCAAGTCACGGGCGAGTTTGCGGTACGCCTTCTTGATCTCGTCCTGGCCGGCGCTGGAGGTGATACCCAGCTCCTTGTAGAAGTCCTTTTCGAGCCACTCCCGATTCACCGGGCATCTCCTCCTCTCGAATTGCTCAGCGCCGCTGTCCCGTTCGGGACATCCGGCGTCTTACTCGGTGCCAGCGGCATCGGGGTCGGCGTTCGTCGTCTCTGATGCGGCCGAGCCATTCAGATCCTCTGTCCGATCGGTCACTCCGACCAGCGCGTGCCGCAGCACGCGATCGCCGAAGCGGTACCCCTTGCGCATGACCATGCCGATCACCGGATCGTGTCCGGAACCCTCATGCTGTACGGCCTCGTGCAGCGTCGGATCGAACGGGTCGCCCGCCGAACCGAACTCCTCGAGGCCCTGCTTCTGCAGGGCGGTGGCGAGCTTGTCTGCGACCGCCTTGAGCGGTCCTTCCAGGTCACCGTGGGCGCGAGCGCGGTCGAGATCGTCGAGCACACCGAGCAATTCGCTGACGACCGTGGCCTTGGCATTGTCGATGGTGGCCTTGCGGTCCCGTTCGACGCGGCGGCGGTAGTTGGCGTATTCGGCGGTGAGCCGCTGCAGATCCGAGGTGCGCTCGGCGAGTTCGGCGCTGATGGCGTCCGCGAGCGAATCCTCGCTCAGGACGTCGGCGGCCGAAGCCGCGGCGAAATCCTCCACCGCGGCCTCGCCGACCTCACCCGTGACCGGTTCCTGTTCCGGGTTCGGGTTCGTCACTTCTTCTCCGGCTCCTCGACAACCTCGGCGTCCACAACGGTGTCATCGGCGTCGGGCGCGGCCTGGCCGTTGCCCGAGGCAGCCGACTCGGCGGCCGACGCGTCGTAGATGGCCTGACCCAGCGCCTGCGATTCGGTCGCGAGCTTCTCCACCGCGGTCTTGATGACCGCGATATCGGTGCCCTTGAGCGCCTCGTTGGCTTCGGCGATGGCCGCCTCGACCTTGGTCTTGATATCGGCCGGGACCTTGTCCTCGTTGTCCTTGATGAACTTCTCGGTCTGGTGCACCAGCGATTCGGCCTGGTTGCGGGTCTCGGCCTCTTCGCGACGGGCCTTGTCCTCCGAGGCGTGCGCCTCGGCGTCCTTGACCATGCGATCGATCTCCTCCTTGGACAGGCCGGAGCCGTCCTGGATCTTGATCGTGTTCTCCTTGCCGGTGCCCTTGTCCTTCGCGGTCACGTGCACGATGCCGTTGGCGTCGATGTCGAAGGTGACCTCGATCTGCGGCACGCCGCGCGGGGCCGGCGGGATGCCGGTCAGCTCGAAGGAACCGAGCAGCTTGTTGTGCGAGGCGATTTCGCGCTCACCCTGGAAGACCTGGATCTGCACGGACGGCTGATTGTCGTCGGCCGTGGTGAAGGTCTCCGAACGCTTGGTCGGGATGGTGGTGTTGCGCTCGATGAGCTTGGTCATCACCCCGCCCTTGGTCTCGATACCCAGCGACAGCGGGGTGACATCGAGCAGCAGGACGTCCTTGACCTCGCCCTTGAGCACACCGGCCTGCAGCGCCGCGCCGACCGCGACGACCTCGTCCGGGTTCACGCCCTTGTTGGGCTCACGGCCGCCGGTCAGTTCCTTGACCAGATCCGAGACGGCGGGCATACGGGTCGAACCACCAACAAGGACAACGTGATCGATGTCGCCGACGGCGATGCCCGCGTCCTTGATGACGGACTGGAAGGGCTTGCGGGTGCGGTCCAGCAGATCTGCGGTGATCTTCTGGAACTCGGCGCGCGTGAGCTGCTCATCGAGGAAGAGCGGGTTCTTGTCCGCGTCGACCGTGATGTAGGGCAGGTTGATCGAGGTCGACTGCGAGGACGACAGTTCGATCTTGGCCTTCTCCGCGGCCTCGCGCAGACGCTGCATGGCCATCTTGTCCTTGGTCAGGTCGATGCCCGAGGACGCCTTGAACTTGTCGACCAGCCACGCCACGACGCGCTCGTCCCAGTCGTCACCACCGAGGTGGTTGTCGCCGGAGGTCGCGCGGACCTCGACGACGCCCTCGCCGATCTCCAGCAGGGACACGTCGAAGGTGCCGCCGCCGAGGTCGAAGACCAGGATGGTCTGTTCCTTGTCGCCCTTGTCCAGGCCATACGCCAGTGCGGCCGCGGTGGGCTCGTTGACGATGCGCAGCACGTTCAGGCCCGCGATCTGCCCGGCCTCCTTGGTGGCCTGGCGCTGCGCGTCCTCGAAGTAGGCGGGGACGGTGATGACCGCGTCGGTGATCTCCTCACCGAGGTACGCCTCGGCGTCGCGCTTCAGCTTCATCAGCGTGCGCGCGGAGATCTCCTGCGGGGTGTACTTCTTGCCGTCGATCTCCACGGACCAGTCCTCGCCCATATGGCGCTTGACGGACCGGATGGTGCGATCGACATTGGTGACCGCCTGGTTCTTCGCGGGCTGGCCCACGAGAACTTCGCCGTTCTTGGCGAAGGCGACGATGGACGGGGTAGTGCGCGAGCCCTCCGAATTGGCGACGACGACCGGCTCACCGCCTTCGAGAACGGCGATGACCGAGTTCGTGGTCCCGAGGTCGATACCGACCGCACGAGCCATGGTGATTCCTCCTGGTTGACGTACCTGTGTGTCTTAGCGGCGGGATCTTGCCCCGGGATGGGGCAGGATCCTCAGCAACACTGAGCGTGGTCGGCTCAATCCTGCACCGGATGTCCATCCTGTGCAACTTGAACTTGAGTCCGTCTCACTCAACCTTGTGTCTGACATGCACCAACGGGGGACACGCGACATCTATTCCAGGGAGCGGAGAAGAATTTCCCGGAATCGAGATTACTGCGACGCGGACAGCGTGATCGGCTCGCCCTGCGCGGAAACCTCCAGGTGACCGCTGCGCGCGCCACTGGCGGCGTAGATGCTGACGAGCGTGTCCTCGCCGGTCTTGTGCGCGATGCTCACGTGCGTGATGGCGCCGCCGGGCACATTGATCGACCGCGGCGCTCCCGCGAACAGCCCGGCCAGCTTCGGCAGATCGAGAGTGGACAGGTCCACGGTCTCGACGCCGGTGCCGACCTGGCTGTCGGAGTTACTGTGGAATTCGCCGTCGTACCGGATGTAGTCGGACCGCCCGGCCTGCGCCCGGCGATGGAGCAGTACGTATTTCGGGTAGAGCAATACGTCGTCGACGGTGGCGTCGCCGTAGTGATCCCGGTACGCGGCAACGAAACTCGCGAGTCCGGCACCGGTGGTGGCATCGGGCATATCCGGTTTCGACACGGTCGTGCGCGCGATACATCCGCCCAGCGCGCCCACCACGGTGGCGACGCAGACCGCGGCGATCGCGATCTTCCAGCGGCGCAGATCATTTCGGCGTTGCGGTCGACGCAGCGGGGTGCCCACGAGATTCGCCGGGATCTGGAGATCGTCGATCAGCCCGTCGAGATCGCCGAAGGTGCGTGCCGCCATGGCCGCGGCGGTGCGCCGCGTGTGTTCGGCCTCGGTCAATTCGCCTTCGGCCAGGGCATTGTCGAGCAGGGCGCAGGCATCCACGCGATCGGCGTCGCGGGCTCGCAGGCTCTGGTTCCGAAAGTCGGCCATGTCGGTGTACCCATCTCCCGAACGGGTAGCTGCGCGTGATCACGCCCGCCGGGGTGGCGATCAGTGTGCTCCGCCGGTGCGCCGCAGTGCTGACACGCCCGACCTCGCGGACACGCACCGTGCCCGAAATAAACGGTTTTCGCAGGTTGGCGGGTCAAGATCGAGGTTCTGGAACCTGCGGCTGAGGAGGCCCGATGGGTGTGCGATTCGGCATCTCGATCCCGCCTACCGCGGCGGCGCTGGAAGACGTACTGGATATGACAACGGCCGCCGAGCAGGAGGGGCTGGATCTGGTGGGGATCCAGGATCACCCGTACGCGCCGGAATTCGGGGACACCTTCGCGGTGCTCGGGGCCTGCCTCGGGGTGACCAGCCGGATCAGCGTCTACCCCGGGGTGGCCAATATGCCGTTGCGGCGACCGTCGATGCTGGCCAAACAGGCGGCGACCTTCGATCTGCTGAGCGGCGGGCGGTTCGAACTCGGCGTGGGGGCCGGGGCTTTCGAGGACGGGATCCTCGCCATGGGCGGGCCGGATTTGAAGGGCCGCGCCGCCCTGTGCGCCCTCGAAGAGGGAATCGAGATCATTCGCGCGACCTGGAGACCCGGGCGGCTGGTTTCGGTGCAGGGGGACCAATACACGGTGCAGGGCATCGCGGGTGGTCCGGCACCCGCACACAATGTGCGGATTTGGATCGGAGCCATGGGGCCGCGCGCACTGGACCTGATCGGCCGGGTCGGCGACGGATGGGTTGCGCCACTGCCGAATTGGCTGCCCTGGGAGAAATGGCGCGGCGCCCAGGACCGCATAGACGCGGCGGCGCGGGCCGAAGGCCGGGACCCGAGCGCCATCACTCGCATGGCCGCACTGCCCGGGGTGATCAGCGACCAATCCCTGCGGCCCCGCCCACGCGGCAACGACCCCGTCAACGGCTCCGCCCGGGAATGGGCGGAAATCATTGCGGCCCTGCACAGGAATGCCCGCTTCGACACCTTCATCTACTGGCCGCCCGGTTTCGACGTGGATCAGGTGCAGCGCTTCGCCCGGCGGGTGGTGCCCCTGGCGCGCGAAATGATCAGCATGGCTTAGTCCCACCTTGTCCCCACCCTCGTCATCTGCCCCGTCCCCACCCCGTCATCCCGGCATGTTTCTGGCAGGGATACACGGCAATCTGGACTGAACCACGGGTGCGGATCCCGGCCAAAAGCGCGCCGGAATGACGGGGCGGATCAGCCGGATGACCGGGAGATCGGGCGGAGAGTGGGAGATCAGGCGGAGGGTGGGGAATCAACCGGGACGGCGGAGGATCAGTCCAGTAGGGGGAAGCGGCCGGAGGTGATCAGGCCGGCTATGGCGTCCATCTTCGCTTGCGGGGCAGCGTAATCCGGGTGTGCGCCGAGTACTGCGGCGGCATCACGCAGCGAGGACATCTGCTGGGCCGCCGCCGCCACACCGCGACCGCCGGGGGTGATGCGGTGGGCGGCGAAGGCGGGGCGGTCCGGGTCGATGCGGCCGAGCTCGAGAGCCTTGTCGACGCGGCGGGCGCAGCGGCAGAAGGCTTTCGGATTCGCCAGCCCGCAGGTCGAGGTCAGGAAATTGCCCAGGCGTTTCTTGGCGCGCTCCAGGCGTTTCCGGTACGCGGCGGGCGTGGTGCCGGTGATCCAGGCGGCTTCGGTGGAGCTCAGTTCGAAGATATCGGCGAGCACGAAGGCGATGCGCTCCTCGCGGGCCAGGCATTGCAGCATGGCCTGGGTGCAGTTCAGGCGTGTCTCATGGGTGAGCAGTTCGGGTTCCGGTCCGCGGTAATCCGCCTCGGCCAGACCGTCTTTGAGTCCCTCGCTGTACGAATCGAGGCTGAGCTCGGTCGTCTCCTGCGGTGTCCTGCGCTTCAGATTGAGCAGATAGTTGACCCCGACGCGGTACGCCCAGGTGAGCAATTTGGCCTCACCTCGCCAGGTGCCGAGCTTGCCGACGACGCGCAGCAGAATCTCCTGGGTGGCGTCCTCGGCGTCGGCGGGCCGCCACACCATGCGCAGCGCCAGCCGGTAGATCGGATCCTGGAGCAGGAGTATCACTTCGGAGATCGCCGCGCGATCGCCGTCGAGCGCCCGTGCGACCAGCGCGACCTCCTGTGCGTCCGGTCCGTGTCCGGCCTCGGCGGACAGCTCTGAGTCGGTCTCCATCCAGTCAGCTTGGGGCGGATGTGGACGGTCCGCAAGCATTTCCGCCGGGGATCACGGGGCGGGCGGCTGCCGCGCCCCGTGATCATCCCCGGCACAACGGGCTCAGGCGACGGCCGATGCGGTAATGAGGGCGTGCCGATGAATCCAGTCGGCGACCGCGCCGCCGATGCGGTCCGGCTGATCCTCCGGGCAGTGATGTCCGGCCGGTCCGATGTTCGCGATCTCGGTGGCGGCGAAGGTCTTTCCGGCCCACTCGATCATGGCGGACGAACCGAGGCCGACCCCGCTCTCCACAGCCATCACCAGCTTGGGGATATCCGGGCTGTCCGCCATCCACCGGCCGTAGTTCTCGATGATGGCGACCACATCGGCCGGTTCACCGTCGAGCGGGAATTCGCGCGGCCACACCAGCATCGGCCTGCGGGACTCCGGCGTCGGGTAGGGCGCGCGATAGACATCGAGGGCCTCGGGGGTGAGGCTGTGCGTCGAGGCGGGCAGGTTGAATTCGATGAACATATTCTTGCGCAGCACCATGTCCTCACCCTCCGGGGAGCGGAAGCGGCGGAAGAGTTCCGCGCCCGCCGGCGGCATTTCGGACCAGCGCATGGGCCGCAGGAAGGTCTCGACCACCGCGATACCGCGTACGCGTTCGGGATGCCGTGCCGCCCAGTGCATTCCGAGCGAACCACCCCAGTCGTGCCCGACGATGACGACCTGTTCGAGCCGCATGGCGTCGAACCAGGCGTCGAGGTAGCGGGCGTGGTCCACGAACCGGTAGTCGCTCTCGGGTTTACCGGAGGCCCCCATCCCGATGAGATCCGGTGCCAATACCCGGGTTTCGCCGCTGACATGCGGGATCACATTGCGCCAGATGTAGTTCGAGGTGGGATTGCCGTGCAGGAACACCACGGGGATATCCCCGATCCCGGTGTCGCTGTAGTTGATGAACGAGTCGAGTACGTCGATGGTCGGCATGGCCTGTCTTCCTTCCGGGGTGAATTGCCTTCACCCGGTTGGACACCCACCGCGGCCCGCTGTGACTACCGGCGGGAGTGATCCACCTCACACGCCGCGACCGCACCCGGTTCGGCGGTCAGACCGGGGTGGATGCCCGGGGTGAGACCGCTGCCGACGGCGGCGCGCTGGAGTAGCCGGACCATGACGGCCCGCTCCCGTTCATCGAGCGCGGAGAGGATTTCCGCATCCAGCCCCCGGGCCAGCGCGGTCGCTTCGGCGAGCAGTTCGCGGGCGGCCGGGAGCAGATGTACCGCGTGCGCGCGCCGGTCCATCGGATGCCGGCGGCGTTCGACGAGTCCGCGCTTCTCCAGGTCGTCGACCAGCCCGACCATCACATTGCGGTGGATCCCGAGCGCCTCGCACAGCTGCTGCTGGGAGCGCCCGTCATTGGCCTCGAGAATCCGCAGCGTACCGAATTGCGGGGGTTTGATGCCGAGCGGCGCCAGCAGTTCGCCGAAGCGGTAGGCGGAGTGGGACCCCAACTGCCCCAACAGGAATGCGGGGGAATCGAACAGCCGCGGGTACTGGGGTTCGGCATCGTTCACCTCCCCAGAATACATCAAGGCCCAAATCATGATTGCCCTCTTGATTGATAATCACTTCGAGTGCATAGTTTGAGAGGTCGCACCATCCCCACCGAATCGAAGAGAGCTCGCCGTGGAACCCGACACCGCGCCCCCGGACACCCCCATGACCCTCGATCCGCGCCGCTGGATCGCCTTCGCCGTCGTCCTCGCCGCCGGCTTCATGGACCTGCTCGACGTGACCATCGTCAATGTCGCGGTCCCCAGCATTCAGAACGATCTGCGGGCGGAGTACTCGCAGATCGAATGGATCATCGCCGCCTACGTCCTGTCCTTCGCCGCGGTGCTCATCACCGGCGGCCGACTCGGCGATATCTACGGCCGCAAACGCCTGTTCCTGCTCGGTATGACCGGTTTCACGCTGGCCTCGGCGGCCTGCGGCGTCGCCTCGGATCCGGCCGTGCTCATCGGCTCCCGCTTCGTACAGGGTGCGATGGCCGGGCTGATGGTGCCGCAGATCCTGGCCATCATTCGCGTCACCTTCCCCAAACATGAGCGCGCCAAGGCGATCGCCATCTACAGCGGCGTCGGCGGTTCCGCTTCCGCGGTCGGGCTGTCCCTGGGCGGACTGCTGGTGCAGTGGAATCTGTTCGATCTGGGCTGGCGGCCGATCTTCCTGGTCAATATCCCGGTCGGTATCGCGGCGCTCATCGCCGCGAGCATCGTCATGCGGGATTCGCGTTCCGCGCACGCGCCCAAGCTGGATATCGTCGGCATGGTGCTGGCGGTCTCCGCCGTCGTCCTGCTGGCTTACCCGCTCACCGAGGGCCGTCAGAAGGATTGGCCCGCTTGGACATTCATCATGCTCGGGGCGGCCGCGGTCACCTTCGCCGCCTTCGTGGTCTACGAGCGCCGGCGCGCGCGCACGGTCGGCTCACCGCTGATCGATCTGGACCTGTTCCGCTCCCGGCCCTTCACCGTCGGCCTGGCGTCCTGGCTGCTGTTCTGGATCGGCATGGGCGGTTTCTTCCTGATCTGGACGCTGTTCATGCAGGCCGGTCTCGGCTGGTCGCCCATGCGGGCCGGGCTCACCTCGGTGTTCTTCGCGGTCGGCGCGGGCATCGGCGCGGGCACCTCGGTGAGCGTGCTGGCGCCGAGGTTCGGGCGCTGGGTGCTCATGGCGGGCGGTCTGGTCACCGCCGCCGGATTCGGCCTGTACGGCTGGATGGCCGCGCACTACGGCAGCGATTTCGCCTCCTGGCAGATGGTGTTGCCGCTCATCGTGACCGGTACCGGCTTCGGCATCGTGGTCGCGCCGACCATCGACATGCTGCTCGGCCAGATCCCGGATCGGGAGGCGGGCGCGGCCTCGGGCCTACTCAATACCGGTCAGCAGTTGGGCATGGCGCTGGGTGTGGCCCTGGTCGGCATCATCTTCTTCGGACAGCTCGACCATGATTCGGCGCGCGGCGTGGACGCGGTCACCGCGCGGACCCGCACCGAACTCGCCGCCACCGGCCTGCCCGGACCCGCACAGGAGGAGATTCTCGCGAATTTCCGTGCGTGCGTTCAGGATCGGTCCGCCGCGGTGGATCCGTCGGCGGTGCCGGAGAGCTGCCGCAGCACCGGCGGCGATACGACCGTCGCGAAGGTGCTGAGCAGTGCGGGCGAGGAGGCCAACGCGGTCAACTTCGCGCACACCTTCGACTACACCCTGGCCTGGGGCATCGGGTTGATGGTGCTGGTCTGCCTCGGCTTCGCGGCCCTGCCGAGGGAGACCACACTCGAACAGCACGAACTCGACGATCTGGACGACGAATTGGTTCTGCTCTGATCGACGCGTGAGCGCGGCCCGCGGGTCCGGCCGAAACGCCGGAGCCGCGGGCCGTTTTCGTGACCGCGCGGCCGGAAGCGAGAAGAATCGCTGACTGTCAACATCTTTCGACAGGAGTGAACCATGCGCGCTGCCACGGTGACCAAGGGCGAATTCGAGGTGCGGGAGCTGCCCGAACCGACTCCCGGACCGGGGCAGTTGGTGGTGAATGTGCTGCGCTGCGGTATCTGCGGCTCCGATCTGCACGCCCGCCTGCACTGCGATGAGCTCGCCGAGCTGGCGGCGGCCACCGGATACCGGCACTTCATGCGCTCGGAGCAGAGCGTGGTCATGGGGCACGAATTCTCCGGTGCGGTGGCCGATTACGGTCCGGGCACCCGGCGGCGCTGGAAGCCCGGCACACCCGTGGTGGCCCTGCCGATCCTGCGCAGCGGGCGCGAACCGCAGTTGACGGGATTGTCCGTGCACGCGCCCGGCGGCTACGCCGAACAGGTCCTGGTGCAGGAGTCCATGACCTTCGAGGTCCCCAATGGGCTCTCCGCCGAGCATGCGGCGCTGACCGAGCCGATGGCGGTGGGCTGGCACGCGGTGCGCCGGGGGCGGGTCGGCCGGGGGCAGACGGCCTTCGTCATCGGTTGCGGGCCCATCGGTCTCGCGGTCATCTCGATGTTGAAGGCGTCGGGGGTGCGGCTGGTCATCGCCAGCGACTTCTCCCCGCGCCGCCGCGAACTCGCCGCCGCCTGCGGTGCGGATGTGGTGGTCGATCCGGCGGTGGATTCACCCTGGACGGCCTCGCCGAAGAAGTCCCGCATCACCGGCGCCGCCGATGTGCTCAATCTCGGCTTCGACGCCATGGAACGCCTGCGCCGGCTGCCGAATATCCCGTGGTGGTACGTCTTCCGCCTCGCGCACACCCTGAACAAGGGTCCCGCGGGGCCGGTCATCTTCGAATGTGTCGGCGTACCGGGCATTCTCGATCAACTGCTGACCGCGGCCCCGCCCATGTCCCGCATCGTGGTGGTCGGGGTGTGCATGGAATCCGATCGCATCCACCCCGCCACCGCCATCAACAAGGAGATCGAACTGCGCTTCGTACTCGGCTACGACCCGGGCGAATTCCGCGACACGCTGCATATGATCGCCGACGGCAAGGTCGACCCGAGCCCGCTGATCACCGGCACGGTCGGCCTGGACGGTATCGACGCCGCGTACACCGCACTCGCCTCGCCCGACCGGCACGCCAAGATCCTCATCGATCCCAGTGGCACCGCCACCGCCCCTTGATCAGGGCGTGATGCGGGCGAAGGGGGTCGTCGGCGGTTCGTGCAGGATCTCCAGCAGCCCCTCCGCGCTGCGGGCCGCGGTGAGGCAGGCGTTCGCGGTGAGCTGATCGGCCAGCGGGTGTCGGGCTCGGGCACGCCATTTCTGCACCGCCGCAAGGGCTTCCGCGCGCTGTGTGGCCAGGTCCGTATGCGAGGAGAGGCCGAGCCGGCGGTGCGTGGCCACCCCTGCGCCGCCGATGAGGCGGTGCAGTTCGGCCAGATCCGTTGCGGGTAGCGGAAGTTCGTCGGCGCGCAGGTGACCGAGCAATCGGAGTTCGGTGAAACCGTGCACGTCGGCGAGCAGGGTCCGCACCCGGGGTAGCAGATTGTCCGCCTCGGTGCCCGGATTGGCGATGAGTATGCGAGCCAGGGCGGTGAGCGCCGAATGCGCCTTCAATTCCTCCGCGCGCTGGGCGAATTGGATATCGAGGACGGCGCGGAGTTCGTCCAGACCGCTGCGCCGGGTGAGTTCCGCGGCGAGCGTGGCCGAATCGCGGACGCCGAGCCGAATCAGGGTGACCGCCAGGCGAATACCGAATAGGCCGAAGCGGGCCGCGAGGTGCGCGCGCAACTCCGGCGCCAGCGGTAGCGGCAGATCGGGGCGGGCGAAGCGATCGGCCGACAGCAGGGCGGCGGAGAGGGTGTCGGTGGGCACCCCGGCCAGCACCTCGAATGCCTGGTACTCCCGCTGCCGCAGGGTGGCGGCCGCGAACGCCAGCAGTCCCGCCACCGGAATCACCGACTGGCACAGGCCCGTTCGCTCCAACTCCCCCGCGAACCGGGCGGCCACATCACGTGCGGAATGCAGCGCGTCGATACGACCCGCGCCGATCTCATCCGCGCGCGAGACCACGCCGATCACGCCGAGCGGTCCACCCACGCCGCCACCGTCCCGCGCACCGGCTCCCGCACCACTGGCGGCCGAACCGATCTGTTCGAGGAAGTCCACATCGGCGGTATCGAGTCGCCGCAGCAGGTAGACCACGGCGTCGGCATTGGGCAGCTCCGCCCCGCCGCCGGGCGCGAGCAGATGTGAGGTTCGGGCGGACACCTCGCGCGAGAGCGAGGAGATGCCCGGGGTGTCGATGATGGTGGTCTGCGCCAGCTCCGCCGAGGGCCACTCCACCTCGAGGTGCTCGACCTCGGCGGGCGCGCCCGCATTCCAGCGCAGCGCCGACAGGTCGAAGGTCAAGCCGTGCGCGCCCGGCAGTCCTTCCGCGCCCCGACCGCGCCGCACCACCACATCGGCCCGCGCGCCGTCCCGCGCGAACGCGGTCACCCGGGGTGCGTTCCCATTGCGGTACCAGGTCACCAGGCGGGTGCACTCGGTCGCGTCGGTGGGTGCGATGTCCTGCCCCACCAGCGCGTTCAGCAGGGTCGACTTACCCGCCTTGAGCTGTCCGGCCAATGCGACCCGCAACGGCTGATCCAACCTGCGGGCACATTCGTCGACCTGCGCCCGCACCCACGCGTTCGGCACGAATGCCCGGCGCGCCGCCGCCAACAGTCCCCGGGTCTCGGCCCCCACCCCGTATCCGGCCGTACCCGGGTCATACCTCACAGGCTCGCGCTCTCGAACCACATCGCACCTCCACGCATCGCCAACTCTTCGCGTCGGCCCCGGTTCGCGTTAGCATCCGGGTCCGCGCACGACCGTGGTCAGTGTGCGGGAAGCGCCGGGTGCATGGGGGCCGGGGCGAGGATGAGCGTGGCGCGTCGGCGCAATTCGGCCAGGATGTGCAGGCGGCGCTCCAGGGTGGCGGTGCGTTCGGCGCGGCGGGTGGACTCCAGGGAGGCGGCCTCCTGCGCGGCGCGCAGGGATTCGTCGAGGGAGCGCACGGTGCGTTCGGCGATGGCGGTGAAATGATCGCGCAGCAGCCGGTGGATGCGGTGCAGGCGGTCCTTGGTCTCCTTACCGGTGTGGAAGGCGACATCGTCGAGATAGCGGCGGACCGCCATTTTCGCGTCGGAGCGGCGTTTGGCCAGGCGGGCCTGTTTATCGTCGCGGAAGGCCTTGCCGCCCAGGATGACTCCCGCGCCGAGGGAGATCGGGTTGATCAGCGACAGGCCCGCGAGGGTGCCGACCAGACCCGCCATCACCACGCCGCCGTAGGAACCGCGCACGCCCACCAGGAGTTTGTGGCCGAGACCGAGATCCGGTTCCAGATCCGACAGCGTGCAGGATCCGGCGCGAGAACCTTTGCCGTCCAAGCTTTCCCGCACATCCGGCAGATCGACCGCGCCCAATTCGGTGAAGTGCGTGCCCACCCGCTCGGCGAGTTTCACCGCGCGGGTGCGGGTCCACAGCAGATTGTCGCCGACGGCGGTCCCGACGGTGCCGGTGAGCCACTCCTCCATGCGCTCCCAATGCCGTCCGGGATCGTGCTCGTCTATCCACTCCTCGGCGGTGCGCGAGATATCCCGCAGGCGATCGCGCAGGTCGTGATCGACATCGCCGACCAGATCGGTGATACCGTCGCTCAGCGTCTGCTGCCAGACCGAAGTGCGGCGATGCAGTTGTTCGGCGGCCGTTCTGGCGGACTGCAATTCGCGCACGGCGGCGGCCGCGCGCTCCGGATCCTTCAGCGCCACCAGTTCACTGCCCAGGGCGAGGGCCAAATGCTCTGCGGCCGAACCGATATCGAGGGCGACGGCGCGCTGCACCGCGATCTGATCGCGCGCCACCACCTTGTCGCGCAGGAAGCCGAAGACCGCGCCGAAACCCGATTCCTGCCCGAGCTGGGCATCCTGCAGGCGCAGCGCGTGGGTGCGCAGCACCGAGGAGACCGGCAGCATCGGCACCTCGATTCCGGCGCGCCGCACATGCTCCTGGTTCGCCTCGAACACCTGCCGCCAATGCGGATACAGGTCGATCTTGCCGATCAGCAGCGCCACCGCCGGGCACAGTTCCCCCACCTGGCGCAGGAATTCCACCTCGGGATCGGTCAATTCGGTGGAGGCGTCGCTCAGGACCAGGACCGCGTCGGCCGTGGGCACCACGCCGAGCACTCCGGCCACCGCGCTGTTCCCGTGCGCGCCCAGCGCGGGCGTATCGACGATCACGATGCCGTCCGCCAACAGCTGATTGGGCACCCCGAGTTCCGCCCGCAGCACGGCCCGCCCCTGCGCGTACCCCGAGCGTGCCACTCCCGGCCCGATTTCGTCCCAGGGCACCGCGACCCGCGTCTCCTCACCGTCCCCGGCCAATACCAGCGTCGCCTGGGCCTGCGCGGCATGGGCGAGAATGGTCGTGACCGTGGTGGTGGCATCGTCACCGACGGCACAGATATCGGCATTGACCAGTGCGTTGACGAATTGGCTCTTGCCCTGATTCCCCAACCCGCACACCACGATCCGCCGTCGCGGATCGCGCACCCGGCCCGCGACCGCCTCCAGCCGCTCGGCCAGATCCCCCCGCTCGGCATCCCGGGCGACCGCGATGGTCTCGGTCAACATCGTCAACAGCGGCTGTGCCGCCACAATCTCAGCCATCGCGGGCCTCACCTTTCTTCCTCCACCGCATCGTGAAAGACGCGACCTACCACCGATATTCATCCCGGGCTGAGCATCGCCCCGAAGGGCCGGGCCGACTCGACCACGCGAGCCGACCCGGCCGACGGCTACGAGTGCAGCATGTCCCCGACGATGTCCCCGCCCGGATGCGTCCCGAGCTCCATCCCGCCGTGCGCTCCGGCATCACCGAACAGTCCGGCATCCGCACCCCCACCGTGCACCCCTTCGCCGAAGGCGTGCGAAACATCCAGTCCGGCCCAGGGATTCGCCGCCGCACCGATTTCGGTCCCGCCATGCGCCCCACCGCCGACCGACGAGTCGATCCCGCCACCCACCCCGGTCCCGAGCCCCGCCCCGACCTGCGAGCCGCCGTGCAC
>NZ_BDAW01000067.1 GCF_001625085.1 Nocardia acidivorans NBRC 108247
AGCACCGGCCCGCGCGCGGCGATGACCGCCGCGGTCAGCGCGACCAGCACGGCCGCGCCCAGCACGATCAACGAGTTCGGCTGCGCCGCGGCGAGGTAGAGCACCGCCCACGCGGCGATGACAAGGGCACATACCAGCACCACCGCCGTCCGAACCCGCGCAACCATGCGCCCGACACTACCCATAGATCACCCCACTCGCCCGGCACGTGACCTGATCAATTGATCACCGGGAACTCATGGCGGGACCGGGGGTGAAATCCCGCCGCGAGTTCCCGGTGATCGCATGTCCAGGTGGGTGTCACTCGGCGACGAGGCGGTGGATGATCATCGGCTCGGCGAGGATGCCTTCGAGCACACCCGCGATATGCCGGAAATGGGGAGTGTTGAAATGCTCCTCCAGGTCGGAGGCACTCGCCCATTCCTCGACCACGACCATGTGCGCGGGCTCGTTCGGGTTGCCGAACGGCTGATAGCTCAGGCAATTGGGCTCGGCGAGCGATGGTTCGATCATGGCTTCCAGCGCGGTGCGGAGGCGATCCTCCTGGCCGGGGTGCGCGCGGAGTTCGGCGACGACATGCAGGGACATTGGGGTGCTCCTCGGAGTTTCGAAAATGGCCAGCCACCAGGGAGTTGAGGCCGGGATCCGCCGAAACCCGTTGGGGGTCCGGGGTGTGGATCCCGGCCACAAACACGCCGGGATGACGAGGACGATGGGGGGAGGTGGGAAGTCAGGCGCGGCTGGGGCCGGTGCCCGCTCCGGTGGTGGTGATGGCGGTGGCGATCTCGTCGAGGTCGGCCGAGGTGAGCTCCAGGGCGAGAGCGCCTGTCCAGCCGTCGATCTGGGTGGTGCTGCGGGCTCCGACGATGGCACCGGTGATACCGGGCCAGGCGTTGACCCAGGCGAGGGCGACCTCGGCGACGGTTACGCCGTGGCGGGTGGCGATGGGGCGCAGGGCATCGACCAGGGCCAGGTTGGCGGGCAGGCCGGTGGTGAAATCGGCGCTGCCGGAACGCCAGTCGTCGGCGGCGAGTACGCGGTCGGCGGTGAAGGCGCCGGTGAGCAGGCCGGAGTGCATCGGCGAGTAGGCGATCACGCCGGTGGAATGCGCCTTCGCCCAGGCGATTTCGGGGGCGGAGCCGCGGTTGATGGCGGAGAACGGCGGCTGGATGGCATCCACGTGCGCCACCGCTTCGGCCCGAAGCAGTTCCGCCACCGAATGATTGGACAGGCCGATGGCGCGGACCTTGCCCTCCTTCTTGAAGTCGGCCATCAGCTGCCAGTACTCCTCCAGCGGGGTCGGCTCGGCCACACCCTCGCCCTCGCCGCCGTAGACGAAGACCGCGCCGGTATCCGGCCAGTGCACCTGGTACAGGTCGATATGGTCGACGCGCAGCCGGCGCAGCGACGACTCCAGTTCGGCGCGAATGACTTCCGGGCGCATGATGCGGCGCGGCGGACCGGTGCGATCGTCGCCCTCCTCCCAGATGAGCCCGGTCTTGGTGAACAGATACGGGCGGTCCGCCTCGGGGAGGTCGGAAATCGCTCGGCCGACCAGGGTTTCGGCATGGCCGAGGCCGTAGGCGGGAGCGGTGTCGAGCCAGTTGAGCCCGCTGTCCACCGCGTGCCGGATGGCGGCGATGGATTCGGCGTCATCGGTGGCGCCCCACGAGTACTCCCAGCCGGAACCCGCGATCACCCAGGTGCCCAAGCCCAGCGGGGTGATGGCCATTCCGGTGTCGCCCAGGGGCCGGGTGTTCGCCCGATCCGCGCCCTGGACGGAGTTGTCGCGTGCTGCTGTGGTCATTGCAATCTCCCGATGGAAACCTCTCGCGGCGAGCCGCGGAGCCGGATCCGTTCCGGCTGTGACCACTACTTTCGTACGGCGCGATCGGGGTAAACAGTGCCGCGCGAGCCTGGGCACGGTATGACCAGGATGCGACCGTGGGGGCAGGCCCGGACAGCTCCGCAGGGTGATGCGGGCGGATGCGCGCGATTCCTAGCGTCGATGGAGTGAAGAGCACATATCGTCTCGGAGCCCTTGCGGCACTTACGGTGCTGTCGGTTTCGATGATCTCGGCCTGCCGCACGTCCCCCGCCGCGGCGGCCCCGGAGTGGCAGACCTGTCGGGGCAGCGGACTCGATCCCCGGCAGGAATGCGCGAATATTCAGGTGCCGCTGGACTACTCCCATCCCGAGGGCGAGCAGATCACCCTCGCCCTCTCCCGTATTCGCAGCGCGCATCCGGAGTCCCGGCACGGCGTCATGCTGCTGGTTCCCGGCGGCCCGGGCGGACCGGGTCTGAACCAGCCGAGCGCCGCGAGCGCGACCCTGCCCGCGGCGGTGCGCGATGCCTACGATCTGGTCAGCTTCGATCCGCGCGGTCTGGGCGCGAGCACCACGGCCGATTGCCGGCTGAACCCCGACGACCTGATCCTGGAGCGATTCCGGGGCTGGCCGGGCGGTGACGGGGACATCTCGGCGAATATCGCTGTGGCCCAGCGCATCGCGAAGGGCTGCGCCGAGAACGGCGGTGCGCTGGTGCGCAGTATGAGCACCCGCACCGAGGCCCGCGATATGGATCGTATTCGAGCGGCGCTGGGCCAGGACAGGATCTCGATGTGGGGTGAGTCCTACGGCACCTACGCGACCTCGGTGTACGCGACCCTGTTCGCCGCGCGTACCGATCGAATCCTGTTGGACAGCAATGACGATCCCGCTCCGGGACGGGTGGAGCAAGTGTGGAACGCCAATTACGCCGTCGGCGTGACGGATCGGTTCCCGGATTTCGCACGCTGGGCGTCCGATCCCGCCAACCCCGATCGCCTCGCCGAGACCACTGAGGCGGTCCGCACCGAATTCCTCACCCTCGCAGCGCGACTCGACGGCGCACCACTGCCCTGGCCCGGATCGCAGCTGGGTCGGCTGACCGGCAATGGGCTCCGGCAAATGCTGCTGGACGGCCTCTACCGCGATGACCGCTTCCCGGATCTGGCGCGCATGATCCGGGCGGCTGCCACGGCCTCGACCACCCTGCCCGCCGCCGAGCCCGGCCCGCCGGAGAGCGCCGTCCAGCAGCGCACCGCGGTCGCGGTAGGCACCATCTGCAATGACGCCGCCTGGCCCACCACGATTTCGGACTATGTGAGCGCGGTGGCGCGGAGCCGGGCCGAGCATCCCCTCACTGCCGGTTTGCCGCAGAACCTGTCCCCCTGCACGTTCTGGCCCTACCCGGCGGTCGAGCAGACGGTCGTCACCCCCGACGGCCCGTCGAATGTGCTCATGATCCAGAACCTGCGCGATCCGGCCACACCGTACAGCGGCGCGCTCGAGCTGCGCCATGCCTACGGCGACCGCGCCCGCATGATCTCCGTCGATGCCGGTGGCCACGGCGCATACCCCTCCCCGAGCGCCTGCGCGAACGATGCCGTCGAACGCTTCCTCCGCGACGGCACACGCCCCGACCAGGACATCCTCTGTCGCTGACCGGCGCGCCCGCGCGCTCGAGGCCCTTCGTCATCCCGGCATGTCGGCGGCCGGGATCCACGCCAAGGATTCATCAACGGGTTGCGTCGATCCCTGCACAAGCGGCGCCGCGATGACGGTTTCCCCGCAGGATTGACAGCCACCCGGAAGGCTGGGCCTGACGTGACCAGGAATAGCCGCGGGCCGACCCGCGATACTGAACGCATGACCTTGGACCGTCGTGCCGAACTCGGTGAATTCCTGCGCTCTCGGCGGGCTCGATTGAGCCCGCAGGAAGTGGGTTTTATCGATCACGGGGCGCGACGCCGGGTCCCCGGTCTGCGGCGCGAGGAGTTGGCGCTGCTGGCCGGGGTGAGCGTGGATCACTATGTGCGTTTGGAGCAGGGTCGCACCCTGCACTTCTCGGAATCGGTGCTCGATGCGGTGGCGCGGGCGCTGCGCTTGAATCCCGTGGAGCGCGAGCACTTCTATCGGCTGGCCCGGCCGTGGTCCGAAGAGGAGCAGCCCGGCGAGCAGCAGGTTCGGCCGGGTTTGCGGCGGCTGCTGGAGTCGGCGTCGGATGTGCCCGCGTACATCGTCGGCCGGGGCACCAACGTCCTGGCCTGGAATCGGCTGGCGGCGGCGCTGATCACCGACTTCTCCGCCCTGCCCCCGCGCGAGCGGAACCTGGCCCGGCTGATCTTCCTGGACGAGGGCATGCGCGCGCTGTACGAGGACTGGCCCGCCAAGGCCGCCGATGTGGTGGCGTATCTGCGATTGGACGCCTCCCGCCATCCCGGCGATTCCGGCATCGCCGATCTCATCGCCGAACTGCTCGACACCAGCCCGGAATTCCGCGCGGTGTGGGATGAGCACGCGCTCAAGGACAAGACGCACGGCCGGTACGTGTATCTGCACCCGGTGGTCGGCCGGATCGATCTCGGCTTCGAAACCCTGCGCCTGCCGGACGATCCGGATCAGGGCTTGATCGCGCACACCGTCGAGGCGGATTCGCCCAGCGCCAACGCATTACGCCTGCTGAGCAGCCTGGCCGCCGAGACCCAATCCGTCTAGGCGCAGCGCGCCCGCAATCGGGCACACCGTCGCCGGAGAGGTCATCGAGTGCGACGATCCGGCCGACCATGGCCAGCGCCAAGGCTCCCCGGGTCCGCGCACCAGCGGTCCGGTACCGCGCGACCAGTCGACATCGGTTGCCTCCCAGCGCATCCCTTCCGATACCGCCGGGGCCGGGCGAACGGATCGGGATGGTCCAGGACCGCGATCAACCGTTCCGCCGGAACCTCGCGCTCGCGCCCGAGTGGTCGCCGAATATCCTGCTGGTGCACGAAGGCGGCCGCGAGCGCGGTCTTGGGCATATACCGCGAGAACCACCCGGGCGCCCGCTCCAGCCGATCCACCAGTTCGGCCGTGGGCAGGGTCGAGAACTGTTCCACCAGTGCGGCATTGGTGCCGTCGACCGATCCCGCCTGCGCTCCGATGAGCAGATAGCTCGGCAGCCCCACCGCATCGGTTTGCAGATGCCCCATCACATCTCGCACCCGCCGGCCCGCACAGAGCGACGGGGTCTCCCACTCCGCATCGCTCAGCGACCGCGACAACTCGACCGGTTCCCCGCGCTCATCGCTGAGCAGCCGGCGCACGTTCATATCGCCGGCCTAACCACCCGGGCAGGCGCGCAACAGCCCCGCGGAAACCGTGGCCCGGCCCGCAAACGCACTGCGCCGCACCGGAATCCCGGTGCGGCGCGGTGGTTATGCGATGGTACGACTACATCTTGGTATCGCTGTCGATCTTGAGGGTGCCGCCGCCCGCGTCGATCACCCGCAGGGTGAAGGATTTGGTCTGCCCGCCCGCCGAGACGCTGCCGACCGAAATATCGGCCGAGCCATCGGAATTCACGCTGTCCGAAGCTCCGCGCGCACCGGTGATGGTGGAGTACCGCTGCACGCGATTGTCGGTCCAGTAGGACTGGAAGGCCGACTGGCTGCCGTACACCTGCTGTGCGGCGGGGGTGAGCTTGTTCCAGGCATCGCCGAAGCTGAGGTAGACCAGCCCGTCGTAGAACGCCTGGACCGTATCCGCGCCGCTCTGCACGGTGACCTGTCCGGCGCTCTTGGTTTGGCCGAGTGCGCCCGCGGTGCCCTTACCGGTGGTGGTCTGCACCGAGGCCTTGGTGGCACTGGTGTCACCGGAGGTTCCGCCGGTGCTGTCCGAGCCCGAGGAACTCAGAATGCCCGCGACCACGGCGCCGACCACGACGACCGCCGCGATCAGGGCCGCCCACACGATCTTCTTGTTCGAGCGCGGTTCGATATCCGGACGCGGAGTGGAGCGCGTCGGCGGACCGCCGTTGACGGGCGGGCGCGGCGGCGGGGTCTCCAACAGCTGCGCCTGACTCATGGCCCCGGTCGGAATGTCCGCATTGGCGCCGCGGCGATCCAGTTGCCGGGTATTGCCGCGCTGCGGCGCGGGCCGAGCACCGGCGGGTTTGGCCGGCGGCGTCATGACCCCGCCATTGCGGCGTGCGGCCATGACCCGGGTGGCCTCGGCATCCGGGCCGATCTCCGCGAACTCCGCCATGATGTCGCGGACCTCGGTCATGCTCGGCCGGTCCTCCGGCTCGAAGCCGAGCAGGGCCAGCAGCAGATCGCTCAGCGGTCCGGCATTGCGCGGCGTGCTGATCTGACCATTGGCCGCCGCGTACAGCAGGGCCAGTGGGTTCGGGTTGGTGCCGTAGGGCGGTTCACCCTCGAGGGCATGGAAAAGCGTTGCGCCCAAGGCGAATACGTCGGCAGGCGGACTCGGTTCGGCGCCGCGCGCGACCTCGGGTGCGAGGTAGGCGGCGGTGCCGGAGATGAGTCCGGTGGCAGTGAGGGTGACATCGCCCTTGGCCTTGGAGATGCCGAAGTCGGTGATCTTCACCGCCCCGTTGTCGCCGAGCAGGATATTGCCCGGCTTGACATCTCGATGCACGATGCCGACCCGGTGCGCGGCGATCAACGCCGACGCGACCTGTTCACCGATGCGGGCGACCTGCGGCAGCGGCAGGGTGCCCTGTGAGGAGAGCACCACCGCCAGACTCTGCGATGGCAGGTACTCCATCACGAGGCATGGATCGCCCTCGTGCTCGGTAATGTCGAACACCACGATGGCGTTGGGATGCTGGAAGCGAGCGGCATTGCGGGCCTCGCGGGCAGCGCGCTGACGCACGATGTCCTTGTCGGCCGCGGACAGGCTCGGCTGGGTGATGATCTGTTTGATCGCCACCGAACGCTCCAGCCGCTCGTCGACGGCTCGCCAGACGACGCCTGTGCCGCCGCTACCAATCCGTTCGACCAGGCGGTAATGCCCTGCGATCACTTGGCCGGTTTCGATGGCACTACTCCGAAATTCTGCGCGATGGTGACTGTGACGACGCGGTTGCCCGCGTGTTTCCCCGCATGAGTGTAGCGGGCCGTAGGCGTCGCGCCGACGTCAGCGTGAGATATGAGCGAGATCTCGGTGAGATCTACACCGCAGCCCGGTGACGTTTATGTGACGGGCCACGTGAATCCGCTGCTCAGAGTAGTTCCATGACATGACAGCGAATTCTGCCGCACAAACCCGGATCTCACCGCATGGGACGGGATTTCAGATCTCGCGTGTCGCGGCGGACCATTGCGCGCGGGTGAGCTGCGCCGCATCGGCGTCGGTGAGTTCGATATCGAACACCTCGGCGAGCACCTTGGACAGTTCGGCCGTGTCCAATTTGCGCACTTCGCCCGTTCCGTCCGGATGGCTGATCGTCCAGGTGGTGGCATCGATCTGATGGTGCACCTCGGGCAGGAAGCGCTGGATGAACGGGCGTGCGGTGAACGGCGAGCGCGGCGAGGTCGAGACGAAGTGATTACCGACCGTATAGTCCGCTCGATACTGCGGATTCGGCCCGAAGGTATAGCGATCCACCCAGCCGTCCCGGCCGAACTGGAAGAGCGTCCAGAGCTCACCGCCGAGCGCGTCCGCCCCGAGCTCGAGCCGGTAACGCCATGCGCCGAGCGAGAATTCGCCGCGATCGGGAGTGAGCTCGATCGGTTCGAGCGGACCGGAGCCGAAACCGACATCGCAGAGCCAGGCGCGCTCGTCATCGACCGGGCGCACCCGCAGCAGCGCGTGCGTGGCGGGCCGCAATCCACTGGCGCCCATGGTGACTCGGGCGGAGATGCCGGTGAACTCGAAGCCGAACCGCTCGAGCGCGGCGGCGAACAGCAGCACGTTCTCATAGCAGTAACCGCCGCGGCGCTGCCGGATCAGCTTGTCCTGCAATGATTCCAGGTCCAGCGGTACGCCGCGGCCCAGAATCGACTCCAGGTTCTCGAACGGGATGGTGGTGGTGTGCGCGTGGACGAGCGCGCGCAGCGTGGCCAGGGTCGGCGTGCGCTCACCGGTGAATCCGATGCGGTGCAGATACGCGTCGAGATCCAACTCCGCACCGCTCCACAGATAGGACGGATCCACCCGGTTCGTCATCACAGCCTCCGTTTTCATTCACCTTCTACTGCGCCAACTCGTCACAACACGAAGATGTTCCGATTTCACGCATTCTTCCCAAGTTTGCCCGGAGATCGCTGGGCGGTATGCGCCCGGGACCGCCGGGCGGCGGCCGGAACCGATCGGATGGACCAGGTCAGTTGGCGCACTTGGAGTTCGGCGGCGGTGGCGGAGCGGTATCGACGCCGTTCGCGGCATCGACCAGGAAGTCGGGGCCGGGAGGTTCGGTGTCGAAGAGCAATCGCTCCACGACACAACCGGATTCGTAGAAGACCGGGCCGAGTCCGTGCCCGGCGGGGCCGACGCTGCCATCCAGGTCGCGACCGCTGACGACGGTGTACATCGACACCGGTTTTCCGGCGGTCGCCAGGGCCGCGCGCATCTCCAGCGATGAGGTGATCGGGACCAGGGGGTCGGCGGTGCCGTGCAGCAGAACGGTGCGCCGCACGGTGATTCGCGACGCCTGCAAGGCCGGGGAGCGCGCGGCGTAGGCCGCGGGGCAGGTCGCTGGGCCGCAACCGCCCGCATCGCGTTCGATCTGCGGGCGCAGGTCGGGACCGGCGAGCGGGGCTTCGGTCCAGGAGGTGAAATCGTCGGCCTGGCCGAAGGTGTCGACCCAGTAGTCGTAGGTGCCGGGCGGGGCGTAGGCGGCGGCCAGGCCGCTGGTCAGTCCGCCCTGACTCCAGCCCCACAGCACGGTGCGGCCGCCGGGATGCTCACCCCGATACCACTGGGTCGCGGCGACGATGTCCTGCCAGCCCGCCCAGACATTCCACTCGCCGGTGCGCCAGCGGCCGGTGGCCGAGCGCTGATCCATGGTCAGCAATGCCGCACCGGTGTGCTCCGCGATCGAGGCCATGTATTCCGGGAAATCGGCGGCGCTCCCGGCATGTCCGTGCACCGCCACGATCAGATCCCGCGCTCCGCCGTCGGGCTCGTACACCCGCCCGGTGGCCTGTTCACCGTCGACGGTGAGGGTCACCTCGCGCACCCGAACCGGCCGTTCGGCCGAAACCTCCGGCGCGGCAAGGATCATGGCGGCGAGAACGCCGAGAGCCGTGCCGAAAACCGCCCATCGCCGACCTGACATCGCCGAATCATGACATGTACCGGATGCCGGTTCACGGACCCGGCGGCGAGTGTCCGCCGGATCGATCCAAGCTGTAATACGCGGCGCCGCCCCGATTCGAGCGCGTGGGGGCGCGGTGCGCGCCGAATGTCGTACGTGGCGGCTAATATTCGCCCATGCGTTCGATGGATGTGGCGGAGCGGCGGGCTCGGGTCGGGGTACGGCATCGGCTGGCCCTGGCCGAGCGCACCGATGATGTGCGTGCGATCGCGCGGTCACTGGTGGTATTGCACGCCACCGATCCGGCGACGGTATTCCTGTCGGTGGCCGCGCGCGGCCGGAGCCTCGAGCCCGGGCATGTGGAGAAGGCGCTGTACGAGGATCGGACGCTGCTGCGCATGCTGGCCATGCGGCGCACCATGTTCGTCGCGCCGATCGAATTGGTTCCGGCGCTCCAGGCCTCGTGCGCGGACGCGCTGGCGCATAAGCAGCGCAAGACCTACGGTCGTTATCTGGAGAACGCCGAGGGGGTGGGCGGCGATGTGTCCGCCTGGCTGAGCGAGGTGGAGGCCGAGACGCATCAGGCGCTGCTGACTCGCGGCACCGCCACCGGGGCGCAATTGAGCAAGCTGGTGCCGCGGCTGCGCACGCAGGTCGATACCGCGCCGGGCAAGTCGTACTCCAAGCCGACCAGTATCACCACCTGGGTGCTGGTGATTCTGGGCGCGGAGGGCCGCATCGTGCGCGGACGGCCCAATGGGAGTTGGAGCAGCAGCCAATACACCTGGGCGCCGATCGAATCTTGGCTGCCCAACGGTATTCCGTCGCTCACCGCCGAACAGGCGCGCGCCGAGCTGGTGCGAAAGTGGCTGTACGCCTTCGGCCCCGCACCGGAGAGCGATATCAAATGGTGGACGGGCTGGACGCTGGGCGAGGTCCGCAAAACCCTCGCACGGCTCGATACCGCCGAGGTGGATCTCGGTGGTGAGACCGGACTGATACTCGCCGACGACCTGGATCCCGTACCCGCCCCCGACCCGTGGGTCGCCCTACTGCCCGCCCTGGACCCCACACCCATGGGCTGGCAATCGCGCGACTGGTATCTGGGCGAGCACGGTCCGGCGCTCTTCGACCGCAATGGCAATGTCGGGCCGACCATCTGGTGCGACGGCCGTATCGTCGGCGGCTGGGCGCAGCGCACCGACGGCGAAATCGTCTGGCGCCTACTCGAGGACATCGGCTCCGAAGCCGAATCCCACGTCGCGGCCGAAGCCGCCCGCCTGACCACCTGGTACGGCGAAGTCCGCCCGATTCCCCGCTTCCGCACACCCCTGGAACGCGAACTCACCGCCTGACGAAGGGTTCGAATGCCGCACGGGCGGAATCGTTCTCACGTGCGGCAATCAGCGAATGCCGGATTTCGCGCAGGAATTTCCCAGTCCCCGGTGGGTATCGGACTGTTAGGGTCTGTTCGTACATCTGCACAGTCCGGACACCGACGCGGGGGTCTGTGAGTCCGGGAGATCTTTCGGAGTGTGTCATGGCCTTCCTGAACCGCCTGGTCCCCCATTCGATCTCCCTCGGCCGGTTGCCGGAGCAGTCGGTGCTGTGGCGCGAGCAGCTGCTCACCCGGCGAAACGACCTGCGCGGCGGGTCGTTCCGGGATGCCACCATCGCCCTGTGCGCCCTGGTGGCGGCGGCGGACGGCGGTATCGATCCCGAGCATCGCGCACGCCTGGCCCAGCGCATCGGCGCCGACCCCGCGCTGCAACAGTTTCCGGCCGATGAGCTGCGAAATCTCTTCGAGGACAACTGCTCTCGCATGAGTATGGATCCGGCCTTCGGGCGCGCCTATGTAATGGCGCAAATCGCCAAATGCACCGATACTCCCATTCAGGCGCGGGCCGTAATGCAATTGGGAATCATGATCGGTGCGGTGAATGGCGCATTGGCCGCCCACGAAGTCGCGGCCGTTCTGGAGGCGTGCCAGGTGTTGCACCTGGATTCACACGAATTCGGCGTGTAAAGGCCTCTGGATTCCGCTTTACTTCACTCGGCGAATATCGCACCCTTGGTGAGTTTGGATTCCGAGCGAGGAGTGTGCGCGTATGGCGATCCAAGGTTTTCTGAATATCCTTTTCGATACCGTGGCGCCGAATAGGGGCTGGCGGTACTGCGCAATGTGCGACGGCCAGGGCGATTATGGCCTGGTCAACGGCGCGGTGCAGTGGTGTTCGGTATGCGGTGGCACCGGCTGGATTGCCGAGGCCCCGCAATACCGTCGCTGAACTCGCAGTGAAATTCCTGGTTGAATTCGGGAATTTCAGACATTTCGGATGGCGATTTACATATCCAAACCCAGGTCCAATACCTGGACCGAATGGGTGAGTGCGCCGACCGCGAGATAATCCACCCCGGTACCCGCGTACTCCGCCGCCATATCCAGCGAAAGACCGCCCGAGGATTCCAGCTTGGTCCCCGGTGAACGATTATTGCGCCGCTGCACCGCCGCCTGGGTCGCCCAGAGCGGGAAGTTGTCCAGCAGTACCAGCCGCACATCCTCATCGAGGACGGCATCGAGCTGCTCCAGACTGTCCACCTCGACCTCGCATTCGATGGTCGGGTTCAGCTCGCGCACCGCGCGCAGCGCCGCGACCACCGAACCGGCGGCCACCACATGGTTGTCCTTGATGAGCGCGGCATCGCCGAGCCCCATCCGATGGTTGACGCCGCCACCGGCGCGCACCGCGTACTTCTGCAGCGCCCGCAGACCGGGCAGGGTCTTGCGACTGTCGCGAATCCGGCAATCGGTGCCCGCCACCGCGTCCACCCAGGCGGCGGTCGCCGTCGCGATACCGGACAGATGGCAGACCAGATTGAGCATGGTGCGCTCCGCGGTGAGCAGACCGCGGGTCGGCGCGACCAGGCTCAGGACGGTATCGCCGGGCTGCACCCGGGTGCCGTCCGCGACCCGGCCGGTGACCTCGTAATTGCCCGCGCCGATCACCTCGTCCAGCACCAGCAGCCCGACATCGAGTCCGGCGACGGTGCCGGGCTGGCGCGAAGCCATCTCGGCCTTGGCCACCGCATCGGCGGGAACCGTTGCGGCGGTGGTGATATCGGGTCCGTAGCGCAGGTCCTCGTCGAGAGCCCGGCGAATGAGCGCGATCACCTCGTCGCGATCCAGTCCGGCGTCGAGAGTCATTGCGGCACTCCTTCTTCAGTGTGCGATCCAGGACGCGCTGGATCACCGGCGAATGCGTGAACTAGTGGGCGGCGGGTACGGCGTCGCGCCAGGACGGCGTCATCGCGGAACCGTCGGTGATCAGTTGCGGGCGTCCGTACGCGCCGAGCCGCACCCCGATGCTGTGGCGCTGCTCCTCGCGCGGGTCCGGATGGTCCGAACGGGTATGGCAGCCACGGCTTTCGGTGCGCGCGGCGGCCGCGAGCAGCAGGGCGCGCGCGGCCAGGGTGAGCGCGGCGTCCTCCAGATCACGGATGACCGCGGCCGGATCGTCGGCGCGCACCTCGGCGCTCTCATCGGCCTCACCGCCGCTGATGAGGCCGACCAGGCGCAGCACCGCACCGCGCAGGCCGTCACCGTCGCGGACAACCGCGGCGTGTTCGGACATCAACTCCTGCAACAACTTCCGGTCCGCGCGCGGCAGCTCGGCGACCCCGAAGTGGGTATCCGCGGGGATGCGCTCGGCGCGGCCCCGTCTTTCGGCGGCGGCCGCTCCGGCGCGCTCGCCGACCACCAGCCCTTCTAGCAGGCTGTTGGAGGCCAGGCGATTGGCGCCGTGCAGTCCGGTGCGCGCGACCTCGCCCGCCGCGTACAGGCCGGGAACCGTTGTGCGACCGCTGGTATCAGTCACCACGCCACCGCACTGATAGTGCGCGGCGGGCGCGACGGGGATGAGGTCGACGCGCGGATCGATGCCGACGGCCAGGCAGGAGGCGGTGATGGTCGGGAACCGCTCCTCGAAGCCCGCGATGGCGCGGCCGTCCAGGTACACGTGATCGGTGCCGAGTTCGTGCATACGGGCGGCGATGGCGCGCGACACCACATCGCGGGGTGCGAGATCGCCGCGCGGATGCACCCCGGCGGTGACCGAATTCCCTTGGGAATCCACCAGAATCGCGCCCTCACCGCGGACGGCCTCACTGATCAGGGGTCTGCGGCCCACCCCGCCCGGGGTGAACAGCACGGTGGGATGGAATTGCAGGAACTCCAGATCCGCGACCACCGCGCCGGCGCGCAGGGCCAGCGCGATACCGTCGGCGGTGGCGCCGGGCGGATTGGTACTGCACGCGTACAGCTGTCCGAGGCCGCCGGTGGCCAGCAGTACGGCCGGTGCGTGCACCATGCCGAAACCCTTGTCCGACACCGCGATAACGCCGCGCACCCCATCGGGTCCGGTCACGATCTCGATGACGGCGGCACCGAAGAGCACCGGCAGTCCGGCCGCGTTCAGGGCGCGCTGCACCTCGGCGCCGGTGGCGTCGCCCCCGGCGTGAATGATGCGCCGGGTGCTGTGCCCACCCTCGCGGGTGCGCGAGACCTCGCCGTCACGACCGTGGTCGAAGACCGCGCCGAGGTCGGTCAGCGCCGCGACGGCGTGCTGACCGCCCTCGACTATCGAGCGCACCGCATCGGGATCGCAGAGTCCGGCCCCGGCGATAACGGTGTCCTGCACATGCGATTCCACCGAATCGCCGTGCGGCGCGACCACCGCGATTC
Source organism: Nocardia acidivorans NBRC 108247 (assembly GCF_001625085.1). GTDB lineage: Bacteria > Actinomycetota > Actinomycetes > Mycobacteriales > Mycobacteriaceae > Nocardia > Nocardia acidivorans. Next base: position 13,824 of record NZ_BDAW01000067.1, read on the forward strand.
CGCCCTGCGCGTACTGCGTGGAGGTATCGGTGGCCCCGCCCTTGCTGAGCGTGAGGACGCGCAGTCCGCGCAGTGAGGCGGTGCGCGCCGCGGTCAATCCCGCGACACCGCCGCCCACCACCACGAGATCCGCTTCGGCCTCCCACGTGAGGGAAATACTCACGGCTGTCACCCTTTCCGGCGAACGACCGAGTTCCGGGCTATTCCCCGCCGCCGGGGTTGCCGATCTCGATCATGCGCTGCACCGAATTGCGAGCCAGGGCAGCGGTTTCCGGGTCCACATGCACCTCGTCGCGGTTCTCCACCAGGCAGCGGAGCAGGGCGGCGGGGGTGATCATCTTCATGTACTGGCAGGAGGCGCGGTCGTTGACCGGCTGGAAGTCGATGCCCGGGGCGGCTTTTCGCAGCTGGTGCAGCATGCCGACCTCGGTGGCGACCAGGACCTGGTTCGACTTCGCCGCCTTGGCGGCGTCGATCATGCCGCCGGTGGACAGGATGTGCACGCGGTCGGCCGGGAACTCGCCCGCACCGGCCAGGTAGAGAGCCGAAGTGGCGCAACCGCATTCGGGGTGCACGAAGAGTTCGGCATCCGGGTGGCTCTTGGCCTGCGCGTTGAGCTCATCGCCGTTGATGCCGGCGTGCACGTGGCATTCGCCCATCCAGATGTGCATATTCTCGCGGCCGGTGATGCGCTTGACGTGCGCGCCCAGGAACTGGTCCGGCAGGAACAGCACCTCGCGGTCCGGATCGATGGAGGCGACCACGTCGACGGCGTTCGAGGAGGTGCAGCAGATATCGGTGAGCGCCTTCACCGCGGCGGTGGTGTTCACGTACGAGACCACCACGGCGTCGGGATGTTCGGTCTTCCACTCGCGCAGGTCGTCGGCGGTGATGGAATCCGCCAGCGAGCAGCCCGCGCGCTGATCCGGGATCAGCACGGTCTTGCTCGGGCTCAGGATCTTGGCGGTCTCGGCCATGAAGTGCACACCGCAGAAGACGATGGTGTCCTCGGGCGCTTCGGCGGCGATCCGGGAGAGCGCGAGGGAATCGCCGACATGATCGGCGATGTCCTGGATCTCGGGGAGCTGATAGTTGTGCGCCAGGATCGTGGCATTGCGCTCACGCGCGAGTCGCTTGATCTCCTGCGCCCACTCGGGGGTGGCGTCGACGCCGGTGTACCCCGCGGGCCCGTCCACAATGCGCTCGGTCAGCGGCATCGTCGCACCTAGTGCAGCCATGGTATGGCTCCTTCTCTCATGCGCCCGGCCCCTTCGCCGATTCGCATACAACCGGTTTTCGACTTAGAATCGAAAACGTGGCCCATCGTAGCACTGTTCACGAAACGCTCACCGCCGTGTTCCAGGTTCGCCGCTTCCCCGACAGAATCAGCGCAGGTCAAGGGTTTTCAGCCGTCGCGGTAAGCGGTACCGGCAGCAGAAAAGCTGCTGGCTCGCGCAAATCCGCGCCTACCGGACGCGGTAACGCGGAACTCGCCGTGCTGCTGTGGGAACGCGCCCTGGACCCCGCGATCGGCACCTGGTCGCTGCCCGGCGGCAAACTGCGCGACGATGAGGATCTGGACGCCTCGGCCGCCCGTCAGCTCGCCGAGAAGGTCGATGTCCGCGAACTGACGCACCTGGAGCAGGTGTGGGTCTTCAGCGATCCGCAGCGCGTGCCCGGCGACCGCCGCATCGCCTCGGCCTACCTCGGCCTGGTCCCCCTCACCGCCGAACCCGCACTACCGCCGGACACCCGCTGGCATCCGGTATCGGCATTGCCCGCCATGTCCTTCGACCACGGCGGGATCGTCGAACACGCCCGCAACCGCCTGGCGGCGAAGCTCTCGTACACGAATATCGCCTTCGCACTGGCCCCCGAACGCTTCACCATGTCCACCCTCCGCGAAATCTACTGCGCCGCACTCGGATACGACGTGGACACCACCAACCTCCAACGCGTACTGACCCGCCGCGGTGTCATCACCCCCACCGGCGCCACCGCCTCCCCCGGCCGAGCGGGCGGCCGCCCCGCCGCCCTCTACCGCTTCACCGACTCCGAAATCCGAGTGACCGACGAATTCGCCGCCCTGCGCCCCCCGAGCTGACATCACCGGGACACCCGCGTCAGCGTTTGCAACGCATCACGCAGATGCGCGCCCCCACCGGTGGCCGATCCGCGAAAGCGCGGCCCTCCAACTCGGCGACGGCCGCCTGATGGTCGCGGCGGTGAACAGCATGTCATGGTGGGCGGCCGGTGCCGGTGGTTGCGGTTCAGAGGGGTGGGAGGGCGGCGTCGGCGACGACCGCGGTGGCCGCGGCGACGGTGAGTGCGGCGGTCGTGAGGTGGGTACGGCGGTAGTGAGTGGTCAGGACCGCGACGAACTCGCGCAGGAAGGCGGCCGGGATGAAGTATGCGGCGGTGCGGGAGCCGACCACCGCGGCGTCGATTCCGGCGCGTCGAGTGAGTGCCGCGGTTCGCAGTACGTGAAAACTGCTGGTGACGACAGTCATTCGAATCCGGTCGGCTGGGATGCCGCGAATATCAAGCTGGCGCAGGCAGTTTCGGATGTTCTCCGCGGTATTGCGCGAATATCGTTCGCGGACGATGGCATGTGCTGGAATGCCGTGCGCCACCAGGTACCTGGCCATGGCATCGGCTTCGCAGGTGCCCTCATCGCCGCCCTGACCGCCACAGGTGACGACCACCGGTTGCGCGCACTCCACCGACGCGGCGTGATAGGCGGTGATCGCGCGGTCCAGGCGACCGGCCAGCAACGGGGTGACCGACCTGCCGTCGAGCCCGCAACCGAGGATCACTATCGCATCGGCCTGTGATCGAGCGGGCAGGGTGCGATAGAGCAGCGCGTACCCGCCGAATGCCAGCAGATGCAGTATGAGATAGCCGCCCGCGGCGCACACGAGCATGGCCAGCTCGATCAGCGCCGCCGGGACCGGCACCGCGATCGCGATCGCGGCGATCACGACCCCCATCATCACCAGTCCCGCACCGACTACCGCCGGGGAGAGCGTGGTCAGCGACCGCCCTTCTCGCCGCACCACGGTGAACCCGTTCGCTATCAACGCGATTCCGATGCAGCACAGCGCCAATGCCGCGGCGCACGAGCCCTGCGGCACCGTCACCGAGATCGCGACCACATCGGCGGCGACTGCGGCCGACCCGGCCACGAGTAGCAGTACCGCCCCCAGCAATACGAACCCCGTCGACAATCGGCGCGGTTCGCGGACCACGCGAAAAGCCCCGAGGGCCAACAAGAACAAGCCGATGGACAGCAACGCCGCGGTCATCATCAGTCCTCCCTACTCATTGCCATCGTGGAACCACAGCATCGGCGCCTGTCACCGACACAGAGTCGATTCCCCTTCCTGCCCGTGGGCAAACACACTGTTTCTGGAGAGCAAAAGCCCGGCAAAGCGGAATGCGATCCGACATCCCAGTGCCCAGAATCGCACCTTCGCCGGAATCAGCCGCACCGGCAATACCGATGTCACGACGCTCCCGCGCGGATGCAAAATCGTTGGTATGCAGCGCATTCCGTTCGATATGGACGCTTACGTCCAGCGTGTACGCTCGGGCCCCTGTTTCATCTGCGAGGTCGTTGCCAACTCCGGCAGCGACGGATGGCACGAGGTCGTGGCCCAAACCGACGACAGTATCGCCTTCCTCTGCAAATACCCGACCTTGCCGGGCCATGTGCTGGTTGCGCCGAAGAACCATCACGAGCACGTAGTCCGCGACTTCAGCGAAGAGGCCTTTCTCCAGCTGATGCGCTTGGTGCATCGCGTCGCGAGGGCAGTGGAGGCAACGCTCGAAGTCGAGCGAACCTACCTACTGAGCCTGGGCAGCCGACAAGGCAATTCCCATGTGCACTGGCACATCTCGCCACTACCCCCTGGTATCCCCTACCGCGAGCAACAGTTCCACGCATTGATGGCGGAGAACGGCGTGCTGGCGTGGACAACCGATCAGGCCGGTGCGCTGGCCGCCCGTTTGCGCACAGCCCTCTCGCGCTGAATCGAACCGCTGGCCCAAATCTCGGCATACCTCTGAATTAGAGGCATGACCGACAGTCTCATACTGCGGGGCCTGGCGGGCGATCGATTATCACGGCACCACGGACCAGTGGTTTTATGGGATTCGTAAGCGGATTCCCAGAGTGATCATCCTATAGTCGGCCTTGTTCGGACGTGGGCAGTCGGCCTGCTGAACGGGGGGATGATGAAGCGAATACTGGTGGCGCTGGGAGCATTCGGGATGGCTGTGGGCCTGGCCATGGGAACTGCGCATGCGGACAGCTTCTCCGGGAGTTCGTCGGGGAGCTGTTCGGGGACGGTGGGCAGTTGGGGTTACTTCTATGCGTACACCTATCAGTTCGCCTCGATTTCGAACAATACGATCGAAACCGAGGATCATGACTTCGACTTCGACGGCTTCTTGTCCGGAGCCGAGAACGCGCGCCTGCTCAATGGGAAGAAGAATACCTGGCTCGTGTACCGCCAGGGTGATTTCGACCTCGCGGTGCCGTATGTGAAAGGGGCGGGGCTCTTCGTCCGTGACAACCGCGACCGTGACGAGGAGTGGATCAAGCTGTGCAGCTATTGAAAATGAGTAATTGGCGACCGTGGTCGATATACCGGTCGATTCGCATACGTCCGGTTCATCCGACGTGAGGTCGAGATCACCTGCGACATAGCCGCGAACCCACCCACTGCGCTCTTGACCTCGACCGCGCTCGAGGTTGCACCATCGGTGGATGCGACTCAATCAGGTCACCGTGGGAAGTACCGATCTTGCTCGTTCCGAGCGGTTCTATCGGCTTCTCGGGCTGAGACTTATCGTCAAGAACGACCACTATCTGCGGTTCGAATGTCCGGACGGGGGTAGTACGTTCTCGCTCGATCTGGTCCGGGGGGTCCCGGAGGATGAGCGGGTGACCGTCTACTTCGAGGCGGACGATCTCGATGAGGAATGCGCGCGGTTGGTGCGGGCGGGGATCGTGTTCGACCGGCCGCCCGGCGACCAGCCTTGGCTGTGGCGCGAAGCGCGGCTTCGTGATCCCGACGGGCACCTCCTGTGCTTGTTCCGGGGCGGCGACAATCGGCGCAATCCCCCATGGCGGCTTGCTGATTCAGCTCTCGGGTGAGATACGTTCACATCCCGTCCATCCGCGGCGACCGCGCGTAGGGTCGGCGCATGGCATGCAGGATTACCGAACTTGTCATCGATTGTGCCGACCCGCGCCGGCTGGCGGACTTCTGGTGCGAAGTCCTCGGGTATGTCGAGATCGATTCGGACGATGCGGATGTGGAGATCGGGCCGCCGGGATCCACGGTGGGCGGACCGTCGATCACGCTGTTGTTCAGCCGGAGCGCGGATCCGCGACGCGGGAAGTTGCCGATGCATCTGGATGTGAACGCGACCGATCGCGATCAGGATGCGGAGTTGCGGCGGTTGTTGGCCGCGGGAGCGCGGAAAGTTGATATCGGGCAGACCGGGGACGAGTCATGGCATGTGCTGGCCGACCCGGAGGGGAATGAGTTCTGCCTGCTTCGGCCGCGGGTTGCCGCACTGAATCCGGTTGGCGCGGAACGCGAATGACCGCCCCCGCCACGAAAAGACAGGGCGGCGGCGGTTGGACGCGGCGCTGAATGCGCGCGGAAATCACCAACCGCGGTTGCGGTGTTTGGCGGTGCGCTTGTACTGGCGTGCGCTCGGAATCGGTTGCGCCGCATTGGATTGACGGAGGGCGTGGCGCTGCCGCCAGGCGCTGAGGTCCGGTCGTTCCGCCGGGACCGTCGCGGTGTCCGGGGCACGATCGGCGTGTGGTGCGGCTTTCATGGCCGATCTCCCTGCGATGTCGTGAGCACACCACGGTAGGGGGATTCGGCCGGTGGATCCAGCGAATTTCAGCGGGTGGTTTCGGAGCCGGGGGCGTCGAAGGGCACGACGGGATCGCGGGGGCCGTAGTTCGCACCGACGTTTCCACCGGGGCCGTCGTATGGGCCGTAGCTGATCGCGGAGCCGTACTGCCCGGGCGCCAGCACGATCGGCTCCTGCGGGCGACCGCCGAAGGGCAGGAATTCGCCGCTGCCGAGGTCATCGGAGGTGCTCAGAGCCGCCATGATCAATACGACCAGCACCGCGACCAGAGGCTGCACCAGCAGCGCGGGCCACCCCTCCACGGTCGGCGCGAACTCGACGATCGTATGGACCGCCGGATGCGAGGGCCGCGAATGTCGTTGCTCGGCAATGGCTTCGCCCACCCAGCGCAGCATCGACGATCCGAGCGCGGATCCGGCCAGTAGCCCGAGCAGCAGCAACGGCCCGCGCACGCTCCGCCAACGCCAGGCCGCGGCGGTCGACAGCACCGCGATCACCACGCCGAGGAGGACGAAGATCGCGACCGCGTCGAATCGATGCGTGCTCTCCCCCGTCAGCGCCGCACCTCGTTCGGGATCGACCACCAGCAATTGCTCGGCGGGTGCGAGGAATCCCCACAGCACCCCGCCCAGCGCGCTCACCGCGGCGATGCCGGCGAACACCACCGCCGCCGCGCGCACCTCACGCATCAGGGTGTCGATGCGGGCGGCGGGCTGCTCGGCAGCGGTGAATGTGGTTGCCACTAGCGGCGTTCCAGCTGATGTGATTCGAGCACACCGTGCCGTGAGCATTTGGCCCACCAGCCGTCGGGGCTCACCTGCACGATCATGCGGCGGCCGCAGTGCTCACAGAACCGCGGCGGCTCCAACCCCATGGCGGCGGCCGGCGGAATCGGATCGTCGAGACCCGGCACCACTCGCTTACCCGTGAAGGGGTTGTAGCGCTCCTCTATATCCACGTTCACGCCCACCTGTGTGTTGAGATTCTCGATGCCTCAGCGCAGGACACCGCAAACGAGCCCTTCGTAGATTACCGGTTTCCGATAGCCCGCCGATGTCAGAGGGTTTCGTTGAGCGCCTTGATCGGCATCTTGAGCTCGCCGAGCAGATCGATATCGGCTTCGGCGGGTCGGCCCAGGGTGGTGAGGTAGTTGCCGACGATGACGGCGTTGATACCGCCGAGGATGCCCTGCTTGGCACCGAGGTCGCCGAGGGTGATCTCGCGACCGCCCGCGAAGCGCAGGATGGTGCGCGGCAGCGCCAGGCGGAAGGCGGCGACGGCACGCAGCGCATCCGCGGCGGGCAGCACCTCGAGGTCGCCGAAGGGGGTGCCCGGGCGCGGGTTGAGGAAGTTCAACGGCACCTCGTCGGGCTCCAATTCGGCCAGCTGCGCGGCGAATTCGGCACGCTGCTCGATGGATTCGCCCATACCGAGAATGCCTCCGGAGCACACCTCCATCCCGGCCTCGCGCACCATGCGCAGAGTGTCCCAGCGCTCTTCGTAGGAGTGCGTGGTGACCACATTCGGGAAGTGCGACTTGGCGGTCTCGAGGTTGTGGTTGTAGCGGTGCACGCCCATGGCGGCGAGCTGATCGACCTGCTCCTGGTTGAGCATGCCCAGCGAGCAGGCGACCTGGATGTCGACCTCATTGCGAATGGCCTCGACACCGGCGGCGACCTGCGCCATCAGCCGCTCGTCCGGACCGCGCACGGCCGCGACGATGCAGAATTCGGTGGCGCCGGTCTTGGCGGTCTGCTTGGCGGCCTCGACCAGGCTCGGGATATCGAGCCAGGCGGCGCGCACCGGAGACTGGAACAGGCCGGACTGTGAACAGAAGTGGCAGTCCTCGGGGCAGCCGCCGGTCTTGAGCGAGATGATGCCCTCGACCTCGACCTCGGGACCGCACCACTTCATGCGCACGTCGTGGGCGAGCGCGAGCAGCTCCTCGAGGCGGTCGTCGCCGAGGCGCAGTACCTCGACGGTCTGCTCCTGGGTGAGGCCGACGCCGCGCTCGAGCACCTGCTCGCGGGCGATCGTCAGAATGTCTTCGCCTGCCGCGCTGTCGGCTTCGGTCCTGACGGCTGCTTGGGTCATTGACTCGAATCCCTTCGTCCGGCCGGTGTGGCCGAGCAACTTGAACGGTGTTCAGGGTAGGCTAGCAGTCCGGAACGTGAGCCGGAACACGAAGGGGTCGGATTCTCAGTGCAACTGCACCGCACGGATGTGGTCGACGGGGCCATCGCCATTCTCGACCGGTACGGACTGGCCGATCTCACCATGCGGCGGCTGGCGGGATCACTGCACGTGCAGCCCGGTGCGCTGTACTGGCACTTCCCCAATAAGCAGGCCCTGCTCGGTGCGGTCGCGGACCGCATTCTCGCCCCCATGGACGAACCGGTCGAGACAACCGAATGGTCCGGCCAGATCACCGAATTGGCGCACCGTCTGCGCTCCTGCCTGCTCGCCTACCGCGACGGCGCCGAATTGGTCTCCGCCACCTACGCTTCCAGGCTCACCACCAGCAAGGGCCGAGAGCGCATGGCCGGAGCCGCGATTCGCGCGGGCATGACCCGCGAGGAAGCCGACCTCGCCGCCTACACCCTGCTCTACTACGTCCTGGGCCAAACCGTGGACGAGCAATCCCGCATCCAAATGGATTCCGTCGGAGCACTTTCCGAGGAAACCTCCCCCCTCTACGACACCCCCGACGCAACCTCCCGCTTCGACTTCGGCCTGCAACTGTTCATCTCCGGCGTGCGCCACCTACTCGGCACCCGCGTGCGCTGAGTACAAACCGCCCTGTCGCAGGGCTGATTCCCGCCTGCGATACGCGGCCATTTTTTGCGCTGAACTTCCCGGCAGCCGACACATCGACATCCCCTCGATATTCGGTTGAGATAACGCATGTTTCAGTATCCGATTTCGGCAGCGGCCGTGGCACAGTAGGCTTCTCGAGCGAATAGCTCGGATAGGTGCGGTGACCACCTCGTGTCGCGGTAATTCTTCTACGCAGTGTTCGACGCGCAAGGCAACCGATTTTCCACGACTCAGCGGGGCGGGGCGGCGACCGAGATCGGCTCGCGCTGGGCGAGGCGGATGAAGGGGACGACCTGCTGTTCTATGACGGTGTTGTACTCCTGAGGGCGTTGAATCGGGTTGGCGTGGGCCGTGGTTCGGGTGGTGACTACCAGGAGTGAGCCGTTGATGCCACCGGATTGTTCGATGAGAACGCGGTGCGAGTAGTCGACGTCGACAATCGGATCACGGTAGGCGTCGTGGGGGCGGATGAAGACTATTGCGGGGCGGGGTTTTCCATTCGCGGGTTTGGACAGCGCCTGGAGGTCGTCTATCGCACCGCCCGCGACTATTGCCTTGAATTGGGCTTCGATAAGACCATTGCTGGCGGTGTCGGTGTTGAAGATCTTGTCGTGCAACACATTCTTCGCGGCCTCACGCAGGCGGTCGGCGCGGAAACCGTAGCGACCGCCGCCCATGAAATTCTCATGGCGGGCGTACATTTCGACGGTGAAGCGCAGCAGGCGGCTTTCGCGGGCACCGGGAATCCAACCGGTCCAGCGCATCATCTCCTCGCCCTGATCGCGGGCTTCGGGGCGGACGGCGTGCAAGTCCACGGGCGTGCAATCCAGGATGACCGCCAGGACGCGGCGATCACTGCCGGTGTGCAGATGTTTGGCGATCTCCAGGGCGATGACACCGCCCATGCTGTGTCCGGCCAGGATCACGTTGCGCGCCTTGGACGCCTCGGTCACCTTCACGATCAGATCCGCGATGACCTTGGTATCGATACCGGCATTGTCATACCGCACCGCCCACACCGACCCGAGTTTGCTCAGCGACGGCAGGGCGCGCGCGGTATCACCGGCATCGAGGACGCCGAGCCCGACCAGATCGAAGACGGCGGTATCGGCGGCCTGCGGGGTGGAGGGACCTGCGATCGACATGACCGCCGGTTCGGTACGCGCCAGCCGGGTGCGCTCGGGCATCACGTCCCAGGCCAGATACTGGGCGAACAGGCCCAGCAGCACCAGCGGAATCAGGCTGCCGCGCAGGATGATCAGCCTGGTGCGCCGCCAATCCACCCACTCGCGGCCGAGCCGGGATTCGCGCAGGCGGGCCTGCCGCCGCCGATCGTCGTATTCGGAGGCAGTGGACGGACGTGGATAGCCCGGCAACGCCATACCAATCCACCATAGGCACTCGAGCGGTGATCTCGCATCCGACCGCTCCCCGGCGATGGACCGGCGGACGCCCCGGACCGGGTATTCGCTACCGCCCGGAGGAATCAGCTCGGCGGCGCGGCGGCCTCCTCCCGCTCGGCCAGATCGGCGAGCTTGGCCAGAGACATACGGAAACCGATCCCATTGTCGTCCGGGGAGAGGCCGGGCGGGAGATTCTCATGCCGGGCGATGACGCGGGTGCCGCCGCGTTCGGACTCCAGCGAATAGGTGATGGTCATTTCGCCGCGTAGGTCCGGATTCTCGGTTTCGAATTCGACGCTCTGCACCACCTCCGTATCGGGGACGAGGCGCACGAAATGGCCGTGGAAGGTGTCGGTATGCGCGGAGGTCTTACCCGCCGCGGTGGGGATGTCGTAACTGAGCGAGATTCGGAAGCGGCCTCCGACGCGCGGGTCGAATTCGTGGATGCGACTGGTCATCCCATCTGGGACCATCCACGTTCGCACGGACCGCGCATCGAGGAGCGCCCGGAAGACATTCGGGCGGGGAGCACTCACGAACCACTCGACGCGGGTGGAGTTCATGGCCGCGACCATACGCCGGAGGTACGACCGCGCGAGGCCGGTTCGAGTGGACAGCGCGCAGGTCAGAGCTGGGGTGGGGCGGGCAGGGTGAGCGTGGCTATCGTGCCGCCATCGGGTGCGGAGCCCAGGGCCACCGACCCGGAGTGCGCCCGGGCGACCCACTGCACGAGCGAGAGTCCGATGCCGTGCCGCCCGCCCGCACCGGTGGAGCCGTGCGCGAACGGATCGGCCAGGTCCGGATCCAGACCGGGTCCATGATCACGCACCGTGACCGCGTGTTCGGCGACCGTGATCTCCACGGGCGTGCCGCCGTGCACCAGGGCGTTGTCGATGAGATTGCGTACCGCCAGGGCAAGTAGATCCGGATCCGCTTGCACCACGGTCGGTTCGGTCCGCAGCTCGATACCCGCGACTCCGCATTCGGCGACCACGCCCTCCACGAGTTGGTCCAGATGCAGTCGCTCCGAATCGAGTTCACCGAGTCCGGTCTCGGTGCGGGTGCGCGCCAGCAGGCCGGTGACCAGCCGTCCCATCCGATCGGTGAGCGAGCGCGCCTCGGTGACCGCGCGCCGGGAATCCTGCGGATCACGCAGTGCCGCATCGAGATACAGGCGCAGCGTGGCGAGCGGGGTGCGCAGTTCGTGCGAGGCGTCGGCGAGAAAACGCTCCTGTTCGGCGAGCATGCGCACGGCCGGACGCGTACTCACCCCGGACAGCAGGTGGCCGATGACCGCCGCCAGTGCGATCAGGGCCAGACCGCCGAATTCCAATGCCAGCACCAGACTTCGATGATCGCGCTGCGAGGGTGCGGGATCGGAGCCCGCGAAGACCACGGCGCTGATGGCGGCGTCATTGTCGTACACCGGCGCGGCGGCCACCCGAATACGCTGCCCCGCACTATTACCCATGGTGCTGAATACGGTGTCCTCCGCCGCGGCGGTCTCCTCGGAGGGCGCGGTCAGATCCGCGGGCAGGGTGGAGCGCAGGTGCCCGTACCCTTCCCGCCACCGCCCGTCGGTCCCCCGCACCATGACCGCGACCGCGGAGTTGCCCTGTGCCAGATCGTCTTCCCGCAGGGTCTCCAAGTCGATGGTGCCGTCGGCATTCCAGTACACGACCCGCGCCAATCCGGTGACCACCCGATCCACTCCGTCATCGAGCGCCCGCTCCCGCGAATGCGAATCGATGGACGCCGCCACCGTGGCGAGCACCAGCAGGCAGGCGGCGGTGAGGGCGGTGAAGAGCGCGGTGAGCAGCCAGCGCATCCGGCGCAGCCGCCCGGGCGTGGTCGGGTTCGCTCTGCGACTCGCACCGAAGCGCCACCGGGAACGGCTGTCGTTCACGGGGATTCGGCGATCGTGAAGCCGACCCCGCGCACGGTATCGATCAGCGGTGGTTCGCCGAGTTTGCGGCGCAGCTGGGCGATGACCACATCCACCACATTCGAGGCCGGTTCGGCCATTTCGTCCCAACAGCATTCGATGAGTTCGGTGCGTGAGACGACTGCTCCCGCGCGGTCGGCCAGCAACTCCAGGACGCCGAATTCCTTGGGCGTCAAGGTGAGTAGCACTCCGGCGCGATACACCTTGCGGCGCGGCCTGTCGACGGTGAGGTCGCCCAGGACCGTGCGGGTCGGCGCGGGCTGTTCACGGCGGCGGCACAGCGCGCCCACCCGTGCGGCGAGTTCATCCATGGCGAAGGGTTTGACCACATAGTCGTCGGCCCCCTGGGCGAAGCCGTCGAGCCGATCGGCCAGCGCATCGCGGGCGGTGAGCATGAGCACCGGTGTCCGCCGTCCGGATTCCCGCTGCGCGCGCACCAGATCCAGCCCGTCCCCATCGGGTAGGCCCCGGTCCACGACCAGACAGTCGTACTGATTCACCGCGATCTTGAGATCGGCGTCGGCGTAATCGCGGGCCAGATCGACCGCGAACCCGGCAGCCCGCAGCCCGGCGACCACCTCGTCGCCCAGATGCCGATCGTCCTCACATACCAACACCCGCACTTTCGCCATTAGAACATCACCCGCGCCCGCCCGGCCAGCACCTGCGCGGTGCGCCATCCAGAATTCGGGCACACGTCCAGGTCAGCGGTGGGCATGGTGCACCCCGGTGCGTCGGCGGCTGCGGTCACCCGTCTCCCTGTCGCGGCCGGCCGAGAAACGCTCATGCCGCGATCACGCCGGGGATAGCGCGCGGGTTGCCGGTCAGGACGTCGGAGGCGGGGATGTTGAACCACGATTCGGCGACGGTCGCGTAGAACTCGGTCATATGGACGGTGGGCCGCAGATTGTCATCGGCGTCGAGGTGGCGCAGGGAGGGAAGTGCGCCGAAGACGCCCGGATTGGTGGGGCCCAGCAGGAGCGCGGTACCGGCCGCGCCGTGGTCCAGACCGGTGGAGCCGTTGTCGGGGACTCGGCGACCGAATTCGCTGTACGCGGCGATGAGGACGCGGTCGGCGATACCTCGGGCGGACAGATCGCGTCGTAGTGCGGCCAGGGCGGCATCGAGGTCGGCCATGAGGCGCGCGTAGCGGGTGGGATGTGCTGTGTGCGTATCGAAATCCGCGCCGACGGGGACGTGGACTATCCGCAGACCGTGCTGGTCATCGGCGAGAAGTCGTGCGGCCAAACGCAATTGGATACCGAGATCGGTGCTCGGATAGCCGTCGGCGGCGGGAGGAAGTGTGGCGGCCACGTCCGAGAAGCGCAGGGCCGCCGCGTTCGCGGCGCGGGCGGTGGCCAGCAGCGGGGAATCGGCGCGGTCCGGATGGGCCATGGCGCGCTGGGCGGCGAGCCAGGCGGCGCGCAGGTTCTCATCCTCGAAAACCGGGAAGAGGCCGTCGTTTCCGGCGTCGACCGACAGGGTGGTGACGTGTTCGCACGCCAGGGCCTGGGTCGAACCGACGCCGAGGGAGACCCCGACCGCCGGAACGCTCGGATCGCCGAGATGGTCGCACAGGCGGCCGAGGAATCCGGTCGAGGGACGGACGGTGCCGCTCGGATCGCCGGTCTGCCAACGGTGCAGCATTTCGAAGTGCGAGAGGTCGGGATCGGCTACGCCCACGCCCGGGATCACCGAGACGCCCGCCTCGGCGAGTTTCAGCAGATCCGGATGCAGGCCGACCGCGGCATCGATCGGATGCACCGTATCGGGGCGCAGGGCGGTCGACGGCCGCAGATCGTAGTAGCGGGAGTCGGTGTAGGGCACGGCCATGGACAATCCGTCACTGCCACCGGCCATTTCGATCACCAGCAGGCGCCGCAAATCGGGGGCGGCGGCACGCACCGCCGGGGGTGGCTCCCAGATGTCCGGTGGTTGCCAGGAGAGCGTTCGGACGGCGGCGATACCCGCGGTGGTCGCGGCGACGCCCAGACCTACGCCCGCGCGCAATGCGGTGCGTCGAGTCATAGGGAACATGAGTTTCCTTGTTGTTCAGGGCCGTTCAGGCGAGCGCGAATTCGGGCGAGGTGAGGGTGAGTGCCAGCAGTGCGGTCGCGACCTGCTCCGGATCGCGCCGGAGCTCGAACGCCAGATCACGTGCGGCCACGGCGGTTTCGGGTGTCGCGTCGTAGATTCCGGCGCGAGCGAACACGGCCGCCACGGGGTCGGAGGCTCCGGCCAAATCGGGAATGACGGGGGCGTCCACGGCCAATACGGCCCGGGCGACCGCGACGCCGGGACCGAGCAGGCCCGGGCCGAGCGGCCAGCCCGCCACATTCGGTGGGAAGAACGGGGATTGGCCGAGTGCGGTCATATGCTCGAAAGCCGCTGCCGGATCGTCGATTCCGCAGACCGCGAAGGCGGCGGTCACCCATTCGACGGGAGAGCGCGGGCGGGTGCGGACGGCGGTGCGAAATCGATCTCCCCGGACGATCGCCTCCACCAGAGGCCGAATCTCCAAGCGCGCCCGCGTGAACACCTCCGCCAGCTCGGTCAGCCGCGGTTCCTCCGGCCACTCCCCCACCAGAAACGCGTGCAGCTTACCCGCGATGTGCCGCGCGGTCTCGGGTCGATCGCAGAGCACGTCCACGGCATCGCGCACGGTGGTGACGGGTCGGGAAAGCAGCTGCACCGCACGCTGATTCCCGGACTCCCGGTCGAACACGGCCTTCCCGTCGTCAACGCTCCAGCCGGACAGCGCCACCGCCGCGGCTCGCACATCCGCCTGCGAGTAATTCCCCCGCCCGACGGTGAACAACTCCATGAGCTCGCGCCCGTGATTCTCATTCGGCGCGGAGGCGACCGATCCGGCGCCATCGAGCCACTGGAGCATGGCCCCGTCCACGGTGATCGCCTGCGCCAGCTCACGAAAGTTCCCGAGTGCGTGCGTGCGCAGCAGTAAATGCTGCTGCCACATGAGATCCCAGGTCTCGACCTTGTCGTGACTGGACGTGAAATGCGAGTGCCAGAACCAGACCAGCTTCTCGTGCACCCCGGCCGCCGGATCGGCCATGAGCCGCAACCACCGCACCGCGGGTCCATCCGCCCCCGCCTCGGCCTCCTCGTCGAACACCGGAGTGCCGGGCGTCAGCGGCTGCGCACCCAGCACGAGGTCCAGCACACCCGAAACCCCCTGCGCGGCCAGCGCTTCGGTCCGGCCGGGAAAGGGGCCGAAGGTAGTGCGCCGCAGCACATGCGCCACGGCTGCCAGGTCATCCATGCGCTCAACCTGACAGATCGCGTATTAGGAAATCGTGAGCCCGCCGTGTGCGCGCCGAGGGTATGGATCCCGGCCGGAAGAACGCCGGGATGACGAAGCGACGCAGTTCCGCCGTGCTCGACCGAAGCAGTGCGGTTCGGTCGCGGTCGACCGGGGCGGCGCAACTCCGCCGCGTCCGGCGGAGACCATGCAGTTCCGCCGCGTTCGATGGGGACGATGCTCCGCACCCCGCATTCACGGGGCAATGCTCCACGCCCCGCCCTCACGAGGCCGTGCTGCTCGAGGTCAGGGGTGGAGGTAGCGGGTGGTCCAGGTGGGGTCGAACCAGGTGGGGGCGGTGGTGGTGAAGCGGGGGGCGGGCCAGGAGCCCGCGCCTGCGGGGAGGGCGCCGACTATGTCCACGCCGGTGACGGCGGGGAGGTCGGTGCGGTTGCATTCGGAGGCGAGGTCGGGGGTCTCGGGCCAGGAGCCGATGACCAGGCCCGCACACCGGATGCCGGCGGATTGCAGTGCGCGCGTGGTGAGTTCGCTGTGGTTGAGGGTGCCCAGGCCCGCGGCGGCCACCAGGAGGACGGGGGCGTTGAGTTTCTGGGCCAGGTCCAGGAGGGTGAACTCGCCGATGCGGACGAGGAGGCCGCCCGCGCCCTCCACCAGGGTGAGGTCGGCGTCGGCGCAGGATTCGATGCCCGCCACGGTTTCGGCGAGGGTGAGCAGTGGCTGGCCGCAGCGCCGGGCGGCGGTGTCGGGGGCGAGGGGCTCGGGGTAGCGGGCCAGCTCGAGGGTGCGGGTGACGCCGGACAGGCGGGTGATTTCGGCGAGGTCGCCGGGTTCGCCGGGGGCCACACCTGTTTGGGCCGGTTTACACACCGCGACGGTGGCACCGGCCGCGCGGGCGGTGGCCGCCAGGGCCGCGGTCACGATGGTCTTGCCGACATCGGTGGAGGTGCCGGTGATGAACAGCAGGCTCATGACGCCACCACCGTCCGGCCACGGGCCTCGGCCAATACCTCGGTGAGAATGGTGGCGATGGTGGCGATGTCGTGGTCGGTGAGGTTGGCCCGGGCGGTCAGGCGCAGGCGGGAGGTGCCTTCGGGGACCGAGGGCGGGCGGAAGCAGCCGACGCTGAGGCCGCGCGCCAGGCAGGCCTGGGCGGCGTCGTAGGCGACCTGGGCTTCGCCGAGGACGACCGAGACCACGGCCGAATCCGGTTCGGGGACACCGGCGATGCGGGCCAGGTCGGCGGCGCGGGCCAGGACGCGGGCGGCCATGTCCGGATCGCGGCGCAGGACGCGCAGGGCGGCGCGGGCCGCGCCGACAGCGGCAGGGGCCAGGCCGGTGTCGAAGATGAAGGTGCGGGCGGAGTCGATGAGGTGGGCGCGGACACGGGCGCTGGCCAGGACCGCGCCGCCTTGAGCCGCAAGGGCTTTGGAGAGGGTCGCGGTGATCACCAGATCGGGCTCACCCGCGAGGCCGACCTCGTGGACCAGGCCGCGGCCGCCGTCGCCGCGCACACCCAGGCCGTGCGCCTCGTCGACGATGAGCACCGCGCCATTGGCCCGGGTCACCCGGTGCAGTTCGGCCAGCGGTGCGAGATCGCCGTCCGCGCTGAACACCGAGTCGGTGAGCACCAGCGCCCGCTCCTCGGTGCGCTCGGCCAGCAATCGATCCACCGCGGCCGGATCCCGGTGTGCGGCAACCACTACGCGAGCCCGGGACAAACGGCAGGCATCCACCAGGGAGGCATGGCTGCCCGCGTCCGAGACCACCAGGGAGCCGCGTCCGGCCAGTGCGGTGACCGCGCCGAGGTTTGCCGCGTACCCGGAGGCGAAGACCAATCCGGCTTCGGCGCCGACGAATTCGGCGAGTTCGGCTTCCAGCAGTTCGTGCGCGGCGGTGGTTCCGGTGACCAGTCGCGATCCGGTGGAGCCCGCGCCCCATTTGCAGACCGCGTCGACCGCGCCGTCGATCACCTCCGGATGCCGGACCAGGCCGAGGTAGTCGTTCGAGGCCAGGTCGATGATCGCGGTCTCCGGTGCGCGGGGGCGTAGTTCTCGGCGCAGCCCGGCGTCCACGCGCTCGGCGGCGCGTACGTCCAACCAACTCAAGGGATCGGCACTCACAGCTCCGCAGCATACTTGAACACCGTTCAGGATGCATCCGCCGGGCTATGCTGGAAGTCATAAGGAGGCTGCGCGATGCCACGATGGGCAATAGTGGTCGAGCAGACGACCGGCTTCGGAGACAGCAAAACCTGGTCGCCGAAGGTTCTCACCGAAGTGGTCGGCACCCGCGAACAAGCCCTCGCCAAGGTGCCCGATCTCGTCCAGAAATTCATTCCCGATCATCCGAAGTTGATCAGCCGCCGCACCATCCTCCGCGACGGCGACACCTTCATGCTGATCGCACGCGGCTGGTCCGACGACTACCACTGCGTCTTCCGCGTCTGGGAAGTGCTGTCGGACAGCGAGAATCCCGATCGAGCCCGGGAGAAACGCGCCAGCCGCTGAGCGTCACACCGCCGCGGCGGCGAGCACCGCGGCGGTGATGCGCTGGACATCCCGTGCCGAACTGATGAAGGGCGGCATGGTGTAAATGAGGTTGCGGAACGGCCGCAACCACACGCCGGACTCGACTGCGGCGTGGGTGGCCTTGCGCATATCCACCTCATGATCGAGTTCGACGACGCCGATCGCGCCGTGCACGCGCACATCCGCGACACCGGAAAGATCTTGTGCGCCGGCCAGACCCGCGCGCAGCCCGGCCTCGATCGCGCGCACTTCGCCCTGCCAGTCCCGCGACAGCAGCAGTTCGATCGAGGCCACCGCCACCGCACAGGCGAGCGGATTACCCATGAAGGTCGGCCCGTGCATGAGCCCGCCGTGCGATCGACTGATGGTCTCGGCGATCTCCGTGGTGCACAGCGCCGCGGCGAGTGTCATATACCCGCCGGTGAGCGCCTTGCCCACGCACATCACATCCGGGCGCACCCCGGCGGCGTCGGCGGCGAAAAGCGTTCCGGTGCGGCCGAATCCGGTGGCGATCTCATCGAACACCAGTAGTACGTCATGCTCGTCGCAGAGTCGGCGCAGTTCGGCGAGATAGCGCGGATCGTGGAAGCGCATCCCGCCCGCGCCCTGCACCACGGGTTCCACGATCACCGCCGCCAATTCGCCCGCGTGCGTGGCGATCAGCCGCTCCAGTTCCGAAACGTACTCCGGCACATAGTCACTCGGTGGTACGGGCGCGAAGATCTGCTGGGCTAGCACATCGGTCCAGAGCGCGTGCATACCACCGTCGGGATCGCAGACGCTCATGGGCGTGAAGGTGTCGCCGTGGTATCCCCCGCGCCAGGTGAGCAGGCGGCTCCTCTCGGGTCGGCCGAGCGCGCGCTGATATTGCAGGCACATCTTCACCGCGACCTCGACCGAGACCGATCCGGAGTCGCAGAGGAAGACCTTGTCCAAGCCCTCGGGGGTGAGCTCGACGAGCAATTGGGTGAGCCTGGCCGCGGGCTCGTGGGTGAGTCCGCCGAACATCACGTGACTCATGCGCCGGGACTGCGCGAGCAGCGCCGCGTCGAGCACCGGGTGCCGATAGCCGTGCACGGCCGCCCACCACGAACTCATTCCGTCCACCAGTTCGCGGCCGTCGGCGAGGGTGAGCCGGGTGCCCGAGGCCGAGGAGACGATCAGCGGTGCGGTGGTCGCAGGGAAGCCGCCGTACGGATGCCACACGTGTGCGGCGTCGACGGCGGTGATCTCGTCAGGTGTCAGTGCCACGGGAGATTCCTTCGCGGGCGGCGGCTTGAACGCCGTTCAAGTTACCAGAATCGGTGCGCGACAAACCCGGAAGGCATATTCTTTGACCGCGTCAAAGGATTGGAGGAATCATGACGACAGCCGAACGCGACGTGCACACCTCCCACATCGCCGCCGTCCGCGCCTTCAACCGCCGGTACACCCGCGTCATCGGGGTGCTCCAGGGCGGACTGCTCGGCACCGAACACTCCCTCACCGAGGCGCGAATCCTGTTCGAACTCGCCAACTTCGGCGCCGCCGAGGTGGTGGACCTGCGCCGCGAACTCGATCTGGACGCGGGGTACCTGAGCCGCATACTGACCCGATTCGAAGACAAGGGCCTGGTCGCGCGCCGCCGCTCGGAGACCGACGGCCGCCGCCAGGTGGTCGAGCTGACCGATCGGGGCCGCACCGCCTTCGCCGAGGTCGACGCGCTCACCCAGCATCAGATCGGCGAACTCCTGCGATCGCACTCCCCCGACACCCGCACCCGATTGGTCGGGGCCATGCACACCATCGAGCGGATTCTGGACCCGCACTCCGAGCCCGACCCCGCGGCCGTGCTGGTGCGCGAACCCCGGCCCGGTGAGCACGGCTGGGTGATCGCCCGCAATGCCGAGCTCTACGCCCGCGAATTCGGCTGGAACGGCGACTACGAATCCCTCGTCGCCCGCATTGTCGCCGACTTCCTCAATTCCCATGACCCGCAACGGGAACGGGCCTGGATCGCCGAGTACGACGGTGCGCCGGTCGGCTGCGTCTACTGCATGCGCGAGAACGACGACACCGCCCGGCTGCGCCTGCTCCTGGTCGAACCCTCGGCCCGCGGCCTCGGCGTCGGCAGTGCCCTGGTCGAGGAATGCCTGCGCTTCGCCACCGCCGCCGGATACCGCGAGATGGTGCTCTGGACCAATGACGTCCTGACCTCCGCGCGGCACATCTACCAGCGCGCCGGATTCGAACTGGTGGAATCGAATCCGCACCACAGCTTCGGCGTGGATCTGGTCGGCCAGACCTGGCGGAGGGCACTTGATTTCCGAGCCGATCCGGACCGATAGGGTCTGGGCATGGCTCCCGCGACGACCGATACGGCACCACCGGGTGTCTGGCCGGGAACCGCCTACCCGCTGGGCGCCACCTATGACGGGGCGGGCACCAATTTCTCGGTGTTCTCCGAGGTCGCCAAGCGGGTCGATCTCTGTCTGCTGGGCGCGGACGATCGCGAGACGCGCATCGCCCTGGACGAGGTGGACGGATACGTCTGGCACGCCTATCTGCCCGGCATCGGCCCGGGACAGCGCTACGGCTTCCGGGTGCACGGACCGTTCGATCCGGCGCGCGGGCTGCGCTGCGATCCCAGCAAACTGCTCCTGGACCCGTACGGCAAGGCGTTCGAGGGCGATTTCGGAGCCGATGCCGCGCCCTACAACTACGGACAGAACACCCTCGGGCACACCATGACCGGAGTGGTCATCAACCCGTTCTTCGACTGGGCCGACGATCGCGCGCCCAAACGCCCGTACCACGAGACGGTCATCTACGAGACCCACGTCAAGGGGATGACCATCACCCACCCGGAGATCCCGCCGGAGTTGCGCGGCACCTACGCGGGCATGGCGCATCCGGCGATCGTGGCGCATCTGCGGAGCCTGGGCATCACCGCCGTCGAACTCATGCCCGTGCACCAGTTCCTGCACGACCGCATCCTGCTCGATCGCGGACTGCGCAACTACTGGGGCTACAACAGTTTCGGCTACTTCGCCCCGCACCTGGAATACGCCGCGAGCAAAACACCCGGTGCGGCCGTCACCGAATTCAAGGCCATGGTGCGCGCGCTGCACGCCGCGGGCATCGAGGTGATCCTGGATGTGGTCTACAACCACACCGCCGAGGGCAATGAATTCGGGCCGACACTCTCCTTCCGGGGCATCGACAATGCCGCGTATTACCGTCTGGTGGACGATGATCCGCAGCACTACATGGATTACACCGGCACCGGCAACAGCCTCAATGTCCGGCATCCGCACACCCTGCAACTGATTATGGATTCGCTCCGGTACTGGGTGCTCGATATGCACGTCGACGGTTTCCGGTTCGACCTCGCCGCCACCCTGGCCCGCGAATTGCATGATGTGGACCGGCTTTCCACCTTCTTCGACCTGGTGCACCAGGATCCGGTGGTGAGCCAGGTCAAGCTCATCGCCGAACCCTGGGATGTCGGCGAGGGCGGCTATCAGGTCGGCAATTTCCCGGTCGCCTGGACCGAGTGGAACGGGAAATACCGTGACACCGTGCGGGATTACTGGCGCGGGCAACCGGCCACGCTGGGCGAGTTCGCCTCTCGGCTCACCGGCTCCTCGGATCTGTACGAGGCCACCGGCCGCCGCCCCAGCGCCAGTATCAATTTCGTCACCGCGCACGACGGTTTCACCCTCGCGGATCTGGTGTCCTACAACGACAAACACAATGACGCCAACGGCGAGGGCAATCGTGACGGCGAGCATTACAACCGCTCCTGGAACTGCGGCGTCGAAGGCCCCACCGACGATCCCGAGATCCTGGCCGTGCGCGCCCGGCAGAGTCGCAATCTGCTTGCCACCCTGCTGCTTTCACAGGGCACCCCGATGCTGCTGCACGGCGACGAACTCGGCCGCACCCAGGGCGGCAACAACAATGCCTACTGTCAGGACGCACCGCTGTCGTGGATGGACTGGTCCCTCATGCACACCAATACCGAGCTGCTCGAATTCACCCGCCGCGCGGTCGCCGTGCGCACCGCGCATCCGGTGTTCCGGCGGCGGCGTTTCTTCGACGGACGGCCCGCCACCACCCATGACCATCCCGTTGACATCGCCTGGTTCACCCCCGCCGGAACCGAAATGACCGATGCCGATTGGGAAACCGGCTTCGGCCGCTCACTCACCGTATTCCTGAACGGCGACGGGATACGCGAACCGGGCCCGCGCGGGGAACGCATCGGCGACGACTCGTTCCTGCTCTGTTTCAATGCCCATGACGCCGACCTCGACTTCACCCTCCCGCCCGCCGAACACGGCGCGGCCTGGTCGGTGGAGCTGGACTGCTCCACACCCACCGGTGCGGCAGCGCACGACCAGCAGTTTCCCGCCTCGTCCACCATGACAGTGCCCGCACGCTGTCTCCTCGTCCTGCGCCGTACGGCATGATTCAGAAGGCCATGACCAGCACGCCCGAACATCACACCGGCCCCATCGCGCGGCAGACGCCCGTGCGCAGCACCTATCGACTCCAGCTGCGCCCCGACGCACTGACCTTCGCCGATGCCCGAGGCATTGCCGAATACCTGCAGCAACTGGGGATTTCGCACCTGTATCTGTCCCCCGTCCTGACCGCCGGGCGCGGTTCCACACACGGCTACGACATCACCGATCCGACCACCGTCTCCTCGGCGCTGGGCGGCCCGACCGGACTCAAAGCGCTCTCGGACGAGGTGCGCGGCCGCGGTATGGGTTTGATCGTGGACCTGGTGCCCAACCATGTCGGCGTCGCCGATCCCCGGCAGAACCCGTGGTGGTGGGATGTGCTCACGCACGGGAAGGATTCGAAGTACGCGCACTACTTCGATATCGACTGGAGCCCGTCCAATGGCGCGGGCGGGCGGCTGGCGCTGCCGGTGCTCGCCAATGAGAACGATCCGGCGGCGCTGTCGGTGGATCGCGCCGGACTCGAACCCATGCTGGCGCTGCGTGATATGCGCTTCCCGATCGCGCCCGGCACCGATGGTGAGAACGCGCTGCGGATTCACGACAAGCAGCACTATCGGCTGGTGAATTGGAAGTCCGGGCTCTGCGGCTATCGGCGGTACTTCACCGTCGGCGGGCTGGCGGCGCTGCGGCAAGAGGATCCGGTGGTCTTCGAGGCCACCCATCGCGAACTCGCGGCCTGGTGTGAGCACGATCTGATCGACGGGGTGCGCGTCGACCATCCGGACGGACTGGCCGATCCCACCGAATACCTCAGGCGTCTGCGCAAACTCATCGGACCGCACCGGCTGCTGCTGGTCGAGAAGGTGCTCGCGCACGGCGAACCCTTGGACTCCGGCCTGCCCATCGACGGCACCACCGGTTACGACGCGCTCGCCGATATCGGTGGCGTACTCATCGATCCCGATGGCGAGAAGATCCTCACCGATCTGTCCCGGCAGTTCACCGGGCACGGCAGCGACCGCGTCTGGTTCGAGGAGCATGAGCATCGGATCAAGCGGGCGGTAGCCGAGACCATGCTGGTGCCCGAGGTGCGGCGACTGGTCGCGGCGATCAAACGCGATGCGCGCGCGGACGCCTTCGACACCATGGCGCTGACCAACGCCACCATCGAGGTGCTCTCGCATATGCCGGTGGCGCGCGCGGATTACGCGCCGCTGGCCGGGACCATCGGCCGGGTGGTGGCCGAGGTGGCCGGGCGCAACAGCGAACTCACCGCACCGCTACAGGTGTTGGTCACCGCGCTCGCGGTCCGCGGCGAGGCGGCCACCCGCTTCCATCAGGTCGGCGGGGCCGTCACCGCGAAAGCCGTGGAGGACACCATGTTCTACCGCGCGGCGCGACTGGTCTCACTTCAGGAGATGGGCTCTGATCCGACGCGCTTCGGCGGTTCGGTCGTCGAATTCCATCTCGCCAATGCCGAGCGGGCCGCACGCTGGCCCGCCACCATGACCACGCTGTCCACCCACGACACCAAACGCGGTGAGGACACCCGGGCGCGCATCGGCATGCTCTCGCAGGTACCCGATATCTGGGCGCGATCGGTGGCCGCGTGGCATGAGATGGCCCCCGGCCCCGACGGCGCGACCGCGCTGTTCCTGCTGCAGAACATGTATGGCGCGTGGCCCGCGGACGGCAGACCCGCCGGGATCGTGCCGGGCTTCCGCGAACGCGTACATCAGTTCGCGGAGAAGGCCATTCGCGAGGCGGGCACCCAAACCTCATGGGAGGAGCCGGATCTCGAATTCGAGAACTCGGTGCATCGCTGGATAGATGCGGTGATCGACGGTCCGGTCGGCGTCGAAATGGGGGAATTCGTCACCGATCTGGCGACGCACGCCTGGACCGACGCCCTGGCACAGAAGCTGCTTCAGCTGTGCGGGCCGGGAATTCCGGATATCTATCAGGGCTGCGAACTCTGGGAGGATTCGCTGGTAGACCCCGACAATCGCAGACCCGTCGATTTCACCCACCGGTCACTGCTCTTGCAATCGCTCACCGGGACACCGGATCTGGACCCCACCGGCGCGGTGAAAATGTGGATAGTCGCCTATGCGCTATGGCTACGGCGAGAACGCCCCGAATGCTTTGTCGGCGGGACGTACACGCCATTGTTCGCCTCCGGTGATCACGCCAAACACCTCGTGTCGTACGCCCGCGGGCGTAATGGCGAGACCCCGGAGGTGATCGTCGCCGTCACCCGGCACAGCATTCGGCTCGACGAAGCCGGTGGGTGGGGCGATACCGTTCTCGATCTGCCACAGGGACATTGGACCGATCGGCTGACCGGCCATACTTTCTCCGGGCGATCGCGATTGGAGAAGCTGTTCGCCCGGTTGCCCGTGGCCCTATTGGTGCGTTGAGGGAAATAGGTTTCAGAGGGTCGGGCACCACGCGCCGGCACCCGGCGGGGGCGCGGGAATAATCTTCTCGGGGGCCGGGACCACCTTTTCCGGCGCCACACCTGCGGGCAGGGACTTTCCGGGTCCGGCTCCGGGTACCGGCGCGGCGGGGCCGGTATCACCCGAGGCCCAGGCCGCGGACGGATTCAATGTGAATACGGTGGCGCAAACAAACGCACCGACAAGCAGGCCGATGGGCTTCTTTTCCGTCATGCGTTGTGACGATACCGGTGACACAACAGGATTCGCGGTATCTGAAGGTCGTTCGGCGGGTTACCGGCATGTTCGCACGCGATCGCCCGGGGCGAATACCGCTTCGGCGCGCCGAGAAACCGCGTTTCACGGTGCGTCGGGAAAGCCGAACAGCGCGACCAATCCGGGGTTGTGATGAAACGCGACCACTTGTGAAACACCGGTATTCGTCACCGTCAGCACCACAATTCCGTCCGGGCGCGGGACGCCGTCCGCATCCCGGCGATAGATCACCGCGGCGGGCTGGCCGTTGGCGGCGGTGGGGACCATCCGCCAATCCCCCGACACGCCCATCACGTGCGTGTCGAGCAGCCGCAGACACCGAACCCGCCCCGCCTGCCAGTCGCGGAACGGCGTGGCCTCGAGGGTGGCGTCCGTGCGCAGCACCTGTTCCAGCAGTCCGGCATCGGACCGCTCGAAGGCCGCGATGTATCCGTCGAGCAGTGCGCGCGCCCGCTCATCGGTCGGCTCGAGCGACTCCCCCGGCTCCGGCCGGAGTTCCGCGAGCCGGGCCCGGGCCCGTTGCAGCCCGCTCTTGACCGCCGCGCGGGTGGTGCCGAGTATTTCGGCGGTCTCCGCCGCCGAGAAGGCCAGCACCTCGCACAGAATCAGCATCGCGCGCTGCCGGGCCGGCAGGTGCTGCAGGCTCGCGATGAGCGCCAACCGCAGCGATTCGCGTGCGATCACGGTGGCCGCCGGATCGTCCACGGCCGGGGCGATCCAACTGTCCGGCAATGGTTCCAGCCACGAAACCTCGCCCGCTGCAAGAGAACTCGGCCTTCGACCGGAATCCTCGGCCGGTCCGCCCAATCCGGAGGGCAGCACCCGCATCCGCCGCGGCTGCACCGCGGTCAGGCACACATTGGTGGCTATCCGATACAGCCAGGACCGCACCGAGGCCCGGCCCTCGAATCCTGCGTAGGCCCGCCAGGCTCGCAGGTAGGTCTCCTGCACCAGATCCTCGGCGTCATGCGCCGAGCCGACCATCCGATAGCAGTGCGCCAGCAATTCCCGCCGATACGGCTCGGTATCGGCGGCGAACCCGTCCCGGTTCGGCTCCGCCGCGGTCGATCCCCTGCCTGCCATGCACTACTCCTCGTCCGGGCCGGTCCCGACGTGCGGGACTGTCACCCTTACGACTCGGGCACCGCCGCGCAGGAATCGAACCGCAGGTCGGAGCGCCGGGGCTCAGGGCAGCAGGGCCAGTTTGCCGATGGTAGTCCGGTTCTCCAGCTCCGCGAGCACCTTCGGCCCGTCCGCCAGATCATGGGTGCCGGGAGTGCCGGGGCGCACGACACCGGCGGTCAGCAGCGCGCCGAGTTCGGCCATGAGCGCGCCGAACAATCGCGGCGCGGCCTCGGCGAGCACGCCGATATTGACACCGAGGAGCTGAATCTGGTGCCTGTACACCAGATCCCAGTTGGTGAGCGCGGCCTCGCCGCCCGGTAGGCCGAAGACCACCACCCGGCCGGTGATCCGCTTGGCCGCGCGCAGGCTGGCGTCGAAGGTGTCACCACCGACGCATTCGAGTACCAGATCGGCCCCGCCGTCGGTGCAGGCCAATACCTCGGCGGCGAGCCGATCGGAACGGGAGTCCACGACGTGATCCGCGCCGAGCGCCCGCACGATCTCGTGTTTGGCGGGTGCGGCCGCGGCGATGACCGTCGCGCCGTAATGCTTGGCCAGGGTCACCGCGGCCTGCCCGGTCGCACCCGCGGCGGCGTGGATCAGCACGGTCTCCCCCGCGGCGATCCGGCCGAGGATCTTGACCGCGGCCAGGGCCGTGGGCCAGTTCACGGCGAGACCCAGCGCCTGTTCGGCCGTCCAACCGGGCGGCACCGGCAGGACGGCCCGCGCGGGCAGCACCATGTACTCGGCGAAGGCCCCATAGCCGACGCCGGTGACGCATGTGCCCGGCCGCGGATCGCCGACCCCGTCGCCGATCGCCACCACCTCACCGGCCCCCTCGAATCCGGCCAGGTACGGCGGTCGGGGACCGTTCCCGAATGCGCCGTGGGCCTGGGAGACATCGGCGAAATTGACCCCGGCGGCGGCGACGCGGATGAGCACCTCACCCGGCCCCGGGCTCGGCACCGGTGCGTCGGTGATCGAACGCATATCCTGCGGGCCGCGCAGCGAGGTCTGTCGCAGGGCGCGCATGGTGGTCGGAAGAGTCACGGCGGTCAGCTCTCTCATCGCGGGCGACCTCTCGGACGGGTCGCGCCATCGACGGGTAGACCCGGCGCACCGTGCGAAGGAATCGCGACCGATGCTCACACCGCCTGCTTCATCGCCTCCGGGATCGGTTCGGGTTCGGGCTCCGGGGTGTCGAGCGGACCCAGTTCGGTGGGTTCGATCAGGGCGGAAGGGATTGGGCCGACCAGACTTTCATGCCAGCGCCTGAGATTGTCGGGGTGGTAGTCGCGCGCGTGCCGGGCCGAGGAGGCCAGATAGCTGGCCTGGTCGGTGGGGGTGAGAATGCGCCGCCAGGAATCCCAATAGAAGCGCGGACTGCGCGGATTGCGGAGCAGGCGGATGAAATTGAGCACCCGGAATGCCGGGCCCAGCGAATTGTGCAGCAGCAGATGCTTTTTCGGCGGATGCGGGCAGTGTTCGCGCAGGGTGGTGAGGCGGGTGTGATCGAAGCGAAGGCCCTCGGCCTCGGCCTCGCGAATCATCCAGTGCAGCGTGATGTCCGAGAGCGCGCATTCGGGGTAACCGCCGCCGATATCGCTGTGCACGCCCTCGAACCAGACCTGTTTCACCCGATCGGTGCGGCGGTATTTGTGACCGATCTCGACCGGGACCTCCCACAGACAGGGTTCGAAGGCGCGGCGGCGTTCGTTCAGCGCCAGCGCCTGCCGCGCACAGTGGACGGTATTGGACAGCCGCACATCGTGGAAGCGGTGCCGCCAGGCGGTGATACCGGGAATGCCCATGGCGCCCACGGTGTCGAAGACGCCCAGGAAGTTGATCACCACCGGATCGGGATAGCAGTTTGCCCTGCGGAATTCCGCCCATTCGGGGGGATCCGGATCATCCGGGTGCGCCTTGCGGGTGTGGTAGATCTTCAGCGCGTCCGGATATTTACCGTCGATCATGGCCCGGTAGGTAAGGATGCCGAGGCGATGGATCATCCCGGCCAGGCTGCGTGCGGTGTACGCGCCGCGGCTGAAGCCGAAGATGAATATCTCGTCGCCGGGCTCCCAATTGAGCGCCAATTGCCAGTAGGCGGCCGAGAGATTGGCCTCCAACCCGAGCCCGAACGCGCCGCCGAGCAGCCGGTCGGTGGTGAATCCGCGGGCGCCGGGACCCGAGATGTAATACACGCGCTGACCGACGGTATCGCCGTGCGGATCGGCACCGGCATGGCAGACGGTCTGGGCGATTTTGACGATGTTCGAGACCGTCGTGGACGATTCGGCCTTCCAGGTGCCGTCGCAGCACACCACAAGTCTTTTCATGAACAGATCCTCCCGCCGCGAGCATCGGGTCTCCTGCGTAGTGGACTACTCGGATTCATCGCGGGAACCGGGTGTTCGCGTTATCCCGGACCGCTCATAATTCGTTCATGATCGAGATGGCACCGTGGGCGCATGCCCGACGATCGGATGACGACCCGCAGCCTCTGGATTCTGGTGTGCGAGGACGATGACGATCTGGGCGATCGGGTGGCCGCCGGATTGCGCGAGGCCGGTTTCCTGGTCGATCTGACCCGAAATCTGGCCGAGGCCCGGCGGAGCTGCGGGGAACGCCGCTACGACTGCCTGATCGTCGATCGCGGGCTGCCCGACGGGGACGGGCTGGAGTTGGTTAGGCGGCAACGGGATTCGAAGCAGCGCACCCCGGCGCTGGTCATCACCGCGCGGGACAGCCCACTCGATCGCACCGAGGGCTATGCCAGCGGCGCGGACGACTATCTGGCCAAACCGTTCTCGCTGAGTGAACTGGCCGCCCGGGTGCGAGCCCTGTGCGGCCGCCGCCCCCGCTCGCCCGCACCGGTGCTGACCGTCGGTGATCTGGTGGTGGATCGACTGCGCCGGCGCGTACAGCGCAATGGCGTCCTGCTCATTATGACCTCGCCCGAATTCTGCGCGCTGGAACTGCTCGCGGCGCGCGCCGGGACCATGGTCAGCCGCACCGAGATCGCCGAATACTGCGGTGCGACACCGTCATCGGCGAATGTGGAGGATGTCATCCACCGGCTCGACCGCAAACTCGGTGAGCCGCAACTCATTCACCCGGCCGGACGGGGATATCTGCTGCACCTGTGACCCCCCGAACGCGCGATCCCAGTGGGGTGGATCGCGAACGACCGTCCCGGGCAGGGTCTTCCCTCCTGCCCGGGATCGCGTCGATCAGGTCAGATAGCGGTACGCGGGCGAACCGGGATCGAGACGTTCGCCGCGAATCGGGGATTCGTCCATCCGCTTCTGCAGCGGCTCCAAACCCTCCGGCGATCCGAGTTCGATACCGACCAGCGCCGCCCCGGTCTCCCGATTGTTGCGCTTGACGTATTCGAACAGCGTGATGTCGTCATCGGGTCCGAGCACCTCGTCCAGGAAGCGCCGCAGCGCGCCCGGCTCCTGCGGGAAGTCCACCAGGAAATAGTGTTTGAGCCCCTGATGCACCAGCGACCGCTCGATGACCTCACCGTACCGCGAGACATCGTTGTTGCCGCCGGACAGCAGGCACACCACCGTCGCGCCCGGCGCGATCTCGATATCGCGCAGCGCCGCGGTGGCCAGCGCGCCCGCGGGCTCGGCGACGATGCCCTCGTTCTGATAGAGCTCGAGCATGGCGGTGCAGATGGCGCCCTCGTCGACGGTCATCATGCGGAAAGCGCCTGCGCCGCCACCGGATTCGGTCGCGGTCAGTAGAGGCAGCGAGGCGTGCGAGCGCACCCCGCCGCCGAGCCGGGAGACCGCGGTATAGGGCACCGCGCCGATCCGGCGCACGGCCGCGCCGTCCACGAAGGGATCGATCTCCGGGAGGGTGACCGGACCCCCGGCCACCAGCGCCGCGGTCATGGAGGCCGCGCCCGCGGGCTCGACGCCCAGAATCATGGTGTGCGGCGACCGTTCCCGCAGATAGGTGCTGATTCCGGCCAGGCAGCCACCGCCGCCCACCGGCACCACCACCAGATCCGGGGCCCGGTCGAGCTGTTCCAGGAATTCCGCGGCGATGGTGCCCTGACCCGCGGCGGTGCGCGGATCGTCGAAGGGCGGCACCATGGTCGCGCCGGTGCGCGCCACATCGTCGGCGGCGGCCGCGGCGGCCGCGTCATAGGTGTCGCCGAGGGCGATCAACTGCACGAATTCGCCGCCGTGCACGCGAATGCGATCACGCTTCTGCTTGGGAGTGGTTCTCGGGACGTAGATGCGGCCGTGGATCCCCATCGCCTTGCACGCGAAAGCCACACCCTGGGCATGGTTTCCGGCGCTGGCCGTGACCACGCCGGCGGCGCGTTCGGCGGCATTGAGCTGGATGATGAGGTTGTAGGCCCCGCGCAGCTTGTAGGAGCGCACGGCGGTGAGGTCCTCGCGCTTGAGGTAGACCTCGGCACCCGTCGCCGCCGACAACCGCGCGATTCGCTGCAGCGGCGTCGGCTCGAGAATGACGGAAATTCGCTTGGCGGCAGCATCGATTTCGTCCGCGCTCAGCTCGGGCACGTGACTGGATACTTTCTCTGCGACTACAAGCGGATCGGACACCCGGCACATGTTACTGAGCCGGTCCGGGCAGCAATACGCCGACCGGGCGAACCCGGTCGGCGTAAGGGACGGAAGCGACGGACGTCAGTCGCGTTCGGTCAGCACGAAGACCGGAATCTCGCGATCGGTCTTCTTGGTGTAGTTCTCGTAATCCGGCCACGCCTGCACTGCGCGCTTCCACCAGATGGCCTTCTCGTCGCCGGTGACCTCGCGAGCGGTGTAATCCTTCACCACCGCGCCGTCCCGCAATTCGACATGCGGATCGGCCTTGATATTCCAGTACCAGACGGGATTCTTGGGTGCGCCGCCGAGTGAGGCGACGACCGCGTACTCACCCTCGTGCTCGACCCGCATGAGCGGGGTCTTGCGCAGCTTGCCGGACTTCGCGCCGCGCGTGGTGAGCAGAATGATGGGCTTGCCCTGAATGGTGTTGCCCTTCTCGCCGTTCGAGCCCTCGTACAGCTCGGCCTGCTCACGGGCCCAGGCGGTGGGGCTGGGTTCGTATTCTCCGGTAAGTGGCATGACCCAGCTAACACTCCGGGATCCTGTTATGTTCCCGACAGAAAAGTTAGCTTGCCCGAACTTTCGGTCGGCGGGTAGCCTGATGCAATGACAGTGGTTCACCCGACGCAGATGCGCCGCCGTCGCGCGCGCCTCGCTACCGTGACTATCGCGGGTACGGCCTGGCCGGTCTTCAAGCTGGAGGCCCTCGCGGTCGCCGTACTCCTGGCCCTGACACTGCTACTGATCACCGGTTCCGCGCAGCTCGCCGTGCTGGCGGGCGCGACCGCGGCGGCACTGCGCTGGATTATCGCGATCGCCCGGCCCGGGATGATCGAACGGAGCTGAATCGCGACCAGTCGGTTCGTGTCATACCGGCTAGTCATGCGGTTTCTCTATTACCGTAGGCGGTATGCGGTCGAAACCGGTCGGGATGTTCCTTATCACCAGCGGAATCATGCTGTGCGCCGCGCCGCCGAGTCAGGCCGATGTCGTCGATCTGGCCTCGCACGAGCGCACCTTCGCCTCGCCCATCGGAAGTTTCACCGTCGGCAACCGCACCGAATCGGTCAATCGCATCGCCCCGCTGAATCAGGTCGGCACCTCGCGTGAGGCGCTGGTCAGCACCGTGGCCTACGGTCGGGTCGACGGTGTGGCCGGTGGTCAGCTCAAGACCGGCTATCACGTCGGCTGCGCGGTGAATCTGCTGAACGGAAACGTCGGCGCGATCCCACAGGCCTACGCACCCACCGTCAATATTCCGGTGATCCCGGATCCCGGCCTCGGGGTGGCGGTGATCGGACCCAATGTGCAGGTGCCGTTGAGCGTCAATCTGAGTCCGGGTGAGGTCAAGGATGTGCCGGTCGCGGAGAAGGATCTGATGCCGGGCAAGGAGGTCCAGATCGTGATCCGGGACTTCCATATCGCGGTCAATCAGTGCACGGGACCGGTGGCCATTCGCCAGTACACCTATCTCTACGCCAAATCTGCCGAAGTAGACGACAGTGGCGCGGTTTTCGGCGACCCGACCTGGCTGTAAGGGCGGCGCGCGACCCTTCACAGGAGACCAATTCATGAGTTTGCGTGCGGCGACAGCTGTATTCGCTCTGCTCACAGCGGCTTTCACCATGACGGCGGTGCCCGTGATGGCGGTGGCCGAACCGGTGGATCATCCGATCGCCCTGCCGGGTCTGGGTCTGGGCAGGACCCTGGAGTTCCCGGGGCGCGAGCACGAGGTGACGCTCACGCTGCCGATCCTGCCCGGGCTCGCACCGACCGCGCTCGTGGGCGCGATGCGGTTGCCGCCGAATGTGGCGCGGGCGACCCTGGACGCGCGCTCGGGCGACCGTTTCCTGGATCGGGTCACGCTGCCGACGGATCCCCGTGCGCCGGTGCGCATTTCACTGCTCGGGGCGGCGGTGGAGAACAACGCCGTCACCGTCACGCTGACCTCGTCGCTGGTGCCCGAACCCGGAATCTGCGTCGATGACTGGATGGGCAGGCCCGCGACGCTGGCCGACGCCTCGGTCGTCTACTTCGGCGAGGAGGCGCAACCGGCCACGGTAGCCGAATTCCTGCCGCCCGCGTTGCAGCGCCTGACCATCTACATGCCCGGCGATCCCACCGAGGCCGAGAGCGCGGGCGTGCTGTCGCTCAGCACCGCGGTGACCGCCCGGTACACCCGCCAGCCGGTCGCGCTGGATATTCGCCGAATCGAGTCGGGCACAACACTTCCCGACCATCCCCCGGCCTTCCTGGAGCGGCAGATCGTGGTGCGCACGGGCACCGAAGCCGGATTGCGGCTCTCCGGCGGTCCTACCCCGGTGCTGACCGTCTCCGGTGACGAGAAGTCGCTGCCCACCCAGATCCGTTTGCTCACCAGCGATTTGGCCAAGGCGGCAATGGCCTCGGCCGCCACCGCGGTGGGACTGCCCGCCGCACCGCAGCTGGCCCCGGACACCACCACGCTCCAGGAGCTCGGCCAGGGCAAGCTCAGCGCGACCGCCATCGGGTATGTGCGGGTGGACTTCGCCATCGATCAGACCCGGCTCGGGCGGCCGTCGAAGAATGTGCGAATTCATGTGCACGGCAACCACACTCCGCTGCCGCAGACCTTGAACGGGCAGCTCGCGGTGACCGTCGGCGAGCGGCAGATCGCGGCCTGGCCGGTCGAGCCGACCGGTACATTCGATCAGTGGGTCACCATTCCCGATGAGCTGCTGGGGCGCTTCACCACGGTATCGGTGACCCTGCAGCAGGCGGGTCTCACGCACGGCTGCGGACTGGAGCAGCCGGTCACCCTCACCATCGACCCGGACGGCGAGGTGCGCGGGGAACTCGCGAAACCGCCGGTGCCGCCGGGCCTGGGCGCGGTGCCGCAGGCGCTGCTGCCGCGGGTGCAGGTCGGCCTGGAGACCCCCGGATTCGCCGATACCGTCAGGGCCGCACAGATTCTCATCGCCGTACAGCGTCTGACCGCGGTGCCGCTGCGACCTGAACTGGTCTCGATCGAGGAGGTCGAGCGCAGCGGACTGCCCGCCATTCTGGTGGTCCCGCACGGTCAGAGTCCGGAGGTTCCCACCCTGCCGTTGAGCCGCAATGGCGAGACGCTGGTCGTCTACGGCGACGACGCCTATCTGCGGTCGCGGATCGATCTGACGCCGCCCCTCGAGTTCGGTTCCCTCCAGGCCGTGTGGAGTGGGCGGCGCACCGTGCTCGTCGCGACCTCGACCAATGCGCCCGACCATCTCGATCGCGTGCTGAATTGGCTGGTGGCCGATCCCGATCGGTCGTTCCAGCTGACAGGTCCGGTGCTATTGCAGGCCGGTGACCGGGAACCGGAGTTCTTCGATCCGCTCGCCGGGACCGCCGAGGCGGACGCGGCGGCGGCCATGGACGATTCCGGCATTCCGGTGGCGCACACGCTCGCCCTCGCGGGCGGGATACTGCTGGCGGCGGGCGTACTCGCCGGGCTGGTCATCCTGCTGCGGCGTCGCCGCAGGCGCTGACGCCGATGACGGCCACCCTGGAGACTCCCCC
Organism: Nocardia acidivorans NBRC 108247; assembly: GCF_001625085.1. Taxonomy (GTDB): domain Bacteria; phylum Actinomycetota; class Actinomycetes; order Mycobacteriales; family Mycobacteriaceae; genus Nocardia; species Nocardia acidivorans. The sequence continues at coordinate 48,114 of NZ_BDAW01000067.1, forward strand.
GACGCCACGGCCCGCGCGCGGACATCGCGTGCCGTGGCCGACGGCCATGCGTTTCGCGATCGTGCTCGCCTGCACCACGGCGGCGTTCTGGAAGCTGTGGCTCGAACTGATCGAGGATGTGCGCCAGGGTTCGGATATCGGCTATGTCTTCGCGCTGCCGGTGCTGGCACTGTTCGCGGCCATCGGCATCGCCCTGCGGCATCGGGACGAATTACCCATCTACGACCGGCAATCCGACATTATCGTGGGCCTGCTCGGATTGGCCGGCACCGCCGCGCTCGAGGGTCTGCTGGTGCTGCGCTACCGGTACGAGTACGAGGTGCTGCATCTGGATCTGCTCGCCGCGCCGCTGTTTCTGATGAGTGTCAGCATTCTGATGTTCGGGTTGCGCCCGGTCTTCCGGTTCTGGCCCGCGTGGCTGCTGTTCCTGGCGGCGTTCCCGTGGGTCTTCCGCGGCATGGTGGTGCAGTTCGGCGGCACCAAGGTCGCGCAAGGCATTGCGGCGCTGGTGTTCGCGATCGCCGCGGCCGCCATCGCCTCGGGTCGTACCCGGCAGCGGGCGCTGGCCGCGGCCCTCGGGGCGGTGGTGCTCGGGGCGGTGGTGCTCACGGTCATGGCGGTCGGCTTCCCGCACGCGCCGCAACTGGCGTACGAGCTGATCCCGCCGATCACGACGGTATTCGTGGTGTGTGCGGTCATGTATCTGTACCACCGCGATTGGGCGCATGTGCGGCCGTTGAATAGGCCGATCCGTCCGCTCACCGCCGCGCAGTCGCGCGCCGCGGCGGTGACCGCGGTGGTGGCGGCGGCGCTGTTCGCGCTCATTCCGATGCCCGAGGACTACCGGCTGCCGAGCCTGGAAGTGCCCGGGCTGATCATCGCGCACGCGCCCGCCGTCCCACCGGGCTGGACCCTGCTGGGTGAGCGCGAATACCCGTGGGCCTCCAGGTATTACGGCCCGGACACCACCTGGGTGCGACAGCAATTGCGCGCCCAGCGCGGTAATCCGGAGTGGGACAAGGATTCCCGGCGCCGGCGCATCATGGTCGACGTGGTGCGCTCGGACAGCCCACACAATGTGGACAAGTATCCGGAGTTCACCATGTACAAGCTGGTGCAGCCGCGCGTGACACCGGGCAGGCGAGTCGATCTGGGGCACGGGGTGACCGCGCGGCTCAATACCGTGCTCGATGATCAGCGGCTGTTGAGCTGGAGTTATCTGAGCTGGAATTGGCAGGGGCAGGGCGGGGCCGAGCGGGTCAGCCTGATCGCCGCCGACAACCATCTGCCCGGGGCGGACTTCCCACAGCCGGAGCCGTGGGCGGGCAGCAATCTGAACAATCTGCTGCATCAGTTCCTGCGCGGCAATGCGGTCAATGTCGATCCGAACAATGCCATGGACGAGGTCGACATCGAAGTGAAGGACGGCGAGATGCTGATCTCCGTCGGCCGCGAGATCGTGCGATTGGGGGCGGGTGGATGACCGGCGAGCTGCCCGGTCTGGCCACCCCGGACGAGCGGGAGTTCGCGCTGCGCGCGGCGGTACAGGGCCTGCGGGACAATGATCCGATGGCCTCGGCCGCGGTGGCTTTCCTACCGTGGCAACGCAATACGGTGCTGGCGGCGCTGGCGATCGTGCTGGTGTGCGCGGTCTTCGCGCCCATGCGGACGCTGACCGTCCTGGTGGCGGTCTGCACGCTCGGGTACATCGCGGTGATCGCGGACCGGGTGCTGATCTTCACCCGGGGTATGGCGCGCGACGCCATTCTCACCGTCACCGATGAGCAGGCGCTCGCGCTCGCCGACGACGCCCTGCCGCCGTACACGATTCTGGTGCCCGCCTACGGCGAACCCGAGGTGGTCGGCGATCTCATCGCGGCGCTGAACGGACTGGACTATCCGCGCGATCGCATGCAGGCCCTGCTGCTGCTCGAGGCGGACGACGCGCCCACCATCGCGGCCGCCCGCGCCGCCGGAATCGGCGCCGCCGGAAGCGAACACATCACCATCGTGCTGGTGCCCGCCGCCGATCCGCGCACCAAACCCAAGGCGTGCAATTACGGATTGCACGCGGCCACCGGGGATATCGTCACCATCTACGATGCCGAGGACATTCCCGATCCGCTCCAATTGCGCAGGGTGGTGGCGGCTTTCGCGAGTCTGCCGCGCTCGGTGGTGTGCGTGCAGGCCAAACTCGCCTTCCACAATGCCCGGCAGAATCTGCTGACCGCCTGGTTCACCATGGATTACGGGCTGTGGTTCGGGTTCCTGCTGCCCGGGCTCATGCGCAGTAGTGCGCCGATTCCGCTGGGCGGCACCTCGAATCACTTCCGGCGCGGTGTCCTGATCGATATCGGGGCCTGGGATCCGTACAACGTGACCGAGGACGCCGATCTCGGGGTGCGGATCGCGGCGCGCGGATACTCCACGGCCGTCATCGATTCCACCACCCTGGAGGAGGCGAATCCGGATCCGATCAACTGGATTCGGCAGCGCTCGCGCTGGTACAAGGGCTATCTGCAGAGCTGGCTGGTGCACGCGCGGCGGCCGATTCAGCTGTGGCGCAAGATCGGCCCGGTCGCCTTCTTGCGCTTCACCCTTATTCTGGCCGGGACGCCGATCATCGCCTGCCTGAATCTGCTCTTCTGGTTCATCACGCTGACCTGGATCTTCGGACAGCCGTGGATTATCGAGAAGCTGTTCCCGGCGGCGGTGTACTTCCCGGCGCTCATCGCCCTGGTGCTCGGCAATGCCGCGACGGTGTACATGAATCTGGTGGCCTGCCGGGAGAACGATCGACCGGATCTGCTGCTGCCGTGTCTGCTGTCGCCCGCGTACTGGCTCCTGATGGCCATCGCCTCGACCAAGGGGTGCTGGCAGCTGATTCGTAATCCGTCCTACTGGGAGAAGACCTTTCACGGTCTGGGCGCCGCGAGGGAGACGGCCGAATGACCGGCGGGCGGATCTCCCGGATCATCTTCGCGGTCTCCGCGCTGATGTATCTGGGCACCGGACTGTTGCTCACCGCCGGGCGCGGCTATCTGATGGGCGATGCGCTGAGCCGGGTCTCGGCCACTCAATCGGCGCTGTTCAGCCGGGATCCGCACCTGTCCGCCATCGGCTTCGTCTTCACCCCGCTCACCTCGCTGGCGCAGCTGCCGTTCGTGGCGTTCGCGCCGTGGAGTTCGGCCATCACCCGCTGGGGCGTGTCCGGGGTGGTGATGACCGCGCTGTTCATGGCGGGCGCGGTGACCGTGGTGTGGGGTATCGGCGTGGATCGCGGTGCGCCGCGCTGGCTGTGCGCGGTGATCACGGTGGTGTTCGCGCTCAATCCGATGGTGGTGGTGTACGGCGGCAATGGCATGAGCGAGGCGCTGTTCCTGTTCTGCCTGTGCTGGGCGGTGCGGCGGCTGATGCGCTGGGTGCGCACCGACGGCGTACACGACCTGGTGGCGGCGGGCATCGCACTGGGCCTGGGCTATCTGACCCGATACGACGCGCTGGCTCCGGCCGCCGCGGCGGGGCTGCTGGTCTTCGCGCTGAGCTACCACCGCAGGCGCGTCGGCGATCATCGATTCGCCGGGGCGGCAATGGATCTGGTGCTGGTGAGCGCCCCGGTGGCGCTGTCCTTCGTGGTGTGGGCGGTCACCAGCTGGTTGATCACCGGACAGGCGTTCCAGCAGTTCACCTCGCAGTACGGCAATTCCGCGATTCTCGCGCAATCCGGTGCGACTGTGCCCGGGAATCCGGTGGCGGCGCTGGAGTATTCGCTCGCGGCCATGCTGATTCTGGCTCCGCTGCTGCCGCTGTTGATTCCGATCAGCGGCGCGCTGGCGGTGCGGCGCGGGGATGTTCCCGTGGTGGTGCCCGTGCTGCTGTTCGGATCGGTGCTGGCCTTCCAGATGCTCAGTTACGCAACGGGTTCCACCTTCGCCTTCCTGCGCTTCTATGTGGCGGTGATTCCGTTCGCGGCGATTCTGGCACTGCTCATCGCACCCGCGCACGGATTCCCGCCGACCAAACGGCTCGGCAAGTACGCCGAGACCGAAACGCCCGGCCGCCCGGCCCGGGTGCGCGCGGCCGCACC
>NZ_BDAW01000068.1 GCF_001625085.1 Nocardia acidivorans NBRC 108247
TTCCGCAGGATGAGGTCCAGGGCCTCGGAGCGCGAGGCGGCGTTGGTCTGCAAGAGGCCGCGCACGGCCGAGGTGGTGGTGCTGGCGCCGGGCTTGCGAATCCCGCGCATGGCCATGCACAGGTGTTCGGCCTCGACCACCACGATCGCGCCGCGCGGATCCAGCTTGCTCATCAGCGCGTCGGCGATCTGACTGGTGAGGCGCTCCTGCACCTGCGGGCGCTTGGCATAGAGGTCCACCAGCCGCGCCAGTTTCGACAGGCCGGTCACCCGGCCGTGCGGGCCCGGAATGTAGCCCACGTGCGCGATGCCGTGGAATGCCACCAGATGGTGTTCACAGGTGGAGTACATCGGGATGTCGCGGACCAGCACCAGTTCCTGATGCCCCTCGTCGAAGGTGGTGTTGAGCACCTGCTCCGGCTCGGTGTACAGCCCGGCGAACATTTCCCGGTACGCCCGGGCGACGCGCGCCGGGGTATCGGCGAGACCGGGACGGTCCGGATCCTCACCGACCGCGAGCAACAATTCGCGAACGGCCGCCTCGGCTCGCTCCTGATCGAACGGCCGTCCGGTGCCGAGCGCGATCGGGCCGGAGACGACACGGTTGTTGGCCGACAATCGACACCTCCTGTGTTGATATGCCGCACCCGCGAGGGACGGCAGGTCCGCGGCCGCCGGCTGAACCGGCCCGTGTCCGCCCTCGGGTCGAACCCGGCCCGAGCGGAGTCGCGAACTGTGTGCTGGCGCGCCGTCTACAACGGCGCTCGCCCGCGGCCCCGCCGGAGCGGGACCACGAACCTGATGAGCGTATCCGGGTCCCGGTCAGCGACGACCGTTCGGTCCGTCCCAACCGTTGTTGTCATCGCCCTCATTCCCGGCGGGCTGGTTGCCCGGGGACTGCGGAGCCTGATAGTCCGGCTGCGGGTAGCCGGGCTGCGGATATCCCGGCTGGCCCTGACCCGGCTGGTAGCGCTGTCCCCCCGCGGGCGCCCAGCCCCCGTAGGCCTGACGCGGCTGCTGCGGCTGCTGCTCGTCCTCCTGCGGCGGCCAGCCCGGTGCGGACCAACCCGCCGGAGCGCCGTAATCCGGACGCGAACCGTGCGTACCGCCCTGCCGGGGGTAGCTACCGGTATTCGGCATCGGATAACCGGCCGGGGCGGGCGGTGCCGGGTAGCCGCCGTACTGCGGTTGTCCACCCTGGTAGGCCGGGTCCGCGGGAAAGCCGTTGGCGGGCTGTCCGACGGGGACCACCGGGCGCACCGGCTCCTGCGGCCACGGCTCGCCCCGCTCGGTGGCCAGTTCGCGCGGGGTCTTCACCGGTGGGCGATCGGACGGGGTGCGACCACCGAAATCATTGAAAGCCGTAATGCGCGGCCGCTTTTCGATGGTGGCGAGCACGACCTCGAGATCCTTGCGATGCAGGGTCTCGCGCTCGAGCAGGGCGGTCGCCAGGGCGTCCAGCTCATCGCGGTAGTCGTTGAGCACGGCCCACGCCTCGGTGTGCGCGGCCTCGATGAGGTTGCGCACCTCCTCGTCGATCTCGCGGGCGACCTCGTGCGAATAATCCGAGGCGGTGCCCATCGAGCGACCCAGGAACGGGTCGCCCTGCTCCTGGCCGTAGCGGACCGCGCCCAGGCGGGCGCTCATACCGTATTCGGTGACCATGGCACGGGCGATCTTGGTGGCCTGATCGATATCCGAGGAGGCGCCGGTGGTCGGCTCGTGGAACACCAGTTCCTCGGCCGCGCGGCCGCCCATGGCCATCACCAGGCGGGCGATCATCTCCGAGCGGGTCATCAGGCCCTTGTCGTCCTCGGGCACGGTCATGGCGTGACCGCCGGTGCGGCCGCGGGCCAGGATGGTGACCTTGTAGACCGGCTCGATATCGGGCATCGCCCAGGCGGCCAGGGTGTGCCCGGCCTCGTGGTAGGCGGTGATCTTCTTCTCGTGCTCGCTGATGATGCGGGATTTGCGACGCGGGCCGCCGATCACGCGATCGACCGATTCCTCCAGGGACGCACCGGTGATCACATTGCCGTGTTCGCGCGCGGTGAGCAGGGCGGCCTCGTTGATGACATTGGCCAGGTCCGCACCGGACATGCCGACGGTGCGCTTGGCCAGACCCTCGAGGTCGGCATCGGTGGCGATCGGCTTGCCCTGCGAATGCACGCGCAGGATCTCGCGCCGGCCCGCCAGGTCCGGATTGCTCACCGGGATCTGCCGGTCGAAACGGCCCGGGCGCAGCAGCGCCGGATCCAGGATGTCCGGGCGGTTGGTGGCCGCGATGATGATGACTCCGGTGCGCTCACCGAAGCCGTCCATCTCCACCAGCAACTGGTTCAGCGTCTGCTCACGCTCGTCGTGGCCACCGCCGAGGCCCGCGCCGCGCTGGCGGCCGACCGCGTCGATCTCGTCGACGAAGATAATGCAGGGGCTGTTCTGCTTGGCCTGATCGAACAGGTCACGCACGCGCGAGGCGCCGACGCCGACGAACATCTCGACGAAGTCCGAACCGGAGATGGTGAAGAACGGAACGCCCGCCTCGCCCGCGACCGCGCGAGCCAGCAGCGTCTTACCGGTACCGGGCGGGCCGTACAGCAGTACGCCCTTGGGAATCTTCGCGCCCAGGGCCTGATAGCGGGCCGGGTTCTGCAGGAAGTCCTTGATCTCGTACAGCTCTTCGACGGCCTCGTCCGCGCCCGCCACATCGGCGAAGGTGGTCTTGGGCATATCCTTCGACAGCTGTTTGGCCTTGGACTTGCCGAAGCCCATCATGCCGCCGCGGCCGCCGCCCTGCATGCGCGACATCACGAAGATGAACAGGCCCAGCAGAATCACCATGGGCAGCATGAAGAGCAGGATCTGGCTCAGCCAGGAATCCTGTTTCACCGAGGTGTTGACCTTCGCGCCGGAATTCTGCGCGGCCTGGAACACCTGCTGGGAGATCTCGCCGCCACCGGGGTATTTGGCGATGATCTTCTTCGAGCTGTCGGTCGCTTCATTGCCGTTCTTCAGCGTGATGCGCAGCTGCTGTTCTTTGTCGTCGATCTGAACGTTGTCGACATTGTCTTTGTTTTGCAGCTGGGAGAGCGCCACCGACGTGTCGACCTTCTGCCAGCCGCGCGTGTCATCACTGAAGATGCTGACCAGATAGATCACGAGCAGAAAGCCCGCGACTATGGCCAGGTTGCGGAACACAGTCTTGCGGTTCATAGAGCGTCGGCCGGCGGCCAGTCCTTTCCGGGGGGTGTATCCGGTTTGCCTGCGATGCTTTGTGGCGCGCCCGTTCCGGCGAACGGATGCGGACATGCCACGTTACCCCGTAGGGTCGAGTCGTTACATCGCGCAGTTCGGCAGCTAATGCGGTTCAACAGCTGAACGACTGAAGAACGCGGGTGGTTCCCCGATCATCTGCGGCAACACGTCGGGATGATCTACCCGTTGGTGTCGGACCGAGTGGTCACAATGATGGCATGGTCGTCCCGTCGTAAGCGACGACACAACAGAGCGCAGGGGGTATGGACATAGTCGAGCTACGGACACCCACAGCGATTGTGCGGCACGGCAACGGGCGACTGACGGTGCTGCGGCCGGGAACGGACGGCGAGCGCGTGCTCGACGTACCGGTCGCCGAACTCCTCAAGGTGCGGTTGAACCGGCGCGCGGATGACGCCGTTGTGATCGAGATCTACCTGCGCTATCCCACCCCCGTGCTCACCGGCGTGCCCGCCGACCGCACGCCCTTGCCGGTGCTCATCGCCGAACACGATGTGCCCGCCGCCACCGTCATCGTGGAGCGGATCAACAATCAGATCCTGGGCACCCAGCGCCTGGATGTGGCCGCGCCCGACCTCACCCCGCCCGCCCCGTCCTGGGGTCGCTCCGGGCCGACCCGCGCCGATGTGGATCGCGCGGTGCGCCGGATGGCCCCCAAGCGTGATGCCAAGCCCGCCATCGCGGCGCTGCACCGCTATGTCACCGCCGACGAGTACGTGCTCGAATCCGCGCTCGTCAACGCGCAGCCGCCCGCCGCGAAAGGGGCCGGACTGCTCGCGATCAGCACCAAACGGCTGATCTTCGTCTCGCTCGGCACGAGTAAGCGTTTCGCGCATGAGCTACCCATCGCCGCGCTGCTGTGGGCGCGCGCCACCGACGATTCCGCGGACTCCGGCGGCGCGCCGGGTGAATACGGGGTCGAGGTGAACGACGGGAATCTGTCCTGGCATTTCACCGGGACCGATCGCGCCGATACCGAGAGGGTCACCGGCGCATTGAATTTCGCGATTCAACGGGAATCCGCCGACGGTGCGGCCGGTCCCGCCGATCCGGGCGTGCACAAGCTCTACTCGGAATGGGAATTGCTGGTGGAACGGCATTCCCTGGCCATGGTGGACGACGCCCAATTCCAGCGTTACGGCCGCGGCATTCTGCGCTCACTGCCCGATTGACGGGCACACGCGAGAATCTCCGGGGCTGAGGCCCCAAACCCCCTGCGCGGCAGGGGTTTCTGACCCGCCGCAGGGCGGGTCAGAGTTGTTTCTACTCCTCCGGCGCTTCGGGCTGCTCCTCCGGCTGAAGTTCGATGCGCCGCCACGGACTGGTCGGGCGCATCCACAGGCGTAGCAGTTCCATGCGCCGATCCACTCCGCCGGACTTGAGTTCGGCGAGATCCTCACACGCCTGCCAGTAGGTCCAGCCCGCCAGGTAGGCATCGCCGAATTGCCGCCAATTGCGGTATTTGCGCTGGGCCAGCGGCAGTGCGCGCATGAGATAGCCCCAGGCGACGTCGGCCTCCAGATACCCGGCGGTATAGGCCATCCGGCTGACCGCGACCACGCGCGCCAGATCCCACGCCTGGATATCGGTGGGCAACGGGCGCACCAGATGTTCGGTGAGGCCGAGTTTGATGGCCTGGGACCAGATGTCGTAGTCGCGCACCAGGGCTTCGGGATTCTCCATACCGCGGAACGAGCCGACCTGACGCAGGAAGGCGCGATGCCGGTCGGCGCGTTCGCCGAAGCGGTCGCGTTCGGGTGAGTTGATCCCCGCCATGACGAGCGGATGCACCAGCGCGTAGAGCGGTGAGTGCATGCCCTCGAGCAGTTGCTCCATGGATGCCATGGCCTCGGTGCCGTCGGTGATCCCCCAGGCTCCGGTCAAGGTGTCGATGGCGAGTTCGCGGCGATCGCCGAGTGGATGCTCGCGCTCGGGTCCGAGCAGCAGGGCATCGTGGAAGGCATCCCACCGGGCGGAGTAGAAACCCCCCAGCGACAGGGCGCGGAGTTCGTCGTCGGCGACCTGTGCGCCGGACCAGTGGTCGTCCTCGCGCTGGTCGAGCTCCGGGTAGGGGAAGGTCGTCAACGTGGGCACGTCGCGGGCTGGCATACCTCGATTCTGTCTCATCGCAGTTTCATTTGCTCCCGCTTCGCTCCGGCGGGTTCGCCCCGGCTCCGAACGGGCCCGGTTTTCTTCACCTGTCACGGAGGTGGATACGGCACTACTCTCTCGGGCATGTGTAGAAATATCACCATCCTGCGCGGGCTGGAGCCCCCCGCGACGGATCAGGAAATCTACGCGGCCGCGCAGCAATTCGTACGCAAGGTCAGCGGCGTCTCGGGTTTGACCACGGCCACGAAACCGGCGGTGGACAAGGCGGTGGAGGCCATCGCGGCCGCCACCACACAACTGCTCGCGGAGCTGCCCGATCGCCAGGTGCCGCCGCCGACCGAACCGCCGTTGCGGCGGATCGCCGCGCGTGAGGCGGCGGTCGACGAGGGCGCGAGCTAGGCGCGCACCCCGTATACGGCCGCGCAATCCAGTGCCAGTTCCAGGCGCGGGCCGGGCCGGTCGATGGAGTGCCCGAGTAGTTCCTCTATGCGCTGAATGCGATAGCGCACGGTGTTCTTGTGTACGCCAAGGCTTTTCGCCGCCGCGTCCGGACTGCGGCGGGCGCGCAGATAGGCATGCAGGGTTTCCCGCAGGCGTGTGGAGTGCGCGCCGGACGCCGCGAGCGCGCCCAATTCCCGATCGATGAGCGCCCGCATCGCGATCTCGTCGGCTCCGGCCAAATAGGCCACCTCGACTTCGCGATAGTGCACGACGGCTCCGAGGGCGGGCCGCGCGCGTTCGGCGACCTGCCGGGCGGCGAGGGCCTCGCGGTGTCCGCCGCGGAATCCGGCGACCTGGGCCGCGGGTATTCCGGCGGCCACCCGCACGGTCTCCTCGACCGGCCACAGGGCCCGCGCGGGATCCGGGAGTTCATCGTCCAGGCCGATCCACGCCCACAGCGCCGCCGCCCCGGCGGGGACGGTCAGCACACTGCCGTTGCCCAGGGCGTTCGCACAGCGGGCGGCGATGCGGTCGAGCAGTCCGGTGCTGTCGTCGGCGCCCCCGGTGGGGGCGGGAGCGCGGTCCTCATCGGTCCAGAGCACGAGGGCGAGGTGGCGCTGCGCGAGCCGGTAGCCGAGTCGGGCGGAGGCCTGTTCGGGATCGAGGTCGCCGCCGTCGAGCAGCGTGCGCACGATTTCGGCGCGCTGGTTGATGGCCGCGCGCAGGCCGCTCTCGCGTTCCTGCATATAGGTGTCGGTGAGCGCTTCCACCGAGGTGCTGATCCAGCGTGTGGAGCGGTCGAAAAGCCTTAGCAGCACCGATCTTTCGATATCGCGGGGCAGCTGTCCCTGACCGACGATCTCGGTCATGTAGTCGAGCAGCGCCTCCTGGCCGACGTGGTAGACGCGCAGCAGCAGCCGGATATCGTGGCCGCGGCGGGCGATGGTGCGGGCGAAGGCGTGCGCCTGTTCGGGGACCGGATAGTCGAAGCGGTCCTGGGTGAGGCCGCTGAGCACCTCGAAGGCGTGCGCGCGGGTGCTGGCGCGGAGATCGCGGCGCATATCCCGGTCGCGGAGTTCGGGGATGCGGGCGATGACGGCGCTGTCGAGGCGGGTGAGGATCTGCTCCAGGGTTTCCGGGCGCAGGTTCTCGGCGACGAAATCGGCGATCCATTGCCGGGTGACCGGATCGGTCTCGATAATGGGCATGGGCGGACCTCCAGATTTGGTTCCAAAGTACAAAACCATTCGGAATCCTTGAGCCTATGTGCCAAGAATGTCCCGGCTAAATTGTGTCACGATCATAGTTCAGTGAGCTGTGGCACACAGCTCTGAGCCGAACCGGTTCGCAATGCAGCGCACGTGGGAGAGCACATCGTGACCAATACCGAACCCGCCGCGGGTCCCGCCCGCAAAACCGCACCTCGTAAGGCCGCCGCCAATGGCACGGCCAAGAAGGCGGCGCCGAAACCCGCGGTCGAGCCGGAACCGGTTGCCGCACAGCCGGAACCGACCGAGATCGAGGTGCGCAATCCCGCCACCGGTGAGCTCGCGGGCACGGTGCCGATCGATTCGGCCGCGACGGTGGCGGGCAAGGTCGCCGAATTGCGCCTGCATCAGCCCGAGTGGGAGGCCATCGGCCCGGACGGTCGTAAGGAATGGCTGCTCAAACTCCAGGACTGGCTGGTCGACAATACCGATGAGCTCGCCGACATTTTGCAGTCCGAGACCGGTAAAGCGCGGATCGACGCGCTCATCGATCCGGCCTTCTCCATCGACCTGACCGGGTATTACGCGCGCCGGGCCGGGAAATTCCTGGCCGATGAGCATCCGTCACCGCACAGCCCGCTGGCGCGGGTGAAGTCGCTGACCCGGGTGTTCCGGCCGTATCCGGTGGTCGGTGTCATCACGCCGTGGAACTTCCCGCTGGCTATGCCGGTCATCGATGTGATTCCGGCGCTGGCCGCGGGCGCGGCGGTCATCCTGAAACCCTCCGAGGTGACACCGCTTTCGGCGGTCGCGCTGGTGCGCGGCTGGCGGGAGATCGGCGCGCCGCCGGTGCTGGATATCGTCACCGGCGCGGGTGCGACGGGTGCGGCCGTGGTCGGCCATGTCGACTATGTGCAGTTCACCGGCTCCACGCCGACCGGTCGCAAAATCGCCGCGGCCTGCACCGAGCGGATGATTCCATACAGCCTGGAGCTGGGCGGCAAGGATCCGGCCATTGTGCTCGCGGACGCCGATCTGGATCGCGCCGCGCACGGTATCGCCTTCGGCGGTCTGTTCAATGCCGGGCAGGTGTGCATCTCGGTCGAGCGCGTCTACGTCGAAGCGCCGGTCTACGACGAGTTCCTGCGGAAGCTGACCGCCGCCGTCAAGGAGGTCCGCCAGGGCGTCGACGGGCGGGAGCCCAAGTACGACATGGGCGCACTGGCCAACGAGGCGCAGGCGGGCATTGTGCAGCGCCATGTCGAGGATGCGGTCGCGGCGGGCGCGCGGCTGCTCACCGGCGGTAAGCGCACCGGTGTCGGCACGCTCTTCGAGCCGACCGTGCTGGCCGATGTCGACCACACCATGAGCTGTATGACCGAGGAGACCTTCGGCCCCACCATTCCGGTGATGAAGGTCGCCGATGAGGCGGAAGCCGTTCGGCTGGCCAATGATTCGATCTTCGGACTCTCCGCCTCGGTGTGGAGCGGTGACAAGGATCGCGCGGAACGCATTGCGCGCCAACTCAATGCGGGCGCGGTGAATATCAACGACGTCTTCTCCAATATGTTCAGCTTCGCGCTGCCGATGGGCGGCTGGGGTCTGTCCGGGGTGGGTGCGCGCTGGGGTGGGGCGAACGGCGTGCGCAAGTACTGCCGTCAGCAGGCCATCACCAAGCCGATTCTGCCGACGCAGACCAAAGAGCTGCTGTGGTTCCCGTATTCGCCGACCAAGCTGGCCTTCTCGCTGGCCGCCATGCGTGCCGCGGGTGCGCGCGGGCTGCGCCGGTTGAGCGTGCAGGCGGTCTTCGACACCGTGAAGGGGACCAAGTAATGACCGACTTCGGTTCCGTCGCGGGCAAAGTCGTGGTCATCACCGGCGGCGCGCGCGGTATCGGGCTGGCCACCGCGACCGCGCTGCAGGCGCTCGGCGCGAAGATCGCCATCGGCGATATCGACGAGGCCAGTTGTAAAGAGTCCGGCGCCGCACGAGGTTTCGAGCTGTACGGCAAACTCGATGTCACCGATCAGGAGTCGTTCACGGCCTTCCTCGATGAGGTGGAGCGGCGGCTCGGGCCGATCGATGTGCTCATCAACAATGCCGGGATCATGCCCACCGGGCGACTGGTGGATGAACCGGACGCGATCACCCGCCGGATCCTGGACATCAATGTGTACGGCGTGATCCTGGGCTCCAAACTGGCGGTGGCGCGGATGCTGCCGCGCGGTCGCGGGCATGTCATCAATATCGCGTCGCTGGCCGGTGAAACGCACATTCCCGGTCTGGCCACCTATAACGCGAGCAAGCACGCGGTGCTCGGGTTCACCGATACGCTGCGCGAGGAGTACCGGGGCACCGGGGTGCGGTTCTCCTCGGTGCTGCCGACGCTCACCAAAACCGAACTGGGGTCCGGGGTCACCGCGCCCAAACTGCTGCGCCCGGCCGAGCCGGAGGAGATCGCGGACGCCATCGCCCGGCTGATCGTGGAGCCGAAATCGAAGGTCCGGGTCACCGCGGTGGCGGGCATCATCGCGCAGGTGGTGGGTTTGCTGCCGGAGGCGGTCGGGGACGCCCTCGGGCGGGCACTGGGCGCGCAGAGCGCGTTCCTCGATGATGTGGACTCCGCCGCGCGCAAGGCGTACGAGTCCCGGGTGCGCGCGGGCGATTAGTGAAATGGGTTGTAGCCGAGAACAATTCGGCTACAACCCGATTCGCTGTTCAGTGCACGGCCGCCAATACGAAACGCTTTCCCGGATCGATCATCTTGGAAACCGTTGCGCCGTCGCCGTATTCGCCGAGCGCGGTCATATTCCAGCCGTGCGGCGCGCGCGTCAGCATGCACATGAACAGTCCGGTGCGGCGTTCACCGCGGGAGAGTTCGAAGCGCACCAACTCCGCGCCGGAGTGGTCGTCCACCAATCGGCAGAAGGCGCGGGCGATTTCGTCGAATTTCTGGCCGGAGTACGAATTCACCGTGAAGAGCAGGGCGTGGACGTCGGCGGGTAGTGCGGGGAGATCGACGGTGATCACCTCGTCATCGCCCTCGCCCGCACCGGTGAGATTGTCCCCGGAATGCTTGATCGCGCCCTTGAACGCGGAGAGTTTGACGAACCAGACCTTACCCAATTCCTTGGCCTGGCGGTTGTAGGCCACCACCGAGGCGTCGAGGTCGATATCCCTACCGCGCTTGGCCGGATCCCAGCCCAGCGCCATTTTCACCCGGGTGAGCGCGGGCGCGCCGGTTTTGGTGAGCGAGACGGTTTCGTTCTTGGACAGCGAGACCCGGCCCTTGTCCAGACTGACCGTCGCCTCACCGAATCGCGGCTGCGGCGGGGGCGTGTACGACGGTGGCGGGGGCGGAGGCGGTGCATAGGGCTGCGGCGGGGGCGGAGCCTGATAGGAATTCTGCTGCGGCGGTGGGTAATACGGCGTCGGCGGCGGGTAGTTCACCGGCGGCGGTGTGTACGCCGGTTGCGGTGCGGGCGCGTCGTCCACGGTGATACCGAAATCCGTGGCGATCCCGGCGAGTCCGTCGGCGTACCCCTGGCCGACCGCGCGCACCTTCCACACGCCCTGTCTGCGATAGATCTCCACGCCGATCACGGCCGTCTCGGTATTCAGATCGGTGGGTGTGAAGGTCGCGAGGGTGATGCGCCGATTCGGGTCGGCCACGGTGATGGTGAGTCGTCCGGCGCGCCCCCAGTTCGGCGGCCCGGAGCCGTCCAGGCTGGCCGTCACCACGATCTTGTCGATCTCGGCGGGCACCTGCCGGGTGGCGATGCGAATCCGGTTGGGCGGCTGCGCCGTGACGCCGGGGCCGACCGGCTGGTTGTAGAAGATGAAATCACTGTCGGATCTGACTTTTCCGGCGGCGGTGAGCAGTAGCGCCGCCACATCGACCGGCGTCGCCGCGCTGACCTCGACGACCACCTCGTCCGTGCCGATCGGCGCGTTCGCGCCCTTGACCAATTCCATTGCCTGCCTTACCTCCCCGTTTCCACCACGGTAGCGCCGTATCGTCGGCTGATGGACGACAACGGAGCGGTATTCATCGGACTGTCCACACTTGATCTGGCCTATGCCGTGGACCGTTATCCGGCCGAGGACAGCAAGACCCAGGCGGACGAGCTGTTCCTGGGCGCGGGCGGTCCGGCCGCCAATGCCGCGGTCACCTTCGCGCACCTGTCCGGCCGGGTGCCGAGGCTGGTCACGGCGCTGGGCAAACATCCACTGGCGGAGCTGATCCGCGCGGATCTGTCCGAGCACGGCGTCGGCATCACCGATCTCACGCCCGAGGGCGGACAGCAGCCGCCGGTCTCCTCCATTGTCGTGGCCACCGGTGCGGCCACGCGAACGATCGTGTCGCTGGACGGTTCTCGCGTGCACGCCCCCTTCGACAGCACCGCCGCCGAACATCTGGAGCGCGTCGCGGTGGTGCTGGTGGACGGGCATTACGCCGAACCCGCCCTGCGGATCGCGGCGGCGGCGCGGGCGCGGGGGATTCCGGTGGTGCTGGACGCGGGACGCTGGCGTCCCGTGCACGCCGAATTGCTGCCGCTGATCGATATCGCCATCTGTTCGGCGGCCTTCACCCCGCCGGGGGCGCCGCCGGGCTCCCCCGCCGCCGTCTTCGACTACCTGCACGCTATCGGTCCCGGTCGGGCGGCCGTCACCGACGGACCGCATCCCATCGTGTGGTCCATGCCGGGTGAGCGCGGCGAAATCGCAGTCCCCGCAACGCAAGCCGTCGATACGCTGGGTGCGGGCGATATCCTGCACGGCGCGTTCTGTCATTTCCACACGCGCGGCGAAGCCTTCCCGGCGGCACTGGCGCACGCGGCGGAGGTGGCATCGCGATCCTGTGTCTCGGTGGGCACCCGCGCCTGGATGCGCTAGACGATCCGGTAGGCGCGGCCGAATTTGCGCAGCACCAGATCGGCGCGCGGGCGGGTGCCCTCGACCAGCCGGGCATTGAGCAGATCACTCTGCGCCACTTTGGTTTTGGCGGCCTCGGGGGTGCGGCCGCCGCGAATGTGGCGGCGCACCAGCCGCTGTTCGATGACCGGGCGGGGCACGTCGAGATACCAGGTCTCATCGAGCAGCGGCCGTACCTCGGACCAGGCCCCGAAATCCTCGAGCAGCAGGTAGTTGCCCTCGGTGACGACGATGCGCTGGTCACCGAAGACGACTCCGCCGGGTACGGGGTCGTGGATCTCCCGGTCGTAGGTCGGCCAGGAGATCGACTGTCCGAGTGGGGCTTCGCGCAGACGGCGGAGCAGGTCCACGTACGCGCCGGCGTCGAAGGTATCGGGTGCGCCCTTGCGCCCCACCTCGCCCATGGCGAGCAGTTGCGCGGTGGTGAGGTGGAAGCCGTCCATGGGCGCGACCTCGGCGATCGGCCCGCCGGCGGCGAGATTGAGTTCATCGCGCACCCCGCGCGCGAGCGTGGATTTGCCCGCCCCGGGCGGTCCGGCGATACCCAGTACGAACCGACCGGCCTGCCCGTCCGCACTCCGCCGAATCCGCGCCGCCAACTCCGCCAGGGAGATCTCGACACTGCCGCGGTTCACGCGGCCAACCCTACGGAATCGACCCGAAAATCGTTGCCGCCTCGCCCGATGAAGTTCGCCCGCCGGCTACCTGCCCGACGGAATCGCCCGCACCAGCGCCCGCAGATCAGCCTCGAGCAGCCGGAAGAGCCAATAGCTGAGCACGAACGCCAGCACCCCGCCCACGCTCAGCCAGCGCACCGGCACGATCACCAACTCCAGATCCTCGCGCGAGACGAAGGTGGCCGTCGCGGCCCCCAGCAGCGGTACCGACGCCGCCGCCGCGAGATACACATTGCTGCGCCGGGCCAGCGCCTGTAACCCGCGCCGATCGGCCGGACCCACCGCACCGCGCACCAGCAGTTGCGGATACAGCACCCGCACCGAGAACACCGTGACCAGGAAGAACGGATACGCGAGAGCGATTGCGGCACAGACGATCTGGGCCGCGAAGAAATGCGCGAACACCTGCGGTGGCAGCCGGGCACCGGACCCGGCCAGCGCCAAGGGCCAGGCCACCCCCGCGATCATCCACATCAGGAAGGGGATCCACACCGCCCGCTCCCCCACCAGCAGGGTGTCCGCGCGGGCGCGGGCCAATTCGGCGGGCGTGTAGCGATGCCCGCGCGCGAGCCGGTACGACACGGTCAGCGGCCGCCGCGCCAGCCACAGCAGCAGCAGTGCCGCCAGCGGGAAGGCGATGGCATTGTTCACCAGCGCCACCGTGCCGAACCGCTGCTGATCGGCGGCGGTGAGCCGATCCACGATGAGACTCTGATTGAGCCGGATGTTGTAGACGCTCGCCAGGGCGTTCGGCACGCCCACGCACAGCGCCGCGATCGGCACCGGCCAGCCGCGCGCCCGGGCGCGCCGGCTCCGCGGCGGCGGATCGACCAGATCGCGGGCGCGCGCGTTGAGGCAGAGATCGAGTTGGCCCGCCAGTTCGGTGCCGTTCTGCCAGCGCCGCTCCGGATCGGGGTGCAGGCATTCGAGCAGGACCCGGCGCAGCGTGGCGGGTGTATCGGCGGGCAGTGCATGCAGCGCCGCGGTCGGCACACCCCGGCGACGCCGGGCCAGCATGGCGGTCACCACCTCGTGCCCCGGCGCCGCCGAGGCCTCGGGATCGTCGAATGGCGCCGCGCCGGTGAGCATCTCCCACAGCAGTACCCCGAGCGAGAAGATGTCGCTGCGGCTGTCGGGCATGGGCGCGGTCGGGTCCAGCCGGGCCGCAAGGGCTTCCGGCGAGCGCCAGCGCAGCTCCCCGGGCGCGTCGGACGCGGCCCCGTCCGCGCCCGGAATCCCGGCGTTCCAGTACAGCGCGCCCAGGGCGAAATCCGCCAGCTTGGGCACGCCCTCGGCGGTGAACAGCACATTCGCGGGCCGAATATCGTGGTGCAGCACCCCGTGCCGCTCCGCGTAGTCCAGCGCCACCGCCAGTCGGCGGCCCACCCAGGCCACCGTCTCCGGCCAGCTCAGCGCGGAGATCTCCTGTCGCACACTGGAATCCGCGGGGCGGATCTCCCCGCGCGCCTCCATGGCGGCATCGACCGCCCGCAGCAGCAGGGCACCGCCCGGCCTCGCCCCATTGCCGGAATCAACTGCGGCGCTTCGCGTTTCACGCAGCAGCCGCAGCACTCCGTCGGCATTGCCGCCGGGCAGGTACTGCATGTACAGCAGGCGCAGGGATGTGCCGTCGGAGCCGGCCTCGATGAGCCGCTGATCGAAGACCCGCACGATGTAGTGGTGGTCGAGCTGAGCGACGGTGGGGCTGTCGCTGTCCACGCCCGCCTCGACCCGCACCGCGACCAGGCGCTGCATGGAACGCTGGCGGGCCAGGAACATCCGGCTGTGGTTCGCCCCGCCCAGATCGGTGAGCAGATCGAAATCGTCCAGGCGGCGGCCGGTTTCGATCTCGGCGGGCAGGGTGGGCGGTGCGGTGGGCGCGGGGCCGTCGGCGAAGCGCTCGCGGATCTCGCCCGCCACCTCCGGATACTCGGCGCTGAAGGTGTCCACGTCCAGGGCGTGGTAGCGGCTGCGGACCAGGTACTCCTCGCAGACCAGATCGACGAACTCCGGACTGTGGACCACGGCCGGAAATTCGCTGCGGTACTCCGCGATTCGCTTCTCCATCCCCGCGCGCCGCCGGCGCTGCCGGGTGTCCACGCGCACCAGTGCGGTGAGCACGTCCAGGCGCAGATCTTCCCCGTCTGGGACGTAGTGATCGAGGTGCGGCGGTTCCCCGCGGTCGCCGCGCAGTGTGGCTTCCCAGTCGGCGGCGAAGCGCGAAACCCCCGGGACCGGATGCTCGCTCACGTTCCGGTACCCACCGGCTCCCCGGTGTCGCGCGCGGGCCTGCCGGGCGCGACCACCCGCTCCAGCGCGGACAGATCCGCTTCCAGCGCCCGGAACATGATGTACACGGCCACGAAGGCCACGATGCCGCCGACACTGAGCACCCGCACCGCGACGATGACGCGCGGAATGTCCTCGGGCGGCAGGAAGGTCACGCCCGCCACGGCCAGCAGCGGGATCGAGGCCGCCACCGCCAGATAGGTGGTGCAGCGATGCCCGAGCCGGTGCAGCCAGACCGCGTCCTCGGCGCTGATATCCCCGTGCCGCAGGAAGATCGGATAGATGCAGCGCACCAGATAGAACGTGACCAGAAAGAACGGGTACGCGACCGCGATGGCCCCGCAGACCACCAGGGACACCACGAAATGCACCATGCCGCGGGTGGGTATCTCGCCGGTGGCCAGTCGCAGCGCGATGGGGAAGGTGACGGCCGAGACCAGCCACAGCGTGAAGACGATCAGCGAAATGCGCTCCCCCGCGAGCAACACGTCCGCGCGCGCCTGTCTCAGGGTGTCCGCGTCGTAGTCCTTCCCCTTGCGCAGTCCGCGCGGCACCACGATCACCCGACGGCACCGGTAGGTGATGAGCGCCGCCCCGAGCGGGAAGAACAGCACGTTCACCGCCGCGGTGGTGAGGGTGAAACTGTGCATGGAGGCTTCGGACATGCGGCTGATGATCAGCGTGTCGTTGTGGATGATGTTGTACACCGAGGCCAGCACATTCGGTATGGCAATGGCCAGCACCACGATCGGTATCAGCCACGGCCGCAACCGCATTCGCCAACTGTGCGGCGGCGGATCGACCAGATCGCGGGCGCGGTGGTCCAGGCACATCTCCAGCTGCGCGGCGAGTTCGTTCCCGGTGCGCCAGCGATTGTCGCGATCGGGGGCCAGGCAGGTGAGCAGGACCCGGCGCAGTGCGGCCGGGCAGTCGTCGGGCACCCGGTCCAGGGCCACCCCTTCCACCCCGTCGCGCCGCCGGTCCAGCATGGCCTCCAGGGTGGTGCGATCCCCGTGGCCGCCGGGCCCGGCGGTGGAATCGTCGAATGGTTTTGCGCCGGTGAGCAATTCCCACAGCACCACACCGAGGGAGAAGATATCGGCGCGGGTGTCGAGTTCGGCGGCCGACCGCGCGCGGCCCGGATGGCACGCCTCGAGCTGTTCGGGCGACATATACGACAGGGAGCCGCCGAAGTAGGCGACCGGACTGGCATCGTCCAGATTGCGGCTGAAGCTGATATTGAAGTCGGCCAGTTTCGGCACGGCCTCGGCGGTGAGCAGGACATTGGCGGGCTTCACATCGCGGTGCAGCACTCCGTGCCCGTCCGCGTAGTCCAGCGCCTCGGCGAGTCGACGGCCAAGCCAGGCAACGGTTTCCGGCCAGCTGAGTCCGGCGAGCTCGGCACGCACACTGGAGTCGGTGGGCCGGATCTCACCCTTCTCCTCCATGGCGGCGTCCACCGCGTCGAGCAGCAGTTGCCCGCTGCGTTCGGCGGCCGGGGTGGCGCGCACCCAGCGCAGGACGCCGAGCAGCGTGCCGCCGGGCAGGAACTGCATGTAGAGCAGGCGCAGCCGCCGCCCGGTCTCGGTGCGGATACCGGAGATCAATCGCTGGTCGAATACGCGCACGATGTAGTCGTGGTCCAGCTGCGCCAGCGTCTGCGGTTCGGTGCCGTGATCGGCGGAGACCTTCACCGCGACCAGGCGTTGCAGGGACCGCTGCCGGGCCAGGAACACCCGCGCGAAGGCGCCGCTGCCGAGGCTGGTGAGCAGATCGAAATCGTCTATGCGCTGGCCGATTTCGAGCCGGTCGAGCAGTTCGCCGGTCTCGGGCGCGCTGAGCCCGCCGCCGGTGGCACGGGTGCCGTCGACCGCGAGCGCCGGGGGATCCTGCCGGGTGAGCTCCCCCGGATCGGGAATGCGGGTGGAGTCGCCGTCCACGAGAGCACCGGCCCGGGTGGAGTCGAGGCCGGGGGGACCGCCGGGATTCGTATCCTCGCCGAGATCGACTGCGGCATAGGTGGGTTGGTCCTGCGCGCGCACGTATGTGGAATCACCGGACGGACCGGCGGCCCGGGTGAATTCGACCAGGATGTCCGCCGCCCGGGTGAACTCCTGCGACGGCACCCGGGTCGAGTCCGGATCGGTCGCGGCCTCCGTCCAGGTGGCCTCCTCGAGCCCGGTCCGGGTGGAGTCGCCCAGCCCCGCGCGGCGGGTGCTCTGATCCTCGTCATCGGCATTGAGCAGCTCCCGCAGTTCGGCGGCCTGCTCGGGATATTCGCGCAGGCAATCGCGCGGATCCACCCGCTCACCGCTGTGCCGCCGAATCACGAATTCCTCGTACACCAGCCCGGCGGGCAGATCACCCGGGGAGAGTTCGGCGAATTCGGCGCAGTATTCGGCAAGCCGCTTACGCCGATGCGCCGACGGCGCGGTGACACCCGGTCGGCGCAGCCAGCGATGGCGCATATCGACCCGAATCAGCTCCAGCAGCGCGTCCCGCCGCAGCGTACTGGCGTCGGGCAGGAAATCCGCGATCAGCGGCGGGACGGAACCGCTGGTCCAGGCGGCGGTGAAGGCCGCGACCACGCTGAATTCCGTTCCGGCCGAGTGACGGCCGGAGCGATGCTCGGAGCTTGAAGCCATGTCCGCACGCTTTCGAAAAAATCCGCCACCCCGACCACCATCATCCCTGAGCAATAGCCGGAATGATAACTTGCGGCACAGGACCGGATCACCCGATTTCGAACTCGAGGCGACGGGGGAACACCAGTATGTACGAAGAGGGCGCCGCGCCAGCGGTCGAGACCGCGGCGAACGAGGTAGTGGTGAACACTGACGAATCAGCCGAAGCAGCCGACGAGAATCCGACTCCCGAACCGCACACCGACGATATCGATGCCGATAATCCCGAAATCCTCCCGCCACTGGATCTGACCACGGCCACCGGAATCGCCTCCGCCGTCCAGAACGGGTCCGTGACGGCCGAGCAGATGGTGGACGAAGCCCTCGCCCGCATTCGTGCCCAGGACCGAAAAGTCAACGCGTTCAGCGAGGTTCGCGTGGACGCCGCCCGCGCCGAGGCTCGCGCGCTGGCCGAGCGCCCGAACCTGGATGTGCTGCCGCTGGCCGGGGTGCCGGTCGCGGTGAAGAACAATATCGACGTCGCCGGCGAGGTCACCCGCGCCGGGTCGCTGGCCGGGCAGCAGCGGCCCGCGACCGCGGATCACCCGGTCGTGCGGCGACTACGCTCGGCCGGCGCGGTTGTCGTCGGCCTGACCACGGTTCCGGAGTTCGGACTCTGGGGCGTCACCGACACCCCCGACCGCATTACCCGCAGTCCCTGGAATTCCCGCTACAGCGCCGGTGGTTCGTCCGGCGGTTCGGGCGCGGCGGTGGGCTCGGGCATGGTGACCATCGCGCACGGCAATGACGGACTCGGCTCGGTGCGCATTCCCGCCGCCTGCTCGGGTGTGGTCGGCATGAAGCCCGGGCGTGGGCTGGTGCCCGCCGAGGTGGGGGTGGATTCCTGGGGCGGCATGACCGAAAACGGTGTGCTCGCAACAACTGTCGCCGATGCCGCACTGATGCTGTCGGTGCTCGCCGACCGGCCCGCGCTCGCCGACCTGGAATCGCCCAAGGCGCTGCGCATCGGCCTGGCCACCGCCGCGCCGAACCCGCTGACCCGGGTGGACAAGGCCTGGATCGCCGCCGCCGACAAGGCCGCGGCCGCCGCCTCGGCCGCCGGGCACACCCTCGGTGTCGCCGAATTGCCTTATCAGGGAGCGGCTTTCGCGCTCGGGCTGCGCTGGATGGCCAATGCCGCCCGCGAGGGGGCCGTGGTTCCGCATCCCGAACTGCTGCAACGCCGCACCCGCACCCATATCGCGCTCGGCCGGGCCGTTTTGAAGTCGGGTCTGCTGCGCGCCGCGCAGGTGGACCGCATCGAGGCACGGCTGCTGGACTACTTCGAGCGCTACGACGTGGCCATCACCCCGACGCTGGCCACTCCGCCGCCGCGCGCCCGGCGCTGGCATTCACGGCCGTGGCTGGCGAATGTGGTTGCGAGCGCGCGCTTCTCACCGTTCACGCCGCTGTGGAATCTGGTCGGCTGGCCCGCCATCTCGGTGCCGATGGGCATGCACCCCAAGACCGGCACCCCGGTCGCCGCACAACTGATCGGCCCGCCCGGCAGTGAAGCCACCCTGCTGAAGCTGGCCGCCCAACTCGAGACCGCCTGCCCGTGGGAGCGCACCGCACCCGGTAGGGACTGAACGCGAAGAAGGCAGTCCGGGATCAGCGGGACCACCTTCTTCGTCGGTTCACGCTCGACCGGCGGTAGTGCCTCCGACCCACTACCGCCGTGACTCCGAGCTACTGCGCGGCGACCGGTTCCCGGTCGGCGAAGCCGCCTTCGAGCACGCGGGCGGCGAACTCGAGGATGGTCGGCCGATCGTCATCGGCGCGCCACGCGACGGCCAGTTCGCACGGGGCCAAACCGGCGACGGGTCGCGCGGTCAGGCCGGGCCAGCGGTACATGGGCACATTGTTCTCGGCGAGCAGGCAGACGCCGAGTCCGAGCGAGACCGCCTCCAGGCGCTCCTCGGCGGTGGCCGCCTCGGCGCCGATCTTGGCCTGGCGACCGCCGCGGGCATCCGCGCCGAGCCAGAAGTCGCGGGCCGCACCGGCTTCGGCGGGCATGGCGATGAAGGGCTCATCGGCCAGGGCCGCGAATTCGATGGTCTCCTGCCCGGCGAGCGGGTGGTTCTCCGGCAGCAGCACCCAGCGCGGCTCCGTGCGCAGCACCTGCCATCGATACCGGCCGGTATCGGGTACGGGCAGCCACATGAGCGCCAGGTCCGCCTGGCGCCCGGCCAGGCCACTGGACGGGTCGGTCCAGGATGCGGAGTGCAGGGCGAGCCGGTGACCGCTGGCGCTCTCCAGATCGGTGATCAGGCCGCGGCCGATGGAGGATTGGATGCCGACGCGCAGCACCTCACCCGCCTCCTGCAGCGCGACATTGGTGACCTCCCAGAGCTCGAGGATGCGGCGCGCACCCTCCAGCAGTTCCTTGCCCGCGACAGTCAGGGCCACACTGCGCTGATTGCGGTCGAACAGGACCACGTCGAGCTGACGCTCCAGCTGCCGAATCTGCCGAGACAGCGTGGGCTGTGCGATGTGCAGCCGCTGGGCGGCGTTGGTGAAATGCAGTTCCTCAGCGACGGCGACGAAATACCGCAGGTCGCGCAAATGCGGGTCCATAGCCCCTTGCTATCAGAATCGGTCTTGAATATCCAGCCGTATCCGACCCGAAAGTTTGAAATCGAGGCAGAAAACAGCCGTCAGGTTTGTTAAAGACAGCATAGGACCAGCCCGAAACTTTCCGGTAACCGGCACCGCGAATTCCTGGCCATTCGCCCGAATGGGCACCCCCGAAATTCATGCGGTCATGTGACCAGCAGTAACACACACCACGCTACACACCCCCGCCGACCGGCGCGACTCGACGGCCGACGCTCAGCAAAGGGGGCTCGCAACCGGTTTCACCGACCCCGCGCCTTCAGCGTGAGTTTCGTCACATCACAGCGGAAGACCGCCCACCGAATCCGGCGGACGGTCTCGTCGAGAGCGCTGAAACGGACGGATTCAGCCGCCGTACACCTTCGGGTCCAAGGTGCCGATATAGGGCAGATCCCGGTACCGCTCCGCGTAATCCAGGCCGTAACCGACCACGAACTCGTTCGGAATATCGAAACCGACCGCCATCACATCGACCTGGGTGCGCAGCGCGTCGGGCTTGCGCAGCAGCGTCACCACCTCCAGCGAGGCCGGATTGCGGCTGGACAGATTGCGCAGCAGCCACGACAGCGTCAGACCGGAGTCGATGATGTCCTCGACGATGAGCACATTTCGCCCGGCGATGTCCTTGTCCAGATCCTTCATGATCCGCACCACGCCCGAGGACGAGGTGGAGGAACCGTAGGAGGAGACCGCCATGAACTCCATCTGGGTGGGCACGGTCAGCCGCTTGGCCAGATCCGTCATGAAGAAGATCGCGCCCTTGAGTACGCCCACCAGCAGCAGATCACCCTCGGGAGCACCGGCGGGATAACGCT
Organism: Nocardia acidivorans NBRC 108247; assembly: GCF_001625085.1. Lineage (GTDB taxonomy): Bacteria > Actinomycetota > Actinomycetes > Mycobacteriales > Mycobacteriaceae > Nocardia > Nocardia acidivorans. The sequence goes on from NZ_BDAW01000068.1 coordinate 21,053, forward strand.
TGGCGACCAGTTCGGCGAGCTCATCGATCTTGCTCGCGATCTCGTCTTCGCTGATCAGCACCGACGCGATGTCATCCCCGTACACGTGGCCTGGTTTCCCTTCAGTGATGATGTCGACCCCGATCGGGTTCGCTGTGGGTCAGTATGAGCCTGCCACGTTCACGCGCGGCAACCAACCTGGTCCCGCTGACCGCACCGCCGACCGCGACCCCGCCCTGCCCGCGCCAGTCGGTGACCAGCGCCTCGACCGCGCGTAAATTGCTGTCCGTCAATGATTTTGCGCCGCCCGCCAGCAGCCATGCCCGAATGACGCGTCGCCGCAGCGCGGGCGCGGCAGTGGTGAGCGTCTCCAGAGTCAGGGCCGGGCCATCAATCGCGGCATTCAGCAAATTCTCGGCTAGCGCATCCAGGGTCGCGCCGTCCTCGCGCAGCTGAGCGGCGGTGCGGGCGAGCGCCGGGGCCACTCCCCCGCCGAGCACCTCCTCGAGCAGCGGCAGCACCTCGGTGCGCAGTCGTACGCGGGTGAAATCGGGGGACGAATTATGCGGATCCTCCCAGGGCGTCAGCCCGAGATCCGCGCACAGTTGCCGAGTCACGGTGCGCCGCACACCGAGCAGCGGGCGACCCCAGGGTTCGGAGTACTCGGTCATGCCCTGAATCGAACGGCCGCCGGATCCCCGCGCGAGGCCGAGCAATACGGTCTCGGCCTGGTCATCGAGGGTGTGCCCCAGGAGAACCGGCTTACCCGATCGACTGCCGTGCGGCCGGGGATACGAGGCGCTCGGATCGGGGGCTCCCCGATCGATCCGCGGGGGCGAATGGTCCAATTCCAGCCGCGCCGCGTCCAGCGCGGCATATCGGGCGCGTCGAGCCGCCGCCTCGAGGCCGCCCCCGGTTCCCACTCCCACGGTGAGAACTCGCGCGGAACGACAGCCCAGGCGCAGGGCGGTCTCCGCCGCCCGCGCGGCGACCGCGGCCGACCCCTCCTGGAGGCCGTGATCGACGATGCACGCGTCCACCACCTCGGCCTCGACCACCGCCGTCGCCGTCAACGCCAAGGAGTCCGCCCCACCGGACAATCCGACGACGACCCCGCCGTCCGGCGCATAGCGGCCCAGCCAGTCCCGCACGGCATGACGCATCTCCAGCGCCGCACGCGTCTCGGGTAGCCGGGGACGGGAATTCACTCCCAGATCGTCGCACGACGGTGCCGGGCGACCACCGGCCCTCGTGCGGAGTGGGCTGTCGCGCCCCATGCGCGAGGCCCGTGGACCGATCGCGCGGGGTGCGCCGCTCAGCCCACTACGCGATCGACCCAGCGCCGCGGGGTACCGATCTCATCGGTGCGCGGCAGGGTGTCCGCATCGGTCCAGATGGTGTTGAACCGATCCATGCCGACGGTGTCCACCACCTCGTCCACGAACGCCTTGCCCCGAACGTATTGCGCCACTTTGGCATCCATGCCCAGCAGCGCGCGGAGTAGTCGCTGCAGCGGATTGCCGGGCCGCTTGCGCCGCTGATCGAAGGCCGCGCGAATGCGGGTCACCGACGGCACCACGGCCGGGCCCACCGCATCCATCACGTGATCGGCGTGGCCCTCCAGCAGCGTGCCGAGCATGAGCATCCGGTCCAGCGCCTCGCGCTGCGGTTCGGCCTGGGTGGCGCGCAGCAGGCCGACCATGCCGCCCGCCGGATCCTCGATACCGCGGCGGCGATCCCGCACCGCCTCCAGCAGGCGGCCGAGCATATCGGCCATGGGTTCCTCCCCGGCCTCGCCGAGGATCTCCACATTGCGCTGCATATAGTCGGCCAGCCACGGCGCGGAGGAGAACTGCACGCGATGGGTCACCTCGTGCAGGCATACCCAGAGCCGGAAATCGCTGGACGGCACGCCGAGTGCGCGCTCCACCGCCATGATGTTGGGCGCCACCAGCAGCAGGGTGCCGTCCGGACCGCTGAACGGGTCGTACTGACCCAGGATCGCGGTGGACAGGAACGCCAGCATGGCCCCGGCCTGCACACCCGCCGGTTTGCCGACGAATCTGCCCTTGCCACCGGCTTCGACGCCGGTTCCGGTGAGCTGGGCCATGGACTCCGCGGCGGCCGCGATCCAGCCCTTGCGATCCACCACCCGCGCCTCGGGCACGGCGAACCCGTCGAGCAGACCGCTCACTTCGCGCACCGGGCCCTCGGCCCGCCGGGAGGCCTCGGCCAGCTCCAGCACCGCCTGCTCGGCCGAATAACGCGTGGTGCGCGGTCCGGAGGGCGCCAGCGCGGCGCCGGTGCGCGCGGCGATACCCCAGTCGACCGATCCGGTCAGCGAGTTCTTCAACCGCACCGGTTCCCGAGTGTCGGTGGTCACGACCTCACCGCCCGCGTATTCGGTTCCGCCGGAAGCATTCTCATCGGCACGACCTGTCTCTGCGCCCGGCCGGTCGGCAGGGTGTTCGGGTCCGGTCATAGTTATCCACCCGTCAGGAGCAGCCACAGTTGCGCAGTGCGGCTGCGATGGCGTCCAATGCGGGGCGACTCTGTTCGGGCAGCCGCTGATTGGACATCAGCGCGAAGGTCAGTACGCGCCCATCGCGATCCAGCACATATCCGACCAACGCGCTCGCCACGTCCAGAGTTCCGGTCTTGGCGCGCACCCAGCCCGCGCCCGCCCGATCGCGGCTGGTGTAGCGCTCGGACAGCGAGCCGGTGGCCCCGGCCACGGGCAGATAGTCGAGCAGGCCGGCGAGCGGATCCGGCACGGCGTTCGCGGTCCCGGTCACACTCGAATTGCCCTGTCCGTCACCGCTGTTGGGCAGCGCCGCGACGGTGACGATGCGATCCAGCAGGCGCGGCGGAATCAGATCGTCCACCGAGAGTCCACTGGCGTCCAGCAGGGTGAGGCCGTTGGTGTCGAATCCGGCGGCGCGCAGCGTGGTCGCCATGGCGGTGACCGTCCCGGTGAACGAGGCCTCCGAGCCCGCGGCGACGGCGATTTCCCGGCCGATGGTCTCGGCCAGCACATCATCGGAGTGAACCATCATGTCGCGCAGGCGATCCCGCAGCGGTGCGGACTGCACCGACGCAACCTTGGCCGCACCCGCGTGCGCGGTGCCGAGCCGGACCTTGGCCGGATCGAGTCCCAGCTCCTGTGCGAGCCTGCGACCGGCGTCGAGCCCCGGGGTGGCCGAGCGCGGCGAGTACTCGACCAGCGGATTCAACCGCCCGCCGTCGATCATCACCGGATCGATGGGTGCGATGGACCCGCCGCCGATATCGGCCGGATCCCAGCCCTGCGCCATGGTCGATCCGGTGTACGCCGAGGTGTCCACCACAATGGTGTCCGGCTTGTGACCGGAGGATTTGATCTGCGCCACCAGATCCGAGAGCTTCGGCCCGTCCGGGTAGTAGCCCTTACCGTCCGGTTGCGCGGTCAGCGTGGGATCGCCGCCGCCGACCAGCACCAGCTCATTGGCGGCCGCGCCCGTCACCACCTGCGTGGTCACCCGATGGTCCGGCGGCAGCGCCAGCAGCGCGGCGGCCGTGGTGAGCACCTTGGCGGTGGAAGCCGGAATCATCGGCTTGTCCGGATCGGTGGTCCACAGCACCTTGCCGCTGTCGGCATCGGAGACCGAGGCGGCGAAGGTGCCCAGATCCGGATTGCCCACCACCGGGGCCAGCGCCGCGGCCAAACCCTTGGCGGTCGGGGCGGGCGCGGTCGGCGGCGCGGGCGCGACCTGCGGCAGCGGCTGAGTCGGCGACGGCGGATCGGCGATCGTCAAGCCCCCGTGCCGGAACTCGTCCGTCCACGGTTTCAGCGTCACGATCACACCCGCGGCGATACCCAGCACCACGACCACCACCGATGCCACCAGGATCCAGGTCTTCCGACGCCGCTTGGCTTCCAGCCCACCGATGTTCTGCTTGTTCCGAGCCACCTGCCGCCGTCTCCCTGATACCCGTCCCTGCCGAACCCACGCATCCGGGGACCACACTATCCTCGTTGCGCAGTCGTTCCCCCGAACGAGCTGGCGAGTCGGCAGCCATACCCGCACCGAAGAAGGAGATGACGTGGAGTTCGACGTCACCATCGAGATCCCCCGGGGTCAGCGCAACAAGTACGAGGTAGACCACGAGACCGGCCGGGTGCGGCTGGACCGCTACCTGTACACGCCGATGATGTACCCGGCCGACTACGGCTACATCGAGAACACCCTCGGCGGCGACGGCGATCCGCTGGATTGCATGGTGCTGCTGCCCGAGCCCGTGTTCCCGGGTGTGCTGGTCGAGGCCCGTCCGGTGGGCGTGCTCATCATGAGCGATGAGGCCGGCACCGACGAGAAGCTGGTCGCGGTCCCGAACAAGGACAAGCGCTGGGATCACATCCAGGACGTCGAGGACATCCCGGAGTTCCAGCGCAAGGAGATCGCGCACTTCTTCGAGCGCTACAAGGATCTGGAGCCCGGTAAGTGGGTCAAGGTCGAGGGCTGGGAGAACCGCGCCAAGGCCGAGAGCCTGGTCACCGAGGCGTACGCGCGGTTGCAGGAGCAGGGCGGGCACTGAGCTCGGCTCGAATCACGCGGCGGGTGGTGCGGTGTGCGCGCCGCCCGCCGTTGTTCGCAGCGGCACTTCCTTCCAGAAGGCCACCAGAATCAACGCCAGCAGCGCCACCCCGGAGGTGGTGAGGAATACCGTGGACAGCGATTCCGCGAAACCCACCTGAAAAGGCTTGGCCAGCACCGGATTCAGCTTCTGGATCACCGAACTGTCACTGAGCACGCTCTGCGCGGTCGCGGTGTCCTGTTTCAAAAGCCCTTGTGAGAGCGCCATATCCGCCGGATTGCCATCGTGCGCGCCCTGGAGCAGCGCCCGCTGAAATTCCGGATCAGGGCTCGCCGCAATGAGTTCGGTGCGAATATTCGGACTCAGCCGCGTGAACAACACCGACAGGAAGACCGCCGCGCCCAGGGTGCCGCCGATCTGCCGGAAGAACGTGGCCGCCGCCGTCGAGACGCCCATATCCCTGGGCGGCAACGCATTCTGCAGCGCGATGATGAGCGGCTGCATGAGATTGCCCAGCCCGAACCCCACGCACAGCATGAACAGCACCACGAGCCAGTACGAGGTGTCGGCCTTCAGATAGTGCAGCAGGAACAGCCCGAGGGTGATCATCCCCGCGCCGATCAGCGTGTAGACCTTGTAACGACCGGTTCGGGAGATCAACTGCCCGGAGATGATCGAGCCGACCATCATGCCCAGCACCATGGGCAGCATCTGCAAACCGCCGATCATGGGGCTCGCCCCGCGCACCGCCTGCAAATACTGCGGCAGCAACAGGATTCCGCCGAACATGCCGGCGCCCACCACGAACGAGATCACCACGCCCAAGGCGAAGGTCCGGTTCTCGAAGATGCGCAGCGGGATCAGCGCGGCCTCGCCCAGCATCGCCTCCACCGCGACGAAACCGATGACGCCGAGTGTGCCGATGACGTAGCAGAGCACCGATCGCGTACTGCCCCAACCCCATTCGCGACCCTGCTCGGCCACGATCAGCAACGGCGTGATGCCGATGGCCAGTACCAGCGCACCCCAGTAGTCCACGCGATCACGCGAGCGCTCCCGCGCGGGCAGACGCAGCGCCCGGGTCACCACCAGCAGGGTGAACATGCCGATCGGCACATTGACCAGGAACACCCAGCGCCACCCCGAGATGCCGAGAATGCTCTCCTGCCCGGCGAACAATCCGCCCAGCACCGGCCCGAGCACACTCGAGGTGCCGAATACGGCCAGGAAGTAGCCCTGATACTTCGCGCGCTCGCGCGGGCTGACGATATCGCCGACGATGGTGAGCGCCAGCGACATCAGCCCGCCCGCGCCCAATCCCTGCACGGCGCGGAAAGCGGCCAGCTCGTACATGGAGTGCGCGAACGCGCAGAGCAGTGAACCGGTCAGGAAGATGGTGATGGCCGCCAGATAGAAGGGCTTGCGGCCGTACATATCCGAGAGTTTGCCGTACAGCGGTGTGGCCAGCGTGGCGCTGATCAGATACGCCGTGGTCGCCCACACCTGTAGCGAATACGCGTGCAGGTCATCGGCGATGGTGCGAATCGCGGTGGACACGATGGTCTGGTCGAGCGCCGCCAGCAGGATGCCGAGCAGCAGCCCGCTGAGAATCACCAGAATCTGCCGATGGGTGAAGCCACCCTCATCGGTCGACGAGCTCACCTCGGATGTAGCCATGACCAACCCTCCCCGGTCCCTCGCTCACGATAAGCGCGAGGGAACCGGGAGGCCAGGGGTTTCCGGGCCGGAGCACCGGAGACTTTCGAGAGTTGTTACTTCCCTTGGAACTTCGGGGGGCGCTTTTCGAAGACGGCCTGGATCGCCTCGGTCAGATCCTGCGAGGGCAGGAAGGCCGAATTCCAGGCCGAGACGTAGCGCAGCCCGTCCGCGACCTTGCCCGCCTTGGGCTGATCCAGCACATCCTTGATGCCCTGCACCACCAGCGGCGGATTCTCGGCGATCTCGCGGGCCAGCGCGTACGCCGCGTCCAGCACCGCGTCGCGATCGGCGAAGACGTCGTTGATCAAACCGATCTTCTCCGCGCGGGCGGCATCGATATCCTTGCCGGTGTAGGCGAGTTCGCGCAGATGCCCCTCACCGATGATCCCCGGAAGCCGGTGCAGCGAACCGATATCCGCGACGATGGCCACCTTGGCCTCGCGCAGACTGAACTTCGCCTCGGCGCTGGCCAGCCGGATATCGGCGGCCGCGATCAGATCGAGCCCGCCGCCGATGCACCAGCCCGAGACCGCCGCGATCACCGGCTTGCGGCAATCGGCGACCGCGGTGACCGAGGCCTGCATCTCGCGCACATGCCGCAGGAAGTCGGTGCGCGGTCCGGCGAGCGCCTTATCGGCGAGCAGCGGCCCGAACAGCGGGCTCATGGCGGGCAGGTCCAGCCCGTAGGAGAAGTGCTTGCCCGAGCCGGTCAGGACAATGGCCCGCACCTGCGGATCCTCGTCCAGCTCGCGGAAGATGAGCGGCAGTTCGCGCCAGAAGTCCGGGCCCATGGCATTGCCTTTGCCGGGACCGGTCAGCGTCACCGTCGCGATGTGGTCCTTGCTTTCGACCTCGAAAGCCTTCCAATCGGTCATCGGTCCAGCGTATCGGGGGTGCGGAGGGCATGGGCGGGCGGTGTGAATCCGATGCGCAATCCGCTGTCCCGCATCGCTTTCCGCACTACCGGGCACATTCACCGCAATCGCTCTACTCTGGGTGGCATGCGCAGGTCCCTGCCACCGGTCGCCTCCAAAGTCTCCGACACGCTCATCGCCCGCGGCCATCACGGGGTGATCCTCACCCAGCCGCAACCCACCCCCACCGCGGCCGACGCCGCCCAGGCCCTCGGCGTGGATATCGGCGCGATCACCAAATCGCTGGTCTTCCTGCTCGACGACGATCCGGTGCTGCTGCTCGTGTCCGGTGCGCACACCGTGCATCTGGAGCGCACCGGCCAACGCCTGGACGGCGCGCTGACCAGGGCCCCGGCCGCCATGGTGCGGCAGGTGACGGGGCAGCCGGTGGGCGGGGTGGCCCCGGTCGGGCATCCGATCAACCTGCCGACCTTCATCGACAACGCGCTCGGGTCGTACTCGGAACTGTGGGCGGCGGGCGGGCATCCGAATACCGTCTTTCGCACGACCTTTGGCGAGTTGATTCGGATAACCGCAGGTCTGGCCATTGATGTCGATTAAGAATCGGCAGGTCGGCACCGCCGATGGAATATCCGGCGGGGATGGGACGTAGGTTCGGAAGGTGACCGATTCTCCGACGCCTGGCGCCGAGCTACATGTGCCCGACGACCTGAGCGGCATCACCGCCCAGCAGTATCGCGCCGCCATGCGGCACTATCCGGCGGGCGTCACCATTGTCACGCTGAACTCCGAAGCCGGACCGGTCGGTTTTACCGCGACCTCGTTTGCCTCGCTCTCCGCGCAGCCGCCGCTCATCTCGTTCAACATCGCCGAGACCTCCTCCAGCATCGCCGCGCTGACCCGGGCGAAATCGGTGGTCGTGCACTTCCTCGGCGAACATCAGAAACATCTGGCGCAGCGGTTCAGTCGCAGCGCGGAGGATCGTTTCACCGACCGATCGCTCTGGACCACCCTGGAATCCGGCGAACCCGTCCTGCACGGCACCCCGATCTGGGTGCGCGCCACCGTGCATCAGCTGATCCCGATCGGCGATCACACCCTGGTGGTCGGCCTGGTCACCCGGGTGCACGACAACACCGAGGACGCGCCCGCCGTCGGCCCGCTGGTCTACTACAACGGCGTCTACCACCGCGCCGAGATCGCCGACTGACACCCGGCTCACGCCGCCGAGGCCACCGTCCCGACACCCAGGGCCGCGAGAATTGCGGCACTGGCCTGCTCCAGCCGATCACGCACCTTCGGCCTGCGCAGCAGGGTCACCGCGCGCGCGGCCGCCACCGCCAACAGCACCATTTCCGCTGCGGCGATGGTGGATTCGATCGCGCCCAGGGTGAGCGCGTTGACGAAATTCACCTGTGCGAGGAACTGCGGCAGCACGGCGAGGTAGAACAGGCCCACCTTCGGATTGAAGACACAGGACAGCAATCCGGCGGCGAATGCCGAGCGAACCGAGGAGACCCGAGCACCCGACTGCTCCAACTCCGGTTCGGCCAGACCCTTGCGATGCGCCAGCAGCGCTCGAATCCCCAGGTACAGCAGGTAGATCCCGCCGATCACCTTCAGACTGCGATACGCGGTGGCGGATTGCTCCAGCAGCGTCGCCACTCCCGCCGCGACCACCACCGCCCAGACGATGCCGCCGCAGGCCGATCCCGCCGCGGCGGCGATTCCCGGACGCGGCCCGGCCATCGAAAAGCGCAGTACCAGAAAGGTATCCGGGCCGGGGGTGAGCGCCAACAGCACACACAGTCCGATGAAGCTCAGCAGCAGGGGAAGACTCACGGGTCAATCGCAGCGCATCGGGCGGGACCGGCGCAAGCCGATAAACCGAAAAGCCGCCGGACCTGCCGGTAGGCAACAGGTCCGACAGCTCCCCCGAGCTGGGATATTCAGTTCCGCGCGCTGAATTCCGCGCCCAGATCGCGGAACACATTCGTGTTCATGGTGAAGGCCAGTCGAGCCTCGTCCAGCACCCGGTCCACATCCGCGCCCTCGATGGGCAGCGCGTCCAGCGCCTCGCGGTAATCGCGCTTGAACGCGGCCGGGTTGGTGATCTGATCGAAGACGTAGAAGCGCACGCCGTCGCCCTTCTTCGGCAGATCCCAGAGCTTCTCGGCGGTACCGCGAATGACCTGGCCACCGGAGAGATCGCCCAGATAGCGGGTGTAGTGGTGCACCACGTAACCGGCGGGCCACTGGGTCGCGCACTCCTCGATGCGGGCGGCGTAGGCGGCGGTGGTGTGCAGCGCGGTCAGCTCATCGCGCCAGCGCGGGCCGCCCAGGTGGGCGAGGTCGGCCTCGAGCGCGGCCAGGCGATTGAGTTCCGGCTTCACGAAAGGTCCCGCGACCGGGTCGGAAACCAGTGCGGCGGAATGCTTTTCGAGCGCGGAATAGACGAACCAGAGCTGCGAGGTATAGCGGTAGAACGCCTCGACACCGAGTTGCCCGGTGAGCAGATCCTTCATGAACGTGGAATGCTCGGCCTCGGCGTGCTGCTGCTCGGTGGCGCTGCGAATGAGCGTCGAGAACGGCGTGCTGGTGTCCAACATGGTCGAGCTCCTCGGTCGGGTCGATTACTACGGCTCCGGGGTGCCCACCTTTGGCTACCCTAACTTTGTCTTCGACCATACGCTTCAGCAACGATCTCGCGATTCGATCTTTTCGGTGCGACCGATCCAACTTTCGGATGATTTTCCGGAAGGGGTTGACAAGACCCTCGATCTTCTGCCAGCCTCTTCAACCAGGTCATGAGTACCAGCGCAAAGCCCTGGCTAGCTGGTCGGCAACCCTCCTCCGCGGTGGGGTGCTCCAGGTGACGACCGGGCCGCCGCCCGACCGGGCGCGGCAAGCGCGGACACATCGATCTCTCTTTTTCCGATCGCGTGTCCCAGTCCGATGGGATTTTCGTGATGACCGCATTCGCCGATCAGACCTGCACCGCCCTGGCCACCGTCTCCGGTTGTGAGCTCGAGGTACCCCTGGTGCAGGGCGGCGCCATCCGCTACGCCAACTTCGACTATGCCGCCAGCGCACCGGCTTTGGCGCAGGTCACCGCCCGCGTGCAGGAGTTGCTGCCGTTCTACGCCAGCGTGCATCGCGGCGCGGGCTACGCCTCCCGGGTGTCCACCGACTGCTACGAATCGGCCCGCGGTTCGGTCGCCCGCTTCCTCAATGCCGCCGATGACCAGGTCGTGGTCTTCACCCGCAACACCACCGATTCGTTGAACCTGCTCGCCGCCTGCGTACCCGGCGACACCGTGGTGCTGGATGTGGAGCATCACGCCAACTTCCTGCCGTGGGTGCGCAACGGCCGCCGCGTGGTGCCGATCGCCGACACCATCGAGGAGACCATTCAGCGCGTCGTCGCCGAGCTGTGCAGCAAACCCGCTGCGCTGCTTGCCATTACGGGTGCCTCCAATGTGACGGGCGAACTGCTCCCGCTGGAGCGACTGGCCTGGATCGCGCACCAGTGCGGCACCCGGGTGCTGGTGGACGCCGCCCAGTTGGCCCCGCACCGCCGTATCGACCTGCGCACCAGCGGGATCGACTATCTGGCCTTCTCCGGCCACAAGGCGTACGCGCCGTTCGGTGCGGGCGTCCTGGTGGGCCGCCGCGACTGGCTCGATGCGGCCGAGCCGTACCTGGCCGGTGGCGGCGCGGTGCGCTCGGTCACCTCCGACAGCGTCGAGTGGGCGCCCGCGCCGCAGCGCCATGAGGCCGGTTCCCCCAATGTGCTCGGGGTGGCCGCACTCGCCGCCGCCTGCGACGCCCTCGCCGAATTCGACGAGACCACCGTGCTCGAACATGAGCAGTACCTCACCCACCGGCTGCGCTACGGCCTGAAAACCGTTCCGGGCGTGAACTTCCTGCGCATCTGGCGGGACAGCACCGATGCCGTCGGCATTGTGGCGTTCACCGTGGACGGTTTCGAACCCGGTCAGGTGGCCGCCTACCTCTCGGCCGAGCACGGCATCGGCGTGCGGGACGGCCGCTTCTGCGCCCACCCGCTGCTGTCGCGCCTCGGCGTGGACGCCGCACTGCGCGCCAGCATCGGCCTGGGCACCACCGCCGCCGATGTGGACCGCCTCATCGACGCCGTCTCCACCCTGGTCGAGAACGGCCCGGCCTGGGGTTACGCCAAGACCGAGGGGCATTGGAACCCAACCCCGGAGACCCGCCCTTTCGGCGGTTCCGACGGGGGTGCCGCGCCCTGTGGATTCTGAGCGGTTTCCAGCTCAGAACACCAGATAGCGCCGGGCGAGTTCCTCGACGAATGGATCGTCCTCGGCGACGGCCTCGAGTATGTCGAGATCGTCCCGCACCGAAACCTGGCGCGTATCTTCCTGATCCGGATCCGGCGGCCCATCCTCTTCGAGCTGCCTGATCAGTTTCGCGCGCACACGTTCCTTCAACGATTCACTCATATCCCGAGCATGCCCTGATCGACGGCGGTGTACCGGCCAGGCACGCCGCCGCACCGATCACACCGGTGCGAGCCAGGAACCCCACGGCGTATTGCGCAGCACGGTATAGAAGACAAGCAGTGCCACGGTCACCCACAGGGCGGATTTGGGCAGCACCTGCGGTAGTCGCGGTGGCGGCGTGCGGCCCTGGAACCCGCGCACCACCCAGGTTCCCCACCACGCCAGGAAGCCCAGCAGCAGTGGGAACAGCAGGATATTGCTGTGGATGGCGTCGAGCACATGGCCTTCGGTGAGATTGTGCAACCCGCGCAGCCCGCCGCAGCCGGGGCACCACCATCCCGTCAATTCCTTGAACGGGCAGATACCGTACGAGCCCTGCACATGCGGATCTCGAAAATGCAGCAGCACCAGCCCACCGGCCACCGCGGCACCCGCGAGCAGCGGCAATCCAGCACTCAACCACCTGGGGTGAGCAGCTGATTCGGCGTCGAGCGCCTGCGCGGTATCCACCAGACAACCGTAACCGCGCCCCCGCCCGCCCGCCATACCGCGCGCGACTTCGCACCCCCTGTGCGCTCGATCAACTGGACAGACTCGTGGGTATGCTTCCCCGGCAACGGTTTTCGATTCGGGGGAGGTAGGTCGTATGAGCAAGCGCCGAGCCGACGGCGGCAGGATCGCCCGCGCGGCGGCATCCGCCGGTCTCCTCGCGGTGATCATCATCGCCAAGGCGGGAAGCCTCATTCTGGGCTACCCCTTCGACTGGTCCCTGGTCGTCCTGGCCGTACTCGCGCTGCTCGGCGCGGGCGGCTACCTGCTGACCCAACGGCGCGGCCGGTCCGCGCCGGTGCGCCCCGAGCCGGCCGCCGACCTGACCGTCCCCGCCCCGGCGATCCCCGCGAATTCCCAAGAGCCGCCCACCCAGCCGGTGCACTACATCCCGCCCGCTCCCCCGACCGCCTACTCGCAGTAGCCTTTCAGCGAATCGGCGCCCGCGCGCTCACCGGCGCGGTCAATGCGCCCGCGAGCATATCGATGACCTCCGCCCAGGCGCCGACCTCGCCCGCGGCCACCCGGCCCGATTCCACCGCCCGCTCATGATCGGCGAGCAGCGCGAACAGCATGGTGGGCAGAGCGCGCAGCCGATGCACCCGCAATCGCGGTGGGAGAGCGGTCAATTCGTCATCGAGGCGCTGCATGATGATGCGCACCGAGGTGCGCCCCGCGCTGTCAAGATTCGACGCGTCGGTGACGGCGGGGTGGGTGTGAATCTGCTCGAAGAAGCGCGCGTAGTGGCTGATCCCGTGTACACCGAGTTCGAACATCGGCACCACCAGCGCCTCCAGCAGGCCGTGCACCCCGTCGTTCGCACCCACCTGTTCGGCGAGCAGTTGCAGTCGGCGCACCTCGAGGGTGGCCAGCCGCAACTCCACGATCGCCTCGATGAGCCCGTCCCGGGAACCGAAGTGGTACTGGATCGCCGAATTATTGCGCTGTCCGGCGGCGGCGGCGATATCGCGCAGCGGTACCGCCTGCCCACGTTCGGCAATCAGTCGCTCGGCGGCGAGGATGATCCGTTCCCTGCTCGTCACAGTGAGCAGAGTAGCCGCCCACCAGCTGGTAAAGAACTAGTCCTTGACATTTAAGAACAATTTCTTAAAGCTCTGAGTGACTGCCATCACTTCGATAGGACTGACTCGATGATCCTGGACACCTTCCGACTGGACGGCCGCGTCGCCGTCGTCACCGGCGCGGGCCGCGGTATCGGCGCCGCCACCGCGCTGGCCCTGGCCGAGGCCGGCGCCGACGTCGCCCTGGCCGCCCGCACCCCCGCACAGCTCGAGGAGGTCGCGGGCAAGATCCGCGCGCTGGGCCGCCGCGCCGTCATCGTCCCCTGCGATCTCAACGACCTCACCACCGTCACCGAGTTCGCCGACACCGCCGCCGCCGAACTCGGCCGCCTGGACATCGTCGTCAACAATGTCGGCGGCACCATGCCGAACACCTTCACCACCACCTCCCCCGAATTCCTGGAGGACGCCTTCCACTTCAATGTGTCCACCGCGCACGCCCTCACCCAGGCCGCGCTGCCGCACATGCTGAAGAACGACGGCGGTTCGGTCGTCAGCATCTCCTCGATGATGGGCCGCGCACCCGGCCGCGGCTTCCTGGCCTACGGCACCGCCAAGGCCGCCCTCGCGCACTGGACCCGCATGGCCGCCAGCGACCTGTCACCGCGCGTTCGCGTGAACGCCATCGCCGTCGGCTCGGTACTCACCTCCGCGCTGGAAGTCGTTGCACAGCAACCGGAAATCAAGGCCAAGATGGAGGGCGCGACCCCGCTGCGCCGCCTCGGCGAACCGTGGGAGATCGCCGCCGCCATCGTCTTCCTCACCTCCGCGGCGGGCGGTTACATCACCGGCAAAATCCTCGAGGTCGACGGCGGCATCGAGGCCCCCAACCTGGAACTCGGCCTGCCCGACCTGTGAAACCGGAGCCCGCAATGAAATACCGTGTCGTGCAATGGAGTACCGGCAATGTCGGTCGCCGCACCCTCCGCTCCATCATCGCCCGCCCCGAACTCGAACTGGTCGGCGTCTGGGTCTCCAGCGACGCCAAGGCAGGTAAGGACGCCGGCGAACTCGCGGGCCTGGACCGCGAGATAGGCGTCACCGCCACCACGGACGCACAAGCCCTGATCGCCCTGAAACCGGACTGCATCGTGCACACCGCCATGGCCGACGACCGCCTCATGGAGGCCGTCGAAGACCTGAAGATGTTCCTGCGCGCGGGCATCAATGTGGTCTCCAGCAGCCCCGTCTTCCTGCAATTCCCCTACGGCACCCTGCCCGACGAGGCCATCGACCCGATTATCGAGGCCGCCACCGAGGGCGGCGCCTCACTCTGGGTGAACGGCATCGACCCCGGCTGGGCCAACGACTGGCTCCCCCTGCTGCTCTCCAGCGGCTCCGAGCGCATCGACGCCGTCATCTGCTCGGAGATCATGGACTACTCCACCTACGACAACCCCAAGGTGCTGTTCGACATCATGGGCTTCGGCAGCGCGCTGGACGACCTGCCCATGCTGCTGCAACCCGGCATCCTCACCCTCGCCTGGGGCAGCGTCATCCGCCAGCTCGCCTCCGCCCTGGACATCGAATTAGATACGGTCACACAGCATTTCGAGCGCCTCCCCGCCACCGAGGAACTCACCGTCGGCACGCGCACCATCGCACCCGGCACCGCCGCCGCCCTGCGCTTCCAAGTCCACGGTGTCCGCGCCGGCCGCGAAATCCTCACCCTCGAACACGTCACCCGCCTACACCCCGACCTCGCCCCCCACTGGCCCCAACCCGCCGGAAAGGGCTGCTACCGAGTCGAAATCAAGGGCGAACCCGACTACCTCCTGGACCTACAGCTCTACAGCAACGGCGACCACGCCGAAGCCGGCGTAGTCGGCACCGCCGCCCGCCTGGTCAGCGCCATCCCCGCCCTGGTCCAAGCCCGCCCCGGCCTACTCACCGCCACGGACCTCCCCCTCACCACCGGCCGCGGCCTGGTCTCCTGACCCACCCCGGCACAAGCGAAAAGGCCCCCGACGCTTTGTGCGCCGGGGGCCTTTTCCGTGGAGCCGCCTGGGGGAATCGAACCCCCGACCTTTTCATTACGAGTGAAGCGCTCTACCGACTGAGCTAAGGCGGCGTGCCTTGCGGCGAGGCGAGTCTATCTGTTGAGGGGCGGATCGCGAAAATCGGTGGTGATCCTCACGCGGAACGGGCCGCTATCAGGCCCGCGACCATGGCGGCTACCGCGAAGCGGGGTTTCACATTGGTGTCCAGGGCGGCGCGGCAATCCAGGACCGCCTGGATTGAGAGGAGCAGGCCCTCGGGGCGGATATCGGTCGCGAGTTCGCGGATCTGGTCGGCCATATCCGGATGGGTAAGGGCGACACCGGTTTTCGCGGTGGCGTTGGCGGCGCCGAAGCGGACGGCGAGGGCATCGCGGTAGAGACCGGCCACATCGATGAGCGCGCGATCGAGGGCGTCACGGCCGGTGCGGGTGGCGCGGGACTTCTGACGCTTCTCCAGATCCTTGAGCGCGCCCGCCGAACCGCGGGTGGCCGAGGCCGCGCCCTTACCCGTGCCGCCCGCGCCGAGCGCGGTCGCCAGGGCGTCGCGCTCCTTCTCATCGCGGGTGGCGCTGACCTGCTTGGCCTCATCGTCGGCGGACTTCACCAATTCGTCGGCGGCAGTGTAGGCCACACCGGGGCGGGCGGTCGCCGCCACCAGGGCCAGGGCGCGCTTGCGGCGGGCGCGGGCCTCCTCATCGGTGGCCAGACGGCGAGCCCGGCCGACATGACCGCCGCTCACCGAGGCCGCCCAGTTGGCCTGTTCGGGTGCGAGATTGTCGCGCTCACGCAGGACCTTGGCGATCGAATCCACCGAGGGCGTCGCCAAATGCACGTGGCGACAGCGCGAACGCAGCGTGATGGAAATATCCTCCGGATCCACCGACGGTGCGCAGAGTAGGAAGACCGTGCGGGCGGGCGGCTCCTCCACCACCTTGAGCAGCACGTTTCCGGCGGCCTCGGTGAGGCGGTCGGCATCCTCGACGACAACCACCTGCCAGCGCCCGGTACTGGGCCGCCGCGAGGCGACCTGCACGATCTCGCGCATCTCCTTGGTGCCGATACTCAAACCCTCCGGCACCACGCGCCGCACATCGCCGTGCGTTCCGGCCATGGTGGTGGTGCAGGCATGACACTTCCCGCATCCCACCGCACCCGAATCGGTGCACTGCAGCGCCGCCGCGAAACACAGCGCCGCCACCGAGCGACCCGAACCGGGCGGACCGGTGAACAACCACGAATGCGTCATGGCCGATGCCGAAACGACCGCCCCGCCCCGCGCCGCCTCGGCCGCGCTCCTCAGCTCGGACTCGACCGCATCCTGTCCCACCAGCCGATCGAAGACTCCTGCCACGCCGTACAGACTACTGGCGACCTACGACAGCTCAGACCGCGCGCTGGTACGTGGTGTTCGCACCATCGAGCGCTTCGCGAATGATGTCGGCGTGCCCGGAGTGCTGCGAAATCTCACGCAGAATGTGCAGCAGGATGTACCGGACCGTCAGCCACTGCCGCTCGGGCGCCCACGGCGCGGTCGGCGTCGGCACCGAATCCTCGAGATTGGGTAGCTCCCGAATCACCTTGGCTGTCTGCTCGGCGACCGCCTCCCACTCGGCGAGCAGACCCTGCACCGTCTCGTCCGGATCCAGCCGGTACTCGGAATCCATTCCGGAGACATCGAATTCGGAGTTCGGGTCCCGCTCGACCAGGATGGTCGTCCAATGCCGTTCGGTATTGACGATATGGTGCAGCAGACCGCCGAGCGTCAGTTCACTGACCGTACTGCGCTGTCGCGCCTGATCATCCTCGATGCCCCGCAGGGTGATTCGGAAAAGCTCGCGCTGACTCGCCAGTACGGTGATCAACTCTTCGCGCTCGTGGTCGACTGTCATTCGAATGCCCTTCCGCCGGTGCGTGTTCGAACCACACGCTACGTCAGGGCACCGACAGGAAATAGCTGATCGGGGCGTTGATCAAGACTTGGACGCGGCAGCTTTCCTGGCAGCCGCAGCCTTCTTGGTGGTGACCCCGTCCGCGGTCTTGGCCGCGGCCTTCTTCGCCGCCGCCTTCTTGACCACCGTCGTCTTGGAGGCGACCGCCTTCTTCGCGGCGGTCTTCTTCGCCGCCGCCTTCTTGGCCGGAGCCTTCTTCGCGGCGGTCTTCTTGGCCGCCTTCTTCACCGGCCCGCGCGCCCGCCGGTCCGCCAGCAGTTCCGAGGCGCGCGCATCGGTGATGGACTCCACCTCATCGCCCTTGCGCAGACTGGCATTGGTCTCGCCATCGGTGACATACGGTCCGAACCGGCCGTCCTTGATCACCATCGGCTTCTCCGACACCGGATCCACCCCCAGCTCCCGCAGCGGCGGTGCGCTCGCGGACTGGCCGCCGCGCCGCTTGGGCTCGGCGTAGATCTTGAGCGCCTCGTCCAAAGTGACGGTGAAGATCTGGTCCTCACCCGTGAGCGACCGCGAATCGGTGCCCTTCTTCAGATACGGCCCATAGCGGCCGTTCTGCGCGGTGATCTCCGCATTCGTCTCGGGATCCACACCCACCACGCGCGGCAGCGACAGCAGCTTGAGCGCGTCATCGAGCGTAATACTCTCCAAATCCATGGATTTGAACAGCGATCCGGTGCGCGGCTTAGGCGCTTCGACCTTCTTCGCGCCCTTCTTGGGCTCGGCGTCCTCCGGCGGCGCGGGCAGCACCTCGGTCACGTACGGACCGAAACGTCCTTCCTTGGCGACGATTTCGTGCCCGCTCTCGGGATCGACCCCGAGTGAACGGCCCTCCTGCGGCGTCGAGAACAACTTCTCGGCGACCTCGGGGGTCAGCTCGTCCGGCGGCAGATCATCGGGCAGGTTCGCCCGCTGCGAGATCGAATCCCCTTCCGGGTCATCGGGATTGACGATCATGCGCTCCAGATACGGGCCGAACTTGCCGACCCGGACCACGACTTCGCGATCCTCTTCGTCGCGGAACAGCTTGATCGAATTGACCTCGCGCGCATCGATACCGTCGAGCCGCTCGCCCACCATCTTCTTCAGTCCGCCCTCGCGGGCCACCGAACCCTCGGCACCGTGATCGCCACCGAAGTAGAAGGAGGACAACCAGTTTCCGCGCTGCTCACGTCCACCGGCAATGGCATCGAGGTCGTCTTCCATGGCCGCGGTGAAGTCGAAGTCCACCAGCCTGCCGAAGTGCGCTTCGAGCAGCCCGACCACCGCGAACGCCACCCACGACGGCACCAGCGCACTACCGCGCTTGTACACGTATCCGCGATCGAGAATCGTCTTGATGATCGAGGCGTAGGTGGAAGGACGCCCGATACCGAGCTCTTCCAAAGTCTTGATCAGTGAGGCTTCGGTGAAGCGCGCGGGCGGATTGGTGGTGTGCCCATCGGGCAGCAGCTCCACCGCCGTCACGCCCTGGCCCTCGGTCAGGGCGGGCAGACGCGATTCGGCGTCATCGGACTGGCCGCCCGCCTCCTCGTCGACACTCTCCACATACGCCTTGAGGAAGCCCGCGAACGTAATGGTCCGGCCGGACGAGGAGAACACGCACTCCTCACCGGTATTGGCGACACCGGTGATGCGCACCGTCATGGTGGTGCCGCGCGCGTCCTGCATCTGCGAGGCCACCGTGCGCTGCCAGATCAGCTCGTAGAGCCGGAATTCGTCATTGTCGACGCGCGAATGGATCTGCCCCGGCGTGACGAACACATCACCGGAGGGGCGGATCGCCTCGTGTGCCTCCTGCGCGTTCTTCACCTTGCGGGTGTACTGACGCGGCGTCGGGCTCACGTACTCCGCACCGTACAGCTGCGTCGCCTGCGCCCGCGCGGCCTGAATCGCGGTGTCCGACAACGTGGTCGAGTCGGTACGCATATAGGTGATGTAGCCGTTTTCGTACAGCCGCTGCGCCACGCGCATGGTGCGCTCGGAGGTGAAACGCAGCTTGCGCGCCGCCTCCTGCTGCAGGGTCGAGGTCATGAACGGCGCGTACGGCTTGCGGGTGTACGGCTTGGACTCCACCGAGGTGACCGTGAGATCGACCCCGTGCAGCGACTCGGCCAACCGCTGCGCGTAACCGGCATCGATCACCGTCACACCGGAAGACTTCAACCGACCGTCGGAACCGAAATCGCGACCGGTCGCCACGCGGGCGCCGTCGACGGTCACCAGCCGCGAACCGAAGACCCGCGGATTACCCTCGCCCTGGTCGCCCGCGTCCAGCTTGGCCGCGATATCCCAGTACTCGGCCGAGCGGAACGCCATGCGCTCACGCTCGCGCTGCACGATGACACGCGTCGCCACCGACTGCACGCGGCCCGCCGACAATCGCGGCATGACCTTCTTCCACAGCACCGGCGAGACTTCGTAGCCGTACAACCGGTCGAGGATGCGCCGGGTCTCCTGCGCGTCGACCAAATCCTTGTCGAGCTCGCGCGTGTCGGCGGCCGCGGCGAGGATGGCGGGCTCGGTGATCTCATGGAAAACCATGCGCCGGACCGGCACCTTGGGCTTCAGCGTCTCCAGCAGATGCCACGCGATGGCCTCGCCCTCGCGGTCGGGGTCGGTGGCGAGATACAGCTCGTCGGCGTCGGCCAGCAGGCTCTTGAGCTCGGCGACCTTGGCCTTCTTATCCGGGCTGACCACATAGATGGCCTCGAAGTCATTGTCGACATCGACGCCCAGGCGCGCCCACTGCATGCCCTTGTATTTGGCCGGAACATCCGCCGCGCCCCGTGGCAGGTCGCGAATATGCCCCACCGAGGCCTCCACGACATAGCCGCGCCCCAGGTAGGGAGCGATTTTGCGGGCCTTGGTCGGCGACTCGACGATCACGAGACGACGCAGGGGGCGGCCCTGGTCGGGCGCTGCCTTGGAGTTCGGCGATGCACCGCGGTCTCGTGTTGCCACCGGCGAACACACCTTTCCTGTCGATCCGCGCGGCGCTGGCTGTGCGCGCATTACGCGGCTGGGGCAAGCGGCTGCGACTACTGATTATCGCTGCCAGCAACGTTTATACCGTGTTCAGAGGCTCAGCCTCGGTCGCAGCGACGATATGGCCCCGGGTCGTGATCGAGTGTAGTGGGTCCAGATATGGGTCGTCCCCCACCGCCGATGGCGGTGGGGGACGGGATTGTGGGGTTGGCCCGCTCAGCCGAGCGCGCGAACACCGGTGGCCTGCGGGCCCTTGGTGCCCTGGCCGACCTCGAACTCGACCTTCTGGTTCTCCTCGAGAGTACGGAAGCCCGAACCCTGGATCTCGGAGTAGTGGACGAAGACGTCAGCGGAGCCGTCCTCGGGCGCGATGAAGCCGAACCCCTTCTCCGCGTTGAACCACTTCACAGTTCCCTGTGCCATTCTGTTCCTTCTCTTTCCATACCGGAACGGTAGACAAGTAGGTTCGTCCACCGGGTCCGTTGAGACCGCTGTACTCTGTTCCCCCTGCAGGAAAGCCTCAGTACACCGTTCGCAACATCGATCCTGCTTGATGGTTTGGACTTTGGATCCGTTCCCTCGAACACAGAAGCTTGCGACCAGGAACCAGTGAACCATGTCCGCGCGCAATTCAACAGCCGAGTTACCCACAATTTGCAAAAAAGTTGATCTTGCGAATGCGCAGGTGAGGGGCATAATGCCCAAATCCGTACTCGAAGTAGGTTTGCTTCCGGATAACAGAGCGAGCATCCGGCAAACCCCCTGTGACACAGGCCGCTACTCTGTAGTGAAATGGCAGGTAGAGGAGCAGAGATACACACCTTTCGCACCCCCCTCGCCGAAGAAGGCCCCGCGACCGTGAATCCGGAGCATCCCGTGGACCGCGACGGCGGCGGTGACAGCCCGAGCTATGGTCGATCGTTGCTGAATCGTGTCCTTACCGGGGCGGGTACCGGTGACCCGCGTCTCACCCATATCGCGGAGCTACCGTCACGTGCGGCTCAGGTCACGAAATGGCCCGAATGGAGCTCCCCCGACGTGATAGCCGCGGTGCGCGCCACCGGCGTCGAGGAACCCTGGACCCATCAGATCCACGCCGCCGACCTGGCCGCTCAGGGGCAGCACGTGGTGGTGTCGACCGGGACGGCCTCCGGGAAGTCGCTGGCCTATCAACTGCCGGTGCTCACCGCATTGCAGCGGGATCCGCGCGCGACCGCCCTCTATCTCTCGCCGACCAAGGCGCTGGGGGCCGATCAGCTCCGGATGATCAATGAACTCACCGGTCAGGACCCGCTGCGGGGAATCCATCCCGCGCCCTACGACGGCGATACGCCGATGGAGATCCGGCAGTGGGTGCGGTCCAATGCCCGCTGGGTCTTCACCAATCCGGACATGCTGCACGTCGGCATGCTGCGCTCCCATCAGCGGTGGGCGCGGCTACTGCGGCAATTGCGGTACGTGGTGGTCGACGAATGCCACACCTATCGCGGGGTTTTCGGCTCGCATGTGGCCCTGGTGCTGCGGCGACTCCGGCGTCTGGCGCAGCGGTACGGCGCGGATCCGGTCTTCGTCCTGTGCTCCGCCACCACCGCGGAGCCGGCCGAGGCGGCCTCCCGATTGATCGGCGCACCCTGCGTCGCGGTCACCGAGGACGGGTCGCCGCAGGGGTCGCGGACCGTGGCGCTGTGGGAGCCGCCGCTGCTCGGGGCGGGCGTGACCGGGGAAAATGGTGCGGCGGTTCGCCGTTCGGCCGGGGCCGAGGCGGCCAAGGTGATGGCGGATCTGGTGGCCGAGGGGGCGCGCACGCTCACCTTCGTGCGATCGCGGGTCGGGGCCGAAGCCGTCGCCATGGACACCCGGCGGCTGCTCGCCGAGGTGGATCCCACGCTGCCGGGCCGGATCGCCGCGTATCGAGCCGGATACCTGGCCGAGGACCGGCGGGCGCTGGAGGCCGCGCTGTCGGAGGGATCGCTACTGGGCGCGGCCACCACCAATGCCCTGGAACTGGGCGTGGACATCGCCGGGCTGGACGCGGTCGTGGTGGCGGGCTATCCGGGCACGGTGGCCTCGTTCTGGCAGCAGGCCGGGCGGGCCGGGCGGCGCACCCAGGGGTCATTGGTGCTGCTCATCGCCCGGGACGACCCGCTGGACACCTACCTCGTGCACCATCCCGAGGCCCTGCTCGGACGGCCGGTGGAGGCCACCATCACCGATCCGCACAATCCCTATATCTTGGGCCCCCATCTGCTCTGCGCGGCCATGGAACAACCGCTCACCGATGCCGAGGTGCTCGCGTATCAAGCCTGGGAACTGCTGTCCGACCTGGCTGAACAGGGTTTGATCCGGCGGCGGCCGGGTAACGGACGGGACGGTTCGGCGCGCTGGTTCACCACCGCCGATTCCCATCCGCACGATGCGGTCGACGTGCGCGGCGGCATCGGCGCGGCCATCGCGGTCGTGGATGTCGAGACCGGGCGCATGCTGGGCACCACCGATGCCGGGCGAGCACCCGCCACCCTGCACGAAGGCGCCGTTCACCTGCATCAGGGCGACAGCTACGTGGTGGATGAGCTGGATTTGGCGGAGGGCGTGGCGCTGGTGCGCGCCGATACCCCGGGCTGGTCCACCAGCGCGCGGGCGGTGACCTCCATCGAGATCGAGGAGGTCACCCGCGAGCATGCGCACGGGGCCGTGACCATTGCCCTGGGACGGGTGCTGGTGACCCGCCAGGTCATCGGCTACCTGCGCAGACTTCCCAGTGGCGAGGTGCTGGACATGATCCCGCTGGACCTGCCCGCACAGCTGCTGCCGACCCGGGCCGTGTTCTATACCGTCACGCCGGACCTGCTGGCCCGGGCCGGGATCGACGTGAAACGGGCGCCGGGGGCGCTGCACGCGGCCGAACACGCCGCAATCGGCATGCTGCCGCTGGTCGCGATCTGCGATCGGTGGGATATCGGCGGGGTGTCGACCGCCGAACACCCCGATACCGGGCTGCCCACCGTCTTCGTCTACGACGGGCATCCCGGCGGCGCGGGTTTCGCCGAGCGGGGGTTCGCGCGGCTGCGGCAGTGGCTCGGAGCGACCCTGGACGCCATCGAATCCTGCGGCTGCGCGAGCGGCTGCCCATCCTGCGTACAGTCCCCGAAGTGCGGAAATGGCAATAATCCGCTGGACAAGGCCGGGGCGGCGCGGCTGCTGGCGGCGGTGCTGGGCGAGCTCGGCGATGGTGACGGGGACCATATCGTTTCGTGACCGGGCCGTCGCCGGAGCGAGGCCGGAACGCCATCGGACCAGGTAGTTCGATCCGGGCCGCTGGAAGGTATCGGGCGGCTCCGGGAGCACTCCGGGATGGGTCTCGCAACACGCGAGCGATGGTCGAATAAAAAGGGATGTGATCCTGTTAACTGAAGAGTTGCTCCGTTCGATAATGTCGATCGCGGATTTACCTGTGCATTCTTTGAATTGACGCTCGTAAATGAATTGGAAAGCGATCGGCGCCCGTTCCATTCGCCTAGCGCTTTCATCCGATATCAACATTGATCGACACGCGGTGTGGCCCGCGCCATTCATTGTCTAACCAACCGCTCGGTACGAGATAGGCGCCATTAGTCGCTATCGTCCATAGGTCCGGCACGCGCCATCGCGCGCACCGATCGACTGCCCAGCGGGCCGAGCGACATTCGCGCTTCGACAGTCACCGACACATCCCAGTCGTGCACCGCGCAGTTGATCATCCGCACTCCCATTCGCCTACCGATCCCATCCGCCGCGGCGCATGCGGACTGCCGACCGCCCGCTGCCGCGGCCGCCGCCGACAGGGCCGCCAGATCGGCCGCCGACTGCGCCCGATGCCGGCCCGCCACCGCGACACCGACCTGCGCCATCAGCACCGTGAGGGTCAATAAAGCGAGCAACGCCACACCGGCGACCACCGTCACTCCCCCGTCCTCACCGCCCCGCACCCACCGCATCACGAGGTCTCCCCCGGCTCCCGGACGGCCACGGCCTCCGCATGCAGGGTGAGCGGCAGCAGCGGGGCGCGCACCCGGACGACCGCGGTCACCAGCTCCCCCTCCGTGCGCACCTCGACAGTGGCATGCGGTGGCGCGACCCGCTGTCCGGCGGCGACCGCCTTCGCACCCTCACCCCGCGCGGCCAGGCGCGCCGCCTCGCGCGCGGCATCCACACACCGGACCTGCGCCGAGACCGCCAGCAGCGCGCCCGCACACAGCACCAGCACCGCGACCAGGGCGGCCAGGGCGATGGCGGCCTCGACGGTCGCCATCCCCTCGGCACCACCGAGGCCGGGAGCGACGGACTTTCGCGTCGGCCTCACTTCACGGAGGTCTTCAGGGCTTTGTCGATGATCTTGGTGAGCGCGTTCACAATGCTGTCGCCGGTCACCACCCCGTACAGCACGGCTCCGAAGGCGGCCGCCGCGATGGTGCCGATGGCGTATTCGGCCGTGCTCATACCGTCTTCGGCGGTCGCGAACAGCAGCAGGCGGTTCCGCAGGCTCCACCCCAGGGTCCCGATGGATGTGCGCACGATCTCTCCTCTCCCTCGTCCGATGCGGCTGTTCCGCATCGGCACAGTCGATTCCGTTCACAGCAGCCCGCCGCCCAGGACGCGGCCCGCGAGCCCGATCACCACCGGCACGATCCCCAGGCAGACGAAGGCGGGCAGGAAACACAGGCCGAGCGGTCCGCCGATCAGGACGCCGGCCCGCTCGGCCCGCGCC
>NZ_BDAW01000069.1 GCF_001625085.1 Nocardia acidivorans NBRC 108247
AGCGCAAGCCCCCGCCCGAGCGCCGCGCCAATCCGGCCGAGCGCGCCAATCCGGCCGCCGCCGCCGAACCGCGCCGCCGGCGTGCGCAGAACCCCCGTGCGCAGAACCCCGAGGTGCCGCCGCATCCGCGCCCGAATGTGCGCTACCGCGAACGCGATTCGGGTCGCATCGAGCGCTAGGGGCGAACAGGCTCCCGCCTTCGTGACAAAGAAGAATCCCCGCACCCCCGCGAATTATCGCGTCGGGTACGGGGATTCGTCGTAGGTGGCGGCGTCTAGCTACGCGCGGTGCGCAATTCGCGCGGCAGCGAGAAGACCAGCGTCTCATTGGCGGTGGTGACCGGCTGCACCTCGCCGAAGCCGTGCTGGGCCAGCATCTCCAGCACGCCCTCGACCAGAATCTCCGGTACCGAGGCACCGGAGGTGAGGCCGATCGTCCGCACGCCCTCGAACCAGGCCGGATCCACCTCGCGCGCGTAGTCGACCAGGTGCGCCGCACCCGCTCCCGCGGTCAGCGCGACCTCGACCAGGCGCACCGAATTGGAGGAGTTGCGCGAGCCGACCACGATCACCAGATCGCACGCCGGGGCCATGGCCTTGACCGCGGTCTGCCGATTGGAGGTGGCGTAGCAGATGTCATCGCTGGGCGGATCCTGCAGATTCGGGAACTTGGCCCGCAGCCGATGCACCGTCTCCATGGTCTCGTCCACCGACAGCGTGGTCTGCGAGAGCCAGATCACCTTGTTCTCATCGCGCACGGTGATCGCGTCGACCGCATCCGGGCCGTCCACCAGCTGCACATGATCGGGGGCCTCGCCCGCGGTGCCCTCGACCTCCTCGTGCCCCTCATGCCCGATGAGCAGAATGTCGAAATCATCGCGCGCGAACCGCTTGGCCTCCTGGTGCACCTTGGTGACCAGCGGGCAGGTGGCGTCGATGGTGTGCAGATTGCGCTCGGCGGCCGACTCGTGCACCGCCGGGGAGACTCCGTGCGCGGAGAACACCACGAGCGCACCCTCGGGCACCTCGTCGGTCTCGTCCACGAAGATCACCCCGCGGTCCCGCAGCGTCTCCACCACATGCCGGTTGTGCACGATTTCCTTGCGCACATAAATGGGCGCACCGTGCTTTTCGAGCGCTTTCTCCACCGTCACCACCGCGCGGTCGACACCGGCGCAATAGCCGCGCGGTTCAGCGAGCAGAACGCGCTTCGGGGCGTCGGCATCCACACCAGCGGACCGGACGATTCCGACATTCAAAGGGATAGCCGAGGACATGCACCTCAGAATACTGGCCGCACGCGTGGCCTGCCCCCCGGCTATAGGCGACACCACACCCGCCTATCGCTCGCCCATTCTCCGGCGACGAACCGAAAATACCGCTCTCACCTTTGCATCACACGGCGTTTCGGGCAGGCTAGGGGCATGTTCCGACCTCCGTTCCTGGCCCGGGTCGCCGCCGGGGCTGCTGTCTATGCCCTAGAGGAAACCCGGCGGCTACCTGCCAGTGCAATCAATTTCCCGATCACCGCGATCAGTCAGCTGCTGCAGACCACCATGCATCTGCAGCAGTTCGTGACCAGCCTCGCTCTCAAGGGTGACGCCGTTTTCGACCGTTTGGTCAATCAGCCGGAAGAACAACCGGCCTGGGCCACGTTCGATGAGGACGAGGTATTCGAGCAAACCCCCAGCGCCGCCCCGGAATCGGCGCGCAAGAGCAGTTTCGATCTGTTCGAACCGGTCGATTCAGTCGATTCGGTCGAGGAAACTCCGGTCGCCACCCCGCCCGAACCCGTTGTCGACGAGCCGGAACCGGTTGCGGCCGAACCGGAGCCGGTCGCCGAATCGGAGATCAACACGCCCGCAACGGCTTCCACGGCGTCCACCAATGGTCACAACGGCAGTGCGCCGGTGCTGGAGCCCGAGGTGGCCATCCGCTACGACTACACCAATATGACCCTGGCTCAGCTGCGTGCCCGGCTGCGCATGCTCACCGTCGAGGATCTGGCCTCGCTGCTCGATTACGAACAGCACACCCGCGACCGCGCGCCGTTCGTCACCATGTTGACGAATCGGATCGCGACCGTTCAGGCCAAGTGATTCCAACCCCCTGAGCGCCGACTACCCGTGGCCGGGTACGCCCGGATGGTCGGCGCTCTCTCATGTCCGGAGTAGGTTTCGGCGGGTGTGAGCACATCCCATCGGTGGGTGCTGCCAGAATCGGTGCGGTGACCTCCGACCAACCGGCGAAGCCGACCAGTACCGCGGATAGTCCGATGCCGGTGCGCACCATCGCCGTGAAGGTGTCGCAGTGGATCGACCGGTTGGGCGCGGTCTGGGTCGACGGGCAGATCACCCAGATCAATCTGCGGCCAGGTACCCGCACCGCGTTCCTGGTGCTGCGCGATACCGCCGCCGATATGTCGCTCACCGTCACCTGCGATCCGGATCTGCTGCGCAATTCCCCGGTGCCGCTACAGGAGGGCAGCCGGGTGGTGGTCTACGGCAAACTCTCGTTCTTCACCGCGCGCGGCACGGTGTCCTTGCGCGTCACCGAGATTCGACCCGTCGGCATCGGCGAACTGCTCGCGCGGATCGCGCGGCTGCGGGCGCTACTGGAGGCCGAGGGCCTGTTCGACCCGCGGCTCAAACGCCCGATTCCGTTCCTGCCCAATCGCATCGGACTCATCACCGGCCGCGCGAGCGCCGCCGAGCACGATGTGGTGACGGTGGCGACACAGCGCTGGCCCGCGGTGCGTTTCGATATTCGCAATACGGCCGTGCAGGGGCCGACCGCCGTACCGCAGATTCTGGAGGCGCTGGCGGCGCTGGACGCCGATCCGCGGATCGATGTGATCGTACTGGCGCGCGGCGGCGGCAGCGTCGAGGATCTACTGCCGTTCTCCGATGAGACGCTGTGCCGCGCAATAGTTTCCGCCAAGACGCCGATCGTCAGCGCGATCGGCCACGAACCGGATAATCCGCTCAGCGACTATGTCGCGGACCTGCGCGCGGCCACCCCGACCGACGCCGCCAAGCGCATCGTGCCCGATGCCGCCGCCGAGGCCGCGCTGCTGCGCGAACTCCAGGCCCGCGCCGCCGCCGCGCTGCGCGGCTGGGTGGATCGCGAATCCCGTGCGCTGCAACAGCTTCGATCCCGGCCGGTGCTCGCCGACCCGCTGCGACTACTGGATCAGCGGCACGATGAGGTGGAGCGGTTCCGCACCGCCGCGCGGCGCGCCATCAATCAGTCGCTGAGCACCGAATCCACCGCCACCCGGCATCTGCGGGAGAAGCTCTCCGCGCTCGGCCCCGCCGCCACGCTCGCGCGCGGTTATGCGGTGGTACAGAAGGTTATCGGTAAGGAACGCGAGGTGGTGCGCTCCATCGACGATGCCCCCGCGGGCAGTCAGCTTCGCATCCGAGTGGCGGACGGTGCGCTCACCGCCGCCGCGCTCGGCTCCCAATCCCTGCGTCCCCGAAAGGAATCCACCCCCGAATGACTGATACCGACCTCGCCGAGATCGCCACTTTCGGCTATGAACGCGCCCGTGACGAACTCGTCAATGTGGTGAAGATGCTCGAACAGGGCGGCCTCGACCTGGACGATTCACTCACCCTCTGGGAGCGCGGGGAGGCGCTCGCCAATCGATGTGAGGAACACCTCGCGGGCGCCCGCAAACGCGTGGAAGACGCACTCGCGCACCGGTCCGAGGAGGGCTGAGCGCGATCTGATCGACGCCGGAGGCCGCCGCGGGTGTGGATCCCGGCCCAAAGCGCCGGGATGACGGAGGTTCGGCGCGCGGCACGGCCGGGATCCAGGTACGCGGAAGGCGGGCCGGAACCGGGCACACGGGAAGACTGGGCCGGACGCGCGGGAGGATTGAGACCAGTCGCAGCAAGGCCCGGCTGGAGCGCGAGGTCTGGAGCCAGGCGGTCGGGAGGGCCGGGGCTAGGTGCGCGGGAGGGCCGGGGCGTTGCCGATCGCGGTGGCGAGGACGGTGAAGGATCCGGCGTTGCCCGCGCCCTTGATCAGGACCCGGGTGTCGCCGAAGTCGGTGATCCAGGCGGGTTCGGTGCCGGGTTCGGCGTAGACGACCCATTTGCGCGCCCCGACCTGCTGGGTGCCGGTGGCGTAGCGGGTGCCGACGATCTTCTTGGCCAGCACCTCCTCGGCCGCATTGGATTGGGTCAGCTGCATATAGCTGCCCTGCGGGGTGATGTAGCCGACGGTGCTCGAGACACCGGGATCGCGACTGCCGGAGTTGGGTTTCCAGTCGGCGGGCAGCGCGGGCTCGCGAATGTCGAACGGCAGCTGACGCGCGTCCTCGGCGAGTGCGGTGTGCGCGTCGAAGTTCGGGATCTGGCCCGCGGTCGGACCATTGGCGCTGAAGGTGCACTGGCTGGCGATGCCAGCGATGACCAGGCAGATCAGGACCAGGGGTAGGAGGGACCAGAACAGGTCCTTCCAGTCGTTCATGATCCGCGGCTTCGTGTTCGGCACGCCCCCAGTATCCACGGTGACCAATTTGCCTCCGCTCCGCTCCGGCGGTTCGTGGCCCTGTCACCCCATTTCTTCCCTCCCTCCGCTCCTTCGCTGCGCTCCCCCGCTCCGCTCAGTCCAGAAATGGGGGCGGGCCACGAACATGAACGTGATCTGGGCAAGATGTGGAACGCGAGTACTTGTCTAGGGCAGTTGGGCGCAATGAGACAATTCACGCAGCAGTAGACAACCAAGGAGGCACCGTAATGACGGCACCCACGCCCGCACCCAGCCGCCGCGAGGCCCCGGACCGTAATCTCGCGCTGGAGTTGGTCCGGGTCACCGAGGCCGGCGCCATGGCCGCGGGACGCTGGGTCGGACGCGGTGACAAGGAGGGTGGCGACGGCGCCGCCGTCGACGCCATGCGCCAGCTGGTGTCAACCGTGTCGATGCGCGGCATCGTGGTCATCGGTGAGGGCGAGAAGGACGAAGCGCCCATGCTCTACAACGGCGAACTCGTCGGCAATGGCGAGGGCGCGGAACTCGACTTCGCGGTCGACCCGATCGACGGCACCACGCTGATGTCCAAGGGCTCGCCCGGCGCGATCTCGGTGCTGGCCGTGGCCGAGCGCGGCGCCATGTTCGATCCCTCGGCCGTGTTCTACATGGAGAAGATCGCCGTCGGCCCGGACGCCGCCGATGTCATCGACCTCTCCGCCCCAATCGCGGAGAACCTACGCCGGGTCGCCAAGGCCAAGAACTCCTTCGTCTCGGACCTGACCGTCTGCATCCTGGACCGCCCCCGGCACGAGCCGCATATGCGCGAGGTCCGCGAGGCCGGCGCCCGCATCCGCCTGATCTCCGACGGTGACGTCGCCGGCGCGATCGCCTGTGCCCGTCCGGAATCCGGCGTCGACCTGCTCATCGGTATCGGCGGCACCCCCGAGGGCATTATCGCCGCGGCCGCGATGCGCTGCATGGGCGGTGCGCTGCAGGCCAAGCTGGCCCCGAAGGACGAGGCCGAGCGGCAGAAGGCCATCGACGCCGGACACGATCTGGATCGGGTGCTCGGCACCGAGGATCTGGTCTCCGGTGAGGACGTCTTCTTCAGCGCCACCGGCGTCACCGACGGTGATCTGCTGCGCGGCGTGCGCTACTACGGCGGCGGCGCGTACACCCAGTCCATCGTCATGCGCGCCAAGTCCGGCACCGTGCGCATGGTGGACGCCTACCACCGCCTGACCAAGCTGCGCGAGTACGCCTCGGTCGATTTCGTCGGCGACGAGGATGCCAGCCCGCCGATGTTCTGAGCCTGGGCAGGCCCGGAAGAAGTATTGAATCCCGCACCGGGGCAATAACTTCGGACGTCTCCTGCGGACGTCCCCCCGTCATCCGGCAAGTCTTTGGCCGGGATCCACACGATCGCGGTGGATCCCGGCCAAGAAGCGCGCCGGGATGACGAGGGGGTGGCGTCGGCCGTCACCGTATTCCCGACCGCGCGTGTGCGGATTCTCCCAAGCGTGGCACCCCCACGCACCCCCGTCCCGGCCTAGGGTCGAACCCATGACCGACGACACCCAGTACCGCATCGAGCATGACACGATGGGCGAAGTCCGCGTCCCCGCACAGGCATTGTGGCGGGCCCAGACTCAGCGCGCGGTGGAGAACTTCCCGATCAGCGGCCACGGTCTGGAGCGTGCGCAGATTCGCGCGCTCGGCCTGCTGAAAGCCGCCTGCGCCACCGTCAATCGCGACCTGGGGCTGCTCGACCCGATCAAGGCCGAAGCCATCGCCGCCGCCGCCACCGAGATCGCCGACGGCAAGCATGACGATCAATTCCCCATCGATGTCTTCCAGACCGGCTCGGGCACCAGCTCGAATATGAACGCCAACGAGGTGATCGCGAGCATCGCCGCGCACCACGGCGTCACCGTGCATCCCAATGACGATGTGAACATGTCGCAGTCGTCGAACGACACCTTCCCCACCGCAACGCATGTCGCGGCCACCGAGGCGGTGGTCAAGGATCTGGTGCCCGCACTGGACCATCTGCGACTGGCGCTGCTGGACAAATCCGTGCAGTGGCGCGAGGTGGTGAAGTCCGGGCGCACCCATCTCATGGACGCGGTGCCGATCACCCTGGGCCAGGAGTTCAGCGGCTACACCCGGCAGGTGAGCGCGGGCATCGAACGCCTGCTGAGCACCCTGCCGCGCCTGGGCGAACTGGCCATCGGCGGCACCGCCGTGGGCACCGGGCTGAACGCGCCGGACGGTTTCGGTGCGAAAGTCGTTGCGGAGCTGAAGAAGTCAACGGATCTGGACGCACTCTCCGAGGCGCGCAATCATTTCGAGGCGCAGGCCGCGCGGGACGGCCTGGTCGAGCTGTCGGGTGCGCTGCGCACGGTCGCCATCAGCCTGACCAAGATCGCCAATGATGTGCGCTGGATGGGCTCCGGTCCGCTCACCGGACTCGCCGAGATCCAGCTGCCCGATCTGCAGCCCGGATCCTCCATCATGCCGGGCAAGGTGAATCCGGTACTGCCGGAGGCGGTTACGCAGGTCGCCGCCCAGGTCATCGGCAATGACGCGGCCATCGCCTGGGGCGGCGGCAATGGCGCGTTCGAGCTGAACGTCTACATTCCGGTCATGGCGCGCAATGTGCTGGAGTCGATTCGCCTGCTGGCCAATGTGTCCCGGCTCTTCGCCGACAAGTGCATTACCGGGCTGACCGCGAACGAGGAGCGGCTGCGCCGCCTCGCGGAATCTTCGCCCTCGATCGTGACGCCGCTGAACTCGGCCATCGGCTACGAGGAGGCCGCCGCGGTCGCCAAGGAAGCGGTCAAGGCGCACAAGACGATTCGACAGACCGTGATCGATCGCGGGCTCATCGGCGATGGCCTCTCGATCGAGGAACTCGATCGCCGTCTCGATGTGCTGTCCATGTCGAAGGTCGACGACAAGAAGGAATAGGACGCGACGACAAAGGGGCCCGGTGACTGACGGTCACCGGACCCTTTTGTCGAATATCACCGCGCCGCAATGATTTCCGGGTAGTTCGTCAGCTCGATGTCGTTCTTGGACTTCTCGGTGGCCTTCATCATCATGCCGAAGGCCCACGAGGTCAGGAACCAGTTGCGGAAACGCAGGCCCAGCGCGGTCTTGGGGGCGAGGAACGGTCCGGCGTTGGCACCGCCCGCCAGTTTGCTGTAGCGCTTCATCATCTCCTGGTAGCGCGGGAAGGCGACGGTGTGATCGCCGTCGGCGAGGGCCAATTCACCGGCCAGCACGTACGCGCCGACCACCGCCAGCCCGGTGCCGAATCCGGCCATGGTGTTGCCGTAACCGGAATCGCCGAGCAGGGCCACGCGGCCATTGACGAAGTTCTTCATCCTCACCTTCGCGACGGAGTCCAGGAAGAAGCTGTTCAGCCGGGGCAGATCGGCCAGCATCTGGGGCACCTGCCAACCGAGGCCGGCGAACTTCTCGGCGACGATGCGTCGCTGCTCGTCGAGATCGTCCCGGTCGAAATCGAGCTTGGGCGAGGCGAACAGGTACATCTGCCCGGCCTTGGAGCTGCCCAGCGATGCCAGCCGTCCCGGGGTGTTCAGCGCGTAGGACACCGCCCGCACCCGCGGCGCGTCCGGCCGCGTCTCCCGGTTCGAGGCCCCCGCGATGCTGTAGTAGTGGCCCTGGTGCTTGACGAACTTCTCCTCCGGGCCGAAGGCCAGCGTGCGCACCCGGGAGTGGATGCCGTCCGCGCCGAAGACCAGGTCGAAGGTGCGGGCCGGGGCGTGCCGGAACTCCACGCGCACACCGGTTTCGGTCTCGTCGAGCGCGGTGATGGTGTCGCCGAACAGGTATTCGCAGCGGTCCGCGGTGCGCTCGTACATGACCTCGGACAGGTCGCCGCGCAGGATCTCGATATCGCCGCCGGTGAAGTCGCCCGAGATGAGCGCCTGCTGGTTGCCCGCCTCGTCGACGATGACGATATCGGTCTTACCGGTCTGACGGGCCTTGACGTCCTCCAGGATGCCCATGTACTCGAGCACCGTCATATGGGTCTCGCCGGTGAAGTCGACGGCCTGACCGCCCTGGCGCAGGGCCGGGGCCTTCTCCACGACGGTGACCTGGAAGCCGTAGCGGTCGAGCCAGTAGGCCAGGGCGGGCCCCGCGATCGAAGCGCCGGAGATGAGAACCGTGGTGTTTCGCATGATGTTGCCCTTCGAGTTATTGCGTCCTTCGGCCGCTGTTGTTGATTAGCGTATGCTGGACGCAGAAGAACGTCAAGTGGAGACTTTTCCGGAAGGATGGCGAGATGCCGACCGCTTTCGAACTGCTCTGGCCCCCACCCGCGCGCCCCAAACGCGGGCCCAAACCCTCCCTGACCCTGGAGGGCATCGTGAGCGAGGCGATCGCACTCGCCGACGCCGAGGGGCTGGCGAACCTTTCCATGCAGCGCCTGGCCGACCAGCTGGGGTGCGCCAAGATGGCGCTCTACCGGTATGTGCCCGGCAAATCCGAGCTGACCGCGCTCATGCTCGACACCGCCTTCGGGGCACCACCGGAAATGACTGCCGCACACACTGATTCGGCCGAACCGTGGCGGG
This sequence comes from Nocardia acidivorans NBRC 108247, assembly GCF_001625085.1. GTDB lineage: Bacteria > Actinomycetota > Actinomycetes > Mycobacteriales > Mycobacteriaceae > Nocardia > Nocardia acidivorans. The sequence goes on from NZ_BDAW01000069.1 coordinate 9,089, forward strand.
CCTATCTGCGCGTCTGGACCGAGACCATCTACGACCGCTTCGGCGAGCACCCGTGGGCGCTGGAGCTGACGCCCGGCATTCGGCCACTGGGACCCAATGAGATGAGCTGGCTGGAACACGGACTCACCGCCCTGGACGGCTGCGCGCTGACCGCGGCCGAACGCTTCGACACCGTGGTGCTGCTACTCGGCCACGCGCGCAGCCTGTTACAGCAGGTGGGCGGCGTAGACGAGGACGCGGAGGCCGAACTGGCCAGGGAGATGGGCGCGGTGCTGATGCAGCACGGCGACCGCTTCCCCCAGGTCGCCGCCGCCCTGGCCGAACAGGGGACGCGGCCCGAGGACGATCCGGACCGCAATAACGCACTCGACTTCGGCATCGACCGGATCCTGGACGGCCTCGGGGCATACATCGGCGGCCGGAAGTAGGTTCGGCGGGTGGGGATCCCGGCCGCGAACAGGCCGGGATGACAACCGTGCCCGCGCGCCCGCGAGGGTGCGAAGTCGAAGGCGATGGCCCGAAGTCCTCCGAACGCGCGGGAACTCGGCCTAGAGTCGAAAATATGTCGGAGTTACCTGAGTTGCAGCAGGATGCGGTTACCACGGTGCGGGAGTTCTTCGCCGCCATGGAGATGAAGGCCGTCACGGAGGCGCTCGAGCTCGCCGATCCCGGCATCGTCTGGAAGAACACCTCGCTACCGGATGTGCGCGGTATCGATCGGGTGCGCTGGGTGCTCGACAAGCTCAGCAATCCCCGCTACGGATTCCGCGCCGATATGCACCACATCGCCGCCGACGAGGAGGGCGTGGTGCTCACCGAGCGCACCGACTACCTGCGCTTCGGACCGGTGGAGATCTCTTTCTGGGTGTGCGGAACGTTCGAACTCAGCGATGGCCGAATCACCCTGTGGCACGACCACTTCAGCTGGGAGAACTTCCTGCGCGGCACCGTGGTCGGACTATTCCGAGCAGCCCGCTCCCGCTGACGGCCACCGAGTCGTCGAGGCTCACCCCGTCATGCCGGCACGGCCGATCCCGTAATACCGGCATGAACCCACCCCGCCATCCCGGCGCGTTTTTGGCCGGGATCCACACGATTGCGGTACCGCACCTTCGGGTGTGGATCCCGGCCAAAGCATGCCGGGATGACAAATAGGGGGCTGCCCCCGGGGTTACGGCGGGGGCCTACCCCGGATGACGGTGGGTAGGCCCCCGGATGGTGCTGGGGCCTACTTCAGGTGTGCCAGTTCGGTGCGGGCCTTCTCGCCGGTTTCGCCGAAGTCGGTGCGGGTGAAGATATTCCAGCGCTCGAGCAGGGGGCCGAAGACCAGCGCCGGTTCCTGCGCCTTGTCGTAGATCCCCGCCTCGGCGAGCACCTCATCGCTGGTCTTACCGTCGGCCAGATCGACCACGGGGACGTGGAAGTCGGCGATGCGGTCGGCGATGGCGCGCACGGCCTGATCGGGGACCAGGTCCAGGGCGGCCGAGACCAGGTTGGCGAAGAACACCGTCTGCAGTTCGTCATCGGCGGCCAGCCGCTCGGCAATGCTCGCGACGATCGGGTTGTCCGCGGTGGCGGCCGTATTGCGATGCCGCACAGCCGCTGCCGCCTCTTCGAAGGCGCAGGTGGCCAGCACCTCGATCAGATGCATGGCGGGGCGGCGGAAGCCGGCGGTCATATGCGCCATGCGCATGCGCTCGAGTTCGATGGGGTCGACCGCGCGCGTCACCATGAGGTAGTTGCGGACCAGGATCTCGTGCCGGTTCTCCTCGGCGGTCCAGCGACCGACCCAGCGCCACCAGGGTCCGGTGCGCAGGTATTTGCCGATCTCCCGGTGATAGGAGGGCAGATTGTCGGCAATCAGCACGCTCACCGTCAGCGCGAGCTTGGAGACCTCACTGAGCTCGGATTGCCCGGGCTCCCAATCGGTTCCACCCAGGAACTCGAAGTTGCGGCCGTCATCCCACGGCACATAGTCGTGGGGCTGCCATTCCGCCGCCAGGGCGATATGGCGAACCAGGTTTGCTTCCACCTCCGCCGCCAGCTGTTCCAGCAGTTCGTGGTCGGCCAAATCGTTCTGCACGGAGACAACCTAGCGGCTTCGGAGCAAACGCAGGCATCTTCCCAGCGCATTCACAATCGCTATCGGCGATCATCGGGGTGAACCACAATGCCGAACCGGGCCGCGTGGTCCGAAGCGGGGAAGGCTCCGGACCACGCGGTCCCCTACCCGTTGGGCCGGTTCACTTCTCGATGACGGTGGTCTGGTTGTCCACCCAGGTGACGGTGCCGCCGGTGAATTCGCTCTGCTTACCGCCGGTGATGTCGGTTTCGTCCGAGGTCGGGTAGCCGAGTTTGCCGTTCGGGCCGCCGTTCTCCTCCCATGCCTTGCGAATCTCACCCCACACCACGTGAATTCCGGTGGCCGGGCTGCTCACGATGGCCCCGCCGGTGAATTCCTGCATCTTGCCGCCGCCGGGGCCGTCCTGCTGTGCGCCGGTGGGCAATCCGAGCGGTCCGGCGACCCCGCCCATGGCGGTGTACTTGGCGAGGAAGTCACCGGCGACGCTGACCTCGGCCCCGTCCCGGGTGGCGATCTTGGTCTCGGTGGCGTGCTCGGTGGTGGTCTCGGCCGCCATGGCGCTGGTGGTGGCCGCCGCGGTATCGGATTTCGAATCCTTGTCACCCTTGTCGCAGCCCGCGGTGAAAGCGGTCACGACGGCGAGGGCCGCGAGGAATCCGGCCGAACGTCGAGCGAAGGTGCGCATTTCATCCCTCTCGATAACTGGCCAGTTGCTCAGCAATCGTTCGGCAAAACGGTTGACGTTCACCGAACTAACAGCCGAGCAGGTATTTCAGCGCAATATACCCTGCCTACTATGAGATGAAACACAGGCCAAAGATTTGCCCGACCGAGTCGACGAATCGACCCGATCGGGCAAAGGCACAAAGGGTTTGGCCCGGCGCTTACGCGTTCGGCCCGAACTCCTCCAGCATCTCGGTGACCAGCGCCGCGATCGGCGAACGCTCACTGCGGGTCAGGGTGATGTGCGCGAAGAGCGGATGTCCCTTGAGCTTCTCGATCACCGCGGCCACACCGTCGTGTCGCCCGACCCGTAGATTGTCGCGCTGCGCCACATCGTGGGTGAGCACCACCCGCGACCCGCTGCCCAATCGGCTCAGCACCGTGAGCAGCACATTGCGCTCGAGGGACTGCGCCTCGTCCACGATCACGAAGGAGTCGTGCAGCGACCGCCCGCGAATGTGGGTGAGCGGCAACACCTCGAGCATGCCGCGCGCCTGCACCTCCTCCATCACCTCCGGGCTGGCGAGCCCGTCCAGGGTGTCGAAGACGGCCTGCGCCCACGGCCCCATCTTCTCGCTCTCACTACCGGGCAGGTAGCCCAGATCCTGACCGCCGACCGCGTACAGCGGACGGAACACCACCACCTTGCGATGGGTGCGGCGCTCCAGCACGGCCTCCAGACCCGCGGTCAGCGCGAGCGCCGATTTACCGGTGCCCGCGCGGCCGCCCATGGAGACGATGCCGATGCTCTCGTCCAGCAGCAGATCCAGGGCGATGCGCTGTTCGGCCGAGCGGCCGTGCAGTCCGAACGCCTCGCGATCCCCGCGCACCAACTGCACCCGCTTGTCCGGCGTCACCCGGGCCAGGGCGCTGCCGCGCGCGCTGAGCAGCCGAATCCCTGTGTGGCACGGCATATCCCGCGCATCATCGAGATCGATGACGGATTCGTTGTAGAGCCTGTCCACGGTGTCGGAACCGACTTCGAGCTCCACCATGCCGGTCCAGCCGGAGGTGACCACATCCTGCGCGTGGTACTCCTCGGCCCGCAGGCCGACCGCACTCGCCTTGACGCGCATCGGAATGTCCTTGGACACCAGCACGACTCGCTGACCCTCGGCCGCGAAATTGAGCGCGCAGGCGAGAATCCTGGAATCGTTGCTGTCGGTGCGGAATCCGACGGGCAGCACATTCGGATCGGTGTGGTTCAACTCCACCTGGAGCGTCCCGCCACCGGTTCCGACCGGTATCCGCTGATCGAGCCGACCGTGGACCAGACGAAGATCGTCCAGCATCCGAAGTGCCTCGCGGGCGAACCAGCCCAATTCGTGGTGGTGGCGTTTGGCCTCGAGTTCACTGATCACCACGAGGGGCAATACGACGTGATGCTCGCCGAAGCGAGTCAAGGCCCAAGGGTCGGAGAGCAGTACCGACGTATCCACGACGAAGGTTTTCAGTCCTGATTCGGACGACTGCGAGGCGCGAACTCCCGGACCTGTGGTGCGCTTGCCCCGGTTCGAGGCGGCGTTCCCGGTGGGAGCGTTGACGGAGCGTGCATCAGTCACGGTGGGCTCCTTTGCCACTCGCGCGGTACCGCGCAAGCGTTCTCGCTGGGCCGGTCGGGCTCTAGGGTCGTACGACCCGAGGGCCGGGTACCGGCCCCCTCGCACTGAATTGCTCAGTCACGATCAGGACCTCCCGTACGAACCGCACCTACGCGGCCCGCACTCCCGACGCTACCGTCGAAATCGCGATCCGGCTTCCCGACTGGCAGGCACATTGGTGAAGAACTCGTTAACGCGACCCCCCCGTGAGCGTTTCGTCCAATTCCGCGAGGAGTACCGGAACATGGCTGTGCTCCGGATCTTTCACCCCCGTCACCAGCGTCAATGGGCCTGCGGCGGCCTCGCGGCGCAAACGCGCCAACGCTTCCCGCGGCGCGTCGGCGGCGAGTTCAAGTCGATACCGTGTCCCGAACTCGGCGCGTCGTGTCGGTGGGTCGGCGTGATACCACTTCCGGAGATCGTTCGAGGGGGTCACCTCCCTGACCCATTCGTCGATGGCCGCCTGCTGTTTGCCGATGCCGCGCGGCCAGAGTCGATCCACCAGGATCCGGCGACCGTCCTCGGCGGCGGGCGCGTCGTACACACGCCTGACCCGGTACCTCGGTTGCTGTGCCATCGGTCCATTACAGTCGATCGCATGGCCGATACTCAGGATCTCGAGGCGCTCTCCACCAAGGATTTGCACGACCGCGCGGTGAAGCTGGCGGTTCGCCACGGTGATGTGAAGTTCCTCTGGGAGCTGCTCAAGTCCATTCCGGCCGCCGAGGCCGCCGCCGGCGATATCGGCGAGAGCGAAGCCGATATCAAGTACGTGCTGCCCATGCTGGACGATTACGTGCACGCCGGTGAGGGTGAGATCGGCGAGGTACTGCGGCCGATGTACATCGACTACCTGAGCAAACGCTCGTAACCGCGATCACGAGAAGCCGTGCAGGCCGGTCGGAACGGCCCGCACGAAGGGTCCGAAGCCTTCCGGCCCGGACCCTTTGTCCTTGGTATTGGCGACCCACGCGGCGCGCGCGCATCCTATGCACGGTCGTCGAATCGCTCAGCTCGAAGACCGCGCGCACGATGCCCAGACGTTGCTCGAGGTCCAGGCCCGTACCTACCACGACATGATCGATATGGGCTGGGCGAAAACCGTATTCATATGTGGTCGCCATATCGCCTCCGGTCCGCCTCGAATCCCAGAAGACGACGATGATGTTCACGGGCAATCCTTTTCACCTCTAAACTCCGGACATGACCGCTGAGACCACGCCGGAGCTGGTCGTCTACCGCCGCCCGGGCTGCCCGTTCTGCGCACGCCTGCGCCGGGTGCTGAATCGCCACGGGATCATCCACCGCGAGATCGATATCTGGGACGATCCGGAGGCGGCGGCCTTCGTCCGCACCGTCGCCGACGGCAATGAGACGGTGCCCACTGTGAAGCTGAAAATCGCTGCCAAGGAACGCTATTGGGTGAACCCGCGCCCACAATGGCTGCTCACGGTGATCAACACCGACGCCCCCGCCTTGACCGGCGGCCCCAAAAGCTACTGGCCGATCCGCCGCGACGACCTCCCCCGCCCGCGCCCGCCGCAGGCTGGCTGAAACCTCCGATCGGGACCGGCCCCTCCGTCATCCCGGCATGCTTTTGGCCGGGATGACGGGGGGCGATTGCGCCGCTCAATGCGAAGGCCCGCCGCGACTTTCGGTCGCGGCGGGCCCTATTCGCTTGTGGGACAGGCTCAGCCGAGCAGGCGCCAGTCCTCCAGGCCCTCGTAGAGGGGGAAGTCCTGGGCCAGCTTGGAGACGCGCTGGCGCAGCGAATCCAGATCGGCGGAGCCGGTGAGGGCGGCCGCGATGATCTCGGCGACCTCGGTGAACTCGGTGTCACCGAAGCCGCGGGTGGCCAGCGCCGGGGTGCCGATGCGCAGGCCCGAGGTGACCATCGGCGGGCGCGGGTCGAACGGAACGGCGTTGCGGTTCACGGTGATTCCGATTTCGTGCAGCAGATCCTCGCCCTGCTGCCCGTCGAGCTGCGAGTTGCGCAGGTCGACCAGCACCAGGTGCACATCGGTGCCGCCGGTCAGCACATTGATGCCCTTGGCGGTGCAGTCGGCGGCGGTGAGACGCTCGGCGAGAATCTTGGCGCCGGACAGGGTGCGCTCCTGGCGCTCCTTGAACTCCGGGGTCCCTGCGATCTTGAACGAAACCGCCTTCGCCGCAATGGCATGCATGAGCGGTCCGCCCTGCTGCCCCGGGAACACCGCCGAGTTCAGCTTCTTGGCGAACTCCTGCTTGGCCAGGATCAGACCCGAGCGCGGTCCGCCCAGGGTCTTGTGCACGGTGGAGGAGACGACATCGGCATGCGGCACCGGCGACGGGTGCAGACCCGCGGCGACCAGACCGGCGAAGTGCGCCATATCGACCCACAGGTACGCGCCGACCTCATCGGCGATCTCGCGGAAGGCCGCGAAATCCAGCTGCCGCGGGTAGGCCGACCATCCGGCGACGATCACCTTCGGACGGGTCTCGCGGGCGATCTTGCGCACCTCGTCCATATCGACGCGGTGGTCTTCCTTGGAGACGCCGTAGGCGTGCACCTCGTACAGCTTGCCCGAGAAGTTCAGGCGCATACCGTGTGTGAGGTGACCGCCGTGCGCGAGATCCAGGCCGAGCAGCTTCTCGCCCGGGCTCATCAGCGCCATCAGCACCGCGGCATTGGCCTGCGCACCCGAATGCGGCTGCACGTTCGCGTACTCCGCGCCGAACAGTTCGGTGACGCGGGCGCGGGCGAGATCCTCGACGATGTCGACGTTCTCGCAGCCGCCGTAGTAGCGGCGGCCCGGGTAGCCCTCGGCGTACTTGTTGGTGAGCACGCTGCCCTGCGCCTGTAGGACCGCGCGCGGCACGAAGTTCTCCGAGGCGATCATCTCGAGGGTGTCGCGCTGGCGGGCGAGTTCGCCGCCCATCGCGGCAGCGACCTCGGGATCGAGCTCAGCGAGGGACTGGGAATTGACAGAGGAGGTCGTCTGCGTCACGGCGCCGAGTCTATTGGCCGTGGTCGGAGTGTCGGCCAGGGGGTTCTGTGGTGTGTCGATTACTGGATGCTGATCCATCGCAACCTCCGTGCTCGGAGAGCTCTCGGGGGTACCGAAAGTCCTCTCGCCCAGCACCCAGGCGCGCGGTGCGGGACTTCGGTGCTTCCCGGTGGTTGCTTCCACCTCGAGTGCGCCAGTCGCGGTGCGCCCATCCTATCCGCACCCCGAATTCGCGGATCGAGCCCGACTCGACAACCGCTCGATGCCCCGAAAAACAGGGGCGCCGCAATTGTCGGCGCAGCGGAAGCGGGGGATTTGCCGGAGCAGTGGACAGCATCACAGATTCAGGCTATGGCGCGGGCGAGAATCTCGGTATTGTTGCGCATCGCTGGCCTCACTGCGCCAGTGTCATTGGCCCAACTGAATTTTCGAGGTAGAGAATGCTGTACAACATCGCAGGCGGCGGTATCCAGGACATGATCTTCGCACTGCTGAAGTCCATGTGCACCATGTCCAGCGGCGGCGCTGCCTGCGCCGGGTGGGGCGCGTAAGCCCCCGAAAGCATCGGCGGGGAGTCCCCTCACATCCGGCGAATCGCGCCGGGTGTGAGGGGTTCGTCCAAGAGGCGGCGGAATCGCTCGGACCGCTCCGGCGCATCGGCCGCCTTGTCCAGCCAGCCGCCGAGTAGGCGATAGCCCTCCACATACGTGGAGATGTAGGCACGCCACAGCGGCGAAGACAGAAAGCGCAGCGACTGCCGCGCCCGATCCGGCGTCACCAGACTCCAGCGCTGCAGGAACTCCGCGACATCATCGGCGCTGCGGCCCCGATCGTGCAGCAGTAGCGCCGCATCCTGGCGCACGCCCAGCAGTTTCGCCGAGGCGGTCGAAATCCGTTCCGCGCGTTCACCATCGAAGCGCAGTCCGAGGTCGGCGTAGATCTCCTGCGCCCACCGGCCCCAGCCCGGGCCGACAATCGACCGCAAGGCCAGATCGGCCAGGCCCTCGGCCATCAGGCACTGCGGGGTGTTCACCACGAAGAGCGTCTGCTCATCCTGTCCGGCCGCCACCAGCCCGGCCTCCTTGCGGCAGTGCTCGGTGTGATGACCGGGATACGACTCGTGCGCGATCAGATGCGGCAGCTGTGACAGATGCTGTTTGAGATCGGAGTTGATGGCCACCCGGGACCGATAGTTCCCCAGGTAGTAATTGAAGCCGGACCACGGCTTATCGCCGACCACCTCGTACTCCACCCGTTCGTGATCGGGTAGCGGATAGTGTTCGCGGACCAGTTCGCGCAGTGCGCTGGAGAAGGCGTCGACACATTCCCGGAGTCGTTCGGGCGGAATCTCGTCACCGCGGCGATGGGCGGTAATGCGATCGAAGAGCGCGCCCTCGCCGGGCAGCGCCTCGTCCAACCGCCGATGCGCCTCGCGGTAGTCGTCCTCGTCGCCGGGCGCGATATCGACATCGAAGTAGGCGCGCACCTCATCGATGAAGGAGATGTCGTCACCCGCGAATTTGCGGCCCGAGCACTCCAGCGCGCGCAGGTGCGCGTCCAGGAATTCGGTGCGCTCGGCGGTGAGCCCGGCCTCGGGCAGTTCCTTGCGCAGTGCGGCGGCCTGGTCGGCGAGGTCGCGCGGCTGCGGTGCGGGTGCGTTCTCGATCTCGCGGCGCAGGGCCGGATCACCGGTGTAGGCATCGACGAAACCCTCCTCCAGCCGGTCGAAAGCCAGCCCGAGGCGGAGGTATTCGGTGACGAGTGGATGCGCTGCCATAACAGGCGACTGTATTGGATTGCACGGCTTCCGGTGTCGTGGACGGCACCCCCGCTATGGCATATGTCACGTGGGTTACCGGCCAGTAGCAACACCTGGTGTTCACCCGGTTGTTGGACCCGAGCACAATTCGGCTATGCGTTGTCGGCCGATCCTGGGACGTGGATAAATGGCACGGATGAGCGAGCCGAGTCCCTATGTGGAATTCGACCGGAAGCAGTGGCGCACACTGCGTAAGTCGACTCCCCTGGTGCTCACCGAGGAAGAGCTGACCGGCCTGCGCGGTCTGGGCGAGCAGATCGACCTCGAGGAGGTCGCCGAGGTCTACCTGCCGCTGGCCCGTCTGATTCATCTCCAGGTCGCCGCCAAGCAGCGCCTGTTCGCCGCGACCGCGACCTTCCTCGGCGAGACCCACCCGGATCGCCAGGTGCCGTATGTGATCGGTGTGGCGGGCTCGGTGGCGGTCGGCAAATCCACCACCGCCCGCGTGCTGCAGGCGCTGCTGGCGCGCTGGGATCACCATCCGCGGGTGGATCTGGTCACCACCGACGGATTCCTGTATCCGACAGCCGAACTCACCCGGCGCGGCATCATGCATCGCAAGGGTTTCCCGGAGTCCTACGACCGCCGCAAACTGCTGCGCTTCGTCACCGAGGTGAAATCCGGGGCGACCGAGGTGTGCGCACCGGTCTACTCGCATATCGCCTACGACATCGTTCCGGGCGAATTCCACTGTGTGCGCCAGCCCGACATCCTGATCGTCGAGGGCCTGAACGTGCTGCAGACCGGACCGCGGCTGATGGTCTCGGATCTATTCGACTTCTCCGTCTACGTGGACGCGCGCATCGAGGATATCGAGAACTGGTACGTGCAGCGCTTCCTGTCCCTGCGCGAAACCGCCTTCGCCGATCCGAATTCGCACTTCCACCACTACGCGCGCTTCAACGACTCCGAGGCCACCAGTGCGGCCAAGGAGATCTGGAACAACACCAACCGGCCGAATCTGGTGGACAACATCCTGCCCACCCGCCCGCGCGCGACGCTGGTGCTGCGCAAGGACGCCGATCACGCCATCAACAGGCTGCGCCTGCGCAAGCTCTGAGTTTCATAGTCGCCAGGCCGCGTCCAGCCGCGCCGCCACATCGATATCGGTGGCTGCCTGGATATTCGGCTTGCAGATCTCCGCGGCGATATAGCGCGAGACGAAGCGGCGGATCTCATGATCGACGCTGGCCAGAATGCGCAGCAGCTCCCCGCGCCGGGACGCGCTCGCCACATTGATGCGCACATTGCTGGGTTGCGGCTCGTCGATTTCGATGAGCACCCGCAGCGGTTCGGCGGTGCGGACGGTGAGGTGCAGGTGAATGGTGCCGTCCACATGGAACCGATAGCGGTCCACCGCCAGGTCGATGAGCAGATCGACATCCAGCGGGATCACCAGATCGTACGAAATGTAGTCCTGCGGTTCACGATTCAATCGCGGTTGCCCCAACCGCACCGCCGCCGAGAGTTTCGCGATGCGCCCGGGCCCCACCCCGATCGGACCGAATTCGAAGGCCTCGCCGGTGAGTTTCTCGAATGCCCCCGCTATGCGCTCCGGTGAGGCCGCGTACTCCAGGAACCGGCGACCGAACTCCTCATAGCTGAGGTAGGACTGTACATCCGCCGGGCCGCTCCGCCCTTCGTTCAGCTCACTCATGCACTCCGACGGTACGGCAGCGACAAGCTCGCGAACCACGGAAGCCATTGCACTGCAACACAACCGTTGACTTGCCGTGTTGCAAGCACAACCGGGATCACCCGCCGAGGCGGCGTGCTAGACGCCGAAGCGGCGGTGCCTGGCGGCGAAATCGCGCAGGGCACGCAGGAAGTCGACGCGGCGGAATTCGGGCCAGTACGCCTCGGTGAACCAGATCTCCGAATACGCGCTCTGCCACAACAGGAATCCGGAGAGCCGCTGCTCACCGGAGGTGCGGATCACCAGATCCGGATCGGGCTGCCCGGAGGTGTACAGGTGTTGCCCGATGGCGTCGACGGTGATCGACTGCACCAGATCCTCACCGGTCTCCCCGGCCTCGACCTCCTGGCGCACCAGCGAGCGCACCGCATCGGTGATCTCCTGCCGTCCGCCGTAGCCGATGGCCACATTCACGTGCACGCCGCTGCGGCCGCTGGTGCGTTTGGCGGCCTCCCGCAATCGCCCGGCCACATCCTCGGGCAGCTGATCGAGCGCACCCACGATGCGGACGCTCGAATTCTGTTCCGGCGCGGAGAGTTCGTCGACCACATCGGTGATGACCTCGAAGAGCGTGTCCAGCTCGTCCTGATCGCGGCGCAGGTTCTCGGTGGAAAGCAGGTAGACGGTGACCATTTCGATCCCGGACTCACCGCACCAGCCGACCAGCTCGGCGATTTTGAGCGCACCCACCCGATGTCCGTGACTCACATCGGTGAAGCCGTTCTCGCGCGCCCAGCGCCGATTACCATCGCACATCACGGCAACGTGGCGCGGATGCTGCTTACCTGCCAGTTGCTTGGTCAACCGCGCTTCGTAAATGCGATACGGCAGTCCACGGACCTGACTCGCAAGCTTCACGGAGAGGAACAGTACGCCCCCGCGGCGGCTGCCGGAGCGACCGGGACGGTGGTCTGAAACAGGACCGCAGCCGGATACGGACGACCCGGACGAGTCGATGAGTCGCCGGACACTTCCGGGCAATGCGCCGCGAACCTACGGTACCGTAGGTTACCGAGGAGGAACCTGTGTCCGATACCGTGCCACCGCCACCCCCCGCCCCCGCGGCGGACGCCCCGCTCCACGCGCCCGGCCTCGTAGAGAAGGGACTCGCGGCCGTGGGAGACGAGCTCACGCTGATCAAACCTCGTATGCGCGGCTGGATTCACGCCTGGGCCGTCGGTATCGCCGCCATCGCGGTGATCGTGCTGGTGAGCGTGGCATCGACCGTCTCCGCGACCGCCGCCTGGTCGACGGCCGTCTACGGGCTGACCGTCTGCGGCGTTTTCGGTATCAGCGCCACCTATCACCGGGTGAACTGGCGAACCGCCCGCGCGCGCATGTGGATGAAGCGGGCCGATCACTCGATGATCTTCCTGTTCATCGCCGGGTCGTACACGCCGTTCGCCCTCCTGGGCGTGCGCGGCCGGGCCGGAACCATCCTGTTGATCACCGTCTGGGCGGGTGCGCTGGCGGGTGTCGCATTGAAGATGCTGTGGCCCACCGCTCCTCGATGGGTCGGGGTTCCGCTGTATCTGCTGCTGGGCTGGGCCATTGTGCCGGTGGCCGGGACGCTCATCTCGAATGTCGGCTCGACACCGGTATTGCTGCTGCTCGCGGGCGGTATCGCCTATAGCGTCGGCGGAATTCTGTATGCCGCGCGCTGGCCCGATCCGTGGCCGGAGGTCTTCGGGCATCACGAGTTCTTCCATGCCGCGACGGTGGTCGCGGCGCTCTGCCATTACATAGCCGTCTGGTTGGTACTGCTGCGCTGAGTTCCGACGCGGCGCCGAGCAATTACTCACAAACGTGCACTGAGGGCCGAAAGGTCTCTAAAGTCCTGAGAAACACCCGGCCGGACGACCCCTAGGCATGACACCGCAATGACACCACCGACCGTCGCCCGCGCGACGCCCATGGCGACGTGATCAGCAGACTCATTCTGTGGGCGCTGCGCGCGCGGTGGGGTTTGTCGGCCGTGGTCATGGCGTGCAACCTCGGCGGTCTCGCGGTCATCACCATCGAACTCTGGCTCAGCGGGTTCTTCGGCCGCCTCGGCCCGGAGTGGGTGAACACCTTCACCCAGGTCGCCATCTATCCGAGCATCGGCGCGGCCATCGGCATCGTGCTCGCGGTGCGGGATCGGCAGTTGAACTTCGGCTGGCTCGATCAGCGCCGACCGCCGACCGAAGCCGAGGCACGGCGACTGCTCCAGGTGCCCTTGGCGGTCACCCTGCGTGCCCTGGCCATCTGGGTGCCCGGTGTCATCATCGCCGCGGCGGTGTTCGCGCACGCCACGCCGCAGCGGGATTTCGCGGTGGTGCTGTCCATGTTCACGCTCGGCGGGATGGAATCGGCGGCGATCACCTATCTGATCGTGGACCGGTTGATCCGGCCCACGATTCCGGTGGTCGCGGAGGTGCTGGACGATACCGCGCACTGGAGTTCGACCGTGCTGATGCGGGTGCTGGTCACCTTCGCGGTGGTGGGCGCGGTGCCGCTGTTCATGCTCATCACCGTGCTCGCCGACCCGTCCTCGGCCTATCCGGATCGGGTGCGCACCGCCATCTACCTTGCGGTGGTGGGACTTTCGGCCGGATCGGTCGCCACCGCGGCCCTGGCGCGCGCGGTCGCCACCCCCATGCACACCCTGCGCGACGCACTCGACCGAATAGCGCACGGCGATCTCGACGTGCGGGTGCCGATCGGCAGCACCAGTGAGATCGGTCGGCTGGAGCATTCGGTCAACGAACTCGCCACGAATCTGCGTGAGCGCGAACGGATGCGGACCGTCTTCGGGCGGCACGTCGGCCAGGAGGTGGCCGAGCGGGCGCTGTCCGGGAACGATATCTCCGGGGTCACCAATCTCACCGGCGATACCCGGGTGGTGACGGCCCTTTTCGTGGATGTCACCGGATCGGTCGCGCTCGCCACCGAACTCGCGCCGCACGATTTCGTCGCCAAATTGAATCGGCTGCTGTCGATCGTGGTGGCGGCCACCGAGGAGAACCACGGGCTGGTCAACAAGTTCGAGGGTGATGCGGCGCTGTGCATCTTCGGCGCGCCCCTGGCCTTGGACGACAATGCGACCCCGGCCCTGCGCGCCGCCCGGCGGATTCGCGATGAGGTGGTCGCCGCCGGTGAACTCGATATCGGCATCGGGGTGGCGCGCGGGGTGGTCTTCGCCGGTGATGTCGGCGCGGACACCCGACTCGAGTTCACCGTCATCGGCGACGCGGTCAACGAGGCCGCCCGCCTCACCACCGAGGCCAAACTGGTGCCGCGCCGCATTCTGGCCAGTCAGGCGGTTATCGACGCCGCCGCCGAGTTCGAGCGCAGTAAGTGGGAGCTGCGCGACATCCTCCACCTCCGCGGCCGCAAAGAGCCCACTCCAAGCTGGACCGATATTCCGTCCCGCACGTCAGCCCGCCGCAACGGCACCGTCCCGCCGGGCGAGCGGGAGTCGGCCGCACCCCCGGAGACCGCCGCCGACCTGGCAAACGATCACTAGTCATGCATGGCATTCGCGGTGACGAAGGAACGGTACGAGAGCGGAACGGTACACATGCCCCGGACTGTAGGGACCGCGACCGGGGCTGAGCAAAGGGTTTTGTCCTACTCGGGGACTAGTCGGATCGGTACCTGTGGGGGATTCGGCGATGGGGTGGGAGAGGTCACGCTGGAAGCATGACCGACGTCAGTGCTTCGCATCGATTGCCCGCCACCCCGGAACCCGTTCGCGCACCGCTACTTTCGCTGGCCTACCGGGCGATCGTCATCGCGCTGCTGGCCGGGGTGGGTGAGACGGTGCTGCGTGCCGGCATCGCCCTGGCCGATCCGGACACCAATGCCGGTGGGCTGGTGTACGGATTACTCATCCGCGCCGCCATCTACCTGACCGTATTGACCGTCGCGGTGCGCATGGCCGCCGGAATCGGCTGGGCGCGAATAGCTTTGATCCTCGGCCTGGGAACCGTCGGGCTGGCGTCGCTGGTCGCCGAGCCGATCGGCGCGGTGTTGTCCGGAACGGTGTCGGTGGACTGGAACGCCGGATCGTTGGCGATCGGTGCGCTTCGGACGGTGCATATCATCGCGGTCCTGGTCGCCGTCCCCGCCATGATCCGCGCGGGCATGCGGGTTCGGGGGTTCCGGTAGTAATCGCCGAAAAAACAACGGATATGCGTAATCCTTTGTTAGCGAACTAGTTTCGCGCTCGGGCTGCGGGTTTGGGCTGGTAGTGCTTGGCTTGGCGCTGATGTGAGTGGTCGCCGTGGAGGGGTCGGGGTTCGCGGCAACGCGGGGTATTCGCGGACGGGGGAGGCTGGTCAGGTCGCCCATGGCCTGTGGCGACGGTTTGAAGCTGGGTGTTCGCAATCCTCCCGTTGCCGGTCATCGCCGGCTGTGGCGGAATCGCGGTGTCGATGAGGACGGCGGCTTCGCGGGCGGTGTCTGCGAGCCGCGCGGCGACGGCCTTCTTGTAGTCGCGTGCGCACTGGGACGCGCGCGGTGCTGCGGGTCGTGGAGTTCGACGGCGATGTAGGGGCGCAGGGGTGTCGTGGGGGATGTCGAAGGCGGGTCGGGGTGGTCACCGAGGGTTCTTTCGATGGTGGTCAGCGCTGCCGGGCCGGCCGCACGACGATTTCGTTCACGTCGACATCGGCGGGCTGATCGATGGCATAGGAGATGGCCGCGGCGATGGCGTCCGGTGCGAGGGCGTGTGCCCGATAGGCGCGCATCGCCTGCGCCGCAACGGGATCGGTGATGGAATCCGCCAACTCGGAGGCGACCACGCCTGGTGAGATGGTCGTGACCCGGATCGACGGATCGCATTCCTGACGCAGACCCTCGGTGATCGCCCACGCGGCGTATTTACTCCCCGAATACACGGCGCTGGTCGGCACCACCTGGTGCGCACCGATACTCGCGACGGTGACGAAGTGTCCGAATCCCTGATACCTCCGTGCCCGGCGAGCGCACCTTCGCCCCGAGCAGGTGAATCTGCCGTCTTCGGGGCCGCGCCGGGTCCCGGGCTTGCGGCGCGAGGAAGTGGCTCTGCTGGTCGGTGTCAGCGTCGACTACTACATACGACTCGAACAAGGCCGCGAGCGCGGGCCGTCGGTTCAGGTCGTCGATGCGCTGTCCATCGCGTTGCGGCTGACCGAGGACGATCGGCAGCATCTGCTTCGGCTGGCCGGGCTCACGCCCCGAGCTCGGTCGACCGCCGTACGCGACCGCGTCGATCCGAGCCTGCTACAGCTGATGGACCTCTGGCCCGGCAATCCCGCCATTGTTTACAACCGCGCCTACGACGTGCTCGCCTCCAACGCGCTCGCCGACGCGCTGTTCCACGATTGGGCCCATTCACGCAATCTGATGCACGTCGTGTTCGCCGATCCCACCGCGCGCACCTTCTACCGGGACTGGCACGAGGTCGCCCGCAACTCGGTAGCCGGGTTCCGGCTCGGTTACGGTCACGCACCCGACGACCCACGGATTCAGCAGGTGCTGACCGAATTACTCGATCGCAGCCCCGAATTCGCGCATCTGTGGACCCGCCATGACGTGCGCGGCAAGGCCCTCGAGCGCAAACGCTTCGACCACCACGCCGTCGGCGCACTGACCCTGACCATGCAGACCTTCGACGTCCGCTCCAGCCCCGGCCAGGAACTCGTCGTCTACCACGCCGAATCCGCGTCCCCCAGCCACGAGGCCCTCGCCCTGCTGGGTTCGCTGGCCGCCACCAGTCGCGTGGAGTCTTTTGGTTCCACCGACCCTCTCATGGTCTCCGAACAGGGGCCGCCCGCCGAGCCCTGATCAAGAATCGGGCGAGCGCTCCGAAGGCAACCACGGCGGACGGCCCAAAGTCATCGATGACGACTCACTCACCTTCGCCGGCATGCTTGTGGTCGGGATCCACACCACTTACGCCCCAACGGCTTTCGGTGGATCTATCCCGAGGTGGCAGTCCAGCTCAGACCGGGGGCCGCAGCGCCGTGCGCACCTCCGCCAGCGTGGTGACCGGCAGATCGCAGACCGAGCCCCGGCAGACATAGGCGGCCGACAGGTCGTGCACCGGTGGGCGGTCCGCCAGCAGGGGCTGGGAGTCCTGGTCTCCGGAGACGATCACGGTGCCGCCGGGGGCCGCCACGCGCGCGGCGGTGAGTAGACAGGCCGCCCAGCCGTCCAGATCGGCATCACCGGCGGACACCGCCACCTGGATGGGACCGCGCAGCGCGGCTTCGGCCACCGCGAGCCAATGTCCCGCCGAGCGTGGGGCTTTGGCGAGCAGGACGGTGCCGCGGGCGAGGGTCTGATCGGCCAGCTCGCGGTATCGCAGGGCCTGCTCCGGATCGCTCAGCGCGGCGGCGGTGAGCAGTGCGTCGGCGAGAACCGAAGTGCCGGAGGGGGTTGCGCCGTCGATCGGATCGCGGGGGCGGGTGACCAGGGTTTCCGCGTCGTCGGCGGTGTCGAACCAGCTGCCCGGGGTCTCCGGGTCGGCGAAGTGCGTGATGGCGGCGTCCAGAATCCGCTGCGCCCGCGCCAGCCAATCGCCACTGCTGGTTTGGTGCAGGGTGAGCAGTCCCAGTGCGAGCCAGGCGTAGTCCTCGAGGACGCCCGGCGCGGTCCCGGCGACACCGCCGAGCGAGGCGCGACAGGGGCGGTCGTCCCGGACATGGGTGTCCAGCAGGAAGCGCGCGCAATTCTCCGCGGCGGCGATCCACACCGGATTCAGATGTGCCGCACCGGCTTCGGCGAGCGCGGTGATCGCCATACCGTTCCAGGCGGTGACCACCTTGTCGTCGCGTTCGGGCTGCGGCCGTCGTTCCCGGGCATCGCTCAGCATGCCCCGGACGCGTTCGAGACGCTCGTACTCCGCGTCCTCCGGATCGGCGTACCGGGTGAGCACCGACGTGCCGTGTTCGAAGGTTCCCGCTGTGGTGACGCCGAAAACCGCTGCGGCCCAAGCTCCGTCGATCGCACCGAGGACACCGTTCAGCTCCGCCGGAGTCCAGACGTAGGTGGCGCCCTCGACACCGGGTTGCCCCGGCTCCAGATGCGTATCGGCGTCGAGCGCCGAGGCGAATCCGCCCTGCGCGGTACCGAGATCGTTCAGCAGGAACTCGACGGTCTCCCGAGTCACCCTGAGCGCCAGCGGTTCCGAGGCGTCGGGCGCGGCCAGCGGATCCCGCCAGGGCGCATCCTGTCCGTCCTGGCCCCGGCGCGCCAGATGCGAATACACCCGCACCAGCTGTGCGTTGTCATAGAGCATCTTCTCGAAATGCGGCACCACCCAGGCGGCATCCACCGAATACCGCGCGAACCCACCCCGCAGCTGGTCATAGATCCCGCCCCGCGCCATGGCCTCGGCGGTGAACGAAACCGCCTGCAACACAGCGGAGTCGCCGGTCCGCTCATAATCGCGCAACAGCCCCTCGAGCAAGGCCGACGGCGGAAACTTGGGCGCGCCGCCGAACCCGCCGTGGCGCGGATCCAGGTCCTTCGATATCGAGGCCACCGCATGATCCAGCAGATTCGCGGTCAACCGGCTGCTGCTCTCCGGCAACCCCGCGGTCTGCTGCCGCAACGCCTCCCCCACCTGCCCCGCCGCCTGCTCGACCTCACCCCGCCGATTCACCCAGGTATCGGTGACCGCGGTCAGCAACTGCGTGAACGAGGGCATCCCCTGCCGAGCCGTCTTCGGGTAATACGTCCCGCAATAGAACGGCTCCCCCGCAGGCGTCAGGAAACAGGTCATCGGCCACCCGCCCTGCCCGGTCATGGCCACGGTGGCATTCATGTACACCGCGTCCAGATCGGGCCGCTCCTCCCGATCCACCTTGATACACACGAAGTTCGCGTTCATCAGCGCGGCCGTCTCCGCATCCTCGAACGACTCATGCGCCATCACGTGGCACCAATGGCAACTCGCGTACCCGATCGACAACAGAATCGGTACGTCCCTAGCCGCCGCCTCCGCCAGCGCCCCGGCACCCCACTCCCGCCAATCAACCGGATTGTCAGCATGCTGACGCAAGTAAGGCGATGTCGCACCAGCCAATTGGTTCACGGTTCCAGCCTCCCACGCCCGGTAAGCACACAGCGTGACCCACGCACTACCGCGCAGGGGCGAACGGTACACGGGCGCACAGCCGCCACGGCACCTACCATCCGCCCCCGTTCCTACTAATGCGCCATCACACAGGACTAGTTACATCATCATTGTGCCAACCGATCCGGACGGCGCTCGGAGGCGCTCAGCCTGCGATCTTCGGTGGCCCCGGCTCCCGAGTCGACGCCCTTCGGGCGATCATGCGGCCGGGCGGCATCCGGTTCGAGGTCCGTCCGCCTGGCTCACCGGAACCGGGTGGAGCCGTTCGGCCGACCGGATCAGAGCCCTGCTGGGTATGGCGCCCGCCTGGTCTCGTAACGGAGCAGATTGAAGAAGTCCGTCATTGCGACGGCGACGGGCGCGTCGCGGATGAGCATCGCCGCGGCGGTCTCCGGGATCCCAGTTGGCGCCTGGCCTGACGCGTACGCACGCAGGCGGGACTCGCGCTGATCACGACCGAGACCGAAGAGCTCGGTCACCAGCCACTGCCCCGTGTACATCGCGGCGTAGCAGCGGTCGTAGTTCACGTGCCGCTCGAAGAAGGCGAGCTCGTCCGCCGCCAGCTCGAACCGGGAGGAGATCGCCAGTCCATAGTCTGCGAAGTAGAGGCGCTCGCCGTCTGTGAGCAGATTCTGAAAGTGTGCGTCGAAATGCAGCAGGCCGTTGGCGTTCATGAACGCGAGACCTGCCGCCAGGTCCCGATCCGCCATGGCCAACGCGCGGTCAGCGGCCGCACCGTCGGCCCGGAGCTGCTCACCGAGCCAGTCGAATAGGTTCCGTGGGATGTATCCAGGAATAGCGCGAGGCTCGCCGAGGACGAGCGCTGCTCCTCGAGTCGCCGTCGGATCTGTGCCCCGCCTCCCCAGTATTCGACGACCCGATCGACATCGGCCAGCTCCTGGGGCAGCGGCGTCGTATCCGGCAGAACGCGCCAGTGGTACATCAGCGGGACTCCCGCGAACTCACCCGCCAGCGCCCAGTTGGTGGTCATGGCATGCGCGGCGAGTTCGCGCCACGCTCCGAACCCCGGGCCGCCGATGCCGTAGTGGCAAAACATCGGTAGTTCGAAAAGATTGGCCGTGGAATGGACGTTCTCGGGCCGCAGTTCCAAGTCCGTCAGCGGTACCCGCTTGACGAACACCGGCCTCCCGGCGACCTCCAACAACACCGACTTCCCGCCGATGCCCGATCCGACCGGCTCCGCGGCGTCCAGCGCCTGCTGCAACGCGAGATCGCTGAGCAAAGCCAGGGACGTCGCGACGGAACCATATGCGGCAAGGCGTGTTTCGGAGCACAGGGACGACATGGACATCAGACTGTACTAGCGCCGAACCGGCCAGCGCAGAGGCGAGAGATCGACCCATGTCGCCCGGCTCTAAATCTCGACACCGGCAGCACCCCCGCACCCGGCGGAACACTCGTCCATTCGGCTGCCCGCTGTCTTGTTTGGCGTCGCACTCCTCCGGGCCGCACTGACGGCCCGCTCCGCGATGTGGCGGCCTATACCTCCACGATGCGAATCTGCTTGCCGCACAACTTGGTTAGGTCATCCACAGCCGAAGTCATGAGCACGACCGGCTGCACCGCCCGCAGCGCTCGGCCTCGCACACGGGCGGGCGCATCACACGGCACCGCGCCCGCTCGATCGCGATCTCGCGGCGCAGCCACCGCCGACCTCCGTTCGGCCGGAAACGCTTGCCTGCCAAGAAAAGAACTAGGATCCTGATGTACGGCAGTGGCCGGTCGGCCGCCGATCGCGCTCGTCGCCGAGCAGCAACGGGAGGGTTCCCATGAAGCGGCGGGTATCCGACAGACCGGCGGGTTTCGTGCCGATACTGGGTCGCAGGGCGACGTTCCCGCTGATCTATCCGCTGGCCGGGATCGCTCGCGAACCGCCCCGGCGGGCCGGGAGCAGCAGCGCGGGCAGGACCGCGACGGCGGCGATCACGAGGGCGTACCAGTACGTTCGGGTGAATGAATCGAGGTCGGGGGGTTGGGACTGCTGATCGCGCTGGATCAGCACCAGCAGGGCGGCCACGCCGAAGGAGCTGCCGACACGCAGGCCGACATTGGTAGCTGTTGTGGCCGAAGCGATTTCGGAGTGGCGCAGGGTTTCGTAGCTGGCGCCCATTGCCGCGGGCATGACCATGCCGTGCCCCAGGCCGATCACGAACAGCATTGTCATGATCAGGATTTCGCCGGTGTTCGGGTGGATCTGGGTGAGGCCGACGATGCCGAGCAGGGCCACCGGCAGTCCGGCGAGGATCAGAAGTCTCGGGGAGTATGCGTCGCTGAGCTTGCCGGTGATGAGCGTGGTGATTATCGCGCCCACTCCGAGCGGCGCGACCAGCGCTCCGGAGCGCAGCGGGCTGTCGCCGTCGACGATCTGAAAGCTCAACGGCAGCAACGCCATCAGGCCGGAGATGGTGCCGATATAGAGGAACATCATCGCGTTGACCGCGGCGAAGCTCCGATTCCGTAGCAGCCGGACGTCGACCAGCGCCGTGTCACCCCTGCGGTGCGCGTGCCAGAGGTAGCAGCCGACCAGCGCGACCCCGGCCAGCACGGGCGCGGCGACGCGAATGTCGGTCGGACTCCTACCGCTGCCCGCCTGCGCGGTGCCGTACACCAGTGCGCCCAAACCCGGTGACAGCAAAGCCAATCCGAGGAGGTCGAGCCTGGCGTCGGGGTCGCGGACCGGATCGGCGGGCAGCAGCCGCATCGCGGCGAGCACCGCGATCGCACACAGCGGAATGTTGATGAAGAACATCCACCGCCAGGACAGGTGTCCCAGGATCAGGCCGCCGACCGTCGGGCCGAGCACCGGGGCGAGCATCGCGGGCACCGCGACCGCGCTCATCACGCGCCCCATGCGGGCGGGTCCGGCGGCGCGGGCCAGCATCGTCTGCCCGATCGGCAGGATCATCCCGGCGCCGAAGCCTTGCAGCACCCGAAAGACGATGAGAGCCGTTATGTTCCAAGCTATTCCGCACAGGATGGATCCGGTGATGAACAGCAGCAGCGAGACGATCCACATGGCCTTGGGACCGAATCGGGTGATCGCCCACCCGGTCAGCGGGATACTGGCCGACAGTGCCAGGGTGTATCCGGTCAGCACCCACTGGATCGCGGTGAGCGAGGCATGGAACTCGGTGCCGAGGGTTTTCACGGCAACGGTGGTGATCGTGGCGTCCAGGATCGTCATGATCGCGCCGAGGACGACCACGGTCACGAGCTTGCGCAGTGCCGGGTCGAAGTCGGTCGACGCCGGGGGTGCCTGTGTCATTTGTTCTGTCCCTCATCGATATCCGGTGACAACCAGCCGCGGCGCGGGCGGATATAACCGGGCTCGAGCACATAGCGGTAGAGGACGCGGATCGGAGCGGGCAGGAAGCCGAGCATCTTGGCCCGCGCCTCGGCGGGCGCATCGTCCAGTGCCCACGGCAGGTACTCGGTGACGGCGCGAATTCCATTGCGTTTGCGCATTTCCGTACCGAAGGCCGCCCATCCGGACGGGCCGACGGTGCGGTCGATGAGCGGTAGCGCCAGCTGTTCCTCATGGGTGAAGTGCGTATCGAGCGCGGCGGCCAATGCGTCCACATCGGACCGCGGTCCGGGGCCGCCGTCCGCGGTGGCGATACCGTGTTCGACCTTGCCCAGCAGGTCCTCGATGCCTTCGTGCTCGGCCTCCATGTCGTCGAGAATCGCCAGGTCAGCGGGGTCGGTGACGGTGGTGCGCACCAGCGGCCAGAGCGCGTGATCCTCGGTGCTGTGATGGCGGTCGAGTTGACGCCGGAAGGTCTCCCAGCCGATCCGCACCGAGGGTTCGGTGAGGCGATTCTCGGCGACGGCGGCCGTGAGGCGGATCAGGTCGCGCATAAAGGCGTCGTGGGCCAGATACATTCCGAAGAAGTCGATCGTGGTGGCAGGTCTGTGATTATCCATGGCTCTTCGCACTCGCTATCGGTGAAAATCTTTGTGCTACAGCAGGTTCGAGTACCGGGGCTCACGGCATGACCGAGCCGCCCGCAATGTCGAGCGTGATGCCGGTGATCCAGGACGATGCGGCGGAGGCGAGGAACAGCGTCGCGGCGGCGACGTCGTCGGGGGTGCCCAGCCGGCCGAGCGGGAAGCCGCGCGTCAGCTGCTGCCGTTGTTCGTCGGATATGGAATGTCGTACGCGCTCGTGTTCGATCATGGCGGGCGCGACACAGTTGACCCGAACACCCTGCGGTGCGAGTTCTTTGGCCAGATGGCGGCTCATTCCCACCACACCCGATTTGGCCGCGGCGTAGGCGGCGGCGGCCCGGGTGGCCTGCCGGGCCGCCGAGGACGCCATGGTCACGACGGTGCCGCGACGAGCGGTCAGGTCCGGCAGGAAGGTCGAGATGGTCAGGAAGGCCGCCGTCAGGTCGGAATCCACGACGTGCCGCCAATGTTCGGCGTTCTCCTCGATCGACGGCACGGGTTGGCCGTAACCACCGGCGAAGGCGATCACGATGTCGACCCCGCCGAATCGATCCAGCACCAGCGCCCGCAACCGGTCCAGATCGGGTTGGGCGGTGCAGTCGGCCACGGCCGCGAGGGCCCGGCCGCCCGCATCGGCGATCGAGGTCGCGACGCCGTCCAAGGCATCACGGTCGCGGCCCACCACCGCCACCGCGACGCCGTTGCGGGCCAGCGCGGCGGCGGTGGCCGCGCCGATCCCACGGGAACCGCCGGTCACCACGGCGGTCTTGCCCGCCAGATCCGGATGGTCGGCCGGCACTACAGGGTCCCGAGTAGTCACACCACTGTCCCTTCGCCCGCACGGTGTCCCATGCGATTTAATTTAGTCAGACGGTGTGTATGAATAAATCAGCCGCACCCGGTAATGTCAACGCTCATGAGTCCCCGCCAGTACAACCTGGGCAAGCGCACCGCTCAGATCGAGCAGAGCCGCCGCCAGGTTCTCGATGCCGCCCGGGCACTGCTGGGCGAGACCGACAACTATCACGGATTCACCCTCGACGCGGTGGCCAAGCGCGCGGATGTCTCCCGCGCCACGGTCTACTACCAGTTCGGATCGAAAACCGGTCTGCTGGAAGCGGTCTGCGATGATCTCGCGGTAGCGGGCGGTCTCTCCGAACTGGTCAAGGCATTCACCAACCCCGACCACCGCGCCGCCCTCGCCGAATTCATCACCTGCTTCGCCCGATTCTGGCAAGCCGACCGCCCCGCCATGCGCCGACTCCGCGCCCTGGCCGCCCTCGATGCCGAGGTCCACGCGGTGATCAGTGCCCGCGACGAGCGCCGTCGCGAGGGCTTGGCGGTGCTGTCCGCCCGATTCGCCGAGGGTGCCGCGCCCGCGCCGGACACCACCCAGCGTGTCCGTATTCTGTTGGCCCTCACCAGCTTCGAAACCTTCGACACCATGGCCGGACCGGACGGCGACCTGTTCGCCGCCGTCCCCGTGATCACCGGCCTGGCGGCCACCGTGCTGGGAGTCGAGGAAAGCGACGTGGCGGCGGATTGAGCCGGGTGCCGCCCGTCGCTGCTCACGGGATATGCGATTCAGGGGCCGGTGGAAGCCGAAACCGGTTGCCGGACAAGGCAGGTACGGGTGCGCAAGCTGGGACGGCGGATTCGGCGGATTCGGGGGCCGCGCGCAGAATCCAGGTTTGCACGCCAACGGGGATGCCGCCGAAGGACAGACGCTGACCCGCCGGATCCCGGTGACCGCGGCGTGGCGGCCGGTGCTCGGCGCCGCCGAGGCCGCGGCGGCCTGATCACCGCGGGCGACCACTACTCTGTGCTACAGTCTACTGGTAGTCAGTAGCACTGAATAGTGCGGAGGGCAGGAGGACGCCACGGACAATTTGACGGAAATGCTGAAGGGCACGCTGGAGGGGTGCGTACTCCAGATCATCGACAACGATGAGACCTACGGCTACGCCATTACGCGCCGACTCAATGAACTCGGATTCGCCGATGTCATCGAGGGGACGGTCTACGCCATTCTGATCCGCCTGGAGAAGAACGGGCTGGTCGATGTCTCCAAGCGCCCCTCCGGCGTCGGGCCACCGCGAAAGTTCTACGCGCTCAACGATGCCGGGCGTGCGGAGCTCGCGACATTCTGGGCGAAATGGAAGTACGTCTCGGCGCGCATCAATGAACTCGAGGGAATAAGGAAATGAGTTTCTGGGAGAAGGTCACGGGAAGTGATCTCAGCAGGGAGTACCAGGGATTCGAGGCTCGCGCCCGGGTACTTCCGACCGAATACCAAACCGCGTGGGAGCAGATCAAAATCCAACTCGCACCGTATGGAGACTTCTCGGGCCGCAATCTGATGCCGATTCTCGACGGCGTGCTGGGCCTGCTCGAGGAAACCGCGGCGGACGGCCAGCGCGTAGGCGAGGCGGTCGGCGATGACATCGCGGGCTTCTGTGCGGCCATTGCCGGTGAAGAAGGGGTCAAGAGCTTTCGCGAGAAATGGCGCGAGGAGCTGAACGACAATGTGGCGCGCAAACTCGGCCGGTTGGGAGCATGACATGGGAATCCGGGACATGATCGACGGTAAGCGGGAGTGGCGCGCGCATATGGCGCGAATCAAGGCACTCCCGCCCGACTACCAGATCGTCTACAAGGAAATGCAGAAGTATTTCTTCAAGGTCGGCCCGGTCGATCTCGCCGATGGCGGCCTGCTCTCCGGAATCCTCGACTTCTTCGAGGAGGGCGTCGACAACGGCAAGGGCGTCATCGAATTGACCGGCGCCGACGTCGCGGCCTTCTGCGACGACCTGATCAAGGACTCCCCCACCTACGCCGACATCTATCAGGATTCACTCGGCAAGGGCGAGAAGTAATCCCGTCGAATCCGCGCGGGACGGTCAGGGCCGGTGCCGCAGCACGAATTTCCCCGGAACGCCGTTTTCCCTGTCCGCGAAGGCTTTCCGCGCCTCGGCAAGCGGGGTGGACGACGGCCTCGGGCAGCCGGATGGCGCCGGTCGCCAGGAGAGTGGCCAGTTCGGTGAGCTGGTCGCGATTCGGCTCGACAATGAAGTACACCGCCCCGCCGCACGGCGGTACGGGCGGCCGAACGGTGCGCGGCGACGGCGGCCAGCGCACCGAGTGCGGCGATGACGGCAAGGCCGAGCTCCAACAGGCGCGGTGAAGCCCGCGCGGAATCGCCGAGGTTCACCAGTACGCCGGAGAGGGCTGCGCCCGCACTGACCACCTGCGCCGGCGTCCAGCCCAAAGATGCCGCCGCGCCGACGAATCCGGCCGCCAGCGGGGCCCGCTCACCCAGCTCCTGGGCGAAGAGCGGTACGAAGTTCTCCACCACCGCGTCATCGAGTCCGGGGAGCAGTTCACCGTGCGAGAGCGCCGGACTGGAATCGGTGGGCTCGGCGGTGATCCGCCCTCACCAACCGCTCACCGCGCGCTCGCCACCCGATCGGACGGCACGATGATGTCCGACCGCGGCTACGATCGGACGCGATGCATATCGATCTGATGCTCGATTCGCTCGATGGTCTCTCCATCGGGGATGCGGTGGGGGCCGAATTCCCGGTGCTGGGGCGGCCGCTCACGGAGCTGGCCGACGGTGATCTTCCGGCTGGGCGGTGGGAGTGGACCGACGACACCGAGATGGCCTGCACCGTGGTCGGCGAACTGCGCGAATACGGTGAGATCAATCAGGATCGGCTGGCGGCCGCCTTTGCCGAGCGGTTCGACGGTCGGCGCGACTACGGGTTCATGACGGTGGACACGCTGGGGCGGATCCGGCGCGGTGTGCCCTGGCGGGAGGTGTCCGCGGCGGCCTTCGACCGGCAGGGGTCGTGCGGCAATGGGGCGGCCATGCGGGTCGCACCGCTGGGCGCGTTCTACGCCGGGGATATGGAAAGGGTTGTGGCCGAGGCGGTTCGGTCCGCACAGGTGACGCATTGGCATCGCGAGGGTGTCATCGGCGCCGTCGCGGTCGCCGTCGCGGCGGCGACCGCCGCGCAGACCCGAATGGCCGAAACCCGGCCCACACCCGCGGAATTCATCACCGCGGTGCTCGACCGGCTGGACGGGGGCGATACCGCCCGGCTGATCCACCGCGCCCGCGCCCTGCTCGGCGCACCGGTCGAACAGGTCACCGCGGAGCTCGGCACCGGTATTCGGGTGACCGCACAGGACACCGTGCCCTTCACGATCTGGGTCGCGGCAACATATCTCGGCGACTACCGGTCCGCGGTCGCCACCTGCGTCGGGGCGGGCGGGGATACCGACACCACGAGCGCCATTGCCGGCGGAATCGTCGCCGCCCACACCGGAATCGGGGCTGGCGGGGTGCCGCCGGCCTGGGTGGCGGCGCGAGAACCGTTGCCCGCCTGGCTCGATCAGACCCGGCCCCGGCCGCGCGCGAAATCGGCTTCGGCTCGCCTGCGCCGGTGGCTGTCCGGCACAAGCTGATCCATCGCGCGGCGCGCCCGGGGTATCCCGGTCAGGTTCGCGGGGCGTAGGCCGGGGCGGCCCAGGCGAGCGGATCGACCGCCAGCCAGGGCGCGACGGCGAGCGCCTTGGGCGTCAGGCCGGTGAAGGCCATGACATCGCGATGGAAGTGGGATTGGTCGACATAGCCGCACTCAGCCGAGACCCGGGCAGCACTGTGCCCGGCGGCCAGGCGATGCGCCGCACAGTCGAACCGGACCAGCTGTGCGCCGTATTTCGGTGTCAGACCGATCTGGGATCGAAAGCGCGACCACAATCGCTTCCGGCTCCAACCCGTCTCGTCAGCGAGCCGATCGATGCGAATCCCGCCGTGGCTCAACATGATCCGCCGCCACGCGAACGCCACCTCGGGATCGACCGCCCGCCCCGCCCGCTCCCGGGCGGTCAACAGGTCGGCAATGATCGCGAAACGTTCGTCCCACGATCGGGTGGCATGCAATCGCTCGCGCAGGCTTTCCACTCCGCGGCCCCAGAGCGCGTCCAGCGGCGCCACCCGCCCGGACAGACCGGATGACACACCCAGCACGGAATGCGCCGCCACCGGCGACAACCGCACCTGGATGAGGTCGATATCCCGCCCGCCCCCGTGCGCCCCGACCGTGCCGAAGCCGACCACGCTACTGCCGTGTGTCCGTGCGCCATTCGCCTCGTCGAGCATCAAATCGTCACCGAGATCGATGAACAGGGTCAACGCCGGGTACGGAACCATCTGCAGGTCCACCCACTCCATCGCCCGGCCCCGGAACCCGGCCATACTCACCCCCGGTACACCACCGGACCGCACCGGGACCGCGATCTCCACCTCGGCCCCCGCTATCCGGAACGGCTCCACGGGCATACCACCCAGCTTACGACCGGTACGAAATCGCCGGCGAGGCCGGCGAACGCGCGGACTGGCCGTTCTGAAAACGGTTCAGCTGGTGGAGGACTCCGGCTTGACGGTTTCCTGCTCCTGCTTGATGACGCTGCGCTCGGTGCCCTCGTCCGCCTCCTGATCCGGCTCCGGATGCTCCGGGGAGAAGGTGGCGGGCAGGTTCTTCAAATGCCGGTTCATGCTCACCACGAGCAGCACCGTGCCGACCAGCAGCACCAGCACGATCACCAGGCCCAGCGGTGACGCCTTACCGAACTCCGGTCCGGTGGGCGCGTTGTTCTGGGCCTGGGCGAGCAGGGTGAGCATCATCGGTCGAAGTCCTCGGTATCAGCGTCGTCGATCCCCGCGAACAGGTCGGTCTCCGGAATGGCGGTGCGCACCCGGGTCTTCGCGAGCTCGAACTCCTCGGTCGGCCACAACTTCTGCTGCAATTCGATCGGGATGGCGAAGAACGCGCCATTCGGATCGATCTGGGTGGCGTGCGCGCGCAGGGCGTCATCGCGCTGCGGAAAGTACTTGGCGCATTCGATCTGGGTGGTGACCCGGCCCATGATGTCGCCGCGATCGCGGGCGTACCCGCGCATCCGGTCCATCCACTCCTGCATGGGGAAGGGTTCACCGCGCCGCTCGTACTCGTCGGCGAAGATCTCCAGCCGGGCCAGGCTGAAACCGTGGTTGTAGTACAGCTTCAGCGGCGTCCAGGGCTCGCCCGCGTCCGGAAAGCGCTCGGGATCGCCCGCCGCCTCGAAGGCCGCGACCGAAACCTGGTGGCACATGATGTGATCCGGGTGCGGATAGCCACCCATCTCGTCGTAGGTCGTCATGACGTGCGGCTTGAATTTCCGCACCACACGCACCAGCGCCTCGGTGGCCTCCTCCAGGGGCACCAGCGCGAAGCTGCCCTCGGGCAGCGGCGGCAGCGGATCCCCTTCCGGCAGACCGGAATCCACGAAGCCGAGCCACAGCTGCTCGACGCCGAGCACGTCCGCGGCGGCCGCCATCTCCTGCTTGCGCACCTCGGAGATGTTGTCCTTGATACCGGGGGTGTCCATGGCCGGGTTGAGGATGTCACCGCGTTCGCCACCGGTCAGGGTGACGACCAGGACCTCATTGCCCTCGGCCGCATAGCGCGCGGTCGTGGCCGCGCCCTTGCTGGATTCGTCGTCGGGGTGCGCGTGTACCGCCATGAGGCGAAGACCACTCACTTCTCGTTCACCTCACCGATCACTGTTTTCACCTCATCGCTCTCCGCCAGGTCCAGGCAGGGGGTGTCCGATCTCCATTCCCTATAGTTCCATCCGACCATCGTTTGTTCCGACCTACCCCCCGGGAGGGGCCTGTCATGAGCGAAAGACCGGCCGGGCGGTACGGCGCGGCGCGGCGCAAGACCCCGCGCTGGATGATGCTCGCGATCGGCGCGGTGGTCATAATCGCAGGTCTGGTCGTTTCCTATGTCGGCTACAAGCAGTACGGCCCCAAGGACATCGAACCCGATCGACTGGGGTACACCGTGGTCGACGACGCCACCGTCGAGGTCGACTTCAAGGTGACCCGCAAGGATCCAGGCAAACCGGTCGTTTGTATTGTTCGCGCCATGACCGCGGACAGCGAAGAGGTCGGCCGCCGCGAGGTGCTCATCCCGGCTTCGGACAGCGGCACCGTCCGGCTCACCACCACGATCAAGACCACCGCCCGCGCCGGCGCGGGCAATGTCTACGCCTGCACCGATGATGTGCCGGCGTATCTGCGCGCCGGGTGAAAAGTCCGGTACGCGACCCGCTTTGATGCCTCTACCTGCATCTTTGCGAATCGTGCTAAAATAGCTCAACACACGGTTCCGGGGTTCGGAGCCGTGTTTGCTGCATTGACGGCCGGCGCTGTCGGGAACCTCCCCCAGGATGGCTCTGGCTGTCCGCTGTTGTCATGTCCGCCCTCGGGCAGGTGTGAACAACGGATTTCAGGGAAATCCCGACACGCGTCGGGGACAACTACTAGGGAGTGATCGAGATGACTGAGACGAACGTGACCTGGCTGACCCCGGAGTCGCACGAGAGGCTCACGAGCGAACTCGGCGTCCTCATTGCCAACCGTCCGGTCATCGCGGCCGAAATCAATGAACGCCGCGAAGAGGGCGACCTCAAGGAGAACGGCGGCTACCACGCGGCGCGTGAGGAGCAGGGCCAGCAGGAGGCGCGCATTCGCCAGCTGCAGGAACTCCTGAACAACGCCAAGGTGGGCGTCGCCCCGACCAAGTCCGGCGTCGCGCTGCCCGGTTCCGTCGTCAAGGTCTACTACGACGGCGATGAGAGCGATACCGAGACCTTCCTCATCGCCACCCGCGAAGAGGGCCTCAATGGCGACAACCTGGAGACCTACTCCCCCGCCTCCCCGCTGGGCGGCGCCCTCATCAACGCGAAGGTCGGCGAGACCCGCGAATACACCCTGCCCAACGGCAACACCATGAAGGTGACCTTGGTCAGCGCGGAGCCGTACCACAGCTAGCTCTCCCGCCTCTCCGCGACTTCGGCGCACGGCTGAGGGCCGTTGACCGTTGGGAACGCGTAGGAGCGGTTACGCGCGACACCGATTTCGGGGGTACCCGGGGAGTTACTCCGAACTTGCGAAATCAGTTGTCCCGCCCCGCAACAGACGAAAGCGCCGCACCGGAATTCCGGTGCGGCGCTTTCGTTCTTCTCATGCTGAGCGTCAGGCGAGAGCCTGCTCGATGTCGGCCAGCAGGTCGCTGATGTCCTCGATGCCGACCGAGAGGCGGACCAGGTCGGCGGGGACCTCGAGGGCCGAGCCGGCGGTGGAGGCATGGGTCATCGCGCCCGGATGCTCGATGAGCGATTCCACGCCGCCGAGGGATTCGGCGAGGGTGAAGAGCTTGGTGCGGGCGCAGAAGTCCAGGGCGGCTTCCTTTCCGCCGTGCACGCGCACCGAGATCATGCCGCCGAAGCGGCGCATCTGCTTCTGCGCGACGGTGTGACCCGGATGCTCGGGCAGGCCCGGATAGATGACCTGCGCGATCTTCGGGTGATTGGAGAGGAATTCGGCGATGGTCTCGGCATTGTCGCAATGCCGGTCCATGCGCAGGGCCAGGGTCTTGATGCCGCGCATGGTCAGGAACGCGTCCATCGGACCCGGAACCGCGCCCGCGCCGTTCTGCAGGAACGCGAACTTGGTGTCCAGCTCCTGATCATTGGTGATGAGCGCACCGCCGACCACATCGGAATGCCCGCCCAGGTACTTGGTGGTCGAGTGCAGCACGATATCCGCGCCCAGCAGCAGCGGCTGCTGCAGGTACGGGGAGGCGAAGGTGTTGTCCACCACCAGCTTCGCGCCGCCCGCGTGCGCCACCTCGGCCAGC
Source organism: Nocardia acidivorans NBRC 108247 (assembly GCF_001625085.1). Lineage (GTDB taxonomy): Bacteria > Actinomycetota > Actinomycetes > Mycobacteriales > Mycobacteriaceae > Nocardia > Nocardia acidivorans. Next base: position 40,827 of record NZ_BDAW01000069.1, read on the forward strand.
GCCGAGATATCGCCGATATTCAGCAGCGGATTGGTGGGCGTCTCGATCCACACCAGCTTGGTATTCGGCCGCATGGCCGCGGCCACCGCGTCCGGATCGTTCACATGCGCCACCGAGTACTCGATGCCCCACTGGGTGAACACCTTGTCGATGAGACGGAAGGTGCCGCCGTACGCGTCATCCGGAATGACCAGGTGATCGCCGGGGCGCAGATTCGCGCGCAGCGCACAGTCCGTCGCGGCCATACCGGAGGAGAAGGCCCGGCCGTACGTACCCGACTCCAGCGCCGCGAGATTCGCCTCCAGTGCGGTGCGGGTCGGATTACCGGTGCGCGCGTACTCGTACCCGCCGCGCATCCCGCCGACGCCGTCCTGGGCGAAGGTCGAACTCGCGTAGATCGGCACGTTCACCGCACCGGTCTGGGGGTCCGGATCGAACCCGGCGTGCACGGCCCGTGTGGAGAAACCCAGCTGATCGCTCATATCGTAAGCCTAAGTCGCTGCATATTCGCCCTAAACGCCGGGCCGGGCGCGGGTGTTCCCCGGCAGAACGCTCCGCCGGAAGCCGACCGAAATCCGCCGCGCGGACGCTTCGCCGCGGGTGTGGATTTCGGTCGAACGCCAGCGGGGATGACGAAGGCACGTCCGCGTTCAAGCCCTGCAGCGGATATCGAGAACGGAGTACGCGGGGAGAGCGGGCACGCGCGCTTAGGCTGGGGGCATGGTCACCGTAGACGAGCTGTTCGCCATCGATTCCCTGCTCAGCGATGAGGAGCGGGCCATTCGGGATACCGTACGGGATTTCGCGGCCGAGCGGTTGCGGCCGCATATCGCGGATTGGTTCGAGGCGGGGACGTTCCCGGCTCGGGAGTTGGCCCCGGAGCTGGGCAAGCTCGGGCTGCTGGGGATGCATCTGGAGGGGTACGGGTGCGCGGGCACCTCGGGGACGGCGTACGGGCTGGCGTGTATGGAGCTCGAGGCGGTGGATTCCGGTGTGCGGAGCATGGTTTCGGTGCAGGGGTCGCTCGCCATGACCGCGATCCACAAGTACGGCTCCGAGGAGCAGAAGCAGCGCTGGCTGCCGGGGATGGCGGCGGGTCAGCTGCTGGGGTGTTTCGGCCTGACCGAACCGGATTTCGGGTCCAATCCGGGCGGAATGCGCACGCGCGCACGGCGAGACGGGGACGACTGGATTCTGGACGGCGCCAAGATGTGGATCACCAACGGATCCGTCGCGGATGTGGCGGTGGTGTGGGCGCAGTCCCGCGAGGGTGAGCGCGACACCATTCGCGGCTTCGTAGTACCCACGGACACACCGGGATTCACCGCCAACGAGATTCACCGCAAGCTCTCCCTGCGCGCCTCGGTCACCGCCGAACTCTCACTCGACGGCGTGCGACTGCCCGCCGATGCCATGCTGCCGGAGGCGCGCGGCCTCGCCGCACCGCTGGGCTGCCTCTCCGAAGCCCGCTTCGGCATCATCTTCGGCGCACTCGGCGCGGCCCGCGATTGCCTCTCCGCCGCAATCGATTACGCCCGCACCCGGGAGGTGTTCGACAAACCGCTCGCCGCCTATCAGCTCACCCAGGCCAAGCTGGCCGATATGGCGGTCGAACTCGGCAAGGGCCAGCTGTTGGCACTGCATCTCGGGCGACTCAAGGATCGCGGTGTGCTGCGCGGCGAACAGATCAGCGCGGGCAAACTGAACAGCACCCGCGAGGCCATTGCCATCGCACGGGAATGCCGAACCATCTTGGGCGCGAACGGAATCAGCCTGGAATACCCGGTGCTTCGGCACGCCAACAACCTCGAATCGGTGCTCACCTACGAGGGCACCGCCGAGGTGCATCAGCTCGTGCTCGGCGAGGCGCTCACCGGATCCAAGGCGTTCCGCTGACCGAGTTCACTGCGAAAGTCACTCCGCGGGAAGGTTTTCGAGCCATTCGCGAATGATCGGGTTGGTCAGTGCGGGTGGGTGTAGGGCACGGCGTGACAGGCGCCCGGGGCGTCGATGACCTCGATCCGGGTCGGGCCGCCCAGCTGACCGGCCAGCTCCTGCTGGATCGCGGGCCCGTGCGTGGCATCACCGATACCGCACATCAGCAGGGCGGGCACGGTGATGCCGCCGACCACGTCCACGGTGCTTTCGCGTTCGATCAGACTGCGCACCGCGCCCTCGGGCCGGCGGCGATCGGCGGCCCATTTCTCCAGCCAGGGCGCGCGCTGCTCGCGGGCGCCGCCGATCATCTGTGCCGAGATCGGCTCGGTCAGTTCCTCGAGCGGGCCGTCGCCCAGCACCCAGGTCTCGAGCAGAATCCGCCTATAGCCCGCACGTTCCTCGCCGCTGTAGGGCTTGGCGCTGCTGCCGATCAGGATCAGGCCGCGAATGCGCCGGGGTTGCCGCACGGCCATGCGCATGGCGATGCCGCCGCCCTGGAAGACGCCGCCGGCGACGAGGGTGTCGATGCCGAGGTGGTCCAGGACCGCCCAGCAGTCCGACGCCAGTCGCCACCAGTCGAAGGGGGTGCCGGGATCTTCGGTGCGGCCGTGGCCGCGCGCGTCGACGGCGATGATCCGGTAGTCCGGGTGCAGGTCGCGCTGCCCCTCCCACATGTCGGCGTCCATGAAAATGGTGTGCAGCAGCAACAACACCGGTCCCGCGCCGCCGGTATCGGTGAAGTGGATTTTCGCTCCGTCATCGGTGGTGACGAACGGCACGATGCGGCCCCTCCCTGTGAATTCGCCTGCCCCGAGCCACATTCGAGGCATCAGGCGGCGCTAACAGTAACGTGTTCTAGTAACTCCGCCCGGATTCGCGGCGCGAGTGCGCGGTGCGCGATATCTCACAGGCGGTGCCGGACCCGTACCGGAATTGCTAGCATGACCAGGTGTTTTTGCCCGGCTCCGCGTTGCTCGTCGTCTCGGCGCGTAAGACTTTGAACCGCCTGCAGCGCACACACGGAGCTCCGGCCGTCGAAGCCATGCGCGAGTTTCCCGGTGTGGCCGCGGCGGTCGATCAGCATGCCGCCGCCGTTCGCGACATTCTCGAAGTGGGCGTGGAGAATTCCAGCGCCGTCCCGGTGAGCGTGCTGCTCGCCGGTTACGCCCGCGGCCTGCTGGAGGATCTGCGCGAAACCGGCCTACAGGCCCCGTACGACTCCGAGGATTGGCAGTCCGCCGAATGGGTGCACCTGCGCCTGGCCGCGGTCTGCACGCTCGCCCGCGGCGAGTAGACACTCGCTCCGGCGGGCATATCGGCCCGCCCGCAGCCGATCGGCGCATTGCCTTGGCACACAACGATATTCACGTAATAGCAGAAACACAGCGGCCCGCGTATCTGGTACGCGGGCCGCTGTGTTTCGTCTTACGGGTCAGAGCATTCCGGGTTACGGGTCAGAGCATTCCGGGCTGACCGCCGCGGCCGGGCATCTGACCCGGCTGCTGACCGGACTGCCACGGCTGTTGCCCACCGTGCGGCATCTGCCCGTATCCGGGCTGGCTACCGTAACCCTGCGGGCTCTGTGCCGAATAACCCTGCGGGCCGTTTCCCGCATAGCCCTGGGGGCTCTGCCTCGAATAGCCCTGCGGGTTCTGCCCGGGCGCACCGGTCGACTGGTCGGCCCATTTTCCGGGAGGCGACTGCTGGCCACCCATGGCGCGCTGACCGCCCGCACCCTGATGCGCCATCATCGCCTGATGCTGCGCGGACTCGCGCTGCCGTGCGGCATCCTCACGGCCACGCTGGAAGGCTTCGGCGTGACCCTTCACCTCGGGCATTTCGCTCTCGATGGTCTCGAGCCAGCCTTCCCAGCGCTGTTGCATCGGCTTGATGAGACCGCCGCCGACACCGACTACGAGCACACCACCGATCACCGCGAGCACCGTGATCAGGATCGGCATGGTGACCGAGGTGGCGACCCCGATCTGGTTCAGCGCCGCGATAATGCCTACGCCCCAGATGAATACGGCCGCGATACGACCCATCATCCGGCCGTACGAGAGTCCGCTGAGCATATTCGCGATCATGTCCATCACCACGCTGGCGATGGCGCCCGCCACACAGACGATGACGATCGCGACCGCGAGCCGCGGCAGCCAGGAGACGACGCCGTCGAGCATGGTGCTGATCGGATTCGGCCCGAACACACCGAATCCCAGCTGCAGAGTGATCAAAAGGATTGCGTAGTAAGCCAATTTGGCGATGATGCCGACCGCGTCGTAGCTGCTGTGCGCCAGCATGTCCTTGACACCGCCACGCTCCACCAGTCGGTCGAAGCCGACCTGATGCAGAATTCGCGTCACCAGCCGGGCGACGATCTTGGCGATCAGCCAGCCAATGATCAGGATGGCCAGAAAGCCCGCGAACTTCGGTACGAATGTGGCGACCGAACTCCACGCGTTCGACAGCCCCTGCTGGAAATCGATAGCCAAACTCGAGGTGTGCATACCCCGTCCCTTCGCTATCCGTTCCGGCCGGGTTGCCGGAACTTGCTCCAGGGCGGTTATACCCCGCGGCCGATCACCGGAATCGCGAGTTTGCGAAATAGTTGCCAAATCGGGTGCCTGTGATTTGCCAGACATTGCCGACCGGAAACCGAAACCCTCCCGGAGCACATGCTCGGGGAGGGCTCTGACGGGGTCTTACCGGGGCCGGCTCAGTACGCGCTGTTGACGTTGTCCATCGAGCCGTAGCGCGCGGCGGCGTAGTTGCACGCGGCGACGATGTTGGCGACCGGATCCCAGACGTCGGTCGAGGTGCCCGGGACGTGGTACGCGTTGAAGGTCGGGTCGATCACCTGGAGCAGGCCCTTGGACGGGATGCCCATGGCGGCATTGGAGTCGTACAGGTTGATCGCCTGCGGGTTGCCACTGGATTCGCGCAGCACGTTGCGGAGGATGCCGTCGTAGCTGCCGGGGATGCCGTGGGCGGACATGATGTCCAGCGCCTGACGGATCCAGCCATCCAGGTTGTCCGGGTAGGACGGGGCGGGCGGCGCGGCGGGCACCTCGGCCGGAGCCGGAGCGGGCATCGGCGCGGGC
>NZ_BDAW01000070.1 GCF_001625085.1 Nocardia acidivorans NBRC 108247
GAATGCGACAGTCCGGCCTGTACGAGTGCGGTCGTGTCGGCCGCCGCCGGTGCGCACCGCGGATCGGCCGCCGCCTGAGGACTCACCGGAGCGGCAGTTGTCGCCGGGGGAGTCGCCGCCGGAGCGGCAGTGGGGCTCTCGTCCTTGTTCTTGCCGACCACTGCGCCGAGGACTCCGAGCAGAACGAGGACGCCAAGGACCGCGCCGACGCCGCCGAGAATCCATGCATTGATCTTGCGACGCTTCTGGGTCGGATCGTTGGTAGGCGGTCTGAGATCGGACACGAGAGCCCCCTTGGGAGTGCCTTTACGAATGATTGACTGTTGATTCACGATCGCCCCCCACGGTGGCAGCGTTAACGGAAACATGCCGACTGGCACGAAACGTCATGCGGTGGTGCGCGTTCGGTTCGGCTCGCAGCGTTGGATCTGCTGTATCGATTCATTCCCCACGCTCGCGGGCACGCTCACGCGCCAGGGCTTCCGCCTCGCGTGACCGTCGCTGCGATTCAGCCTGTTCGAACTCCTCGATTCGCCCGTCTGGGGTGCGTGCCACTGCCGGGGGCTGGAGCACATTGTTGTTAACCAGGTTCGCGATTGCGAGAGGGTGATATCCCTGTTCGGCGTACCGGGCGATATCGGCGGCCCTGACTTCCGGGCGGTCGCCTGGCACCCGTACGTCACGCCCGTCGATGGACAGAACCCAGCAGTTTGCCTCTCGATCAAACCGCCGTTCGGTGCCTTTGGCGGCCTCGTAGATGCGAGGGTCCATCTCGCGTGCCTGATCTGCCGGGATCAGCAGAGATCGCGCCGCCTCGCGTAGTTGCTCGAGTTCAACCCCTTGCCGGTGCAGTTCCTCGTCTCGCCCCAGAGTGCGTGCGTCCCTGGTCAGATCGCGACCCCGAATCTTTGCGGCCGATGCGTTGGTCGCGGCTTGGATTGTGGCGTTGTGCTGCTCGATGTGTTCAGCCATCACGCGCTCGTTGGCGCGGTGCTGTGCCTCCTCACGGACGCGAGCTACCTGCTCGATCATCTCTCTATCGCGTTCGTCCCGAGCCAAATCAATTCGTTCTTGGACCTGATCTACATGGCCAGGGTTGAGTCCCACTCGCTCCAGAGCGTTGCGCTCGGCATCGCGCTCGATCTCGCGCATCGAACTGAGTTCGTATTGGAGCCGGTTGTGTTCACGTGCGAGTTCAAGCTCGCTGCGCTCCGGTGCGGTGCGTTCGACCTCGCGCGCACGGTCGAGGATCTGTTCCCGCTGCTGTGCCTGGTCTGGCCGTGCCTGCGCCGCAACGTCCATGACGCCCTGATCGATCGCACGCTCTACCGGAACGAGCGCCTTAATGAGTTCCTGCGTCCGCTCTTCAAGTGCCCGCGCTTGCGCCTCCTCGACCAGCATGGATTGCCGGTATCTCAGCTCTGCCTGATCCAAGCCCATCTGGTCGTACCGCTGAACGAGTTGCTGGTCGGCGGCGACCAGGTCCAGAAGGTCATTCCTCGCCCCGAGCAGTACATGTAAGGCGATCGGCTCGCCAGCTTCCCGCGCGCGGTCGATCTCCTGCGTGAACCGCTCGATAGCATCGCGAGCGACCGTGAGCTCGGGAACTTGCCGGATCTGCTCGATTCCCTCGCGTAGCCGTTCCATCGATCGCTGGTTCAGGATCGGGCGGCCTGCTGCTACCGCCCGCTCGAATGCCTCCTCGCCTACTTCTCGAAGCTGGTACCGGCCAGGGAAGTTCGCTTCCAGCTCCCGGGCCTTGGCAATGACTTCTGGGTCGAGGTCAGCCAGGGAGCGAACCGCCATTTCCGTCGCCCTGACCTGACCGGTCGAGAGCCCGTACTCATCTTTCCGAAGCTGGACGAGTGTCTCCTCCGGCGGGGTGTAACCCGCTTTGTACTCGGTCCCATTGGCAATGACGACCGACCCATCAGGCATCCGAACGACCTGGGCAGCGT
>NZ_BDAW01000071.1 GCF_001625085.1 Nocardia acidivorans NBRC 108247
GGAGCCCGTGAGGAGTATGGAGCACCACCTCGTTATGCCAGCCCTGCTCAGCGGTGCGATTGAGTAATTGCTGATCGCCGAGCATGAAAGCGTCATGCAAGATCTGCCGATTGCCCCACCGATCGACCTCATTGCGCCAGTCGATCGGATTGCGAATCGAATTGATCTCTGCCTGTTCAGCAAGTTTCCGCAGAACGTACGCCGCGTGTGCGCGATCCCCAGCAGGGGTAAGCCCATGGTTTCCCGGCTCGGTCATCGCGCACACCCCTGATCGACGGCGTGCGCACGGTCAGCGCAGTTGGAGCCATTCCGCCGGGGCGGGCCGCCCAGCGGCGATCCACTCTCGGTGGTCGGTGGTGGCGTGCTCGAAGGCATCGAGCAAAATCGTGTCGGTGTGATCGAACAGCACGTACGCCAGCATGGTTTGAGGGTCGAACCATACCGGCGAGGACGCGATTTCGACGACCGGAACAGGACGATCGGCCTCGCCGGGCAGGCTGACTGTGACCGCATACTTCCATTGCCCGTCACAGCAGGTACGGAAGATATGGCCGATACCGCGCGCAAATCGCTGGAACCGCTCAAAAGGTTCTCCGGCGAGAGGTGCCGCGGCGAAATCTGGTAGCTGGCGCAAGGCTGTTTGTGCGATGACTTGCAGGCCCTCGGCCGTCCAAGGGCTATCGAGCTTGCCCAGCTCCGGGGCGTCTTCGCGAACGAGTCGGTCCAGCTCGGCATCCATTGCGGCGAGCCACGCCAAGAACTCTGGATCGCGCTGGCGTTCGGCCTGCTCGTGGTGCCATTGTTCGGTGTGCGCGACGAAGTCGCCCATGGTGACCTCTCTCGTAGTGTTTGCTGCCATTGTTCACTCCCTTCGCGACGTGCGGAACGGTTGGCGCTGATTGCTGTACATGTGGTGATCTCTAGGGCGGTTGAGCACATGATGATTTCCTGGCGGTTCTGTTTGTTGGTTCAGTTGTGGCAGTGCAGATTTCGGGCAGGCATGGGGCGTTAGTTGCTCGAATTGGTCGGTTGCTGCGCTCGCGCGATGAGCTGTAACAGCCGATCGAGAACGTCGGCCGCGTCCAGGCCCTGCGCGCGGAGCTCGGCAACGGGAATTGCGCCGACATCTCGCAACAGCGCCAAGAACACATGCTCGGTTCCGATGCGTTCCGCGCCCCCAGCGGTGGCGATCTCGTCGGCAGAGCCGAGCAGGCTCGCGAGGTTCGGCGCACACGCGAAGGTGATAGAAATCCGATTCGTCACTTCAAGCCTCCGGCCGGTTTTGTTGGAGCAACCCAGCGAGCGAACATCCGCTCAGGGGTAACGGTGATCACGGCAGCTACCGCGAGCAGCTCTGCGGGGGCTTCGGCAGATTCGAAATGCCGCAGGCTGGGCGTGACGATCGCATCCGCCATGGCGCGATCGAGAGCCGTGTGTAACCGATGCATCACGCGGTCGGTGCGCGCACTGAAGACAATGATTTTTAGAAGGTTGTAGCCGAATCTTGCTGCGGTGTGCCGTATCTGGGTTTCATCCCACCGTTGTCGAGCGCCGGATATGTCGCTACGCAGGTAGCCGATTGCCGAAGGCGATGACGGCATCACCGGCTCCCCATGGAAGCGAAATGCGCAGCGGGATAGTCTTGTTCGGAATCGAGGCGCGCCTGAATCTTTGCGACGGTGAGGCGGTCGTCGACTCCGCGGGGCGGGATGCGACCACCGATGCTCAATCCGCCAATCGCCACAAAGATGATTGCAGCCAGAACAATTAGGGCTATGAGTTCCATGTCCGGTTTCCTCCGGTCCAGGGCCGTTTGGTTCTGCCTGGTACTGGGGATATCCCGACGATATGTGCGGTTCACCCAGCACCAGGCGGTCATATGAGGGTGCTACGCGGTACGACGGCGAACTGACACAATTTGTGGCACCCTCGGGAACCAAGGGACCTATCGAATTGAGGCCGCGGTGAACGACGAACTGGTCGGCGTGGGCGCGAGAGTCGCCCAAGCCCGCAAGCTGAAAGGCTGGTCGCAATCGCGACTGGCCATGGAGACCGACATCTCGCTGTCGCTGATCAGGGCCGTTGAGCAGGGCCGACGCGCAGCGACACAAGGGTTCATATCTGCGTGCGCCAAGGCGCTGCGGACGAGCTCGGCCGAGCTTCTGGGACAACCCTTCCCGCCAACCAATGCGGAGGATCGCGAGCTTCACGGCGCAATTGCGTTGTTACGCAACGAGCTTGCCGCGTATGACCTGCCCGCACCAGAGATCGAAGTGCGGCCCCTGGCGAAGCTTTCACAGGATGTTGTTCAGGCGCGTCGGTACCGCCGCGACGCCGCCGCTCCCAAACTAGCCGCGATGCTTCCTCCGCTGGTGACCGAAGCGCGCGCGCTCGTCCACCGCAGCGCCGGGCAGGTGCGTGACCATGCGTACGTTCTGCTCACCGAGCTTTACTACGACGTGCGCAGCCTCGCCCACAAGATGGGGTACGTCGACCTTGCCGCGAGCGCTGTAGACCGAATGACGTGGGCCGCCAACCAAAGTGGGAATCCCCTGTGGATTGCGGCGAGCCAGTTTCACCGGGCATCGCTGCTCACTTCCGGCGGCGATTGGAGGACCGCGCTCGCCTTCTTGGAGCAATGCCGCGGGCCGATTGAGTCGCTACTCGGCGCGGGGGAGGAGCACAACCTCATCGCTTGGGGCGGACTGCATCTGCAATCCGGTCTGGCCGCCGCGCGCGCCGGTAACCGCAACCTTGCCGATTCACATCTCGCAGAGGCGATGGAGACCGCCCGCCGGATCGGGCATGATCGCGACGAAGTGCTCGTATTCGGACCTACCAACGCGAGCATCTGGTCTGTATCGCTCGCTGTCGACCTGATGGACGGCGGCGAAGCATTGAAGCGAGCCAAAGGGTTGTACATCCCAAGCGGCACGCCTCGCTCCCGGTCGGCAGTTCACTACATCGATCTCGCCCGCGCGTATTTGCTGCATGGAGATCGCCCCCTCGTTCTCGATGCACTCCACACGGCCAAGGCCACCTCACCGAGCCTCACTCGCTACCACCCCATGGTTCACGAAACCATTCGGGTTCTGGCACGCGAGGACGCGCGACGCAGCGACACCGTCCGAGGGTTTGCGGCCTGGTGCGGAATAGCTCCGAGCCTGTGATCTCGGCAGATCAGTACCGATCGTCGTCGACCCTGGCCGGTGGCCCGATCGGCCGCCCCTCTTTGATGGCCTCGACCAGGTCCATCACTCGCCCGATCACCTGTCCGGCAGGCTCACCGCGCCGATACTGCACAGCCTCCGAATGCAGCACACCCACAATCAGCGCCACCTCACCACGGCTCGGCGGTTGGACGAGAGCCGCGCACACCACGGCGTAGACATCCTCGGCGTCAACCTCGAGCGCGGCGATCACAGCGCGGAGCTGCTCGCGTTGCGCCGGTGACATCAGCTCGTCGTCAAGCACCGGCATCGCCTCGCCCGTCGAATGCGAACCCGCCACATCCCTCGCGGCGCTCCGGCACATAGACAGCCTTGCCGCACTCCTGGCACGTATAGGCGATATGGCCGCCGCAGCCCTGCGTCCGGCACGCCTGCCACCCCACAACGTAGCTTCCCGCGGTGAGCGGATGCCCGGCCGGGCAGGAGATCGGCGGCGGCTGTACCCAACCTGTTGGCGTTTCTACGAGCTCCGGGGACCGGGTGGCCCGTCCATCCGGCAAGCGATACCAGACACGCCGATCGTTCGAACGCATGTGTGAATACTATCCAGTTGGGTTCTATCATCTGGGACGTGGCAGACGAGAACATGTGCGATCTGTGCGGCGAGCACCCTGTAGGCGAGGGTGGCATTCTGTGCCCAGGATGCAAGGACCGACTTACCGAGCAGGCGCAACACAACCCGTACCCGAATATCGCGGACTAGACGCGGTTCATCCGCTCGGCCCGGTTACTCGGGTGCCCAACCGCGCAAGGCCGCAACGGTGCGTCGCGAGGGCCGTTGCGCTACCCATTCGCGCCACCGGCGAAAACGCTCGGCGTCGTCTGCGCTGCCGTGTCGAGGCGTGGCAAGTCTGCGGCGAGTTGGTCGAGGTGCTTGTCGAGATTCATGGGGTGTTGGACGCGCCGCTCCGGCGGTCGGTTCCCTGCATGTTCGTGACGCGCCGGACCAGCCGTTTGGTGGGCTCGCCGCGCTGCTACGTGGACCCTACTGCGCCCGCGATATCGTAGCTCGTGCTCATAGACGAATCCCTCCGAAAGGCCCGTTCAGGACTTAACACCCCCTATAAGCAAATCTCT
>NZ_BDAW01000072.1 GCF_001625085.1 Nocardia acidivorans NBRC 108247
ACAGAAAAGTGTTCTTAGAGGGTACATTTGGTCGGGTGTCGGACGGTATACAGAAGTCGAGGGCTCGACGCCTCGAAATCGCAGGTCAGCTACGTGCAGTCATCTACGCCCGGGTGTCCAAACCAGGCGAGAAGTCCGTGAGGGATCAGGAGAAGGTCGGCCGCCGAGACCTGGCCGAAATCGGCGTGGTGGTCGTCGCCGTGTTCAGTGACAAGATGTCGGCGAGCAGGTATCGCCGCGTGGACGAGCGACCCGGTTTCCTTCAAACGAAGGACTTCATTCGTGCCGGAAAGGCTGACCTGCTCTGGACTTTCGCCGCCAACCGCGCTCACCGCGACCTCGACGACTACGTTCCGCTGCGCCGACTGTGCATTGAAACCGGAACGCTGTGGCGGTACGGCAAACGCACCCTCGACCTGAGCAAGTCGGCCGACAGGCGCGTCGCCAACGCCGATGCGATGCGGTCAGAGGAGCAGGCCGACGACATCAGCGACGCAGTCAACCGGGGAATCCAGGAGGGCTTGGAGGAGGGCAAGCCTCATGGGCGCGTCCCTCGCGGTTACCGCATCATCCGTGATGCCAACTCAGGCAAGCCGATTCGGCGCGAGCCGATACCGGAACAGGCCAGGGTGATTCAGGAGGCAACGCGACGGCTCTTGGCGGGGGAGTCCCTCCGAAGCGTCTCGACCCTGCTCGAGCCGAAATGGCGGGCGGCCGGTGGTACCGGGGTATGGACGCAGACCACGGTCCGCGCACTGCTGTTGCGCCCGACCTACGTCGGCCACCGCACCTACTATGGGCAATCGCTCCAGAAAGGTACGTGGGAAGGCATTATCACCCTCGAGCAGCACGAGGCACTTCGCGCGTTGCTGACGGACCCGAGTCGGACCAAGCACAAGGGCACCGCGCCGGTACATCTGGTCACCTGGATAGCGCTCTGCGGCGTGTGTAAGCAGGGCATGACCGCCAAGGGCGGCCGCGGCAATCCGGGGCGCGTGCCGACCGTCCGGTGTCGCGATGGGCATGTCAGTAGGTCACTGGAACTGGTCGAGGCCCACGTCGAAGAGCTGTTGCTTCAACTGCTCGAGGATCCGGACACCGCGCGGAAGCTGCACACCAAGGACGAGAGCGATCAAGCCGAGATCGACGCCGATCTCGCGTTGATCAAGGCACTCGAGGGCGAGATCGAAACGTACGTGAAGGACGCCGCCAAAACCAAGATGTCGGCCGCCGCGGTCGCTGTCTACGTCGAAGAGAAGGAACGCGAAATACGGGACGCACAAGCCCGATTGGATGCCACGGTCGAAGAGGCGGATCCGGTTCTGTCCGCGATCGTCGGACCGGACGCGCGCCAGAAGTGGAAGCGCGCGGACATCCATCAGAAGCGCGATGTCCTGCGCGCTGCCATGCGAGTGACCATTGAGCCGCTGGGGAAGGGGTTCTGGCGCGACACCATCGGAGTGTCATGTGTCCCGGTCAAGTCGCTGGCGGGTTAGCGGGCTGCGCGCTGGCGCGCCAGCGCGACCAATCCATAACCGCCGCTTACTGATAGCAGCGCGAGCCCTGGAATCGCCCACACGCCCATAATGCCGACCGAGTGCGCCCCGAGGGCATCGGTGCCGCTGATCGCCACCACTGCGGCGACGGTCAGCGTGTAGCCGACGCCGCACATACCGATTGCCAGCATCATCAAAACGGCCGGTCGGCGCGCGCCCGGCGCTTGGAGGTTGACCGCTGCCGCCGTCACGACTAGGACGCCGCCGAGGAATGCCCATGCGCCGTACATCATCCCGAGTGTGTGAGTGCCGGCATCGTTCAGTTGGACCATGTTGTCGACCTCGGTCTCGGTGAGATCGCTGAGCCCGAACAGGACGACCACCGCAACGGCGGCAACGAGGTTCAAACCGCCCCAGATCAGACGCGCCAGGTCGGGTCGTCGGTCATGGCTCATCATCCGTACGAAACGGCGCGCGCGTTCATGGCGCGAGAGCCAGTCGTGAAAGATCTCATCGAGCGGCGAATTCCGTTTCAGCACATGCAAGCCGAGGAAACCCAGGACCCACCACGCGAGCAGCGTGAGCAGGATATGTGAGAGGTCACTGAGGTTGGCCCAACCGAGCCGGTCGGCGAGCCATGGGTCGACAGCGGTATCGACCCGGGGGAGCCAGAACAGGAAGGCGACGGCGATGGCCGCCAGGCCGATCGTCAACCACCTTCGGGCTGTTTGTCGTTCGGGAGTTTCGCCGCCGAGCCAGCGTGCCCGGAGGAAAACGAGCCGACCGCAGCAAATTACGAGCAGAAGCGTAAGGAGAGTGACGATCACGTCGAGCACATCGAACATGGGCCGAATAGTACGAGCGTAGGGCGACACAGGAAACCGAAACCGCTTGACGCATCAAATGCCTAGGATGTCGTCCCAAACCTGCGCACCCGTCGGCGTTGGGAAGTCTCCTGCTTTCCAACGCTTCATCGCCGAAGCGAAAAACGTTGTCGGAGCGATATTCAGGAACTCGGCAACATCGAGGATATCCTCGGGCGACATGGCCCGGTCGCCCGACTCGGTTCTCTTGTAGGTGTTCCTGCGCCATGCGAGGGCCGTCCATACATCTTTCTGCTCCAGCCCGGCAGCTTTGCGGCGACTGCGTAGCTCCGCGCCGAATGCCAAGTTCAAGGTTCCCCGATCCATCGCTCGAGGATATCGCGATTTCGTATTGCGAGGACCCATATATGGGTCGTAGAGTTTCGGTTGTTGACCTTGCTGTGAGAGTCGACACTTCACGTTTCGGTAGCGCGGGAACTGGGAACCGGGGCGTGACTTCATGAGTCGCGGGGTGCGGAGGAACAATGAAATACGCGGGGCCAGAGGAAAGTTCGGCCGATGAGCAGCCAAACCCGTTGCGCACCATGGGTCGTGGGCACTTTCGTAGCTCGTCGCCGAGCATTCACCCGGATCACAGGACGAGCCTGCGTACCGACAGCAAAGCGCTTGCGGTACTGAGAGATCGACTACAGGCGTGCGACGACGTCGAGCTCGCCCGGTCTCTCGAAATGTCCGAGAAGGGATTGCGGGCGCGCTTGAACGGCCTTATCCCCTTGGATGTGTCTCAGATGATCGTCGTCGCGACGTCAGCTGGATTGCTCGCCAGCGAGCTTCTTTAGTTCCTTCTGTGCTGTGTCGACGAACTCTTTGACGTCCATGTCCAGCACTTCACACATCGCCATCAGGGCCGTGATGGGGGCGGCGCGCTCGCCGCTCTCGATCCGCCTGATCGTCATCACCGGAACGCCGGACAGCTCCGAGAGCCTGTCTCGGCCCATGTGGCCTCTCTTGGCTCTCAGTGCGCGCAGGTTCTCGCCCACGATCCGGTTGGCTAAATCGATGTTCATACGGATCAGTATCTGATCGGTACCCGCAGACATGCAAGCCATCGGAACAAAATGTGTTCCGTTTTGGGGGTCGCCCACCGCTTGCCATGTGTTCTATTCGCACATAATCTGTTCATATGGAACAGATCAACGCGGTTGTTGGTAGAGCGGTCGGGGAGGCGCTCGAGGATGCCGGGGTCGGCGTCCGTCAGGCGGCCGACGCCACAGGAATCCCGCTCGCGAAGTTGCGCCGCAAGCTTCGAGGTCAAGGCGCTTCACCGTTCGACCTGGCCGAACTCCTCCAGCTCGCCGAGGTAGTAGACCGCGCCGTGAGCACGCTCATCCCTTCCAAATCTGTTCTGTGACAGCCAGTTCCGTGCTCAGTGCACGAGCAAGGCTTGTCGGATTTCTCGCCCGTACGGGCACCCTCCCGGCGCAGTTCCTGCCCACCCCCATCGGGAATCGGACCCCAGGAAATTCCTATGAATAACCCCTCTGAACTGCCTCGACACGTCACGCCCGCAATGCAGGCATGGATCGACGAGCAGAAGAAGAACTTCAAGCCGAGCGACCTCGACGCCGCCGTCCGCCTGCTGCGCGCCTACGACCGCGCAAACCGCGAACACGACCGCGGAGCGGGAGTCGCCGCATAAACACCCTCGCCGGGTGCACCCAGCACCCGCACGGCCAGTTGAAAGGACCGACGAAATGGCCCGCATCCCATGCAAATTCAAGGACGGTACGCCCGTCGACCCAGAGGTCGCCGACATGATCGCCAGCGCGTTCGGATTCACGTCCGCGCCCGACATGGAACGCATCATCGCCGAGGGCGAGATCAAGCGCCGCAAACGCGGAATCATCACGCGCGCAACGCTTCTCGGTCAAGACGTCGCGCAGGATCACCGCTGTGAGGTCGCCCGTGAGACGCGGCTCGGCGTGGTCGCACGTAAGGCCGATGCCGCATGAAGCGGGCACGACTGCACGTCGACCCGGATGACCTGGCTATGTATCTCGACCTGCTGAGCATCCTCGCCGGTGCCGTTGTCCTGTGGTGGGTCGGCGCGGTCCTGACCGATTGGCCCACGCTGTGACCGGCTGGGCGATCGTCGCGTTCGTCTGGATAGTGGTCGGGCTCGTCGTACTCACCGTCTGCCATATCGGTGGCCCGAAATGACCGATGTCCATGAAGGCTGGTTCGCCCAGTACGAGGCGGACTACCGCGCTCGTCCGCGGCGAGACCCGCAACCGTTCGGTACTGCGCCCGAAGAGCTCAGCGACGACGACTGGTTGAACTACTGCGAAACCGTCGACGCTGCAACGTGGTTCGTCTCCAGCCTGTTCGCCATCCCGCTAGCGATCGGCGTAATCGCTCACACCGTGCTGACTCGGTTCGCCGGAAAGCCGCCCGCTGTCGAGAACTCAGCCCCGCCAACGGGCGACCCTTCCAACCCCTGAAACGACGGCGGCCCGTGCGGGTTCAGCTCACGGGCCGCAATTCCAGAGATCACGAGGAATGCTACATGTCGAAAAGACAGATCCGGGCCCACCAGTCCGGCCGGAACGCGGTGCCACTGAGCGTGATCGAGGCGCGGCTCGCCAACGAGAACGCGATCACTCAGCC
>NZ_BDAW01000073.1 GCF_001625085.1 Nocardia acidivorans NBRC 108247
TCGGTCCCGCCCAAACCGAGGCATACCCGGTCGGCGATGCGCTGGTCGGTCGGCCGATGACCGTGCTTCCGCACCCTGCCGCTGCGCCCACGAGCGGCGGCCCCGAGCGAGAGGTCATCGCCGTCGCGGGCCTGGCCGAACTCGCCAAACGCCTCGACCTGCTCGAGCTCCCGGACCTGGCCGACCGGGCGCGCGCCATCGCCGCCCACCTCGGCTACCGAATTCTCGACACCGACCAGCCCGACGCGCTCGCGAACGCCGACGAGGGCGAGGGCGAATTGTCGAGCGATGACCCGGACCGCTTCCGCGAGTACGACATCGCCGCCGTGCGGGGGGTGCTGTGAGCTGGGAAGAACGCGGGTTGTGCACAGGGCCCGGTGAACCAATCGATTCGTGGTTCACCGCCGCCAAAGACCCCGCACACCAGAGGGCAAAGGCGATATGCGTGAAGCAGTGCCCCGTTCGGCTCGAGTGCGGGCGCGCGGCGCGCAAAACCGGTGACCGGCACGGTATCCGGGCGGGATTCAACCTCACGAGCTCTGCGGGCGTTCGCGCCTTGGTGAAGTGGCT
>NZ_BDAW01000074.1 GCF_001625085.1 Nocardia acidivorans NBRC 108247
GGCGAAGAACCGACCCCGAATCCCATCGAGCAGCGTGTCTGCTCGTGCGGGCGCGAGTTCAGCCCGGCGTTCTGGAACACCACGCGATGCCGCGCGTGCGTCCTGGGACTCGTCGACGCCGCGCCGGTCCGCGAGCATGTCGAGGCCCTGTTCCCTGAGATGAACCAACGGCGGATGAGCGCGGAGTCCGGCGTCCCTTGGAACACTATTCGTTCGCTACGGGCCAAGCGCGGGAGGCAGCTCGTTTCCGCGCAGGTCGCCGAGCAGCTGCTCGCGCTCGAGCCGATCGCCGAGGCGTCCTGATGGCGCGCCACACCGACCACGACGAGATTGCCGCCGAGGCCCTGCTCGTCTGCGAGGCGATACGCGAGCTCGCGCCGTTGCAGGTCTACACCACGCTCGCGATCCGATGCGCCCGCGATCCCGAGCGGATGGCGCAAGTGCTGATGTGCGTCGCTGCGTGGGTCGACTACGAGGGCCCTGTGAGTGAACTCGCGAAGCGGGTCGACGAGATCGTCGAGGGCCGGATCCGCGCCGTCGGTCAGAGGCTCGTCTCGTGACCGCGGTCGTGATTCGCACGCCGGGCCTGTACCCCGGAATCAGCGCGGCCGACTATCACGCCGATATTGATTCGCTGTCCGCCTCTGGTGCGAAACTGCTCGCCACCCGCACACCGTACGAATTCTGGTACGCCCAGAACAACCCGCCGGTGCGCAAACGAGAGTTCGACCTCGGTCACGCCGCCCACCGCGAAATCCTCGGCGAGGGCGAGGAACTCACGATCATCGACGCCGCCAACTACAACCGCAAGGCTGACCGCGAGGCGCGCGACGAGGCGTACGCAGCGGGCCGCGTGCCGCTGCTGGTCGAGCAGTACGAGCGTGTTCAGCTGATGGCTCGACGCGTGCACGGGCATCCGCTCGCGGGCGCGCTGCTGGCCGACGGCGTCGCCGAGATGTCCGGGTGGTGGTTCGATGAGGACGCCGGAATCTGGCTCCGGTTCCGCCCGGACTGGATGGCGCAACGCGGCGATGTCCTCTACGTCGCCGATGTGAAGACCACACAGGACGCCGCACCGGCGGCGTTCGACCGGTCCGCAAAGAGGTTCGGCTACCACATCCAAGACCCTCACTACGTCGAGGGCGCGATGAAAACCACTGGCGCGCAACAGGTCCGATTCGTGTTCATCGTCGTATCGGTCAAACCGCCGCACATGGTCGACGTGACATACCTCCAGGACCACGACGTCGCCGAGGGCGCGCGCGAGAACCGTCGGGCCCGACGCATATTCGCGCGCTGCCAAGCCTCGGGCGAGTGGCCCGAGTACCCGATCGGACCCCGCCCAATGTCCCTGCCCTACTGGCCCCACCACGAGGAAACAGAAGATGACGACTGAAATCGCAATCAGCGAGCCAACATCGGCGCTCGCGATCGCCGCCGAGCAGCGCGAATTCAACGATGCTCAGGTCGCCGCGCTGCTACAGCTCGCCGGAGTGAAGGATGCGCCGCCCGAACAGCTTGCGCTGTTCTTTCACCGCTGCCGCGCAACAGGTCTCGACCCGTTTGCGCGACAGATCTACCTCATTGGCCGCAAGACCAAGACCAGCGGATACAACGGCGAGCCCCCGAAGTACGAGACCGCCTGGACAATTCAGACCGGCATTCACGGAATCCGGCTGAACGGCCGTCGCGCCGCTCGAAAAGCGGGCAACCATGTGAAGACCGAGGGCCCGCTCTGGAAAGGCCCGGACGGCGGCGAGTGGGCAGAGGAGTGGCTTGGCGGTAGGGGCAAACCGCCCGCCGTCGCCAAGTTCGTCGTATTCGTCGACGGCGAGCCCCATGTCGGCATCGCTCACTATGACGAGTTCGTTCAGACCAAGTACAACGGCGACCCGAATTCGATGTGGGCCAAGATGCCCGCGAACCAACTCGCCAAGTGCGCCGAGGCGCAGGCATGGAACCGTGCCTACCCGGATGATTTCTCGGGTCTGCTGCTCGAGGATTCCGTCCAGACGATCGAGCCGGACGGCTCGCCCTCGCCGACCCGCGTCTTGTCCGAGCGCGTCGCGCCGACGGCCGCCGAGATCATCGCCGCGCCCGCCTCGGATCCGGCCACGAAACAGGACATTCCACAGGTCGAGGCACCGGCCAAGGCCTCGCCCGACGGCGGGTCGAAGCGGGCCCGCGGTAAGAAGGCGACCGCCTCGTCAGTCACGCAAGCGCAGATCGACACCATCGGCGCGCATATGGCCGCGCTGCAAGTCGCCGAGTCCGAGCAATTCGATCTCGCGTCGCGGATCCTGCGGCGGCCGATCGCCAGCGCTACCGAGCTCACCGAGACCGACGGCGACGAGCTCATCGCCGGACTGCTCGAGGCCCGCGCCGCCGACGACGAGGCCCGCGCCACCGCCGAGGCCGTCCAGGCCGAAGGCGCGGCCCAGTGAGCAACCACAACCGCACCGAGGCCGAGCGCATGATCGGCGCGGCCGAGCGCGCCGACGTCGCCGCCGCCGCGGGCCTGGCCGGTATCGCCAGCGCTCATGCCTTGCTCGCCGTCGAGGATCGCCTCTCTCAACTCGTCGATATCGCCAACGCCGGGCGGTCCGCCCTTGAGCGAATCGCTGCGACCAATGAGGTCGGCGTCGCCATCAACGCCGCTGCGACCGGAGTAGGGACGCCGACACCGGCAAGCCGCGTCACGGCCGAGGCGTGGATCCGCGCCCAGATTCTCGAAATCGTCACGCCCCCAACCAATCCCGAGGAGAACACGAAATGACCGACAACCCCACCGAGGACGAGGCCGTCGTCCGGCCGTTCGCCGATTTCCTGGTCGAGCTCCGCCGCGGCGCGCCGCACACCGAACTCTCGACCGCCCTGCACGATCTCATGGCCGCCGTGCGCGAGACCGGCAAGCCCGGCTCGATCACGCTCACAATCAAAGCGAGCGTGCAGAAGCGCACCGACATGATCGCCATCGCCGACGCCGTCACGCGCAAACTCCCTGCCCTCGAGCGGCCGGAATCGCTCTGGTTCATGGACGCCGACGGCAACCCGACTCGGCGCGACCCGAACCAACTCGAATTCGAGGGCATCCGCGCTGTTCCCACCACCCCCACCGCCACTATTGGAGAGGCCCGTCAGGCATGAGCACCTACACCGACAACATCAACGCCGAGACCGCTGTCGTCGCCGATATCGCACGCGAGTCCCAGCGGTTCAACGCGCGAATCAATTCGAACGACGGCGACGTCCGCGTCGATATCGTCCGCAGCGACGAGCGCGTCGTGAACCACTCGTTCGAGGAATACGCCGATGTACCGCACCGCCCGCGCGGCGGCGCGACCGTCGCCAGCGTGGACAGTTTCGCGACCCTGCTCGCCATGGAGGAGCACCGCGGCGCGGTCATCTTCGCGGATGAGAGGCGCACCGCGCTGACCGCTGTCGTGAACTTCCACGGTTGGCGCGATCACCGAGTCACGCTGGCGCTGAGCCTCTCTGACCAGTTCGAGAGGTGGAAGCATACGAGCGGGAATCTGTTGCGGCAGGCGAATTTCGCCGAGTTCATCGAGGACAACCTCGCCGACATCGTCGACCCGACCGGCGCGGACATGCTCGAGTTGGCCCAGAGTTTCCAGGCGACCAAGTCCGTCGATTTCGAGTCCGGCACTCGGATCGCCTCCGGCGCTGTGCGTTTCCGGTTTGTCGAGCAGGTCGACGCCAAGGCCGGTCGCGCCGGTGACCTCGAGGTCCCCTCGACATTCGTTCTCGGACTCCCGATCTGGCGCGGTGGCCCGCGGATCGAACTGCGTGCGGCATTGCGCTACCGGATTGAGCGGGACGGGCTGTACCTCGGTTTCAAGGTCCTTGCGATTGACGAGGTACTCCGCGACGCCTTCGCGGGGGCCGCCGCGGCCGTAGAGGAGCGACTCGACGCCGACCACGGGCACACCCTCGTGTTCGGCCCTGCCCCGGACGCAGTTTCTGCCCTGGCATGACCCACCGGCACCGGCGGGCCGCCTATGTGTGGCCCGCCGGTGCGCTCTCTCTTTTCCACGAAAGGCACGGATATGAGCCTGGATCCGCGCGAGTTCATTCGCGTTCACTCCGGGATGCCAGAGCACCCGAAGGTTGAACCCCTGAGCGACGGCGCGTTCCGCGCGCTCGTCGAGGCATGGTGCCTGTGTCGGCGTAGCCGTAACGACGGCCTCATCCCGCTGGCCACGTGGAATAAGCGATGGAAGTTGAAGGCCCGCA
Source organism: Nocardia acidivorans NBRC 108247 (assembly GCF_001625085.1). Taxonomy (GTDB): domain Bacteria; phylum Actinomycetota; class Actinomycetes; order Mycobacteriales; family Mycobacteriaceae; genus Nocardia; species Nocardia acidivorans. The sequence goes on from NZ_BDAW01000074.1 coordinate 4,255, forward strand.
AGGAGCTCATTGCCGCGGGCCTGGCGCACCTGCACGCCGACGGCGTCGAGGTGCATGACTGGCTCGAGCACCAGCCCAGCGCGGCTGAGCTCGAGCACAACCGGTCTGTGCGCGCCGAGGCGGGCCGCAAAGGCGGCAAGCAGTCCGGCAAGGCACGCCAGCGCCGAAGCATGGGCGAAGCAAACGACCAAGCAAATGCTGAAGCGTTTGCTTCGGGATTTGCTTCACCTCCGAACGGTCACGAAACGGTAACTTCCGAGCAGATTCTCGACGAGATCGCATCCGATCCGGACCTCTGGAAATCAGTTCAAAATCAGACCCGTTCTGACGCTGTACAAACTGCCCTACCTGCGGATTCATCTCAGAACGGTGAAGCAATTGCTTCGGTTTTGCTTGACCAAACGCTGAAGCCCAGCCGAAGCAAAACCCAACCAGACTCAGACTCAGAGAAAGATATGGGGCGCGTTGGGGAGAAAACGTACGTAAGTAGTGCGGGGAATTCGGGCGAAAAACGCCCACCCCCAACGCATCACGCAGAGCACCCCGAGTGGGATCCGGATTGCCCGGACTGCACCGCGGTAATTGACGACCGGATCGACTTTCAGGTCGCGCGCGTCGACGCCACACCGCCGCCCTCGCGGTACTGCCCCGACCACCCCGACGGCACGGGCGACTCATGCCGACCGTGCGGCGTCGCCCGCCGTGCCCGCATCGAGTACGACGCGACCCAGGCCGCCGCCCATGCGGCCCAACGCACCGCCGAGGCCCATCGCGCCGCCGAAGTGCGCCGCGCCGCCATCGCCGCGTGCCACATGTGCGACCCGACCGGCTACCACGGCACGACCGTTTGCGACCACGACCCCGAACGACCCGAACGAGCTCGCCGACGGCTCGCGGAAATCCGCGCGTCCCTCGGCAGCAAGCAACTCATCCCCGCCGACCACGAAAGCTGAATTCCGATGCCCCCCAAGAGCACATACCCGACCCATGCTGAGTACCTCGCCAAGCTTCCGCCATGGACCGAGGATCCGCTCGCGCACCTCGTGCACACCATCGCCGCCTACCCCTCGACCAACCCGGCCGAGATGGCGATCTACGCCACCATGACAACCCACCTCGAGCCCGGCGTCCCCGCCCGCACCGGCATCACATGGGGCGACCTCCGGGCCGTCGCCGCCGAGCTCGGCGCGCTGCGCCAGGCCCTCGTTGACATTCGCGCCACCGACCACCGACAGCCGCCTACTCGGCTCATCGCGACACCCGAAGACGCCGCCGCTCTGCCGGACCGCTCGATCGTCGTCGACCGCGACGGCGACGTGTGGCAAGCCCGCGGCGGGGTGTGGTGCAGCTACGAGACCTCACCGTGCGGGTCCGAGCGGCTCGTGAACAGATTCGGCCCGATCACCCTCATCAGCGATCCGGAATCCGCTGCGCACCAGGAGAACCCGCGTGCCTGAGCCCGAAATGTTCCCGCTCACCACCCACCCGACGTACACGAAACAGTTCCTCTCGTTCGATGAAATGCGCCATGACGTCGAGCATTTGATCGAGGGCCTGAATTTCGTTGTGTCCTGGGACATCTGCACCGAGGCCGACCGCGATTACGACGGCGTTCCACTGTTCTCGCTGCTGGCGTTCTCGCCCCGTACCTCGACAACGATGGAACTCAGGACCGGCGTGTTCGACCGGGCCGAGGTCGAGGCGTGGCTCGCCGGTCCGATCCGCGCACGGACGATGCGGTGGTACGGCTGGACCGAGCCCGAGTACCGCCCGGATCTGGTCGCCGAGCGTGAGGCCCGCGAGTCGGCGACCCGCATAGCCGAGCTTCAAGCCGAACTCAGGCGTATGCAGGTCCAGCTGAAGACGCCCACGAGCGTCCGCGAGCACCAGGCCGCCGCCGACGCCCGCCTCGACGGGTACATCACGGGATGGCTCGCGGCGGTTGTCGGCGCGTACCTCGAATCGTTCGCCGCAGTGCTGGGAGTTCCGGTCTCGGCCTGGGACATTCCCGGAGCGGTAGCCGCTGCGGCGGCCGCGGTGCGTGACGACACCCGGGAGGCAGCCCGCGCCCGGCTCGCCGAAATCGACGCTGTCGAGGTTCCGGCCGGTACGCCGGGGGCCGACTCGTGAGCCGAGCGGAGGCGCGGCGCATCACGTGCGCCACGTTCACGGCGACCGAGCGTGCCCTACTCGGCCGGTTCGCTGGCGACGTTGCCGATGTCATCGCTTCCCCGGAATACACCATCGAGGGATTCCGACACAGCCGCGGCGGCGGCGGCGGACGAGGGTTCGAATTCCAGTTCACCCGGACCGCTATCGAGGGCACTTGGCATGAATTCATCCCGGACCGGTGGCATGGGAACGGCGAGCCGTACCGGTGGCGCTATGGCCGATTGCTCGCTCAGGCCTCGGTCACCTATGGCCGCCTGACGCGCTGGGTCGAATCGCTACCGGCCACGGTTCGCGAGCAGGTGAGTACTTGGTCGCGGCGGCACCCCGTCGACACAAGCGATTACCGCGCCCTGTCCGTTCTGCTCGCCGACCTACTCCGCGAGCCCGTTCCGGTACCCATCGCGGAGCGGGAACCCGTCGACCTCTTGGAACTATTGGAGTTGACCAATGCCTGACACACGCCGCAGCGATGCGCCGAAGGTGGCGGCCCGATGAGCCGCGCCCGGATCCGCGAGGCCGCCGTCGAGATCGTCGCGAAGTACCTCGCCGCCGCCGACAGCGATCCGACGACGCAGGAACGCCACCAGGCCGCCGCCGAGGGCATCGTCGACGCCCTCGGCCCGCGCATCTGCGCGCCGCCGCGCCGCCGCACCAGAGCCAGCGCCAAGAGCGCCGGGGGAACATTCGAGACGCTCATCGTCCGGGGCCTGGCCGTCGGCCTCGACGACGATCGGATCGAGCGACGCGTCCGAAACGGGGCTCGCGACCGTGGGGACGTGGCCGGCGCCCGGGCCCCCGGCGGCGGCCGCCTGGTCCTCGAATGCAAGGACTACGGCGGCGAGATACATGCAGCTCAGTGGGTCGCCGAGGCCGAAACCGAGCGGGAGAACGACGGCGCGCTCGCCGGTCTTGTGGTTGCAAAACGCATGGGGACGGCGAAATTCGGCGATCAATACGTCCTGATGGCAATGCGCGATCTCGTCGCGATCCTGACCGGCCGCCGCAACAACATCATCTGACCGAGGGAGGCGAGACCATGACCGAAATCCGGTGCCCGGCCTGCGAGCGGCCCGTCGCCGACGGGCACACACTGTGCTCGGAGTGCGGCGGCCGACTCATCGCCGAACTGCTGGCGGTGCCGGGCCTGGTCGACGACTGGACGACCACCCGCGCGGGACTGGCCAGACTCACCAACGAGCGCGCCGTCGGCCGCGCCGCCGAGACCGCGTTGCCCGTGCAGTCGATCGCCCGCGATGTACGCGAGGGCGAGCGCGAGGACCCTGTCGGCGCAACGCTGCGCGGTGACCGCGCGCGGTCCCACCTCGACACCGCCGTCGGTGGATGGGCGCGCGTGATCGCCGAGGAGCTCGGAGTCGAGATACCGATCGGCGCACGAGGTTTGGTGCAGCTCGTCATGAACGGGCGCATGGCGCGGCGCGACGGCCCGCCCGCCGTCGCGGTCGTGCGCTGGTTCGAAGGCGCGCCCGTTGGCCCGCCGCAGCCGCGAGCGCGGGTGGCGCGCCGCGGCGCTGAATCGCTCGCAGAGCCAGCGAGTCCTATCGAGCAGGCCGCGATATGGCTGGCGTGTAATCCGCGCGTCCTGCGCACGCACAGCGCCGCTGGTGACATCCTCGCCGACATCACCGGCGCAACCGAGGCGGTCCGGCGCGTGATCGACCTACCGGTCGAGCGTCGGTACCTCGGCCCGTGTCCGCACTGCTCGGGTGATCTGCGCGCGGCCGTCGGCGAGACCTGGGTCCGGTGCCGAGGATGCCTGACGCAATACCCGGTGAGCGAGCTTGAGGACGCCGCCCGCGCCTCGGCCGCACACCGGCTCTACACCGCCTATGAACTGGTGCGCGTGCTGCCCGAGCTCGGCGCACCGATCGCAAAAACGACGCTGTACCGGTGGATTCGGGCCCGCAAGCTCGTCGAGCGCGGCTGGATGGACCGGGCCCGGCGGATCACTACCACCAAGCATCACGCGACCGACACCGCCGTCTATCGGGCGGGCGATGCGATGGCGCTGGCGAAACGAGACGAGGACGAGGGAGGATCGGCGGCATGAGTCGCACAGGTAGCGAAGGGGGTTCGTGGATCATCCTCGATCGTCCCAAGCCACCAGCAGTCGACGACGCAACGCGCTACTGGCGCGATCCGCCACCGGAACGCTCGGTCGCTTGTGAATATTGGGCGCGGCAGATCGAGCGCGGATGGCTACCGAATCGGCGAATCGGCAGGATGGGCTATCACGTTGCGACGGAATGGTTCGGCGTCTACATCTGGGAATACCTTCACGTCTTGTACCCGATGATCGAGGCCACACGAAAGACCAGGACGGCGTAACCGTGAGCAGTCCGAGGATGAACCGCGCGGGCGATGCGATGGCGCTGGTATACCGCGCGAAATCTTGTCGCCGCGATATTCAGCCTCGTCTACGGCTCAATGTGGCTGTACGTCAACGGGATTGGCCGTCTCCCGAAGGATAAACCGATCCTCAAACATCAGGTATGGGGACGCTTCATCGCGTTCGGAACGGCGGCGCTCTTCGCGGGTCTGATCGTGCTCGTCATACGCCTGGCGGTCCAGCATGTACCGTGAGCCGTGCGCGCAAACCCTGAAAACTACATCGAGATCGCGGCACCCTATGCCATAGATTGCATTGGCTAGCAACAGTGTTCGATCGAAAGGCCATCCGTGCCCGCCTCTGCCAGACCGCCTCGACTACGCCAAACCCTCACGCTGTGGACGCTCGCCATCGCCACGCCCATGCTGATCGCCGGTTGCGGTGACAACGACACCGCTAATTCCTCAGCCACAACCACTACGGCCAGGACCACCACAATCGCGACCGCAGCAAAGGCCACGACCACCACACCGACTCCAGCGATAACCACCTCGGCGACGGCACCCGCCGGTCAACCTGTCGCCGACGAGCTCGAGACCTTCATCCGCAGCGGATTTGGACTCACCACCGGTCAGCCATACAGCGACCTCATCGGCAAGCCCGGTGGCACATGGGTTGGGCACATCACGTCGATATCGGTCGACGGCAAGACCGCACATGTACGCATGGACAGCCAGACTGACAACGCTCTCGGTCAGAGTGCCTCCAAGTCAATCGCCAGCCTCGTACGTCTCAGCGGGACACCGTTGGCACACAAGCTCTCGACGATCATCGTCGAGGACGAGACCGGTGCAGTTCTGGGACAAACGGCAGTCTGACTACAGCAAGGGTGTTGCGCGCAAACACCGAGCTCGCTTACTGTGGCACTACAAACCGCGACTGACGACCCGACCCCGGGATCCGATTCAGCCGCGGTTTTTTCATGCCTGCGGCGCGTCAACCGGCCGAAGTTCCGGCAAGCAATCCAACGAGAACGCTCACGGCCCGGATCGACTCCGCAACCTCGGAACGCCATGCAGTGCGCCGAGGGATCACGCTGCGTTGCCGCAGGCATGAACCTTCCGGAATCTTCGGAAGGTTCACCCCGCCACCACAACCCAGGAGCTACGCCATGCTCAGTGCCATGTCCGGCACCCTCGCCGATGTCCCCTCGTCACTGTCGGCCGCCGCCTCGCACGCCCCCTGGTCGCTGCTCGGCAGACTGGCTCTGGCCATCCTGCAAGTCGTGCTGTGACGCTCCCGACCGTCGGGCGCATCGTTCACTATCAGAGCTACGGCACGCCCGGCGGCGAGCACGCGCCCGCACCGCAGGCCGCCATCGTGACCAAGGCCGAAGGCAACCTCGTCAGCCTCGCCGTCCTCTACGACAACGGCCTCAGCTTCAAGACCGACGTTCCGCACGCCGAGGGCGACGAGCCCGCGGCCGGTTGCTGGAACTGGCCTCCGAGGGACTGACATGGAACTGCGGTACCCGCTTTTGATTCTGCCGCCCTGTTGGTGGACGTCCATTCTGGCGACGCACAGGTACGGCCCCCGCTAAGCGACCATCCCGAGCACTATCCCAACCGCGGTGACAAGAATGCCGAACATTGCCCAGCCGAGATCGCGCAGCGCGGTGGAAGCCTGCACGACCTCCAATCCCGAGACCGCCTCGGCGACAGCGGATCCGACCGTTTCGATAGTCACGACAGGGCTGTCACGAACAACGTCAATCCTCGCGTTCGTCGCGTCGATATCCGCTCGCAGCGCATTGACGATCTCGATCAGGCGCGCCACCTTATCCTCAAGGGGCGCTGACGAATTCACGGGATATACGGCCCGCGCACTCGCGGTTAACGTTCCCTCTCCGCCTATGGTTATTGCACGCGCCTCGATCGCGCCCGGCGCTACTAACTTGCCTTTGACCTGGGCACCGAGCTTCGCAAGCCCAACACGCAACCTCGTAAACCGGCCGGTCAACCTGTTCCAGGCGTACACCAAACCGCACCCGGTAATGAGCGTGCCGACCAATTCCACAGCGCTACCAATGGTTTCCACGTCGCCACCGTATGCATATCCAACGCGGCCCGCAGGCGATCCAACCCGTTGGGGGTGAGTCATGGTCCGTCGCACGACGACACAGAAGGGCCTCGGCTGGCGGCACCAGCAACAGCGCGCCGACCTACTCACCCGGCACCGCGACGGCCGCCGATGCTGGTGGTGCGACGAGCCGATGTTCCGCGACGCCGCCCGCAACGTCGACGGCGAAGCATTGGCCGCCGACCACACGATCGCCCGCTCGCAGGGCGGCACCCTGGCCGACAGACTGCTCCATGGGGTGTGCAACAAGCAGCGAGGCGACGGCTCGCGCGACCACCTGCGACCGGCCCTCACCCGGGCCCGCGGCGGATGCCCGGGCAACGTCCTCGACTGGGCCGCCCCCGCAAGCCTCTGACCTGCGGTTTTGCCGAGAAAGGGCTCTGACCTGCGATTATCCGGGGGGCGGGGGGCCTGACTTCGGCGGCGGTAGTCAACATTTTTTGCACGGGGCACTGAGCTCCAGTGCAGAGGGGGGTGCCCGTGGACCCCGAACTCGACCCTGCGGCCGCCGCGCTGCTCGAATCGCTCTCCGAACCGACCGACTCGGCCGAGCTCGCCGCGCTCGTCCTCGAGGCGGCCCGGATCAAAGGCAGGCTCGACCGTCTCGACCGTCTGATCTCGGGCGACGAGGAACTCTGGGCCCGCCTGGTCACGGCCCGGGGCGGCGACGACACCGTCCTCGAGGTCCGAATCGACTCGACCCTGACCGAGGCGCGCCAGCAGGCGACCGTTTTTCGGCAGATGCTCGCCGAAATCGTGCGCCGACGTGGCGAAGACAGCGGCACCGGTGGCTATGACCCCCTCGATGATCTCTAGCGTCGATATCGACCGCGAGTTCGCGGCGATCATCGCGGCCGAGTGGCCCAAGCTCGTCGGCAGGCAGAGCCCCGAATCGGTCTGTTACACCGAGGGCGACCCGGACCTCGGGCGCAAGGCCGCCGAGATGGGCCGCCGGTCGGCCTCCCGGATCCGCGTCATGCCCTGGCAAGCCTGGTCCCTCGACCGATTGCTGTCCAAGGGCCCCGACGGCACCTGGACGCACCCCGAGTGCTGCCTGATCGTCCCTCGGCAGTCCGGCAAGTCCCTCGTTCTGTCGCTGCGCGTGCTGTACGGGCTGTTCAAGCTCGGCGAGAACATCGTGTTTTCGGCACAGCAGTGGGAGACCGCTAAGTCGCTGTGGAAACGCACCTGGGCGATCGTCAAAACGACGCCTTGGATGATGAAACACGTTGCGTCGCATACGTGTTCGCAGGGTCGAGGCACGATCGTGCTCGAATCGGGCGCACAGGTTGTGTTCACGACCCGGAGCGCGAACGCCGGGCGCGGTCTCGATCGGGTCGACCTTGAGATTTACGACGAGGCGTACGACCTCACCGAGGCCGACATGGCCGCGCTGTCGCCGACCAAGATGGCCGCCTCGGATCCGCAGACGATCTATACCTCGAGCGCGGTCAACCAGGCCCAGCACCCGAACGGGAAGGTACTTGCATCGGTTCGCCGCCGCGGCCTGGCCGGTGAGCGCGGGTTGCTGTTCGCCGAATGGATGGCACCCGAGCATCTCGACCGCACTCTCCCGGCCACCTGGCGCACAGCGAACCCGTCCTACGGCGTGATTCAGACCGACAAGAAGCTCGAGGCCGAGCTCCGCAAGTTCTCGACCGAGGCCGGTCGCAAATCGTTCGACGTCGAGTACCTCGGGCGCGGCGACTGGCCGGTCGACGCAGACGAGGTCGAGCCCGCGGTCGACCTGGACTGGTGGACCCAGCACGCCGAGACGAAAGTCCGCGTTCATGGGCCGCGAGCGCTGGCGATCGAGATGTCGACCGATCGGCAACTGTGCCTGATCGCCGCGGCGACCCGCACGGCCGCACCCGCGGCCCGCACTCGCGTCGAGATCGGCTACTACGGCCCGCCCGGGCCCGCGCTCGCTCGAATCGTCGACCTGGTCGACCGGTGGGATCCGTGCGCGATCGTGATCAACTCCAGTTCTCCAGCCTCGGCGCTGGCGGCGAAGCTGGCCGAGCTCGGCATCGAGCCCGAGATCACGAACGCACAGCAGTCCGCGCAATCGTGCGGCGGATTCATCGACGACGCGGGCGAGGGTCGGATATCGCACGCGGGCGACGACCGGCTGTACCGGGCCCTCGAGACGACACCGACGATCGAGGTTACCGGCGGCGGTATCCGCTGGGACTACACCGCCCCGTATGCCACTGCCGCACAGGTGGTTTCGCTCGCCCGCTGGGGCCTGTTGACCTTCGGGAAGATCACCAGCCCACCGCCGTCGCCCTCGACCGGCGGCACCACCACCGCGACCACCCGCCCGCGCTCGTTCGGCGAGCTCGACGTGTTCGCCGCAGCGTTCTAGGAGGTGAGCGACCATGCCGACCGAGGTCAAGCCAGCCAAACCCGTGTTTCGTGAAAAGGGCTACGTCTACGGGCAGCACGCGGGCAACGGACTCAGCGAATTCTCGCAGTGGGAGCAGTTCGAACGCGTCCCCGAGCTGCAATGGCCCGCCGCGATCGAGATCTATACGCGCATGGAACGCGAGGACTCGCGCGTTACGTCGCTGCTGTCGGCGATCGGCCTGCCGATTCACCGCGCGAAATGGCGTATCGACGCCGCGGGCGCGCGCCCCGAGGTGGCCGAATTCGTTGCCCGGAACCTCGGCTTGCCGATTCAAGGCGGCGGCGATCTCGCCGCGCCGGTGCGCCGCAAAGGCCGGTTCTCGTGGAAACAGCATCTCGAATACGCGCTGAGCTCATTGCAGTTCGGGCACGCAGTGTGCGAGCAGGTCTATCGGGACTACGGCGACGGCCGGATCTGGCTGCACAAGCTCGCGCCGCGCCCGCAAGCGACGATCTCGGCGTGGAACGTCGCGGTCGATGGCGGCCTCGAGTCGATCGAGCAGTTCGCACCGGCCGCTGCGGGCAGCGTCGTCTATGGGCCGTCACCGCTCACCCTCCCGGTCGGCCGCCTGGTCATCTATTCGCGAAAGATGGAACCCGGCAAGTGGATTGGCAAGTCTCTCTTGCGGCCGTCGTACAAGCACTGGCTACTCAAAGATGAGTTCCTGCGCATCGAGGCCGTCGCCGCCCGGCGCAACGGCGTCGGCGTGCCGGTCGCCACCGCCGCCGAGGGCGCGACACAAGCCGACGTCGACAAGCTCGCTCAACTGGCGCAGGCCTACCGGGTGGGCGACGGCGCGGGCGCGGCTCTGCCCTACGGCGCGGCGCTGCAACTGCTCGGTGTGCAAGGCAATTTGCCCGATATCCGTGCGGCGGTCGCCTATCACGACACCATGATCGCCATTTCGGGCCTCGCGCACTTTTTGAACCTGGCCGGTGGTGGCTCGTACGCGCTGGCATCGGTGCAGCAGAACACTTTCGTCGAGTCCGTCCAGGCCGAGGCCGAGGCCATCGCCGACGTGTTCAACCTGCACGTGATCGAGGACCTCGTCGACGTCAATTTCGGGGCCGACGCCATCGCGCCGCGCCTGGTATTC
>NZ_BDAW01000075.1 GCF_001625085.1 Nocardia acidivorans NBRC 108247
GGACGCAACGAGGACGCGACGGCGGCCGCGCTGAAAACGCTCGTCGACGCTGGCCTGTTGTCGCCGGACATCCTCGTCGAGCAGACCGTCCGCCAGCGACTCGGATTCCCCGCCGTCCCGGCCGCCCCCGCGCCCGCCGACACTGCACCGGCACCGGCCGCACCGGTCGCCGCGCGCCGAGCTCGGCGCGCACCCGCGCCACAGGAGGCCCTGTTTTGACCGCGCCCGTGTCCGTGCCAACGGCCCCGGTGCTCTCGCATCTGTCGCAAGTCGAGCTCATGCGTGTCGGCACGTGGGACGCCAGCACCGGCCGCCACACCTTCACCCCCGACGATCTCGCGTTCGCGGTTGCCGCCACCGATTGCCCGGCGGTGCATCGCCCGCGAATCAAGTTGGGGCACAGCGACCCTCGGTTCGATGGCGAGCCCGCGATCGGATGGGTCGACAACCTCGCCGTTGTCGACGGCGCGACCCTGATCGGCGATCTCGTCGGTATGCCAGGCTGGCTGGCGACCCCGGATGCCAACGGGCACACCGTGATTGCCTCGGCCTACCCGCAGCGCTC
>NZ_BDAW01000076.1 GCF_001625085.1 Nocardia acidivorans NBRC 108247
TCGAGGGCGAATACGAGTACCGGTGCGCGCTCGGGCACACACACCCGTTCGTGTTGACCGGTCTCGCGCTGCTCGGCATCACCGAGCCCGCTATCGGGACGCTCGCATCCCTGCAAGACGTCGCCGCCCTGTACGGCGTCGCCGCGTCCGCGCCCCGCACGGGCGGTACCCGCATCACCGTTCACCTGAAAGGCGAAACCATGCCCAGCCCGTCACCGCGCCAGGTCGCCGCCGGGGTAACCACCGAGGACGTGCGCCGCAAGTTCTACGACGGCGCGTCCTGGTCGCAGTGGATCGAGGAGTTCCACCTCGAGCCGCTCGAGCTGATCGTCCTCGACGACAACACCGGCACCCGCGAACGCGTGCCGGTCGTCGTCGACACAGCGGGCGACGGCACCGACGGCGTGACGTTCGGGACCGCGGTTCCGGTCGTCGTCCGCTACGACGACGCCACGCCCGCAACGGATCCGGTCGCCGCCGACCCCGCCGCCAACGAGGCCGCCGCCGTCGCGGCTTCCAAGATTCTCCGGTACGCGAGCCGTGCCGAGTCCCGCCCCGGCCGTGCGGCCTCGGCGGCCGCGCCCGTCACCCCGACGGCCGCGGAACACACCACCACCGACACCACCGAAGGAGGCTCCGGAGTGGAAATCACCAATGAGCAACTGGCGGCGCTGCGTACGGCTCTCGGGCTGGCGGACGACGCCGACCTCGACGCCATCATCGCCGCTATTCAGGCACTCGCGACCAGCGCGGCCGAGCAGGCGCAGACCGACGCGCAAGCCCAGGCCGACGCCGCCGCACAGGTGGCAGCGGCCGGCCGTTTGCCTGCGGGCGCGGTCCCGATCGACTCCGGCCGATTGGCCGCGCTCGAGGCCGACTCGTCGCAGTTCAAGGCATATCTTGCGCGCCAACGCACGGCCGATATAGACGTCGCGCTCTCGACCGCGATCAGCGAAGGCCGGATCACTCCGGCGA
>NZ_BDAW01000077.1 GCF_001625085.1 Nocardia acidivorans NBRC 108247
AAGACCCTCGACGCCGACCTCGACCACGGCCGCACCCTGCTCGCGTCCATGGCACCCAACACCGCGGTGCCGGTGACCGAGCTCGGTCACGCCACCGAACCCGCCGACGTAGCCGACGTCCGCGCATCCGACATCTACAAGAATTGGAGTATCTGACATGGCCGGAGTCCTCCAGGTCACTCGGGGCGGCCCGAAGACCTTCATCCCCGCCTCGGGCGAGGTGATCCTCGGCGGTCAGCTCGTCGAGGCCCGCGCCGGTGGCCGTATCGGCGTCGCCGCCGCCGCCTCGGTCAAGGTCCTCGGCGTCGCACTGTCCGACGCCATTGCCCCCGAACAGAACCCGCCCGCCAACAGCACCGACGCCCTCGGCCGCGTGATCGTCTCGGCGGTGCCCGTCCCGACCAACACCGCCGTCGCCTACTCCGGCGACGAGGTCTCCGTGAAGTACAGCGCCGCAGCGAATTTCGGCGACAAACTCGTCGCCACCGCCGCGGGAACCGTCGCCCCCGCCGGGGCAACTCCCGACGCTCGCACGATCGTCGGCATCTGCACCGAACCCGCCGGTGTCGCACTCGGCGCGACCGGCCTGGTCCGAATCGCCTAACGGCGCAACGAGAAAGGAGACAACCCCATGCCCACCACGCTCGTGAGCGTCAGCGACGGCAACCGGATGACCGTGTCCGACTTGGTCAAGAGCCCGCTGTTCATCCCGACCAAGCTCCGCGAACTGATGGAAAACCAGTTCATCAGCGAGGCCCTGTTCCGCAATGGAGGCAAGAACGAGGCCGGTGTCGTCGCCTACCGCGAGGGCGACCCGATGTTCCTGGATTCCGATGTCCAGGACGTCGCCGAGTTCGGCGAGATCCCGGTCTCGTCCGGTCAGCTCGGCCTGCCGCGCGTCGCGTTCGCCACGAAGAAGGCGCTCGGCGTGCGCATCTCGAAAGAGATGATCGACGAGAACAACATCGACGCCGTCAACAAGCAGATGAACGGGCTCAAGAACACGTTCATCCGCGCCAACGACCGCGCCACGAAGGCCCTGTTGACCTCGGCGGCCGTGCCCACCATGGCCGCCTCGGCCGCGTGGGACAACACCTCGGGCAAGCCTCGCACCGACCTGGCCAAGGCCGTCGAGAAGATCTCGACTGCCGCCCCGACCAACGCGACCGCAGATGAGGCCTGGGGATTCGAGCCCGACACCCTCGTCGTTCACCCGGGCCTGCTGTCGGTGCTGATGGACAACGACCAGATTCTCAAGGTCTACAACGGCAACGTCGCCAATGAGTCCATCGCCTATACCGGCGTGATTCCCGGCGAGCTCATGGGCCTGACCGTGATCAAGTCGCGCACATTCCCCATCGACCGAGTGTTCCTGTGCGAGCGCGGCACTCTCGGGTTCTACTCCGATACCCGCCCGTTGCAGTTCACCAGCCTCTACCCCGAGGGCGGCGGCCCCAACGGTGGCCCGCG
>NZ_BDAW01000078.1 GCF_001625085.1 Nocardia acidivorans NBRC 108247
TCGGACGCCTCGCAGAAGCGCGCGCTCGGTCTTGACCAGCCGAAGGCCGGTCTGTGGATCACCGGGGTGACCACGCCGTGACTGAATACATCCTGACCGCGGACTATTTCGACCAGATCGTCGAGGTCCGCGAGGACGGCACCGCCAAGCGGTACGCCAAGCGCCACCGCGGCGACATCATCGTCGGCCTGCCCGACGAGGACGTCGACCGGCTCATCGCCGCAGGCGCGCTCGCGCCGTACATTGACGAGATCGTCGATTCCGAGATCGTCGACGAGAGCCAGGGCCAGGACCAGGGCCAGGACGATATCCCCGTCCCGGCACCGGCCGTCGTCGACGAGGTTCCGCTCGCGCCGAAGCGGACCGCGTCCGCGGCCGAGTGGCAGGCCTACGGCGTGGCTCGCGGCCTGGACGAGGCCGAAGCCGAAGGCATGACCCGCGCCGAGCTGATCGAGCGTTTCGGGGCTTGATGGCACTCGCCACTGTCGACGAGGTCGCCCGCGGCTGGCGGCCTCTCGACACCGACGAACGCGCGGACGCCGAGCTACTGCTCGCCGCCGCCGAGGCATGGATCCGCGACCCGTCGCGCCGCCCCGACATCCTCGACGTCGACCCGATCGCCAAACGCGTCGTCATCGAAGTAGTCCGGACCGCGCTCGCACCTCCGGCCGACTTCACCGGGCACACAAGCTATTCCGACGGCATGGGGCCGTTCGCACAGGGCGGCACGGTCCCGACGCCCGCCGGACAACTCGTGTTCACCGCTGCTCATGCCGACCTGCTCGGCATCGCCGCTCAGGCCTCGCCCGTCTGGTATTTCGGCGACTCAGTGAGGCGACCGTGAGCGAGATCGTGATCCGGCACCGCGGCGGCGGATTCGACGACGACGGCAACCCGGTCCCGGCCTCCGACGTCGAGCTCGTCGCCGCCGCCGTCGCACCGGCCGCGGCCCCGGCCTATCTCGATCGAGGCCGCAACGGCGCGAAAGTGTCGGTCTCGGTGTACTTCCGTCCGGCCGTCGACCTCACTCGAAACGACGAGCTGACCGTCGACGGCGTCCGCTACCGAATCGAAGTGCAGCAGTGGAAGCCCCGGCGCGGTGGCGCTTGTCGTGCCGGGACGCTCGCCCTCTGCTCGACCGGAGAGGGGTAATCCCATGGCCAACGCCGATATCCGACTCGATCGCGTAGGCATCGCCGCAGTGCTCAAAACCGCGTTTGCGCCGATGGTCAACGCCGCCGCCCACGAGATCGCCTCACAGATCGGATCCGAGGCGATCGTCGACGGCTACACCACCGACCGCAACGCCGCCGCGGTGCTGGTGCCTGCCGAGCAGCAAGCCACCGACGGCGTGCTCACCCGCGCCGCAGCAGCGGCAGGTCTGCCGGTGCGCCAGAAACCGTGAAGCCGCTCCGCATTCCGGGCGATCCGGCGAAGGCAGTGAAAAACCATCTCGCCGCGGTCCTGCCGTCCAAGATGCCCGCGCCCGCCCCGACCGTCGGGCTAGTCCTGCCCGCAGGCTGGACAACTAAATCCGTTCCGGCCGTAGTGGTTTTCGACGACAGCGGGCCCGTCGCGTGGCCGGTCTCGACCTCGCCGACGATCCGCGTCACCGTGTGGGCCGACGGGCGTGACCGGTCCCGCACCATCGCCGCGGTCGCGCTCGGTCTGCTGCTCGCGGGCGGTGTACCGGATATCGCGACGATCACCGAGCCGTCGGGGCTGCTCGAGGCTCGCGACTCCAACAACGCGGGCATTCTCACGAGCTTCACATTCCGCGCCCAATCCCGCACGCTCCCAGCCTAATTCGGGCTGTCACTCATCCATTCCGCATTTCAGGAGGTTCTGTCATGGCCCGTAACCCTGGCAACGTGAAAATCTGGCAAGACGCGCGCGTATTCGTGAGCGCCCTTGCCACCCGCCCGGCCCTGCCCACC
>NZ_BDAW01000079.1 GCF_001625085.1 Nocardia acidivorans NBRC 108247
ACTACCGGGTGGGACGAGGTCGGCATTCTCAACGGCGACGACGGTTTCAGCGAGGACCGCTCGCAGGACGAGACCAAGCATTTCGGTTGGGGTATCGGCCTGATCAAGATCGGCGGAAAGAACTACGAACTGGCACGGAAGTTCTCACCGCTCGAGGACAACCCGATCACGCAGGCGATCGTCAATCCGGGCAGCACCGCGACCACGGTTTCGATGCCCAAGCCCGTGATGCGCTGGATTGCGTTCGAAACCGATTCCGACCTCGGCGAAAAGGAACGACTCATTTCCGTTCTCAAGGCGCGGCTGTGGGTTCCGGCGAACAACCGCAACGAGTCCGACCTCACCAAGTGGGAAGTGAACGTTGCCCTGTTCGCCAGCGGCACCGGCGCTGTGTTCGACCGCCAAGCCGGTACCCCGACGCCCTAATAGGCGCTGGCGGCGCGGTTTTCCGTGCGGGTTTCACCGCGTCGCCAGCTTCCCCGAAACCCGCATGGATCGTCGTGAAAGGAAACCCGCATGTCCGACACCCGCAATCGTCGTCGCCGCCCGCCCCGCCCCGCCGGCGCCCCCGCCCCGCAGGACTACCGCGAGCCGCGCAAGACCGCGGCGCAGCGCGAGGCCGAAGGAATCGAAACCGTTCCGATCACCTACGGCGGCATGACGTTCGACATTCCCGCGGACGTCGACGACTGGCCGACTCTGGCCGTGCAGGCATTCAGCAAGCAGCGGCATATCGACGCATTCGAGCAGATCCTCGGCCCCGTGCAGTGGGCGAAGTTCCTCGCCAAGTTTCCGCGCAAACGCCAGTTCGACGAGTTCGCCGAGCTGATCGCCGACGAGCTCGGTTTCGGTACCGCGGGAAACTAGCCGCGCTGCTGACCCTGATCGACGAGTACCCCAACGAGCTTGAGGCCGACCTCGCCAACCATTGCGGCGCAAGGTATTCCGACCGTTGGCGATTCGACGAGCAGGGACAGCGGCGTCTCACGCTGCGCGAAATCTGGGTGCGGATCCGGGAGCTCCCCGACCGCGCCGCGCTGGTCCGGCTGCAAAACAACGGCGTGCCCCGTTGGGACCATCACGCATTTCTCCTCTCGGACATCGCGGGCATTCTCGCGGGCCGCCCCCACCCAGGTCGGCCGCAACCTCGCAAACCATCCGCCGCCGCGGCCGACGACCCGCGGCGCGCCGCGCTGCGTGCTCGCCGTCTCCGGCAAAAGCGCGAGCGCGAGGCCCGACTGAACGGAGGGACCGCCGATGACTGAACAGCAGGTGATCGGTTACGCAGCGCTGCAAGTGATTCCGTCGCTGGCTGGCATCGAGGGCAACCTCGGCGCTCAGCTACAGGGCCCGCTCGTTGCCGCCGGGCGCACCGCTGGACAGGCCACCGGCCGCGCCATCGCGAGCGGCGTCGAGGCGGCGCAGGCCGCGGTCGAAAAGGCATCCGAAGCACTCAAGACAGCACGGGAGAAGGACGCCGACGCCGCAGGCAAGGTGCGCGTCGCCGAGGAGAAGCTCGCCGAGCTGCGCGCGAAGGGCAATGCCTCGGCGTCCCAGCTTGCCCGCGCCGAGGAAGCCGTTGCGACCGCACAGCGCAACGCCGACCGGCAGGCCCGCACGACACAGCGTGCGGTACAGGATCTCTCGGACGCCCGCGCGGCCGCGGCGAACGCCACCGATGACGTAGTCAAGTCCGAGGGCCGATTCCATGCCGCCCTGGGCAAGGTTTCGGAGAAGCTCGGCCCGGCCGCCAAGAACATGCTCGCGCTCGGTGCGGCAACCGCCGGTGTCGGCACCGCGATGGATACCGCCATGGAAGCGCTCAGTCAACAGAAGTCGGTCGACCTACTCGCCGCCCAGCTCGGATCAAGCCCGAAACAGGCCGCGGCATACGGCAAGATCGCGGGCGACCTGTACAAGGAGGGGCTCGGCGAGAGTTTCGGCGACGTCACCAGCGCAGTTGGCGATGTTCTCTCGGCGTTCGACGGTTTCACCGCCGAGGGCGAGAACAGCCTGCAAGGCATCACCGAGAAGGCCCTCAACTTCAAGTCCGTGTTCGGCCTCGAGGTCCCCGAGGCAATCCAGACCACCTCACAGCTGATCAATAACGGGCTCGCCAAGGACGGCACCGAGGCGTTCGACCTCATGACGACGTCGTTTCAACGAGTGCCCGCGGCGATGCGCGACGAGTTGCCCGAGATCCTCAACGAGTACGGCACCAACTTTCGGGCGTTGGGGTTCAACGGACAGCAGGCGTTCGGGCTGCTCGTCGACGCCGCACACCAAGGCAAATTCATCTTGGACAAGACCGGTGACGCCCTCAAGGAATTCACGATTCGCGGCTCGGACATGTCCAAGACGAGCGTGGACGCCTATACCTCGATCAAGCTCAACGCCGAGGAAATGTCGAACGCCATTGCCACCGGCGGCCCGGCCGCACAGGACGCGCTACAGCGGACCGCGGCGGGCCTGCTCGCCATCGAGGACCCGGCGACCCGAGCCAATACCGCTATCGCCCTGTTCGGTACGCCGGTTGAAGATCTGTCGATTGATCAGATACCGCAGTTTCTCGAGGCTCTCAGCGGCGCGGGCGATGCCATGGACGGATTCCAGGGCTCGACCGATCAAATGGGACAGACCCTCAACGGCAACGCCTCGACCGCCCTCGAGCAACTCAAGCGCAGCATTCAGGAGAGCCTCGTCTCGGCCCTCACCGATGGCGCGAAGTGGATCACCGAAAACAAAACTGTCGCAATCGGTCTCGCCGCTACCGTCGGCACTCTCGGTGTGGCGCTGGTGGCGGCGAAGGCCGCGGCAATGGGTTACGCCGTCGCTCAGGGCGTCATGGCGGCCGCTACCGGTGCGGGAAGCGCAGCACTCGCGGGCAATACGCTCGCGCTCGGCGCGTACACGATCGCAACCGGCGTGATCAAGGTCGCGACGACCGCATGGACCGGCGTGCAATGGCTGCTCAACGCCGCCATGGAAGCGAACCCGATCGGCCTCGTCGTGCTCGCTATCGCCGCGCTCGTCGCCGGAATCGTGCTCGCCTGGCAGCATTCCGAAACCTTCCGCGACGTCGTGCTCGGCGCGTGGGATGGGATTAAGTCCGGCGCAATGTGGTTGTGGGACAACGCTCTTAAGCCATTCTTTTCCTGGTTCGTAGACATTCTCGGGTCCGTCGGCTCGGCCGTTATGTTCTTGTACGACAACGTAATTCGGCCTTACTGGTCGCTGATCGGATCGATCATTTCCGGCGCGTGGTCGAATTTCATTCAGCCAGCGATTGAGGGAATCGTCGGCGGTTTCCAGTGGGTCTCGGACAAGGCGGGCGAGGTCAAAGACTGGGTAGTCGGTAAGCTCGGCGACCTCGTCTCGTTCTTCACCGGGCTACCGGAGAAATTCCGAAATGCAGCGGTCGGGCTGTGGGATTTCCTGCGCGATGGCTACAAGAACGCCATAAATTGGCTGATCAGCGCGTGGAACAACTTCCGGCTGTCGTTCGAGTTCGACATTCCGATCGTGAACAAGCACATTTCGTTTTCGATCGACACCCCCGACCTTCCGCTACTGGCTGGCGGTGGCGTCGCCGGTGTCGACGGCAACGGCAAGATATACGGCCCCGGTACCGCCACGAGCGATTCGATTCTCGCTGTCGGATCGAACGGTGTGCCAACGGCATTCGTCTCGACCGGTGAGGGCGTCGTCAACGCCGGTGCGATGTCACGTGGTGGTGCCGAGCTCGTCGCCGCGCTAAATGCGGGATGGGTTCCGCCGCTGGACATGCTGCGCACAATGCTGCCTGGTCTCGCTGGCGGCGGCACAATCCAGGTCGGAAATGGCGACATCACCGACACTCAGCGCGGCATGTGGAACGCGCTTACCTCGGCATTTCCCGACGCGAGCCTCACCTCGGCGACCCGCTATGCCGACGTCGGTTCGGGCTACGACTACCACATGCAGGGCAAGGCGATCGATATCGCCGGACCGAACATGGTCGGAATAGCGGAATGGATCGCCAAGAACTACCCCGGCTCGCTGGAACTCATTCACTCCGAAGGGTTTTCGCACAATCTGAAGAACGGTCAAGACGTCGGAAACGGCATGTCGTTCTACGGTGCCTCGACCATGGCGGGCCACGCCGACCATGTGCACTGGGCAATGTCCTCGGCCCCGGCTATGCCGTCGGTCGAGCAGGACTCGGGCGCAACACTGTCGCCCGGCGGCAACTCCGGCGGTGGTGGCAACTCCGGCGGTGGTGGCGGCGGCAATTCCGGCGGTGGTGGCAATTCCGGCGGTGGTGGTACGACCGCCGCTCGGCCTGCGGGCAACGCGGTTCCGGTCTGGGTCGACAACTGGCCGAGTAATTTCGGCACGTCGACGCCCGGCTCGTCGACCCCGGTCGGCGGGCAGAACGTCGACACCGTCCACAACAGCCCGACCACGCAGGACAACCCGGACGCAGGCACTCAGGACACGCCCACCTCGACCCAGTACACCGCCCGCCAACATCCGTTGCAGGGTGCGCCGCTCACCGGTGAGCTGTTTACCGGCGACGCGCCATGGTGGTACAACGCGTCGCCCGAGGAAGCCCTCACCAATTTGCAGGGCCAAGCCCAAAACCAGTGGAGCAAAACACAATCCGATGTTTCCTCGTGGTTCCAGGACTCGTGGAAAGAGATGTTGTCGACCGGCGCGGCAGTCCTGGGTATGGGCGCGGCTGGCGGCGGCGGCGATACATACAACTTCAACGGGATGGACCCGAATAGCGCGGCTACGGCCGTGGCGCGTGTCCAACGTCGGCGCACGCTCGCCATGCAGCGACAAGGGGGTATGGGCCGATGAATCCCTTGTTCGCCGCCGAGCTGACGAAGGTTGTCTATTGGGG
>NZ_BDAW01000080.1 GCF_001625085.1 Nocardia acidivorans NBRC 108247
GCGTCGCGCTGGGCGATAGCCCGAAGGGGCACATGTTCGCCCCTGTGCAGCTGCTCGTGTCCGAGGGCGCGCGCCAGGACGGCGCGACGTTCCTGCGGTCGGTGCGGTCCAAGAAGGAACTCGATTTCACGATCGATATCGGGGGCGATGCCCTGCCGCTGCAATTCACCTCGGCTCGGCATTTCCACGCCGTACATGACGCATGGTTCCGCGACTGGTCGACCGACACCCCCGGCCGCCTCGGCTTCTACACCCGGCACCAGGGTTGGCGCTTTCAAGGTGTACGCCTGGACGCCGCGCCCGAGCCGATCACCGGTATCGACCCGGCGCGCAATTTTCATGAGGCGTACACGATGGGCGTCGTTGCCCTCGATCCGCTCATGCAGCAGATCGGCGAATGGGACCTGTGGGTGAACGCCGACGGCGCGAACGAGGGCCGTCTACGTGCCCGCAATGCCGCCGATCAACCGGGGTGGGCCCGCTACACCATGCACGGCCCCGGCCGCTACGCGATCCAGGACCCGACCGACGCCGAGGGCCTGCGCATCGTCGAAACGCCGGTGCTCCGCGTCGGCGAAGAGTTGCGTATCGACACGCATCCGCGGCACCGGACCGCCCGCGTCTACTCCAATGCGCTGCCGGACGGCCGCAACGTGTGGGCCCAGCTCGCCGGGCGGCGCTGGCTGGCCGCAATGCCGCCATGGTCCTCGACCGAGCTCGTCGTGCGCTGCTCGGACGGCGCGACCACTGCGGCGAGCGTGCGCGTCGATGTCACCCCGAGATCGTCGAGGCCCTGGTGAGCTGGGACCACGCGGCCGCCGCCCGCCGCCTCGACGTCCTCGAGCGCGAAGACCAGCAATTCCGCGCCGATCAAACAGTCCTGGTCCGCTACTACGACAAGTGGAAAAGCGAGGTAGGGGAGGAGCACAACTACACGTCTCTGCAATTCAGCCGCGTGCGCAACGCCGCGGGCGGGCTGAAGATGAGCGTGCCCCGCAAGGATTTTCTCTACTATGACCACTTTTTCGCCAACGAGGACGGCGAAGACGCGACGATTCCAATCACGGTCAACACCAAGGCATTTCGGTGGGATGGGTACGTAACCCGGGCAGCGATCATCCGCGACGAGAACGGTATCGAGACGATCGATATCGAGGCCATTCACGCATGGCAGCACATCGCCTCTATTTGTTGCTGGGCCTCGCCGTTCGCGCCGATCATCGCGCAGTGGCCGAGGCACCACCTCGTCATTGCCCCGGTCATCACAATGGCGCTGACCTACCTATCGGCGAATCTCATTCGGTTGCAGTCGCAATACGGTTCGCTCGACCCGTCCGGGGCCATGTGGCCGATCACGATCGTTCCCGTGGACGTGTGGCATGACGTTTCGAAAGCCGGTGCGGCACTTGCCCGTTTCGACATGGCCGACGCGTTGCTCGTCTCCCAGCTCGATGATGCCGGGTGCCTACTCGACGTCCGGTTTTTCCTGCCCGAGGAGGACGAGCAGCCCGCACCTGATCACTACACGCTCGACCGGCCGACGGTCGTTATCGAGGGCAAGAACAAGAGCAACATCACCGGGCCCACCGGCACATTGCTCGACGGTTTCCTGTTGTTCGTCGAGGACTTTCTCGACGACGGCACCACCCCGGTTCGCTATCCCGCATTCGATGCACAGAGCGAATACGAGGCGGTCTACGCCAATCCGGGCCCGCTCGGCACACAGCGCGGCCTGCCGTGGGTGTGGTACCGGGAAGGCGAGTATTCGGGCCTTGGCCCGTCCGAGGTGGCCGTGCACAAGCCGACCGCAATCGACGTCATCGTCGGGGGCAAGAGTCCGGGCTGGGTCAATGCGGGCATCGAGATTGCCATCAAAAACCTGCTGTCATGGCTGGGTCTGCTCATCGGTGTACCGGGCCTGGACTCGCTCTATACCGGTCAGCTCGACGACGTGTTTCTCGCGTTCATGGTCTACACCGACCAGGGCCGCGCCCGCCGCGCAGGCCCGTACGCGTTCCGGGAGCTCTACATCACCGGCAGTGACAAGGCATTCACCCTCGACGGCGTGATGAGTGGCAAACGGGGTTTGCGCCAAACCCGGGGCTACACATCGCAAAAGGTCAGCATCGGCGACGGCTCGCCCTACACGTTCGGCAAAGACTTCGAGGTAGGCGACCAAATCGGTTTCCAAGTCGCTGACCAACTGTTCGTCGACTACGTCACCGAGGCAACTTTCACCGACGACCGCGGCGCCGCGGCGCGCTGGGAGCTCGTTATCGGCGACGGCTCGGACGAAGAGGACCCCGTCGTCAAAGCCTGGGGGCGGTTGGGCACGCTCGCCCAGATCGTGAAAACCCTCTCGACCGACGTCGGCGCGGACCTCGACCTCATCATCTTCTGACGAAAACCCTTGCACGAGAGGATGTTTCCGCGTGTCCGACGTGTCATTTCCAGCCCGGATAACCATCGATTCCGAGCCCGACCTCGACGGCGTGCCGATGCTCGAGGCCACCATCACCCCGACGGCCGAGGCCGCAACGCAGGCATTGCCCGCGGGCTCGCGCGGCGAGACGGGCCCGCGTGGCGTGCCGCGCTCGACATTCGTCAAGCAGGGCACCATAGCCAACGCCGCGGCCCGGCCCGCCGGCCTCGGACCCGACGACCGCGGCAAGTGGTGGCACCGCCTCGATACCAACGGCATGGATGTGTGGACCGGTACCGCATGGCAGCACTCGCCGAATGCTGTTGGCGTACAAGGTCTAACCGCGGACCCGACGACTGTAACGACGTCGACGACGCACTCGGAAACAATCACGACACCCGCCGTCAAGGTCACCGCCAACGGCGCGGCCCTCACCGTGCAGGCCACCGCGCCCGCTGGACTGCAAGGCAACCCCGGCCCGCCCGGAAGTAGCGGGAAGCTCTCGACCGCAACCGATTTCGATTCCAGCACCGGCCCGACGCAGCGCAGCATGTTCAACTACCAAGCCGCCTCGAAACGCTGGAAGGTCGGGCCGCCGCCGGGCGGTTTCGGCCCGTGGGCCTGGTATCAGGAGGATTTCGCCGCCAACGCGAACAGCGCGGCCTCGGCGATCGTCGCGGGTGTGTTCGCGCTTCCAGTCCTGCCGTTCGCGTGGCGGCCGATGGTCTGGCTCGCCGGATTCATTCAGGCCGTCGAGGCGGGCGGCACGTATCCCGTTCTCACTGGCCGCCTGAATACCGCGACCGGCGTAATGGTCGCGTACGGCGCGGGTATCCGGGCGTCCCAGAGCATGTATCACGTCACCGCGCCGCCCAAGTTCGGCGACGACGGCCCGAAACCGCTGTCGCCCAGCTCGACCTACGCCAGCATCCCGGCCGGAACAGCGGCGTCGCTGATTGTCCAGGTCGAGAAGATCGGCACCGACGCCACCAACATTGCTTGGGATCGGACGCTCGCGAGCGCGGTCCTGTGGGCCCTGCCGATCGGAGCGTGATGTCAACCATTGGCGAGTACTTCCGGGGCGTGCGCGTCGCGGGCCTGGACGAGGGTGTCGGCGCGGCCGACATCGTCCAATCCATGCAAGCCACCCCGGCCGATTCCACCCTCGAGCTACCGACCGGGCCCGCGGGCCATATCGGCGAGACCGGCCCGCCCGCGGCCCCGTTCCGTTGGGAAGGCGATATCGCCGATCAGGCGGCCCTGTCGGCATTGGGCGGCACTCTGGGCCCCGCGCAGGCGGGCAAGGCATGGCGCGTCGTGACCACGAACGGGCTCGCCTACTGGAACGGCACGGGTTTCGATACGTTCCCCGACGCATTCGGCGCGCACGGCCCGACCGGCACCCCGAATACGCTCACCGTCGGCAGCGTGACCACCGGGCCCGCTGGGTCGGATCTCCAGATCACCGTGACCGGCACCCCGCCCGCACAGGCCGTCAATCTCGTTGTCCCACGGGGCCGTCAAGGACAGAAGGGCCCGGCCGGGCCGCCCGGACCGATCCGCGCCGCCAGCGATTTCGATGCGAGCGTGACCATGGCGGCCGGAATGGTGCCGCTGTGGAACGCTCCGGCGAGCAAATGGACCCCGGTGCCCGATCCGTCCTGGCGCGGGCCCTGGACGATCGTCGAGGGCGCACGCTACGACGGCGGCGCGGGATTCGTCGCCGATATCTCGGCCTCGTCGACGATCCCCAACACGATTGCGAGCCTGCCGATCCCGGCTCAGAACGTCGCGTGGCGGCCGTTCGTGACCGGCGGCGCGATGCTGCGATGCACGAGCAACAAACCGGCCGAACGCATGGTTCTACAAGCCATCATTTCGGGCCCCGGCACCATCGTTGGTTACGGAGATGGGCACGGGCACAACGTCTTTCGGCACTGCACGCTCGTACCTCACCTACGTACGAACGCGGTTACCCCTGGCGGCTCGGTGGGTGTGATCGCCGCAGGCGTCGCCGCAACGATCGTGCTGCAAATTCAGGCCACTACCAACGCACCGCCGTATGACTACATCCGCGATTACAGCCACCTCGCGGTATGGGCGGTACCCGTGTCAGGAGCTCCCGCATGAGCATCGTCTACGACGCAGACGTGACCGTGACCATGCGCACGGTCGAGGACCCGGTCGGCCTGCCCTACACCGTGAACCCTGTCGAGCTCGTCGGCCGCGAGGTACTGGTCGAGGTTCGCCAGGGCCCGCCCGGAATCGTGGGATTACAGGGCGGCCCGGCGTGGCCCTGGCAATGGATGGGCGATATCGCGACCTTCGCCGCGCTACAGGCCCTCGGCCTCGGTACCGCCGAGGCCCGCCGAGCGTGGCGAGTCGTCGCCGAAAACGCGCTCTACTTGTGGACGGGCATGGAATTCGTGCGGTGCGCCAACGCATTCCAGCGGCCCGGCCACCAAGCGGACCCGACCACCCTCGTCGGCGAGGCCCTCGCTGGCGCGACCGGCTCGGCCGCTGCCGCCTCGATCACCGGCACCGCGCCGAACCAAACCCTGACAATCACATTCCCGCGCGGGGTGACCGGCGACGTCGGCGACCCCGGCAGCGCTGGCGCAATCGCCGCCGCACAGGACGTCGACATGACCGGGGCCCGGCAGGACTCGGTACTGGCGTGGAGTACCAGCGACAACAAATTTCACCCGATCACGCCACCGCGGCTCGCGGGCCCATGGGCCATCGCCGGAAACCAATTCACCGGCGGCTCGAACCTGTCGCAGTCGCCGAAAACCCTTGCCACCATGAACATTCCGGCGCTGCCGTATGCGTGGCGTCCGATCGTGCTCACCGGCTCTATCGGCATGCAAAATCACGTCTCGTCCGTCGATTCCGGTCGCGTGAATATCGAGGTACGCCTTGGCGGCGTCGACGGCGTGCTCGTCGGCTACGGCGTCTCGGTGTCCCTGGCCAACTCGGGCGAGGTCATTTTCCATCCGAGGTGGGAATACCCGGTCAGCCCGAGCAGCGATCTCGGCGTCGTCCCCGCCAACACCACGGCCGCGCTCTACGTGATCGCCAAGCGCGTATTTGGAAACGCCAATTACTCCGTACAGACCGCCGCCGCCCAGCTCATCGTGATGGCGCAGCCCTATACCCCGTGAGGACCGGATGACCGAGCAACGCGCACCCGAGATCGTCGAGCAAATGACTACCGAGGCGGGGCGACTGCGAGAGCAGACCGAGGCCGCGCAGCAGGCCCGCAAAACGCAGGGCCCGCCCGAAATCCCGCCCGCAATGCGCGAATTCCTCGCCAAACTGCTCGACGGCAAACTGCCCGACCCCGGGGACCTACCGCACCTCGACCCGCAAGTGCTCACCCTGGCGAAAGACCTCGCCGTAGTCCATCTGCCCGAGTGGCGCAATCCGGCCGGTCGCAAACTCGCCGAGCCCGGCGTCGTCGAGATCAAGTCGGCGGTCCGGATCGCCGCCTATTTCTACGAACGTGGCTGGCGCTGGCATGAGGAATGCGAGCGTGTTCGCTGGATTCCGACCCCGGGCGGCCCGCCCGCCCCGTACGACGACGGCCTCCACATCACCCCGGACGAGTCCGGGCAGTGGCCCGCGCCCGACCCCGAGACGTTCTACGACGTCGGCGACATTGCCGTGCGCCAGGAGGACGACGGCACTTGGTCGGCGGCTCACCCGCGCGGCATCGAATACAGCGGCGCGGCAACCAAATCCGAGGCGTACGCGGGCATCGTCGCCCGCCTGCGAGCGAAAATCGAGGAGGCGCAACAGCAATGAGCGATCCGACATGGATTCCCGAAGTACTGCGTAACGCGGGCCTCGAGGTGCGCGAGTACCCCGGTTGGCACGACCGCGGACATGGTGATTTCGGCCCAATCTGGGGCGTCATCTGCCACCACACCGGCAGTTACGGCGAAAGCCCCCGCGGTATCGCCGAACACCCCGAACTCGGCCTCGCCTCGCAGCTGCACCTCTCACCCGAGGGCGTCTACACGATCTGCGGCGCTGGCATCGCCTGGCACGCAGGCGCAGGCAGCTATCCCGGCCTGCCCGACGACGCAGCGAATCAGTACACGATCGGCATCGAGGCCGCCAACAACGGCGGCGGCAAGCCGGACCTACCGCACCGCTACGGCGACGTATGGCCCGCCGCCCAGTACAACGCCTACGTGCGTGGCGTCGCCGCCATCCTCGACCACCTCGGCCTACCCGCCTCGCGCGCCATCGGTCACAAGGAATGGGCAGGTGCCGAGCAAGGCAAGTGGGACCCCGGCGCTATCGACATGAACCTGTTCCGCGCCGACGTGGCCCGCGCCATGTCCGGCGACCTCACCGCACCCGAAGGAGATACCGACGTGTTGGACGTGATCATCAAGAATTTCCGCGGGAACTCCCTGAAGTTCCGAGACCTGTTTTGGTGGATGGACAAGAACACCAGCGACACCCGCGAGCAGCTGCTCGGCGAGAACGACACAGCCGGCCGATTCCAGGGCTGGCCGATCCTCGGCCGCTCCAAAGTGGACCCGGCGCGCGACAACACCGTCGTTGAAGCCATCGCC
>NZ_BDAW01000081.1 GCF_001625085.1 Nocardia acidivorans NBRC 108247
CCGACGTCGCCGAGATCAAGCGCGGTCAGCAGGGCGGCAAGTGATGGGCGAGCACAGCGCGCCCGAGGCCGCGAGCCAAGTCCGCTACCCGTTGCGGGCTGTGGCCCGCACCGTGTTTCAGCTCGTGATCGGCCTGGCCGCCGCCCTGCCCGTGATCGTCGCCTCGTCGGGCCTGCCTTCCACTGCGGCGGGTATCGGTGCGGCGCTGGCGATCTCGGCCACGATCACGCGGGTTATGGCCGTTCCCGCGGTCAACGGCGCAATAGCCGTGTGGGCCCCGTGGCTTGCCGCTGAGCCGCGTGCAGGTGATCTATGAACCCCGAGCAGATCGCCGCCCTATCCGCCGGGGCCGTCGCCGTCCTCGGCGCATTGTTCGGCTACCTCGACCGCCGCCAATCACGCCGAGCCGACGAGCAGGCCCGACAAATCGCCGAGCTGCAAGACCGCGTAGGCCACCTCGAGGACGAGCTCGCCCAGAGCAAGAGCCTGTTCGGTGAGTCCGTTCGGTTCATCCGCATACTGCTCGCCCATATCCGCGATCTCGGCATCGCCCACCAATTCGGCACCCCGCCCCCGCCGACGCCCGAGATTCCCGACCGCCTGAGAGAGGAGGTATAGCCATGGCCGACCTCGTCCCCTTGAAATACGGCAAGGTAGTGGGCCGCTTTCTGGCCAATATCGCCGACGGCCCCGATATCGCCGACAATCCCGAATTCGTGCCTTTGGCCGGAACGCTCACGTTCACCGCGGGTGCGCCGAAAGTGCTTGTCGCGGGCGCGGATCCGGACCCGGCGACCTATGTGCAGCTTCCGGATCATTACGTCGCGAGCCTAGACGAGTTCGGGTATCTGACCTGGCGCGGACAGCGCGGTATCCGGCTGGTCGCTCCCACCGGTGACACCAATCCAACAGGCTGGACATGGCGAGTCGATTTCGCGCTGACCTTCGAGGGCGCTCGGGTGCCGATGGACGGGTTCGCGTTCATGGTTCCGCCGTACGTGCCGGGCCCGGATCCGGCGCACCCTGACGACGACTCAACCGGCCTGGTCGATCTAACCCTCGTCTCACCGGTCCCGGCATCCAACGGCGAGGCTGTCGTCCGGGGATTGTCGATCGTCGACGTCCATATCGTCGGCGATGCACTGGTTTTCGAGCTGGACGACGGAACCGACCTGGCACCGGTCACCGTGCCTGCGATCGCCGCGGCCACCGCGGCCGCCGCCTCGGCCGCCGCCAGCGCAGGCACCGCAGGCACCGCCGCCACCGCAGCACAGGCAGCCGTCGACTCATTCAGCCTCGCAATCGGCGCGGTCAGTCAGGGACCGGCCGCCGCCACGGTGCATGGTGGCCCGCCCGACTGGACTCTCGACCTCGTCCTACCGCCCGGCCCGACCGGGCCGCCCGCGCCCGACGCCACCACGGGCACCAAAGGCATCATCCAACTCGCCGGGGACCTCGGCGGCTCCGCAGCCGCCCCGACCGTTCCGGCACTTTCGGGCAAGGCCGCGCTTGTGCACACGCACGCGGCGGCCGATATCTCCGACGCGACCACCATCGGGCGTTCGGTGCTGACCGCCGCCTCTTCAGGGACCGCCCGCTCTGCGATCGGCGCGGGCACCTCGAGCCTTGCCATCGGCACGACCGCCGGTACCGCGTGCGAAGGCAATGACGCACGCCTGACGAACGCGCGCACGCCCGCTGTCGGTACCTCGCCGTATGATCTTGCGCTCACGATCCTCGCCCAGGGCACCACGCGCGCCGTGGCCGCATCGGACTTCACAGGCGGTGTGAAACTGCCACGCGCAGCGACATTCACCTCGTTCTCGGTCCGCGGCAACACCGCCGACGCGAGCGGCAACCTCGTGGTCGAGCTCCGCAAGAACGGAACGCTGATAGCGGGCGGGACGAACACCGTGGCCGCGGCGAGCCAGGTTGCCGGGGGCGTCGTAACAGGCACTTTCGCGTATGCGGCAGGCGATATTCTCACCGTCGCGATAACCGGGATCGGCACCACGCCCGGCAAAGGGTTGATTGTCGAACTACTCGGCACGGCATAGGGGCGGCCGATATGGCAATCATGGTTGCGGGCCCGCGTACGGCGGCGTTCCTGCCATCGAAGATGAACAAGAACGGAACCGCCTCGCCCGGGTCATCCTTCGCACCCGTGCAAGGCTGGCTCGCCGACACCTCTGGCAGCTTCCCCGGGAGCCTCGTGTCCGGCAACGAGGCGCTAGTCGTCCAGAACGCTGGCGGCGCGGTCACGATCTCGGTTTCGGCGACCTGGTCGACGTTCTCGACCGCAACAGTGAATATCAACATCACGGTGAATGGTTCTGTCGTACAAACGAACTCGCAGACCGGCGCGTCGGGAACCCTCACCGCGACATGGAACGGTGCCGTCGCTACAGGTGACTTCATCCGCATCGAAATGAAGTACTCGGGCAGCTTCGCGGTTTCGGTGACGGCCGGATTCGTCCAAGTCACCTGACCCGCGGACTCGCAAAACAAACGCGCCCGGCATCCTCCGATGCCGGGGCGCGTTTGTGTCTGCTGGCTCAGCGCTCGAGCGTCTGAACGATCACGCAGTGGTCGACCGCCTGAACGGCCTCGTCGGCGGGGGAGATGCTCAGCGGCGCGGCAGACGCCTTGGGGAACGTCGAATTGTTGCGGGCCCCACCTGTCGAGGCGTAGACCTTGCCGTCGGCAATGACCCAAACGTCCGAACGCTCACGCGTTTTGCCCGTCTCGTCGACGATCGTTGCACCGAAGAACGTTCGGCCGTCAGTACCGAGAACGGTTCCGTTGGTGAGCGTCCATCCC
>NZ_BDAW01000082.1 GCF_001625085.1 Nocardia acidivorans NBRC 108247
CCGGCGACAGGAACTGCATGCCCGGTCGCGCGAGCTCGGCACGCATCAGCAGGGCCATCAGGCCGCCGACGAGGAAGAAGGACATGGCGGTCACCAAGTACATGACGCCGAGAACCTTCGGGTCCGTCGTGGTGACCATCTTGTAGATGAACGAACCCTTCGGACCCACTCGTTGCGGGTATGGCCGAGCCGCCTCCACTTGACGGACTGGCTGTGGCTCTACGGCAGTCACAAATCCTCCTGAACAGGTGCCTTCTTGTCGTTCGCACGCGGTGGTTCCGGCGTCCGGTTCGGCGCATGACGAACGACGGGGGCCTAGCGCTTCAAGGATCGTAAACCGTGCTCCCACAGGGCTCGCGGGCTGGTCCTACTCTGTGTCGTAATTGGGCCTCGCGGTCGCCGGATGTACGCTGCCAGCCATGCCGGTGCGCGAGTCCGCTTCCACCCGAATCACGTTCGCCTCCACCACCGCCCCGCCGCGCCGTTTGCGCACCTGGGGCGCTGTTCTGGCCGCTACCGCGGTGCTACCGGCGGGTCTACTCGCGGGGTGTGGCAAGGGCACGGACGATGCCATGAGCTCGATCGTGCGCACCACCACCAATATCGCCGGGGCCGGTGTGGTGGGTCTGGAGCGCGATACCCGGACCGCGTGCCCGCTGCCCAGTGCGCCGGACGCGACCTCGGGGACGATCACCGTCACCCATGCCGCCGGGACCAGTGAGGTGCCCGCCGATCCCAAACGCGTTGTGGTGCTGTCCACCGCCGCGCTGGACGCGGTCTGCGCGCTGGGACTGTGGGAGCGCGTGGTGGGTGCGGCAACGGTTTCCGGACCCACCGCACAGCCCTCCTACCTGGGCACGGGCATCTCCGAGGTGCCGGGGGTCGGTATGGTCGGCAGTCCGGATCCGGCGAAAGTGGCGGAGCTGAAACCGGATCTGATCCTCGGGGCCGCGAGCGACCGGGGAATGTACGACGCGCTGAAGGGGATCGCCCCGACCGTGCTGACCGGTTCGGACAATGGCTGGCAGGCCGAATTCACCGGTTACGGCGCGGCGCTGGATCGCAAGACCGCCGCCGTCAAGGCCCTGGAGGACTACCGCACCGCGGCCCGCGACACCGGAAACGCGGTGGCCGCCAGCCTGTCTCAGGCGTCGGTGCTGCGCTTCGATCCCAAGGCCATCCAGGTGCAGGGCAACAACAGCTTCGCCGGGCTGGTGCTCGCCGATGCCGGTGTGCAGCGCCCGCAGTCCCAGCGCGGTGACTCCTTCGATGTCGCCGGCCTGGACGCCGAGGCCGATCGCAACAAGATCGAGGGCGACATCATCTATCTGATGTTCGACGGTAAGGACGGCCAGAAGAACGCCGAATCGCTGATGCACGGCGATGATTGGAAGTCGCTCAGCGCGGTCAGCGATCGCCGGGAATTCGTTGTGGAGGACAGCATCTGGCACGGATCGGGCGTCACCGCCGCCCGCGCCCTCCTGGACGATCTGCGCAAGTCCCTCAATGCCTATGTGACGGACTGAATTTCGGCGCGACCACAACATACGAGAGCCCGGCATCCTGGATAGGATCGCCGGGCTTCGCTCTTGAATATGGGACGCGACAACTGATTTCGCGAGTTCGGGGTAGCTCCAGGGGTACGCCCGAAATCGGTGCCGCACCAGAACGCCACCCCGCGTCGTCAACGTAATACGGCTCTCAGCCGGCCGCCGAAGTCACGGAGAGGTGGGACGGCTCAGAACTCCCAGTCTTCGTCTTCGGTGTTGACGGCCTTGCCGATCACATAGCTCGAACCCGAGCCGGAGAAGAAGTCGTGATTCTCATCGGCATTGGGTGAGAGGGCCGACAGGATCGCCGGGTTCACATCGCACTCGTCCTTGGGGAACAGACCCTCGTAGCCGAGGTTCATCAGCGCCTTATTGGCGTTGTAGCGCAGGAACTTCTTGACGTCCTCGGTGAGACCGACCTCGTCGTACAGATCCTGGGTGTACTCGACCTCGTTCTCGTACAGCTCGAACAGCAGCTCGAAGGTGTACGACTTGAGCTCATCGCGCTCGGCCTGCGAGACCAGCTCCAGACCCTTCTGGAACTTGTAGCCGATGTAGTACCCATGCACGGCCTCATCGCGAATGATCAGGCGGATCATATCGGCGGTATTGGTGAGCTTGGCCCGCGAGGACCAGTGCATCGGCAGGTAGAAGCCGGAGTAGAACAGGAAGGACTCCAGCAGCGTGGAGGCCACCTTGCGCTTGAGCGGATTCTCGCCGTTGTAGTAGTCCAGCACGATCTCGGCCTTGCGCTGCAGGTTCCGATTCTCCTCGGACCAGCGGAAGGCTTCGTCGATCTCCTTGGAGGAGCACAGGGTGGAGAAGATCTGGCTGTAGCTCTTGGCGTGCACCGACTCCATGAACGCGATGTTGGTGTACACCGCCTCCTCGTGCGGGGTCAGCGCATCGGGAATCAGGCTGACCGCGCCGACCGTGCCCTGGATGGTGTCCAGCAGGGTGAGACCGGTGAAGACCCGCATGGTCAGCTGCTTTTCGCTGGGAGTCAGCGTGGCCCACGACGGAATGTCATTGGAGACGGGTACCTTCTCCGGCAACCAGAAGTTACCGGTGAGCCGATCCCAGACCTCCGCGTCCTTGTCATCGATTACGCGGTTCCAGTTGATCGCCGATACCCGATCAATCACCTTCGTTACACGCATGGTCGTGTGGTCCACGGTCATCCTCTCAACTCACCCATCCTCGTGGCTTGAACACTACTACTGGGGGAGGGTCTCATTGCGCAGCACAAGACCTTGTGTCTTCAACCGTCCGCTGATCAGATGCCGAGAACCAATTTCGCTGTCATGAAATAGATCACGAGTCCGGTCGCGTCGACCAGAGTCGTCACCATCGGGGCGGAGATCACAGCCGGATCGATGCGCAGCTTCTTCGCCAGCAGCGGCATGGTGCCGCCGATGGTCGCCGCCCACCCGCAGATGACGATCAGCGTAATACCGACCACCAGGCCGATTTTCGCGCCGACGAAGAGTGCGGCGATGACCATGCCGACCACGGCGAGCATACTGCCGAGCAACAGCCCCACCCGGCATTCGCGCCAGATCACCTTGAACAGGTCCGAGACGCGCACCTCGCCGACGGCCAGGGCGCGCACGCACGTCGTCGCCGCCTGCGCGCCCGCATTGCCGCCCGCGCCGATGAGCAGTGGAATGAACAGCGCCAGATGCGCGGCCTGCTCCAGGGTGCCCTCGAACATATCGGTCACGGTGACCGTGAGCGTGGCCGCGACCAGCAGCAGCATCAGCCACAGGGCGCGGTAGCGAGCCAACTGGAAGACCCCGGCGGCCATATAGTGACCGGCCCACGGCGTGGTGCCCGCCTGGCGCGCCACATCCTCGGAGTCGGCGGCCTCGATGACCTCGATGGCGTCGTCGATGGTGAGCAGACCGACCAAGCGGTTCTCGCTGTCCACCACCGGCAGGTTGATCAGGTTCGCGCCCTGCATGAGCCGGGCCGCCTTCTCCGCCGAATCGGTGGCGCGGGCGAAAACCGGCTCGGAGACAACGAGATCCGCGATCATCGAGTCCGGCGAACTCAGCACCAGCTCGCGCAGTTCGACAATGCCGATGAGGCGGCGGCCCGCGTCCACCACGGGCAGGGTGTAGACGGTTTCGGCGTTCGCGCCCTTGGTGCGCACCGTCTGCAGGGCGGCCGACACCGGCAGATTACGCGGCAGCGCAACGACTTCCGGCGTCATGTAGAAGCCGACCGAACCCTCCGGATAGCCCAGCAGCAGCGCCGTCATCCGGCGCTCCTCCTGACTCAGCCCGGCGAGCACCTTCTTGGCGACCTTGGCCGGGGCCTCACGCAACATGCGGGCGCGATCGTCGGGATCCATCTCCTCGACCAGATCGCGGAAGCTCTGATCACGCAGACCGGTCAGAATCTGCTGCTGATCGACGGGCTCCAGCTCCTCGAACACATCGAGGGCGCGATCCTTGTCCAGCAGACGGAAGGCCATACCGGCCTCGACGGCGTCCATGCGCGCCAGTTCGTCGGCGATGACGTGCGGCGGATGATTGTCCAGCCACTCCAGGGTCGCGGCCAGATGATGGCAGTCGACGATATCGCGCAGTGAATCACCCTGTGCGCGAAGGGAATCGCGGCCGGTGGGCAACGAATCACGCTCGTCGGAGAGCGTGCTGTTACCGGTATCGGGCAGCGCGAGAACAGTGGGCAGCGTCGGAACGACGGGCAGATCGGTCTGCGTCATGGCGGAACACCTCAGCCGGGTGGCGAGTCAGGGGTGAACGGATGGAAACACCAGGTCACACCGCGAGGCACCGACCCCGTCGCAGCAGCGAACTACCGGGAATACGAGGGGGTGGCGCCGCGCGGCCTTCGACTGGGGGGCTCGCTACGCATGCGACCCACCTCCTCGAAGCCGTCGTGCACCGATAAATTCACCCGCGGGTCGCGGGCTCTGCCTGCCGCATCGGGGTATTTCCCCCGCATACGACACAAAAGCGTCCCTGTGCAGGATACAGGCCGGTGGCCCGACCCGCCCGGGCGGTGTAGCAACACACCGCACCGAGCACCCGGAGGGGTGGAACGGCCTCGACCCCGTCGGCTATTCCGTGAGAGAGTCGGGGGGCGGGAACTGCGGCGGGGATAATTTTCCGATCATTTCTCGGTCATGCGGGCGCCGGACGCGTTGGGCGGCCGTCCGAGTTGGCCTACTCTCTGGCTCTGTGCGTGTTTTGGTGTTGGAGGATGATCAGCAACTCAGTCGCGAAGTGACCGATGGTTTGCGCTCGGCCGGGTTCGCGGTGGACCTCGCCCACGATATCGCCGACGCCGATTTCAAGATCGCCATCAATCGCTACGACTGCCTGGTGGTGGATCGCGGACTGCCCGACGGCGACGGCCTGGATCTGGTCGCCGGGGCGCGCCGGGCCGGGCACACCATGCCCGCGCTCATGCTCACCGGCCGCGACGGACTCGATGATCGGCTCGCCGGATTCGAACAGGGCGCGGACGACTATCTGACCAAACCCTTCGCGCTGCCCGAACTGGTGATGCGGGTGCGGGCGCTGTGCCGCCGGCGCGAACAGCCCACCGCATCGCGAATCGCGGTGTCGGACATCGATATCGACCTCATGCGCAGGCGGGTGACTCGCGCCGGCATCATGCTCTCGCTCACCCCCAAGGAGTTCGCGGTGCTCGAACTCATGGCGACCCGGCGCGGCAGCGTGGTCACCCGCACCGATCTCATCGAATGCTGCTGGGACGAGATGGCCGAGCCCGCATCGAATGTGGTGGACGCGGTGGTGGCCAAACTGCGCCGCAAACTCGGGGAACCGTGCGTGATCGAAACCGTGCGCGGGACAGGGTTTCTCATCGGCGAACCGGCATGAGTTCGCATCGTTCCCCGGCGGTGGCGCGGCTGCGCCGGGCGCGCTGGATGATGACCGGATTGGTCACCGTCATCACCGCCACCGCCGTCCTGGTACTCGGATTCATCGCCGCGACCATCGATTCGCATTCGCGGGCCATCGAGGCCGACCGGCAGGTGGAGAAGGTGGCGTTCGGGCTGGCCCGCGCCGTCCAGCACGATGAGAAGAACGCGCTGGACCTGTCCACCATCGTGGACGACGAGTTGGCGCAGGGTTCCACCGCGGTGGTCGTGCTGGTGCGCGAGCAGGGCCAGCCGTGGAAGCAGTCGCACACCTATCAGCGATCGCTCATGCCCGCCGACAGCGATATCAGCACCCTGGCCACCCAGGTCGAGGACAATTCCGAAGGCACGCTGTACAAATCGCTGCGCCGCACCGCCACCGACATCACCGGCCGCGCGGTTACCGTGGTGGGAACGCCCGTGTACTGGACGGATTGGGACAATATCGTGGTCGTCCTGGCCGCGGACCAATCCATGGACAATCCGGATCAGCATCGAATACTGGTGTGGGCCTTGCTGATCGGCGGCCTCCTGCTGGTGGCCGCCTCCACCGCCGCCGCCTATCTGCTGTCCGGCCGCAGTCAGCGCCAGGCCCTGCGCATGCTCGACGAACACGAACAGTTCCTCGGCGACGCCGCCCACGAATTGCGCACGCCGCTGGCCACTTTGAAGCTGCTGACCGAATCGCGCCCCGAACCCGAGGAGGTTCAGCAGACCCTGGACGAGGCCCGCAAGCTCGCCGATCGCATGGCCCGGCTCGTCACCGGTCTGCTGGCCCGCGCCCGCATGCAAACGGGCATAGCCGAACCCGAACGCACCCTGCTGCGCCTGGATCAGCTCGCCGAGGCCGTGGCCGAGGAAGCCGCCGACCCGCGCATTCTCGTCACCGCGCACCCCGCCGTGGTCGTCGGCGATCCCCAACTCCTCGGTCTGGCCATCCGGAACATGCTGGAGAACGGCCTCACCCACGGTGCGGTCAACCGCGCCGCCCCGGTGGAGGTCCATATCGCCGAGGGCCGGGTGAGCGTGCGGGACCACGGTCCCGGCGTCGATCCGGTCATGTCCGCCAGCCCCTTCGACCGGGGCTCGGCCGGGCGCACCGGCCGCAACGGCATCGGGCTGGCCCTGGTCGCCTGGGTGGCCCAGGCCCACGGCGGCAATGCCTCCATCGAACCGGCCGTGGGCGGGGGCACCATCGCCACGCTGTGGCTGCCCCCGGCCGATATCACCGCCGGGTCACCCACCGGCGCGCGGCCGTAGCTCATAGGCTACGACCGTGGCACTGCAATCACTGACGATGATCCGGCACGGGGAGAGCGCGACCAATGCCGCGGCGGCGCGGGCCGAACTCTACGGCTCGGAGGTATTCGGCAGTGGGACAAGGGATCCCGATGTGCCGCTGACCGAGCTGGGGCGGGTGCAGGCGGCGGCGGTCGGAGCGTGGCTGGGACGGGCCGAGCGGGAGTGGACGGTGTGGTGCTCACCGTATTCGCGGGCTCGCGAAACCGCCGCCATCGCCCTGGGATCGGTGGGATCGCCGCGGGCGCGGATCGACGAGCGACTGCGGGATCGGGAGATCGGGAATCTGCACGGGCTCACCGAATTGGGCTGGCGGCGACGGTATCCGGAGGAGTTCGCGCTGCGGGAGAAGCTGGGACGGTTCTACTATCGACCGCCGGGGGGTGAGTCCTGGGTCGATGTGGCATTGCGGCTGCGCACGCTGCTGGCCGAGTTGGACGGCCATGTGCTGGTGTTCGCACACGACATCGTCGTGGTGATGACGCGGTACGTGCTGGAGGGGCTGGACGAGGCGGACATTCTGGAGATCGAGCGGGGCAAGATCGACAATGCCTCGATCAGCCGGTGGGAGCGTTCGGGGACGGAACTGATCCGCATCGGGTACAACCAGACGGCGCATCTGGGCTAGTGCCCGCTCCCCCGGGTGCCACGGGCACCAGTTGTGAGATGTCACCGAACCGCCGATGCGGAATTGCGGCGGATCACAGCTAGTGGCCAACCTCCCCCTCTCCGGCCCATCGTGCGTTAGCGTTTCGTTACCGGAGGGCCTGCCCCCGGTGGGTGGAAGGAGCGCCGATGGCCGTCGATATTCCGGCCCGCGCCGGATTGATCATCTCCGGCACCCCGATGTCCTCACCACTACAGGACGTCGGCCCGCTGGCCCGCCATATGGTCGGGCATTTCGTCGAGACGGTGGCGCCGTGCGGAACCCTGCCCGGCGACGCCATTCACGGCGATGTCACCATCATCACCCGCATGTGCCTGGAGCTGGCCGTGGGCATGCTGGACGGAAAGGACCTGCCGGAGAAGACCAAACGACTCGAGGAAGCCGCCGCGCAATGGGCGCGCGAGGGCATCCCCATCGACACCATCCACCACGCCATCCATGAGGGATTCAAGATCGGATCCGATCTGGTGATGGCCAATGCCATGTCCCGGCATCTGCGACAGGACAGTCCGAACGGGGATGCCGAACTGGTGATCGCGGCCGCGGATATGGACAACATCCTGGGTGGCGCCGCCATGGTGGTGGAACTGCTGGACCGGATGACCTGCGCGGTCTCACTGGCCTACGTGCGCGAGCTGCGCTCGGTGGTGAGTGAGCATCACACCGCGGTGCACACCCTCACCTCCGCACTGCTCGGCGGGCACAGCACCTCCACCATGGCGCGCGAATGCGGCATCGAGATCGCCGAATCGTATTACGTTCTCGCCGTGTCGATTCCGGAGCATCCGGAGGAGCACTCGCCCACCGTGGAGGGCGCGGTGGTGGCGCGGCGCAAACTACGCCGGCTACAGGCCGAACTCGCCACCGGATACACCGCCAAGGTGCTGTCGCTGCTGAGCGTGGACGGCGGGACGATTCTGGTCCCGGGCAACGCGCTCGCCGATGAACAACTCGACGAACTGATCGAGCGGCTCTCGCGGGCCGCGCGGGTGCCGATCGCCGCGACCATGATCCACGCTCCGGCACAGGGGATTCCGGACGCCGCCGATCAGGCGCATGAACTCCTGGACATCGTGCACCGGCTGCGGCTCACCCGCGGGCTCTTCCGCTTCGACGAACTCGCCCTGGAATATCAGCTCACCCGGCCGGGGCCGGGACGCGACCATCTCGGCTCCCTGCTCGATCCGCTGGACCTGCATCCCGAACTGCTCGAGACGCTGCGCACGCACATCAGCAACAATCTGAATCGGCAGCGCACGGCGCGAATCCTGCACGTGCACACCAATACCGTGGATTACCGGCTCAAGCGGATCGGGCAGTTGACGGGCTTCGACCCGACGCAGGCCGCAGGTCTGTGGTACCTGCGGTCCGCATTGGTCGCCCGCACCTATCAGGCGGGTTGAGCTAGGCGCAATTGCTCACCACCGGTGCGCCATTGAGCCGCGCGTCCAGCCAGGACAGCGCGGCGGGCAGGCCGAGCACCGCCGCCGTCAGATGATCGGGCACCGGCTCCTGTTCGGACCACACCGGCACCCCGGCGGCGCAGTAGCGGTGCATGGTGTCGACCACCGCATCGATCGGAATGAGTCCGTCGATCGGCGAATGCCATTCGAACACAGGCATATTCGGCACACCGCTGTACAACTGGAGACTGTTCTCCTCCACCACCGCGCGCGCCTGCGGATCCTGCGTCATGACGGTGGTCTTGGCGACATCCATCGCGCCCACCCCGGCGCCGGCGGCCAGGATGTCGTTGGTGCAACTGTTGGCGAGCTTGTCGCGAATGGCCAGGCCGCGGTCGTTGAGTTGCGAGCTGAGCGGGAAACGCTCCGGATACTCGCGCTCGAGCCCCAGTCCCGCCGCCATGGCCAGACCGAAGGCGGGATGACTGCCCAGCCCCATACCCTCCAGCATGGACACCAGGTTCATCGGGACACCGCCCATGGCCGCGCCCGCCAGGTGCAGTTCGGGGGCGTAGGTCGGGGCCAGCGCCGCCGCCCACGCGGTGGCCATACCGCCGCCGGAATATCCGGCCATGGCGACGGGGCTGTGCTGCACCTTCAGATCGGGGACGCGCTGGGCCGCCCGAATACCGTCCAGGGTGATCTGACCGCCGAGTTTGGCCGCGCCATAGGCGAAATGGGGGCCCAGGTGATCGGGGAGCGCCAGACTCCAGCCGCGTTGCAGCACCACATTCCAGGCGGGGGCCTCGCGCACCATCAGATTCGGATCATTGGTGTAGAGCACCCGCGAGACCGCGCACTGCGCGCCCAGGCCATTGATGATCTGCTGTAGCGACAGCAGTGGCGCGTCCGCGCGGCGATTGCGCGGTGACAGCACCGTGGTGGTGGCGGCGATCGGCCGACCGGTCGAATTGGTGGAGCGGAATTCCACCAGGGTGATATCGGTGTCCGGGAATTCGGCCAGCGCGGGCATGGGCCGCACCGCCAGCACATCACCGGGTTGATGGTTGCCGATATCGGTGGGTGCGGCGTAGAACGGGTCCGGATCCGCGATCGGATAGACCGGTCCGGCGGCGGACACCGCCGGGGTGACGGCGAGTACGGCCACCGTCAATACCGTTGCGCGCAGCCGTATTCGGTGCGCGCGGCCGTGTAGTCGAATCCTCATCCGGTGTATTCCTCTCTCCGGCTGTACCCCAGGATCTCCCAGGGCAGCGTAGAGGGGAATCGGGCGGAAAAGCGAATGTGCGGTAAACCTTCCGACAGATCACAAAGCCACTCGAAACCTGCTGTGAGCACAGAGCATTCCTGCTGTGAGCACAGAGCATTCCAGTTCCGACAAATGACAAGGAGAGTCGTGGCGCACT
The DNA here is from genome assembly GCF_001625085.1 of Nocardia acidivorans NBRC 108247. GTDB lineage: Bacteria > Actinomycetota > Actinomycetes > Mycobacteriales > Mycobacteriaceae > Nocardia > Nocardia acidivorans. The sequence goes on from NZ_BDAW01000082.1 coordinate 10,263, forward strand.
TGTGAACCTTCCAAGGGCCGCGCCGAAGCGCCCACCCATGCAACAGGTTCCAGTTACGGTCGGTTACAGGAACCATCGGATGGGAAGTACCGCAGATGACCAGTACCGAGAGCACAGTCGGCCCCGTGAGCAAACCCGTCTACGACAGCTCCGGCGAGGCGCTCACGCACCGGATCACCGTCTACCTCGGCGGGCCGGACGGCGGGGCCGAACTCGCCATGGAATACGCCGCCACCTGGACCGAGGCCACCCGATTCACCGCCGCCGCGGTGCGCGCGGGACTCATTGTCACCGTGGACGGTCGCATTCGCCCGGGCCTGCGGCGGCTACCGCGGAACGGACTGCGGCACTAGCGCGGTCGCCAGGGTCCGCCAGGCCGGGGCGAGTTGGGCGGTGAAATCCGCCCAACCGTGAATACCGGTGTCCTCGTAGCTGACGGTGGCGGGAATTCCCAAGTCGCTCAGGTGTTTCGCGAACTGTTCGGTGCACACGCGGGCGCCCGCCTCCAGGGCGATGCCGCCGCCCGCCTCGCGCAGGGCCGTCACCGGGTCGGCGGCCCGGGCCACCTGGGTCAGATCGGGCACATTCGGGATGCCCGACGCGGCGGAGAGGTGAATCACCGTGCCGCGCAAGGCTTCCGCGCCGAGCGTGCTGTCGTGGGTGCGCCAGTCCCGAGTGCCCGGCGGGCCCCACAGATTGACCACATTGCCACCCCGCGAGGCCACGGTGAGGGTGGTGACGGCCGCGCCGGTGTCATCCACGGTGGAGTAGCAGCCGCTCATTCCCGCGACGGCCCGGTAGAAACCCGGATGCCGATGCGCCAGCATCATCGCGCCCTGCGCGCCCATGGAGACGCCCGCGACGGCGCGACGGCCGTCCGAGTTCAGATAGGGCTCTATGGCGCGCCGGGCAGTTCCGAGGTCAGGAAGGTTTCCCAGCGATTCCAGCCCAAAACGGCATCGGGGCGCTGCCAGTCGCTGTACATACTGCCGGTGCCGCCGGACGGCAGCACCACATCGACCGGTTTGTCGGCGAAGAACTCGGCGGCATCACCCTTGGTCAGCCAATCCGAAACCTGTTCGGCGTCAACGCCGTCCAGCAGATAGAGGGTGGGGCGCGGGCCGGTACCGCTGCCGTGCAGGACATCCACCGCGACGGGGCGGCCCATGGCCGCGGAGTCCACGGAGACGCGATCCCAGTGCGGTCCGATCGGCTCCACGCGAATCACGTTGGACCGCAGCGCGACCGGTGCGGCCGTGCGATCCTGCGGGCCGCCCGGCAATCCGACGGCCAGGGTCAGCGCGACGGCCACCCCGACCCCCAAGCGACGCAGCAGCGCACCCGCACAGCTGCTATGCGTTCCGATCGTTCCTGTTGCCATCGCGGCTCTCCTCACTGCCCCCGCATGCCCGAAAGCTGATGGCGGAAACCCGTCGAGCGGCTGCGAGGTGCGCCACTCGACGGGTGGATAGCCGGCGAACGCGGCACGCGCCGCGCCGGTATTCCGATGGGATTTGCGCAGTTGGTCCTTTTCGCGAGGGCAGGAAAGGACCCGACTCACCTCCAAAACTCTTGTCCCGATGCGGTTTTCCGATCACGGAACCGGCCGCGCAGCACCTTATGTCCGATGCCGTGACCGAGCCGAGCGTATCCACCACGACGGCCCCGGCGCATCGGTGCGACCCAGGTTCTGGAGACCTCACAACGCGATCGAGGGACCACCGGTGCAAGCCACAGTGCGACCGCCGGCCCACGGCAACCAGCAAGTCACAGACTTCTGAAAAGATTCAGAAGTCGGGCTGTATGGTTGATGTGCACGGGCCGGCAGCGGGGGTTCACGCCAGTGGCGGGCATCCGAAACAGACCGAGCAGAGGGCCGAAATGCGAAGGGCGCTCGCGGTTTTCACCGGGAGCGCCCTTCGTGGTTCAGGGGTCAGAGCATGCAGCTTACGCAGCCCTCGACTTCGGTTCCCTCCAAGGCCATTTGGCGGATGCGGATGTAGTAGAGGGTTTTGATGCCCTTGCGCCAGGCGTAGATCTGGGCGCGGTTGACGTCGCGGGTGGTGGCGCTGTCCTTGAAGAACAGGGTGAGGGACAGGCCCTGGTCCACGTGCTGGGTGGCGGCGGCGTAGGTGTCGATGACCTTTTCGTAGCCGATGTCGTAGGCGTCCTGGAAGTATTCGAGATTGTCGTTGGTCAGGTAGGGGGCCGGGTAGTAGACGCGGCCGATCTTGCCTTCCTTGCGGATCTCGATCTTCGAGGCGATCGGGTGGATCGAACTGGTGGAATGGTTGATGTAGGAGATCGAACCGGTCGGGGGGACGGCCTGCAGGTTCTGGTTGTAGATGCCGTGCTCCATGACCGACGCCTTCAGCTCACGCCAATCCTCCTGGGTGGGGATGTGCACGCCCGCCTCGGCGAAGATCTCGCGCACCCGCTCGGTCGCGGGCTCCCACTTCTGTTCGGTGTACTTGTCGAAGTACTCCCCGCTGGCGTACTTGGAGTCGGCGAACCCGCCGAACGCCCGGCCGCGCTCCTTGGCGATCAGATTCGAGGCGCGGACCGCGTGGTACGCGATCGTATAGAAGTAGATATTGGTGAAGTCGATGCCTTCTTCGGAGCCGTAGTGCACGCGCTCACGAGCCAGGTAGCCGTGCAGGTTCATCTGACCCAGGCCGATGGCGTGGGACTCGTTGTTGCCCTGCTCGATCGAGGGCACCGAGGTGATGTGCGTCTGATCCGACACCGCGGTGAGCGCGCGGATCGAGGTCTCCACCGTCTTGGCCAGATCCGGCGAATCCATCGTCTTGGCGATGTTCAGCGAACCCAGATTGCATGAAATGTCCTTGCCCACCTTGGCGTAGGACAGATCGTCGTTGTACAGCGACGGGGTGGAGACCTGCAGGATCTCCGAGCACAGGTTGGAGTGGGTGATCTTGCCCTTGATGGGGTTCGCCCGGTTCACGGTGTCCTCGTACATGATGTACGGGTAGCCCGACTCGAACTGCAACTCGGCGATGGTCTGGAAGAACTCGCGAGCCTTGATCTTGGACTTGCGAATCCGCTTGTCGTCGACCATCTCGTAGTACTTCTCGGTGATATTGATATCGGCGAACGGCACGCCGTAGATGCGCTCCACGTCGTACGGCGAGAACAGGTACATGTCCTCGTTCTTCTTCGCCAGCTCGAACGTGATGTCCGGGATGACCACACCCAGCGAGAGCGTCTTGATGCGGATCTTCTCGTCCGCGTTCTCGCGCTTGGTGTCCAGGAAGCGGTAGATGTCCGGGTGATGCGCCTGGAGATACACCGCGCCCGCGCCCTGGCGCGCACCCAGCTGATTCGCGTAGGAGAACGAGTCCTCCAGCAGCTTCATGATCGGAATGACGCCCGAGGACTGGTTCTCGATCTTCTTGATCGGCGCGCCGGTCTCACGAATATTGCTGAGCAGCAACGCCACACCGCCGCCGCGCTTGGACAGCTGCAGCGCGGAGTTGATCGAGCGCCCGATGGACTCCATATTGTCCTCGATGCGCAGCAGGAAGCAGGACACCGGCTCACCGCGCTGCTTCTTGCCCGAGTTCAGGAAGGTCGGGGTGGCGGGCTGGAAACGCCCGTCCATGATCTCCTCGACCAGCTCCTGCGCCAGCGTCTCGTCACCGGCGGCCAGGGTCAGCGCCACCATGCAGACGCGATCCTCGAAACGCTCCAGATAGCGCTGACCGTCGAAGGTCTTGAGGGTGTACGAGGTGTAGTACTTGAACGCGCCCAGGAAGGTCGGGAAGCGGAACTTCTTACCGTACGCCTGCTTGAACAGCTTCTTGGTGAAGTCGAAGCTGTACTGGTCGAGAACCTCTGTCTCGTAATAGTTTTCCTTGACGAGGTAGTCGAGCTTCTCCCGCAGGTTGTGGAAGAAGACGGTGTTCTGGTTGACGTGCTGCAGGAAGTACTGGTGCGCGGCCTCGCGGTCCTTGTCGAACTGGATCTCGCCATTGGGGCCGTACAGGTTCAGCATCGCGTTGAGCGCGTGATAGTCCAGTCCCGCGGTGGACTCACCGCTCACGGTGCGTTCTATGCGGGCTGTCTTTCCGACCGGTGCGGTTGTCGTTGCCAAAACGATTCCAATCCCTCTCGGACGCGCTCGACGTCCTCAGCAGTTCCCATGAGTTCGAAGCGATACAGGTACGGCACTCCGGTTTTGCGCGAAATCACTTCGCCCGCAAAGCAGTACGTATCGCCGAAGTTCGTATTGCCCGCTGCGATGACGCCACGCAGCAGGGCGCGGTTATGCGGATCGTTGAGGAATTTGGCCACCTGACGGGGGACGAACTCCTTGTCCGATCGCTCACCACCCAGCACGTGCCGACCGCCGCCGTAGGTGGGGACGATCAACACATAGGGTTCGTCGACGCGCAGTGCGTCGGCGGTGTGAAGCGGAATGCGAACGGCGGGAATGCCCAACCGTTCGACGAAGCGGTGCGTGTTCTCCGATGCGCTGGAGAAGTAGACCAGATTCGTTGTCCGCGTGGACAACTCGGTCATATCGACTCCTCTCGTCCGGGAACCTGCGGGAGCTGCCGAGCGATCGGCGGTCCGGACCCGCCGGCCGTGGCCCGTTAGGCGACGGCGACGGAGTCGGCGAGCGCCTTGATGCGATCCGGGCGGAAGCCGGACCAGTGATCGTCACCGGCGACCACGACGGGAGCCTGGAGGTAACCCAGCGCCATCACGTAGTCGCGGGCCTCCGGATTCTCGGAGATATCGATGACGTCGTACGCGACACCGGCCTTGTCGAGGGCGCGGTACGTAGCGTTGCACTGCACACAAGCGGGCTTGGTGTAAACGGTGATGGTCATTGGTATCTCCCCTTCTCCTTGCCTTAGATCCGATGCAGTGCACGGCTGAAAACAAGAACCATGTAGTAAGTGCGCAAACCCCTGGACGCGGGACCGAAATCCCTGGTCGCACGACTCCCTTCGAGGGTCTCGCCGCACGCCCTTCCAGCTCCCAAGACACTACACCTAGTGGCCGACAGATTCATCCAACACGACATGTTGCGACTCACAAAGGTGAAATTCGTATGAACGAAGTGCCAGGACGCTCGATTCGCAACCCGGCACGACTGAGGCGCAGATCACAATTTCGGCATTCAGCACACTTCTGGCAAACATCCTGTTCACGCTGATCAACACCCTTCCCGCGCGCCACACGGACCTCGAGCGAAGTGCGGTTTCGCGTCTCGATCGGCAGGCCCGCGAACCTCGAACGCTCCCGAAAAGTTGAGCGGCCCGGCGTGTCGCGCACTCAGCCGAGGGTGAAGCCGGAGCCCTGGACCGGACCCGGCGCCAGCAACCGATTGGTAGCGGCGATGCCGTAAGCCTGTGCGTCATAGGCCGAGAGCGGTTTGCCGTCGATCTGGATCTCACTGAACGTCATCGGCTCGAAGCCCGGCAGCGCGGCATCGAGATGACCCTCCACCACGATCTCCGCGGTGCGCGCGGGCGCGTCCGAAGCCTGGGTCGTGGTGCGGGTCCACTCGCGGGTGCGGTTCTCCAGCGTCATGACGTACTGATGACCGTCCCAGCCGACCGTCGAGTGCATGATGTCGCCCGGACGCACCTCGACATCGTCATAACTCACCGGCGGGTCGGGGTATCCCTCCCACCACGCGTCGACATCCTTTTCGGGAGTGCACATTCCGCCGAGGATGCCCGCGGCGCACACACCGTCCATGGCGCCGCCGAGGGCATTGCCGACGCGATCCCCGGCGTGCATGATCAGCCCCGCCAGCCGCGGATCGGTATAGGACAGGCGCGCCGCGAGATTCTCGAACTGCAAGCCGGGCAGCGCCGCATAGAAGGCGGCATCACTCGCGCACAGGGATTCGACACCGGTCTGCATGAGCGGCAGCGCCACCTGACCGGCCGCGTCGCTCGCGCCGTTCAATCCGACCCAGGGCACGATCCGCTGTAGCGTGCCCTCGTTCAGGCAGGCGACCTCGGGCTGCGTCCAGGTGGCGCTGACCTCCCGGAAATCACCTTTGACCACGTATCCGGCCCAATTGCCCAGGTACAGCCGGACATTGGCTTCGGCGGTGGCGTCGGCCGCGGTGACCACGGCCGCGGTGGCGGAGACGGCCAGTGCGGCGGTCAGGAAACACCTACCCCAGACTGAGTTGCCACTCATTAGCTTCATGCACAGAAGCTAGCCCAGAGGCGGACCGAATTGCGCGAGGCCACGACCGAAAATCCGTGGCCTCGCGCTGGATTCAGGAACTATCGCTGAAGGTTGCTATTTATTGTCGGATGGACTCACGCATTGGCCTTGGCGGCAACCGAATCGGTCAGCAGTCGCACGGTGGCGGCCAGCTGGGTGAGCGCCTCGGCATCATCGGCCGGATGCGTCTGCGCGAAGCGCGATCCGATGGCGCCGAAGTTGAGCGAAGCCTCCTCGATGACGTTCGCACCCGCCACCCCGAGCGCCTTGACCGCATCGTCATGCGACCACTTGGCGGCATTGGAGCTGATGGACGCGCTGATCACGGCGACGTCCTTACCCTTGAGCACGCCCGCGGCGTACGGGCGCGAGGCCCAGTCGATGGCGTTCTTCAGCACGGCGGGCAGGGTGCCGTTGTATTCGGGGGTCACCAGCAGGACGGCATCGGTGGCGGCGACGGCCTCGCGCAGGGCGACCGCGGCGGCGGGCACCGCGTCCGCCACATCGAGATCCTCGTTGTAGAAGGGGATATCGGCCAGGCCCTCGTAGAGCGTGATCTCGACGCCGGCGGGCGCGGTCCGCGCGGCGGCCTCGGCGAGACGACGGTTGATCGAGGCGGCGCGGAGGCTGCCGACGAGGGCGAGGATTCGGGTCTGCGACATGGTGTGCACTCCTGCGGACGCTGTTCCGGGGACGGTGGTCTACCCGCAGAATAACCGGACCATGGTCCGTTTCAATTCCCGATTCCGCCCCACGGGGCTGTGACCTGCGGCACCGACTTCTAATCCGGGAAAGCAAAAAGCCCCGGCGGTCTGCCGGGGCCCGCTGCGGAACCGTGGATCAGGCGGAGGCGCCGACCGTTTGACGGCTCTTGTCGATCTGTGCCACCAGCGCGGCGATGAGACCGGCGACCAGACTGCGGCTGGTCTCATCGGTCAGATTGCCCTGCCCGTCGAAACGGGTGTGGTTCGCCCCGACGTGCACCTCGGGCTTGGTGACCACATTGGAGTCCAGCCAGTGGAAGACATCGCGCAGATGGTTCTGCGCCCGGACGGTGCCGAACTGCGAGCCCGAGGCGCCCATGATGGCGACCGGCTTATCGGTCAGGAAGGACTGGCCGTAGGGGCGAGAAGCCCAGTCCAGCAGGTTCTTCAGCGCACCCGGGATGCTGTAGTTGTACTCGGGGCTGGCGATCAGCACGCCGTCGGCGTCGCGAATCCGCTCGCGCAGGTCGGTGACGGCGGCGGGCACATCGCCCTCCAGATCCTCATCGAAGAAGGGCAGATCCCGAATGCCCTCGTAGATCTCGATCTCGACGCCCTCGGGCGCGAGTTGCTGTGCGGCACGCAGCAATGCGCTGTTGGTGGACGCGGCCCGCAGTCCACCGGAAATGGCGAGAATCTTGATCGGCATGGCGTGACTCCTGATGTTCTGGCGCTTGGCGGCGCTTACGGTAGCATGTAACCGGACCACGGTCCACTTTCATCCCGGCGACAAAGGGGTCCACCGTGACAGCGCGCAAAGCACCCGAAGCGGGCGCGGCAGCACCCATCGGCGTGATCCCCATCGGCGCCCCCGGCATCGGCCCCAACCTGCCGGTCATCGACAGCGAACCCGCCGAGCGCGCCGATGCCGCCCGCAATCGAAAGCTGTTGCTGGACGCGGCCGCCGAGCTGGTGCGCACCGGCGGCGCGGACGCGCTCACCATGGACGCGGTCGCCAAACAGGCCGGTGTCGGCAAGGGCACGGTCTTCCGCCGCTTCGGCAATCGCGCCGGACTCATGTACGCACTGCTGGACGAATCGGATCGAAATCTCCAGGCGGCGTACATGTTCGGGCCGCCACCGCTGGGGCCGGGCGCGCCGCCGCTGGAACGACTGCTGGCGTACGGCCGAGCTCGCCTGTCCTACACCGAGATCGTCGGCGATGTGCTGCGCGCGGCCAGTGACAACTCCGAGCGCTATGACGGCGCACCGTACAACCTGTCCAAGGCGCACGTCTCGATCCTGTTGCGCGACTCCGGAATCGACGGCGAGATAGCGCTGCTCGCGGACACCCTGCTGGCGCCCCTGGAGGCGGCGCTGGTGCTGCATCAGATCCGGCGACTCGGCTTCACCCTCGCGCAGGTCGGCGATAATTGGGAAGCCCTGGTGCGCCGAATCGTTCCCGCCCCCGGCACGCGGAGCCCGGACGGCGACCGCGCAGTACAGTGAGCGCATGGGAGACCTGCGCGAAGCGATCATCGCCGAACTCGGCGTACTGCCGGACATCGAACCGAAAACCGAAGTGCGGCGGCGCATCGACTTCCTCAAGGACTATCTACGCTCGACCCCCGCGAAGGGCTTCGTCCTCGGGATCAGCGGCGGCCAGGACTCGACCCTGACCGGACGCCTGTGCCAGCTCGCCGCCGAGGAGTTGCGGGACGAGGGTCGCGAGGCCACCTTCGTGGCCGTACGACTGCCGTACGGCAAGCAGGCCGACGAGGCGGACGCGCAGATCGCGCTGCGCTTCATCAAGCCCGACCGGTCCGTGACGGTGAACGTCAAACCCAGCGCGGACGCCGCCGCGGAGGAATCCGCCTACGGCATCGACGAATTGCTCGGCGGGGCCACCCGGCTGCGGGATTTCGTACGCGGCAATATCAAGGCGCGGGAGCGCATGGTGTTGCAGTACGCCATTGCCGGACAGCTCAATCTGCTGGTCGTCGGCACCGATCACGCCGCCGAGGCGGTGACCGGTTTCTTCACCAAGTACGGCGACGGCGCGGTGGACCTCACCCCGCTGACCGGTCTCACCAAACGCCAGGGCGCGGCCCTGCTGCGGGAACTCGGCGCACCGTCGAGCACCTGGCAGAAGGTCCCGACCGCCGATCTGGAGGACGACCGCCCCGCCCTGCCGGACGAGGAGGCGCTGGGCCTGCGGTACTCCGAGATCGACGACTACCTCGAGGGCAAGGACGTCACCCCCGAGGTGGCCGAACGAGTGGAAACCACCTTCCAGAACACGCGTCACAAGCGCACGGTCCCGGTGACCCCACTCGACACCTGGTGGAAGTAACACACCCGATCCCACGCCCGCCGCACGCACGTGCGGCGGGCGCTTTCATGAACGGCGACAACCGATTTCGCGGGGGCCGGGATAACTCGTCGGGTACGACCGGAAGAGGTGTCGCGCCCGACGCGGCTACGCGTGGAGAAGTCTGGACGGCTCCGAGCTGTGCGCTGAAGTCGCGGAGAGGCGGGACGAGCAGTGCAGGGATGTCACGGTGCTGCCATTGGCCAGGGCGGCTGCGGCGAGCAGGAAAGCGCCGAGCAGTAGAGCGGGCAACAGTCGCGTCATGGCGACACCTCCCGATCAGAGGGACTGGACAGTCCGAATATCGGGACAGCGAACAAGTCGTTACCGAATATTTCGCTCTTTTTGCTGGTCGAGTGACCTGTTCGTGATGGACGGGCGCGGAGCTCAGCCTCCGGCGAACGGCGGGAGCACGTCGACGCGGGGTGTCAGCACGGTGGTGGCATCCCGGGTGAGCTCATCGCCGATGAGGTACGCGCAGACCTTGAGCATCGGCTCCAACTTCGGCCCGTAGGTCCGCGCGAGGGTGCTGCGCAGATCGCCGATGGTCGCACCGGAGGGCAGATCCAGTCGTTCGCTCGGCTTGCCGACCGCATCGGCTATCGCGGCGAAATAGCGAACCTCAACCACCGATTGCTCCCATCGTTCGTGCGGGCGGGACGAAACCCGCGGCATCGATGCCGTGCCCGGGCGATTTGTTCCACATGGCGCCGCGCCACAGCGTGGCGATCTCGGCATCCGAGGCGTGCGCGCGCAGGGCCGCGCGAATGTCGTATTCCTGATCGCTGAACAGGCACGAGCGCAGCCGGCCGTCCGCGGTCAGGCGGGTGCGATCGCACTCCGAGCAGAAGCTGCGGGTCACCGAGGCGATGATGCCGACCGTGGCCGGCCCGCCGTCCACCTGCCAGCGCTCGGCGGGGGCGGAGGGATCGTCACGACCGTATTCGGTGAGGGTGAAACGCTCGCCCAGCACCTCGAGCAGTTCAGCGGCGGTGATCATATTCGCGCGCGCCCACTCGTGATCGGCGTCCAGCGGCATCTCCTCGATGAAGCGGAGTTCGCAGCCCTCGTCGATGCACCAGCGCAGCAGATCGGCCGCGCCCGCCAGCGTCTCGCGCATGAGCACGGCATTGACCTTGATCGGGGTCAGTCCGGCCCGCCGCGCCGCGCGGATTCCGGCGAAGACCGAGTCCAGGCGGTCGCGCCGGGTGAGCTTGGCGAAACCCTCCCGGTCGACGGTGTCCAGCGAGACGTTGATGCGGTTCAGCCCGGCTGCCGCGAGCTTGCTCGCGCGATGTTCGAGGCCGACCCCGTTGGTGGTCATGGCCAGCGGAACATCGGGCAGTTCGGCCCGGCAACCGGCGATGATCGTCTCCAGGTCACGGCGCATGAGCGGTTCACCGCCGGTGAAGCGCACCTCATGCACGCCGAGCTCCCGCACGGCCAGCGTGACCAGCCGGACTATCTCGGCGGCGGTGAGCAGTTCCTCGGCCGGAATGGCCGGCAGGCCCTCCTCCGGCATGCAGTATGTGCAGCGCAGCGAGCACTTTTCGGTAATGGATACCCGCAGGTCACGCGCGGTGCGGCCGAAGCGATCCACCAGGAACGGAGTGTCCGGGCGGCCATCGAGGGAAGGCTGCCCGGTTCGTACTGCGGGCATCCCCATAGCGACCACGGTCATTCGACCATTATGTCCGGCCGCGCAACCCCCCGGGCGGAATGGCGAGCAGGGTTGCCCCGAAGAGGCTCGCGGATATGCTCACGGACATGAGTTCCCGGCACGCACTGGCCCCGGTCCGTTCCGTCGACGACCACCGGCAACGCATCGAGGATCTGCTGCGACCGCTGGCCGCGCGGGCGACCGAGGCGGTGCCGATGGACCGGGCGCTGGGGCGGCGGCTGAGCGCCGATGTGTACTCCCCCCTGGATCTGCCGGTGTTCCGGAACTCCTCCATGGACGGGTACGCGGTGCGGGCGGAGTCGGTGGCGATCGTGCCGGTGACCCTGCCGTTGAGCGGAGTGGTGGCGGCCGGAAACACCGGGGCCGCAACCCTGCCCGCGGGCGGCGCGATGAAAGTCATGACGGGAGCCCCGATTCCGGCGGGCGCGGACTGCGTGGTGCCGGTCGAGCACACGCAGTCCGACGGCGCCACCGTGACCATCGAAAGAAGCCGGGCCGCAGGCGATTTCGTCCGCGAGGCCGGAACCGATGTGCGCACCGGACAGTTGCTGGCGGCGGCGGGGACGCTGCTCAAGCCCCGGCATATCGCCGCGCTGGCGGCGGTCGGACTGCCCGAACTGCCGGTGTACCGGCGAGTGCGGGCCGCGGTCATCACCACCGGGGACGAGCTGGTTCAGGCCGGATTGCGGCTGCTGCCGGGGCAGATCTACAACTCCAACGGGCTGGCGCTGGCGGCCGCACTCACCGAGAACGGGGCCGAGGTGGTCTCGCTCGCGCACTCGACCGATGATCACCGCGAATTCCGCCGCCGCTTGCACGAGGCCGTCACCGCCGCCGATGTGGTCTTCACCTCCGGTGGGGTGTCGATGGGCGATTTCGAGGTGGTGAAGGAGGTGCTCTCCGGCCTCGGCGGCGAATTCGGCCATGTCGCAATGCAACCCGGCGGCCCGCAGGGCATCACGGTGGTCGAGGGAACGCCCGTGCTGAACTTCCCGGGCAACCCGGTCAGCACCATGGTGTCTTTCGATATGCTCGCCCGGCCGATACTGCGTGAACTCTCGGGTCTGCCCGCCATCACGAGTACGGAACTGCCGCTGCTGGCGGCGCTGCACTCCCCCGCCGGTAAGCGCCAGTTGCTGCGCGGCAAGCTCACCCCCGAGGGCGTCGAACCGCTGGCGGGGCAGGGGTCGCATCTGATCGCGACCATGGCACAGGCCGATGTGCTCATCGACATCCCCGCCGCGGACACCGAGGTGCCCGCCGGCACCGTGGTCCGCACCTGGTCCCTGTAGATCCACCCGAACGAACCCGCTTCGGCGCGGCGCGAACTGTGCTGCCCGCCGGTGTCACCGGGCAGGCGGCTGTGCGAGGCTTGGGGTATGAGTGAGTTGTCCCATGTCGACCGGGAGGGCCGGGCGCGCATGGTCGATATCAGTGCCAAGGCCGAAACGGCGCGGGTCGCGGTCGCCGCGGGCGAACTGCACACCACCGCCGAGGTGATCCGCCTCGTCCGCGCCGACGATATGCCCAAGGCCGATGTGCTGACCACGGCCCGGCTGGCCGGTATCAACGGCGCTAAGAAGACCTCCGAACTCATTCCGCTGTGCCATCAGCTGGCGCTGTCCTCGGTGCATGTGAGCTTCGGATTCACCGACACCACCATCACCATCGAGGCCGTGGCCAAGACCAAGGGGCCGACCGGGGTCGAGATGGAGGCGCTCACCGCGGTGGCCGTCGCCGGACTCACCCTGCACGACATGATCAAGGCCGTCGATCCGGGAGCCTCGTTGCACGCGGTGCGGCTGCTCACCAAAGACGGTGGCAAGCACGGGCATTGGGTCCGGGAGCACGAGGTCGACGCGGATCGCGAAGCGCAGCAGCGGGATCCGGCGGAGCGGGACGCCGGGACGCCCGAACCCACCCCGGCGTCGTTCGGTGCGGGCCGCACCGCCGTGGTGCTGGTCGCCTCCACCGGCGCCGCCGCGGGAACCCGAGTGGACACCACCGGCCCGGTGCTCGCGAAATGGCTTGGCGAACGGGGTTTCTCGGTGCGCGGACCACTGGTGTACGCCGACGCCGATATCGCCGGCGGTCTGGCCGAGGCGCTGGCGGCCGAACCCGCGCTGGTGATCAGCACCGGCGGTACCGGGGCCTCCCCCACCGATGCCACCCCCGAGGCGACCCTAACCCTCCTGGACCGGGAACTGCCCGGCGTGGCCGAATCCATTCGCCAGCGCGGTACCGCCAAATTCCCGCTCGCGGCCCTGAGCCGGGGCGTGGCCGGACTCGCCGGGCGCACGGTGATCGTCAATCTGCCCGGCTCCCCCGGCGGTGTGAAGGACGGCATCGCGGTCCTGGACGAACTTCTCGAACATCTGCTGGCCCAGGTGGCCGGAGGAGGCAGCCATGAGTGAGGCCGTGGACCTGCTCGCCTACATCAGCGACCAGCCGCTGGACCCCACCGAGGTGGAGAAGGCGGTCAGCGGGCCCGAGCACGGCGCGGTCGTCGTGTTCACCGGCGTCGTCCGCAATCATGACGGCGGACAACCGGTCTCGGCGCTGGAGTACTCCGCCCACCCCGACGCCGGACGATTCCTGCGCCAGATCTGCACCGAGATCACCGAATCCACCGGGCTCCCGGTGGCGGCCGTGCACCGCATCGGCCCGCTGGCCATCGGCGATCTGGCCATCGCGGTCGCGGTGGCCGCACCGCACCGCGCCGAAGCCTTCGGCACCTGCGCCACCCTGGTGGACCGCATCAAACACGAAGTCCCGATCTGGAAGCGGCAGCTCTTCACCGACGGCCTCTCCGAATGGGTGAACGCCTGCGGCTGAACCGCGGTGCCCTAGACGGTGGAATCGGTGGGAGTCACATAGCGCCAGATCGGCAGCAGCGCGTTCGAGTCCAGCGGTGCGGGGCCGGTGTGGATGGTCGATTCCAGGCGCTCGGTGATGTGCGCACGGTCCAGGCCCGGGCCGATGAGGACCAGGGTGCTGGTGCGGGGTTCGTCGCGGGACCACGTGGTGGGTTCGATGGCGATATGCCTGCCGACCATGTGCAGGACGAACTTTCGGGAGTCCTCGGGAACCGCGAAGGCCAGGAAGCCCTTGGCGCGGAAGAGGCCGGGTGGCGGATCCTCCAGGACGGCGATGACTTCCCGGGGGTTCAGGTCCACGGGGGTGGTGAAGGAGACGCTTTCATAGGCGTCGTGCAGGTGGCGGTGGTCGTGCCGGTCTGAACAGTGGTCGTGGTCGTCCTCGGCGGAGCTCTCCAGAAGCAGTTCGTCGAAGCTGAGTTGCTGACCCACACGGAGTTCGGCGGGGTCCCGGGCGGGCAGGTCGAACAGCAGCGCCGGATCTATCCGGCCCCGGGTGGTGGCGTAGACCGGGACCTGGCCGACCATCTCGGTGATTTCCGCGCGCAGCCCGTCGAGGGCTTCGGGGGTGACGCGGTCGGCCTTGTTCAGCACGATCATGTCGGCCATGCGCAGGTGCGTGGCGAGTTCGGGGTGCTGGGCACGGGATTGGTGGAAATGTTCGGCATCGACCAGCTCGATGAGCCCGCCGTAGCGGATGCGCGGATTGTCGCTGCCGGTGACCATGCGGATCAGATTGCGCGGTTCGGCCAGCCCACTGGCCTCCACGACGATCACATCGATGCGCTGTTTGGGATGCGCCAGCCGATCGAAGAGATCATCGAGTTCGGTGACGTCCACCGCACAGCAGACACAGCCGTTGCCGAGCGAGACCATGGCGTCGACCTGACCGGCCACCAGCATGGCATCGATATTCACCGCGCCGAAGTCATTGACCACCACGCCGATCCGGAGGTCGCGATTACGCAGCAGCCGGTTGAGCAGGGTGGTTTTCCCGGCACCCAGGAATCCGGCCACGATCAGTACTGGGATGCGCCGACTCATTCGGCCCACCCTACGACAGGGCCGTGAGCCAGACGCAGCATGGATGAAACGAGGCCGAAATACCGGCGTTCTAGCGTGTCGGCCATCGGGCCGATCACGGGAGGTGCGCCGTGCTGGTGCGGGACATACTCGACGCGCCGCAGTTGCGAATGCGACTGCTGCACGGGGATGCGGCGGAGTTGGAGCGACCGGTGGCGCGGGTGTGCGCCACCGATATGCCCGACCCGCGGCCGTTCGTGACCGCGGGCGCGCTGGTGTGCACGGGATTGGTGTGGCGGCAGACGGCCGCCGACGCGGATCGATACATCGGCCTGCTCGCCGAGGCCGGGGTCGCCGGGGTCGTGGCGGGTCAGGCATTGCACGGACATGTGCCGCAGGATGTGCTGGACGCCTGCGAGAAGTACGGTCTGCCACTGCTTTCCGCACCGCAGAGCGTGCCGTTCAGTCGAATCATCGAGTACCTGGCCGAGCAGGCGGCCGAATTGCGCTGGCGGCGTGTGCAATCGCGGGTGGATCGGCAGCGCCGCCTGCTCGCGGCCGTGGCCGGTGGCAGCACCGTCGGGGATCTGATCGCCGATATCGCACTGGAGCAGGATGTCTCGGCCTGGGTGGTGACCGCGACCGGACGGGTGATCGCCGGGACCGCGCCCATCTCCGAGGAGGAACTGGATCGGATCGTCGGCACCGCGCTCACCGCGCCCCGACTCCCCGCCGTCACGGCGGGGGCGATGCGAGTCCTTCAGATCGGGGCCGGGGATCGAATCACCGCCTGGTACCTGGTGATTCGACCCGCCGCAGCCGAACCGGAGGTCTTCGGCTCGGACCTGGCCGCCGTCACCGAGCTCTATCGGCAGCGAAGCATGGATCGCCTGCATCTGGATTGGGAGCTGATCGACCGCTTCCCGGCCCAGCCCGCCGATCGACCCGGCACGCACACCGTCGCGGTGGTGTGCGAGCTGCGCCCGGGCGAAACCCTCACCGGAACAGGACTTCCCGAAGTTCGCGCGGCCCTGCACGACGTGCTGTCCGGCGTCACCACCTCGGTGGATCGGGAAGGCAGACTCATCGCGCTCGTCGATGCGACGCAGGACGTGACCGCCGACACGCTGCGCCGCCGCTTCGGCCGACTCGCCCCCGCACTGGCCGGTGCTCGTCTCGCATTCGGCGTGAGCGCCCGGCAGCGGGACGAATCCCTCTCCGGCAGCATCGCCGCCGCCGCGTCCGCCGCCACCGCAGCGCTCGATGACGATGCGGCGGTCAGTGTCCGCATCGCCGATATCGATACGGCCGTGGGCCTTTTCACCGCGATCCCCGGCGGCCTGCAACGCCGTTTCGCCGAGCGGGTACTGGGGCCGGTCGTCGACTACGACCGAAAAACCGGTGCGGGCCTGATGGAAACCCTCGAGGTCTACCTCGGCTGCGAGGGCTCCTGGCGGCAGGCGGCGGACCGAATGCACCTGCACCTCAATACGGTTCGCTACCGCATCGGCCGCGTCGAGGAACTCACCGGCCGCGACCTGGCCCGCCTCGACGACCGTCTGGACCTGTACCTGGCCATGCGCACGCTCACCGCTCACGCCGCCTCGGCCTAGGGTCGTTCAGCCGAAATATGGTGCTGCGGTGAAGGTGTGGATCCCGGCCGAAACCACGCCGGAAGGATGGGGACGGTCGAGCCCGCTCGCGGTTCGGGGCCGGTCCGACTTGCCATGGTGTCGGAGCCAGGTCCGAACGGCCGCGGTATCGGAGCCGGGTCCAAACCGCCGTGCTGTCGGAGCCGGGTCCGAACCGCCGTGCTGTCGGAGCCGGGTGCGACAGCCGTGCTGTCGGGGCCGGTCCGAACCGCCGTCGTGTCGGGGCCGGTCCGACTTGCCATGGTGTCGGAGCCAGGTCCGAACCGCCGTGCTGTCGGAGCCGGGTGCGACAGCCGTGGTGTCGGGGCGGTCAGACCGCACCGGTGTAGGGGTCCCAGGCGGTGCCCGCGTCGGGGGCGTCCGCGCGCAGGACCGAGGCGTGGATGAGGCCGTAGGGGCGGTCGTCGGCGTAGAAGACCTCGCCGTTGTTGGGGACGTCGAAACGGGAGAGGTCGAAGGACCAGTGGTGTTTATTGGGGGCGGACATGCGGATCTCGGCGAGGCAGGGGTACGCCTCGAGCGCCGCCTGTCCCATTTGGAAGAGGGTCTGCTGGAGGGCTTTGGAGTGCAGGGTGGCGAATTCGGCGATCATGACCGCGCGGATGCCGTCGTAGGTGGCGTCCCAATCCTGCGGATCGGTGGCAAAGCGCCAGCGGGCGGTGAGGCTGGTGGCGAGAATGCGATCGTAGGCCGGTTCCAGGACGGTGAACTCGTCGGTGAGGAAGCCCGCGAACTCCGATCCGGTGGATTTGAGGATGACCAGGTCCTTGACACCGCCGATCACCCATTCCCGTTGCGCCGCACCGGTTCCCGTCACGGTGACGGCGGCAATACGGATTTCCGGGCCGACCCTGGTCCAGGTGTGGTCGTGGCCGCCGCCGTGCACCGGAACCCGCTGCCAGGCGTACTCCTCGATCTCGATGCGCGCGGATTCGACCGTGGCGATGTCATCGGCGAAATGCCGGGCCAGGGCCTGCCCGTACTGTTCGATACTGCCGTCACCGTGCGTCTTGGCGTAGGTGAAGATGGTCTGCTTCTGCGAATCGGTGGGCAGCACCCCGCCCTGATCGCCGACGGTATGCGCCTCGTCGAAAGCCCCACGCAGGCAGGACGATACGTTCAGATCGCGGATCTCATGCCGCGCGGTATCGCGATAGATGCGCACCACCCGGTTCTCGGCCTTGCCATACTGATGCGGGCCGAGCACGATCTTGCCGGTCAACTCGGTCATGGTCGTCTCCCGTGGTCGATGAACACCTTGCCCCACTGTGGCGTACCCGCGCCGCCGCACACGCTGGTTCACAAGACAAAACACCGCGGGCGATCCGCCGTCCGCTTAGGCATATCGGACAAACCACCGGATGGCCGCGGCTGCCTAGCCTGAATCAACCGCACGCGCCGTAGGGAGCCATCATGACCTCGCCCCACCCCGTCGACACCCGATTGCCATGGCATCGGCTGCTGGCCTTCGGTATTCAGCATGTGCTGATCATGTACACCGGATGTGTGACCGTTCCACTGGTCTTCGGTGCGGCCGCCGGGCTGGACAAAACCACCGTGGGACTGCTGATCAGCGCGGACCTGCTGGTGGCCGGAATCATCACCCTGGTGCAGAGCCTGGGACTGGGTCGTTTCGCGGGCGCTCGCCTGCCGATCATCACCGGTGCGACCTTCGTGGCGATGAGCCCGATGATCTTGATTGCCAAGCAGTACGGACTGCCCGCCGTCTACGGTTCCATGCTCATCGGCGGTCTGGTCGGCATCGCACTGGCGTGGCCGTTCGCCACGGTGGTGCGGTTCTTCCCGCCGCTGGTCAGCGGCACGGTGCTGACCGTGGTCGGCGTCTCGCTCATCGGTGTGGCCGGTGGGCTGATCGTGGGCAGCAATCCGAAGGCGCCGTCGTTCGGCGCGATCTCCCATATCGTGCTGGCGGCCGTGGTGCTGCTCATCGCCTTGATCGGCACCGTCTTCGGGCGCGGAATCTGGTCGCAGCTGGGCATTCTCATCGCACTCGTGGTCGGTGTACTCCTGTCCATTCCCATGGGTCTGATCACCCTGGACGGCGTCTCGGGCACCGCGTGGCTGGGCGCACCGCACGTGTTCTATTTCGGCGCACCGCAATTCCCTCTCACGGCGGTGGTGGCCATGAGCATTGTGATGGCCGTGGTCTTCGCCGAATCCACCGCCAGCATGCTGGCGATCGGCGAGATCACCGGGAAGAAACTCGAGCGCGCGGATCTGGCACGCGGCCTGATCGGCGACGGCCTCTCGGCGGTGCTGGCGGGTGTGTTCAGCTCCTTCATCGATACCGTCTTCAATCAGAATGTCGGCGCGGTCTCCGCCACCCGGGTGTACAGCCGCTATGTGACCGCGGTCAGCGGTGCGATTCTGGTAATTCTGGGCCTGGTACCGCGTTTCGGCGCGATTGTGGCCGCCGTCCCGCAGCCCGTGGTGGGTGGTGTGGGCCTGGTGCTGTTCGCCACCATCGCGGTGATCGGCGTGGACACCCTGCGCCGCGCCGATCTCGCGGACCGGGTGAACCTCTCGATTGTCGCGGTCGCCATCGGCGTCGGCCTGGTGCCGGTGCTCACCAAGGGCATGTTCGACAAGTTCCCGACCTCGGCGCAGATCCTGCTCAATAGCGGCATCTCGCTGGCGGCGGCCACCGCATTCCTGCTGAATCTGCTCTTCAACCACACCAAACTCGGCGAGATCGCCCGTGGAGCAATCGAATCCGCCCCCGCCGAGCCGGAACCCCAGGATCCGATCGCCGCCTGAGCTAGGTCGGCAGCGAGGCCGATAGGCCGGGGCGAGGCTGCGGTGCGCAGGGCGGTGGCCGCCGATGCCGGGTGAGGTAGTCGCGGTAGGTCGCCGAATGGATGGTGAGCCGTCCCCGATGGGTGACCTGCCAGGTGGCGGGGGTGTGCAGGGTCGCCAGGGCCAGGCCCGTCTGCGACAGGCCGTGCAGTGCCCGCCGGGCCGCGCCGGCGGTGAGACCCGTTGCGGCGCACAGTTGGCGAACGGTGAGCGCGGCCGGGAACTCCGGCCGGGCCAAGGCGGCAAGCACTCTGGCTTCGGATTCGGTCAAGGCCATGGTGTGGGCCTTCCATCGGTCGATCGCTGAGCAAATGGCTGGTATCCATCGGCTGCTCTCAGCGTGGCCGACAAACGCCCAACCGTAAAGCTCTACGAAACCTTCGCACCCCCACACCCGGCGTGTCGCCGGGTCCGGGTGCTCAGGAGACCGGGACGACGGCGACCGGGGCGAGCGGCAGCTCCGGAATCCGGGTGGCGCGCGCGTACACGGTCTCACCCTCCGCCAAATGCAGGGCCTCGGCATCGCCGCGGGTGACCTGCGCGGTGAACAGATCACCGGTGGCGGCATTGCGGAGTTCGACGCGAACCTCGAAGCCCAGGTGCACGACTCGCTCGACCGTGGCACGGGTGACGCCCGCGGACTGCGCGGTGCCCTCGTGCGCGGCCAGGGCCATGGAGGGATCGCGGCCGACGCGAATATCGTGCGGGCGCACCAGATGGCCGTTCAACTTGGCCACCGCACCCAGGAATGACATGACGAAATCGTTTGCGGGCCGGTCGTATACGTCCTCGGGCGTACCGACCTGTTCGATGCGCCCCTTGTTCATGACCGCGATGCGGTCCGCCACATCCAGGGCCTCTTCCTGGTCGTGGGTGACCAGCACGGTGGTCACGTGCACCTCCTCGTGCAGCCGCCGCAGCCAAGTCCGAAGATCCGCACGGACTTTCGCGTCCAGCGCGCCGAACGGCTCATCGAGCAGCAGCACCTGCGGATCCACCGCGAGCGCGCGGGCCAGCGCCATGCGCTGGCGCTGACCGCCGGAAAGCTGTGCGGGATACCGATGCTGGAACCCGTCGAGCCCGACGATCTCCAGCAGATCGTCGACCTTCTTCTTGATCTCCGGCTTGGGCCGCTTGCGGATCTTGAGTCCGAACGCCACATTGTCGCGCACGGTCATATGCTTGAACGCCGCGTAATGCTGGAAGACGAATCCGATATCGCGCTTCTGCGGCGACACATTGGTCACATCGCGTTCGGCGATGGTGACGATCCCGCTGTCCAGGGTCTCGAGTCCGGCGATCGAGCGCAGCAGCGTCGACTTGCCCGAGCCGGACGGCCCCAGCAGCGCGGTCAACTCCCCGGAAGGAATGTCGAGGCTGACATCGTCGAGCGCGGCGAAGGTCCCGTAGCGCTTGTTGGCATTGGTCACGGTGATCATTTGGCAGTGCCCCGCTTGCGTTCGAGGAGTGTCATCAGAAGAAGGACGATGAGGGCGATACCCATGAGCAGGGTCGCCGCGCAGTACGCGCCGAAGGTGTTGTGGTCGTTCGTGTACCGCCCGTGCACCAGCAGGGTAAGCGTCTGGGATTTACCCGGCAGCGCCGTGGACACCATGATCACCGCGCCGAATTCGCCGAGCGCACGCGCCACGGTGAGCACGATGCCGTAGGTCAGGCCCCAGCGGATGGCGGGCAGAGTGATCCGCCAGAACGTCTGCCAGCGCGATGCTCCCAGCGTCGCGGCGGCCTGCTCCTGATCGTCGCCGATCTCGTGCAGCACCGGTTCCACCTCGCGCACCACGAACGGCAGTGTCACGAAGATGGTGGCCAGCACCATGCCCGGCAGATTGAAGATCACCTTGAGCCCGTGATTCTCCAGCCCGCCGAACCAGCCGTGCGCACCCCACAGCATGATGAGCGAAACACCCACCACGACGGGGGAAACCGCGAACGGCAGATCGACCAGACCCTGAACCAGGTTGCGGCCCGGGAACTTTCCGCGCACCAGCGCCAGCGCCGTGAGCACGCCGAACACCACATTGATGGGCACCACGATGGCCACGATCAACAGCGACAGTTGCAGCGCCGACTGCGCGGCCGGGGTGGTGACCGAGTCGATGAACGCGCCGACGCCGCGCTCGAAGGTCCGCCAGAAGATGATGATCAGCGGCAGCACCAGCAGTACACCGAGATACGTCAGCGCGATGGTGCGCAGCGAAATACGGGTCCACGGAGCAAGTTTCATCGCGATTCCTGTTCCTTGCGGGCGGTCCGGTCCGCGAACAGGCGCAGCACCAGCAGGGACACGAACGAGATCACCAGCAGCGCCACCGAGACCGCGGCCGCGTTGACCGGCCGGTCGATCTCGATCTGCTGCTGGATGTACTGCGAGGCCATCTGCGTCTCACGCGGAATATTGCCGCCGATCAGCACCACCGACCCGTATTCGCCGATGGCGCGGGCGAAGGCGAGCCCGCCGCCGCTGATGATGGCCGGGGCCAGCGTGGGCAGCAGAATCTGCCGGAAGGTGGTCCAGTTGTCCGCGCCGAGTGACGCGGCGGCCTGCTCCACCTCCTTGTCGACCTCGATCAGCACCGGCTGCACCGAACGCACCACGAACGGGAGCGTCACGAAGGCCAGCGCCACGATGATGCCGGGCTGGGTGGCATTGAGATGCACATTGATCGGGCTGCGCGGTCCGTACAGCGCGAGCAGCACGATGCTGGCCACAATGGTGGGCAGGGCGAACGGCAGATCGATGAGCGCGTTGACGATCCCCTTGCCCGGGAATTCGTCGCGCACCAGCACCCAGGCGATCAGGGTGCCCATGATGACGTTGACCACCGCCACGATCACCGAGACGACGATGGTCACCTTCAGCGAATCCAGTGCGGCGGGCGCGGTGACCGCATCCCAGAATCCGGACCAGCCGTCACCGAAGGAGTTGTAGGTCAGGGCCGCCAGCGGCAGCAACACGATGATGCTGAGCCACAGCACCGACGTGGCGATGCCGATCGGGCCGACGGACCCGGTCACCCGCAGCCAGGAACGGCCCGGCCCGGGTTTCTTCTTCACCGAAACGCCGGGACCGGTGCCGGTCCCGGCGTTCGCGCTGCTGTCACTCACGGTATCGAGTATCGCTTGTGGGCCAGGTCACTCGACTACTTGGTGGCCTTGTCGTAGATCTGCGCCACAGATCCGGTGTTGGCGGTGAACAAATCCTTGTCCACGGCCTTCCAGCCGCCGAGGTCGGCGATGGTCCACAGCTTCTGCGGGGTCGGGAAGTCCTTGGCGAAGTCGGCGGCGACCTTCGGGTCGACCGGGCGGAAACCGGCCGCGGCCCAGGCCTTCTGGCCCGCCGGGGTGTACAGGAAGTCCTTGAACGCGGTGGCCTTGGCGGCGTTCTTGCTGTTCTTGAGCACCGCGACCGGGTTCTCGATCTTGAAGGTGATCGGCGGGATGATGTGCTCGATCTGATCGCCGTTGCGCTCGGAGAAGATGGCCTCGTTCTCATAGCTGAGCAGCACGTCACCGGTGCCCTGCAGGAAGGTCTCGGTGGCCTCGCGACCCGACTTGGGCTGCACCTTCACATGATCGCGGGCGATCAGCTGGGACAGGTAGTCCAGACCGGCCTGCGGGTTCTTGCCGCCCTCGCTCTTGGCCGCGTACGGGGCCAGTAGGTTCCACTTGGCCGAACCCGAGGAGAACGGGTTGGGGGTCACGACCTCGACGCCCGGCTTGAGCAGGTCGTCCCAATCCTTGATGCCCTTGGGGTTACCCTTGCGGACCGCGATGACCACGACCGAACCGAACGGAATCCCCTTGTTGGCGTCCGCGTTCCAGCTCGCGTCGACCAGACCGGCGTCCACCAGGCGGGTGATGTCGGGCTCGACCGAGAAGTTCACGACGTCCGCTTCCGCGCCGTCCTTCACCTTGCGGGACTGATCGCCCGAGGCGCCGTAGGACGACTGGAACTGCACGCCCTTACCGGCCTCGGTCTTGTTGAACTCCGGGATCACCTTGTCGAAGCCCGGCTTGGGGACCGCGTAGGCGTAGAGGTTCAGGGTGCCGCCGCTGCCGTCGGCCGCGGAGCTGTCGCTCGAATCGCTCGCACCGCCGCCGCACGCGGTGAGCACGGTGGCTGCGACCGCGGTCAGGGCGACGGCGAGAGTTCGGCGGGAAAGCCGGGAGTTGCGAGACATCGGGTGGACCTTTCGAGAAACCCGCCGGGTGTGGACCGGGAGGCGGGATATGAGGTGATGCCGTAGACCCGTCGATGAGAAGCAACGGTGGCGCTGCGGCCCCGGTGCGGGGCCGCCGGAATCCGGGGACAACTGCGAAAGGTGCGCGCGCCAGTCTACTTCTGGAGGTGCAGCGGTGCCCGGTCGGCAATCAACGACAGTGAATGTCCGCGACCACGAGGCAGCCCACAGCGATCAACGCCAATTCATGGCGGACCTGGGGCGCAACACTCGACGACACGCGGCAGACTGTAGCAGAGCGGCCGGTGAGGCCGCGAATCAGAGTGAGTTACCGCACGCTCATGCATCTGATGCGGTTGGCCGCGGGCATCGGCTGGGTTCCGGTGGGCGGCTGGGCATTACGCGCCATCGTGGCGGCGCTGATGGAGTGGAGCCGCAAATCCGAACCCTCCGGCGACCGGGCCGGACTGCTCTGCGGACAGGATGTGGACGCCTCGGTGCGCGGGCATATGAAGCTGGCGGGCGGTTCCCGGGTGGGCGAGATGAGCCATGCGGCGTTCCCGCAGCAGGCCGATGACTACGACCGCGCGGGGAATCCGCGCGACGGCGTGCTCACACTGCTGAACCTGGAATCGCAGACGCATCCGTTCTCGGTGCTGCGCGCGGCCGAGCCGCGGCGCTGGATCACCAGCGGCGACTACGACCGAATCCTGGCCGGGCAGTACCCCTTACGCGAACAGGACGAGCGCGCACGGATCAGCGATCGGGTCGAGGAGGCGGCGCGTGCTCACCGGCAGAGCTTCGACCAATCGGAGGATCCGCTGATCCGCACCGTGCGCAACCTCGGACGCGATGTCGGATCCGCGGTCGGCACGGTGGGTCAGGAAGTGGGCGAAACGGTTTCGAAGATCGGGAAACGCTTCACGGAGTGGCGGGACCAGTAGCCCCGGGGGACGTGATTACTCGTCGCCCTCGACGACCGGCGGGTTCTCCAGGATGTCGAGAATCCACTCCTCCGTGGCACTCTCGGCATCCTCCTCATCCGGGCGGATGCGGTTGACCAGCCGGACACCCAGGCCGAGCAGCTGCGCGGCCTTCACCATCTCGATGGCTTCGTCCGGACCGCACAGGTGCGTGGCGATCAGCCGCGGCTCCTCCTCGAAATCCTCTTCGGAGAGCAGCGTTTCCAGTTCCAGGCCTTCATCGGTTGACATGGTGCAGCAGCGTACGCGCAGCATCCGACAGACAGGACCCGAAGTCCGATTCGCCCGATGAACAGCGGACGAAATCAGCGGGTGAACAACCAGGCGACGACGACCAGGACGAGCAGTGCGATCAGGGCGAGCTGAACACGGGAGCGGGGCATCAGGCAGCTTCCTTACGCATACGACGCGGCTGCGCGGCGGGCGCCACGGCCTCCTGGGCGGCAACCCGATCACGGCCCAGTGCGCGCAGGCCAACCCGCAGCACTCGATCCAGCAGGTAGGCGATGGCGAAACAGACCGGCACCATGGCGGCCAGCACCACGGCGAACTGGGGAACGAAGGGCAGGCCGGCCACCCAGAGTTCGACGCCGTCCCACCATCCTGCAATCCGATGCACGCCATCAGCCTAGGCCGAAGACGCGATGGTGGACGATTCGGGCCGACAGGACACAAGATGGTGTGCATGGAGTCCTACGACGAGCCGGAGTCCGACATCAGGTCGCTCGGCAGTGAGACCGGCCCACTCGGCACACTCGATCCGCCCCGCGATTCGACCGACCGGCCAGATGTCTCGCTCAACGACGGGTTCCTCCCCTCGGCGACCGGAGTCGGCCACTATTCGGCGTTCCCGCCCATCGACGACTACGCCTTCCTGTCCGATTGCGAAACCACCTGCCTCATCGCCCGCAACGGCTCGGTGGAATGGATGTGCGTACCGCGACCGGACTCCCCCAGCATTTTCGGGGCCATGCTGGACCGCAGTGCCGGACACTTCCGGCTCGGCCCGTACGGGCGCAATGTGCCCGCAGCACGGCGCTATCTGCCCGGCGGGCTGATTGTGGAGACCACCTGGCAGACCGAGACGGGCTGGCTCATCGTGCGCGACGCCCTCGTGCTCGGGCCGTGGCACAACAATCGCTCGCGCAGCCGCACACATAAGCGCACGCCGATGGACTGGGACGCCGAGCACATGCTGCTGCGCACGGTGAAATGCGTGAACGGCGTGGTCGAACTGGAGATGAGCTGCGAACCCGCCTTCGACTACCACCGCGGCGCGGCCAATTGGGAGTACAGCGGGGATGTCTACGAACAGGCGACCGCCACCAGCGGGATCGACGGCTGCCCGACCCTGACCCTCACCACGGATATGCGGATCGGGCTGGAGGGCCGCGAGGCCCGCGCGCGGACCCGGATGAAGGAGGGCGATCAGGTCTTCGTGGCACTGTCCTGGTCGGAGCTGGCACCGCCGAAGACCTTCGAGGCGGCGGCGGAGAAGATGTGGGCCACCAGCGAGGCCTGGCGGCAGTGGATCACGCTGGGACGCTTCCCCGACCACCCCTGGCGGGGTTATCTACAGCGCAGCGCGCTCACGCTCAAGGGCCTCACCTACGCCCCGACCGGGGCGCTGATGGCCGCCGCGACCACCTCACTGCCGGAAACCCCCGGCGGAGAACGCAATTGGGACTACCGCTACACCTGGGTGCGGGACTCCACCTTCGCGCTGTGGGGCCTGTACACCCTCGGCCTGGATCGCGAGGCCGACGATTTCTTCGCCTTCCTGCACGATGTCACCACCGAGGGAAACGGCAAAGCCCTTCCGCTGCAAGTGCTCTACGGTATCGGCGGCGAACGCGAGATCACCGAGTCCGAACTCCCGCACCTGTCCGGTTACGACGGTGCACAACCGGTGCGGATCGGAAACGGCGCCTACAACCAGGAACAGCACGATATCTGGGGCACCATCCTGGATTCGGTGTACCTGCACGTGAAATCGCGCCAGCAGGTGCCGGAGACGTTGTGGCCCATGCTGGAACGACAGGTGCAGGCGGCAATCGAGAACTGGCGCAATCCCGATCGCGGCATCTGGGAGGTGCGCGGGGAGCCGCAGCATTTCACCTGTTCCAAGGTCATGTGCTGGGTGGCGCTGGATCGCGGCGCGAAACTCGCCGAATGGCACGGGGAATTCGACTACGCCAAGAAATGGCATGACATCGCCGATGAGATCCGGCAGGACATTCTCGACAACGGCGTGAATTCCGAAGGGGTGTTCACCCAGACCTACGGCGGCGACAGTCTCGACGCCTCGCTGCTGCTGGTGCCCCTGCTGCGGTTCCTGCCGCCATCGGACCATCGGGTGCGCGCCACCGTGCTCGCCATCGCCGATGAGCTCACCGAGAACGGGCTGGTGCTGCGATACCGCACCGACACCACCGATGACGGATTGTCCGGCGCGGAGGGCTCTTTCACCATCTGCTCGTTCTGGCTGGTGTCCGCGCTGGTGGAGATCGGCGAGCTGACCCGGGCCCGCCAGCTGTGCGAACGACTGCTCGGCTATGCCAGCCCGCTGAAGCTGTATGCCGAGGAGATCGACACCAGCACCGGACGCCATCTGGGCAACTTCCCGCAGGCGTTCACGCACCTGGCGCTGATCAACGCGGTCATGCACGTGATCCGCGCCGAGGAATCACACCATGCCGGACAGTTCAATCCGGCACATCCGGGAAGGTCATAGCGGGCCGGGGCATCGACAGGCCCCCGTCACCGGGATGACGGGGGTTTGTCAGTAGCCGGAGTTCTGACCGCCCTGCGCGTCCGCGCGCTCGCGGAGATCGTGCAGGCGAATCAACGACGCTTCGATCTCGGTGAGGCGCTGTTCGCGGCGCTGACCGGAGTGCACCGCGGCGGCCTCCTCGGCGGCGCGCAGCGAGGCGTCCACCGAACGCAGTGTCTCATTGGCGATTTCGGTGAAATGGTCGCGCAGATTGCGCTGCACCGCCCGCAGGCGATAGCGCGATTCCTTGCTCACCTGGAAGATCACATCGTCCATGAGCCGTGCGACCGCGACCTTGGCCTCGGCCTGGCGGCGCTGCTTACGCGCTTTGCGGTCGTCCCAGAGCGCGTTGATGCCCAGCAGCACACCGGCTCCCGCGGAATACCAGTTCACCAGGGACATGCCGAGCAGGCTGGTGGCCAGACCCACCATGAGCACGCCGCCGTAGGAACCGCGCAGCATATTCAGGAACTGTTGCGCCACCGCCGGTTTGGCGCTGTCCAGCTTGTCCAGGGCGGTCACCGGCTCCAGTACCTCACCCACCTCACCCGGATTGTCCAGGCGCAGTTCGGGTGTCGGAATGCCGCGGTCGGGGAATTTGGCCGCCACCTGTTCGGCCAGCTCCACCGAGCGGTAGTGCGCGATGACGAAGTTCTCCTCCACCGCCTCGCAGATCTTGGCATCGAGGTCCGCGCCGAACTCGGCCCAGCGGCGGGCCGGATCGCGCTTCATGATGTCGGCCTCGGCATCGCGGATCAGACTCCGAAGCCGGTGCCGCAGATCATGTTCGGTATCGGCCATCAGCTCGCCCGCGCCGTCGGCGAGGGTGACCTGCCAGTTGGCGCTGCGCTGGCGCAGTTGCTCGGCCTCCTCGCGGGTGCGGCGCAACTGTTCGGTGATGACGCCGTAGCGGCGCGGATCGCGCAGTGTCTCGGCCTCGGTGCGCAGGGCCAGCGCCAGATGGTCGGTGATCAGCCCGATATCGCGGACCGCGGCCTCCGCGGCCACCGCGTCGGCATTGCCCAGCACATACCCGCGCAGATGGTCCAGCAGTTGCGGCACACCGGATTCCAGATCCAGCTGCTGATCACCGGTGGCGGTGGCCTGCTCGTGCAGTCGCGCCGAGGCGGGGGCGACGGCGAAGGCGAGTCCGGCGGCGTCGAGCAGCCGCCGATCATGCTGCTGCACCTCGGGCCACTGCGGATACTGGTCGATCTTGTTGAGCACGCAGACGACCGTCGGGCACACCTGCTGAATGCGCTGCAACTGCCCGATCTGCCCCGCGGTGAACGGCCGGGCGGCATCGGCGACGTAGAGCACCGCGTCGGCGACGGCCAGCAGCGACCAGGTGGCGGGGGTGTCCGCGGGCGAACCGGGTGCGTCCAGCAGGACGAAGCCCTCCGCCAAAAGCGCACTGGGCTCGGTGATCTCGGCCCGGATGACATGCTCGTCGAGCAGATCGGCGACCGCCTGCCGCGGTTCGACGGCCTGGCGCTCGGCACTACCGCCGCGGCTCGCGCGCACCAGGGTGGCGGTGGGCTGCGGCCCGTACTCGGCGATGACCGGCACGCTGAGGGTGCTGTCGGTGGCGCTGACCGCCGCGCCGATGAGGCTGTTGACCAGCGTGCTCATCCCGCTCTTGGATTCACCGACCACCACCAGGCGCACCCGGGGATCGGACAGCCGGGCGCGGGCGATGCCCAGGCGACCGGCCAGATCCGCGCGGCCCGCGGTGTGCACCGGCTCGAGCAGCTCGTCGAGCAGCGCGAGCAACGGGCCCATCGCGTCCGGATTCTTCACTGCGACAAGACGTTCGGCTCCGCTCACAGCAGCGTGTGGTCGAACGCGGCGTGCAGCGGGAGATGGCTGTCGGCCAGCGTCGCGTCGGGCATGAGGTGGGCGCCGAGACCGGAGTCCTGCATCAGGTAGACCGGGTGCAGTGCCGAGTCGTCCGCGATCGGCATCAGGTGGTGGCCCGAATCACCGGTATCGGCAATGGGTTTCGCCGGTTTCGGAGCATCCTGGGTCTTGGGCGCGGTGGCCTGCGGCGGCACGGTCGGCGCCGGCGGATCCAGGGTGATCGTGGGCTGATGCGTCGGCAGATCCTGATCCACGGTGGGCGCGACCGTCGGAACGGTCACATCGGACCCCCCCGGATGCGACGGCTGGGTCACCGGCGGCTGCCGCGTCGGCGCGGGATCGGTGTTGTCCGGCACCGTGATGGTCGGCGTACCGGCGTGCGTATCGGTATCGTCGATCGGCTTGTGCGGGCGGGTGCCGCCGCCGTCCGGATCCGTGGTCACCGGCGGCACGGTGACATGCGGTGCGGTGGTGACCGGCGGCACCGTGGTCGGCACCGTGATGCCGGGCAGTTTGGTCGCGGCCGGATCGTTGCTGCCCGGCAGTTTGGTGGCCACCGGGACGTGCGGGGCGGTGGTG
Organism: Nocardia acidivorans NBRC 108247; assembly: GCF_001625085.1. Lineage (GTDB taxonomy): Bacteria > Actinomycetota > Actinomycetes > Mycobacteriales > Mycobacteriaceae > Nocardia > Nocardia acidivorans. The sequence continues at coordinate 40,000 of NZ_BDAW01000082.1, forward strand.
AGCGGCTCGGGACTGGGCACACTGATCTTGGGCACGGTCGTCTCGGCGGTCGGCGGCTTGGCGCCCGCGACCGACGGATCCGGCTGACCGGAGGCCAGCAGCACCGGATGGTTGCTGTGATTGAAGAGCGCGGGCGCATTGGCCGCCGAGGCGTACAGCGGCGACGGGCCGGGCGTGGTCAGCAGATTCGCGATCGGATGCTGTGCGGCGTCGGGCTGAATGGTGGTCTGCAGCGGGGTCGTCACCACCGGCTGTGCCACCACCACCGGGGCCACCACGGCGGGCGCGGCGACCGGAACCACCGGGGCGGCCACGATCGGCGCGGCCGGAGTCGAGACCGGAGCGGGTGCCGCCGGAGCCACCGGGGCGACGTAAGCCGGTGCGGGAGCGGCGAATCCACCGGCGGGCGAGACGGTGGGGGCGCCCAAGGCCGCACCCGGTGCGGGCGTGCCCCCCGATGCGACGGTGCCGCCGGGAATCGCGGAACCCGGTGCGCCCGTGGCAGATCCGGGAGTCGCGCCCTGCGGACCGGTCACCGCCGCCGAATTCGATTGTTGACCGGGATGATTGGCGGTCGCGGCGGACTGACCGCCGGGCTGTACCGTCCCCTCGGCCCACGGGTTGGCGCCCGCGGGGAGCGGATTGCCGCTGGGGTCGATGCCGTTCGGCACGTGCGAGATCCCGTGACCCATATCCTGGGTGAACTGATCGAGCTGATGACCGACATTGCCGATGGCGATATCGACCTTCAGATCCGATTCGAAGTGAATGCCGTCGAGACCGACGTGCATATCCACGGCCCAGTTGGTGCCGACCGATATACCGAGGGGGCCATCGCCGATCCCGTCGAAAATGCCCGTGTGCGAACCGTTTCCGAGAATGTCACCGGCGTGGGGCGAGTTCACCACGCCCGGCTGATGACCGTCCGCGCCGGGCAGTTTCAGGCCGCCGCCGGGAATCTGCCAGCCCTGACCGGGATCCATTCCGGGGATCTGCCAGCCCTGGCCGCCGTCCATACCGGGAATATGCCAACCCGAACCGTCGGCTCCGGGGATATGCCACTGCCCGCCGTCCGCGCCCGGGAGCTGCCATTCCGGAGCGCCCGCGCCCGGCTGCTGCCCGGCCCACGGACTCTCCGATCGGCCGGGGGTCTCGGGTAGTTCGAGTCCGGAATCCTGCTGATGATCCGGCAGGGCGAAGGATCGGGGTAGCTCATTGTCGGGCAGGCCCACACCGTGGAAGCCGGACGCGCTCACATCGTGCGAGGCGTCGCGCGCGTCGTACTGCGGCGGGAAGAGTCCGGCATCGGTGCCGAAATGGTGATTGTCCGGCAGCGCCACCGGGTTGATACCCGAGGGCAGATGCATGGGCGGCACCTGGTCGGCGGTGAGGTCCGGGAAGGTGAGGGTCGGGCTGGGCTGGCCGGGCTGCGGATCGTTGGCCTGCGACCAGCTCACATTGCGGCTGTCGTGATCGATCGCGGGCGCGGGGCCGCCCCGGGCGCCCGCGGAGGCGATGAGCGCCCCGCCTGTCACATACGCGCCCGCCCTCGCCGTGCGCGCCACGCCGGTGGCAATACGATACGCGGCGTCATCTGCGTACTCGTCACCCGCACCGGCTGCGTCGTCGTCGAAGGACCGCTCACGCGTCATCAAGGCTCCGCTCTCAAGGATCGGCGATCCGCCGCTGGCGGACCGCCGTCTTAAAACTCGTTTCACACCCTATTTCCGGATATCCGGTCTGTCACATCCACCAGGTAGAGGCGATGCGTACAGCGATGCGAGACATAGCTTGTCACCCTGCATATGACTTCGGAAGCCCCCGATTAGCACTGCACACCGAACGCCCCGCTCGGACCGCAGAACGCCCTAACCACGAACTTCACAAACCACACACGGCACCGTGCCCCGCTGCCAACACGCAGCGGCGCACCACCTCCCCCAATTCCCTATCCGCCAACACGCAGCGCGGCACCACCCTCCCCCAACTCACCACTGTGCCCCGCTGCCGTAAGGCAGCGGGGCACGGGAGTTCGAGAGTTCGGGTCTACTTCTTGGGTTTGCTGTCCGCGCTCGAATCGGTGGACAGCGCGGCCACGAAGGCTTCCTGCGGGACCTCGACGCGGCCGATGGTCTTCATCCGCTTCTTGCCCTCCTTCTGCTTCTCGAGCAGTTTGCGCTTACGGCTGATGTCACCGCCGTAGCACTTGGCGAGCACGTCCTTGCGAATGGCGCGAATGTTCTCGCGCGCGATGACCTTCGATCCGATGGCGGCCTGGATCGGTACCTCGAACTGTTGACGCGGGATGAGTTCGCGCAGTTTGGTGGTCATCTTGTGCCCGTAGGCCTGGGCGGCGTCCTTGTGCACGATGGCCGAGAAGGCGTCCACGGCCTCACCCTGCAACAGGATGTCGACCTTGACCAGCGCGGCGGCCTGCTCGCCCGCCTCCTCGTAATCGAGTGAGGCGTAGCCGCGGGTCCGCGACTTCAGCGAATCGAAGAAGTCGAAGATGATCTCCGCCATGGGCAGCGTGTACCGCATCTCGACACGGGTCTCGGACAGGTAGTCCATACCGAGCAGTTCACCGCGGCGGGCCTGGCACAACTCCATGATGGTGCCGATGAATTCGCTCGGCGCGATCACGGTGCACTTGGTGACGGGCTCGTAGATCTCCTTCACCTTGCCCTCGGGCCAGTACGACGGGTTGGTGACGACGTGTTCGGTGCCGTCCTCCATGACCACGCGATAGATGACATTGGGCGCGGTGGAGATGAGGTCGAGGCCGAATTCGCGTTCGAGGCGCTCGCGAGTGATCTCCATATGCAGCAGTCCGAGGAAGCCGCAGCGGAAACCGAAGCCAAGGGCCACAGAGGTTTCCGGCACATAGGTGAGCGCGGCGTCGTTGAGCTGCAATTTGTCCAGGGCGTCACGCAGGTTCGGATAGTCCGAGCCATCGACCGGGTACAGACCGGAGTAGACCATCGGCCGCGGTTCGCGGTAGCCGGTGAGCGCCTCGGTCGCGCCGTCGCGGGCGCTGGTGATGGTGTCACCGACCTTGGACTGGCGCACATCCTTCACACCGGTGATGAGGTAGCCGACCTCGCCGACGCCCAGGCCCCGGGTGGGTTTGGGTTCGGGCGAGACGATGCCGATCTCCAGCAGTTCGTGGGTCGCGCCGGTGGACATCATCTTGATCTTCTGGCGCGGGGTCAGCTTGCCGTCCACCACACGCACATAGGTGACGACGCCGCGGTAGGTGTCGTACACCGAGTCGAAGATCATGGCGCGCGCGGGCGCATCGTCCTTGCCGACCGGCGGCGGCACCACGCGCACGGCCTCATTGAGCAGTTCGGGCACGCCGACGCCGGTCTTACCGGAGACGCGCAGCACGTCCTCGGGCTCACAGCCCACGATGTGGGCGAGCTCGGCGGCGTACCGGTCCGGATCCGCGGCGGGCAGATCGATCTTGTTCAGCACCGGGATGATGGTCAATTCCTTGTCCATCGCCAGATACAGATTGGCCAGGGTCTGCGCCTCGATGCCCTGTGCGGCGTCGACCAGCAGAATCGCGCCCTCACAGGCCTCCAGCGCACGCGACACCTCATAGGTGAAGTCCACGTGCCCCGGTGTGTCGATCAGGTGCAGAACGTATTCCTCACCGTCGACCTCCCACGGCAGCCGCACGTTCTGCGCCTTGATGGTGATGCCGCGCTCGCGCTCGATATCCATCCGGTCCAGGTACTGGGCCCGCATGGCCCGCTCCTCGACCACACCGGTGAGTTGCAGCATCCGATCGGCCAGGGTCGATTTCCCGTGGTCGATATGGGCGATGATGCAAAAGTTCCTGATCCGGGACGGATCGGTGAACGTCGTATCGGCGAAACTGCTAATCGGAGTCACTCCTCGGCATGGCAAAACAGCGGCATGTCAACCCCGAAGTCTACGGTGCTCTGTTTTTGG
>NZ_BDAW01000083.1 GCF_001625085.1 Nocardia acidivorans NBRC 108247
TCGCCCGCGCCGCGGGCATTGCCGCCCGTGCGGGCCTTGGCCATGCGGGACTGGCTGCCGCGACGAGCGCCGCCGCGGCGGGCGGGCTGATCATCGCGGTCATCGGCGCGCGGGGCGTCGGGGCTGGGCATGACCAGCGGGGCGACCGCGCCGACCAGGGCGGTGACCTGGGACGAATTGGCCGTCACCTGTTGGGGTTTGGTGTCGATGCCCGCCTTGCGGAGCAGGAAGGCGACATCCTTGCGCTGCTCGGGGAGCACGACCGTGACCACATCGCCGGAGCTGCCGGCGCGGGCGGTGCGGCCCGAACGGTGCAGGTAAGCCTTGTGTTCGGCGGGCGGATCGACGTGTACGACCAGCTCGACGTCGTCGACGTGCACGCCGCGGGCGGCGACATCGGTGGCGACCAGGACGCGAGCGGTGCCCGCCGAGAAGGCGGCCAGGTTGCGGTCGCGGGCCGCCTGCGAGAGGTTGCCGTGCAGATCGGTGGCGGGAATGCCCGCGGCGGTCAGCTGCTTGGCGAGGCGGCGCGCGTGATGCTTGGTGCGCATGAACAGGATTCGGCGACCCGAACCCGAGGCCAGGGCGTCGACCAGATCGCGCTTGGCGTCCGCGCCCCTGACCTCGAACACATGGTGGGTCATATCCGGAACCGGCGAATGCGCCTCGTCCACGCTGTGCGACAACGGATTCCGCATGAACCGCTTCACCAGCTTGTCCACCCCGTTGTCCAGGGTCGCGGAGAACAGCAGCCGCTGCCCATCGGCGGGGGTGGCCGCGAGAATCCGCGTCACGCCGGGCAGGAAGCCCAGATCCGCCATATGGTCGGCCTCGTCCAGCACGGTGATCCGCACCGAATCCAGCGCCACCAGACGCTGTTTCATCAAATCCTCGAGCCGCCCGGGGCACGCGACCACGATGTCCACACCCGCCTTGAGCGCCTTGGCCTGCCGATTCTGCGGCACGCCACCGAAAATGGTGGTCACCCGCAGCCCGCAGGCCCGAACCATGGGCTCGAGCGCGGTGGCGATCTGGGTGGCGAGCTCACGCGTCGGCGCGAGAATCAAACCGGTGGGCTGTCCGGGGCGGCGGGTACCGCCACCGGCGGCCAGCCGCTCGACCATGGGCACGGAGAAGGCGAGGGTCTTACCGCTCCCGGTCCGTCCGCGAGCGAGCACATCGCGCCCGGCGATCACATCGGTGAGGGTGGCGGCCTGAATGGGCATGGGCGCGGTGATGCCGCTCGCCGCGAGGGCGTCGACCAAGGCCTTGCGCACGCCGAATTCGGCGAAGGACGCGGTGGGATTCGCTGAGGAAGAAGTCATAAAGGTTCCTGGTGCCTTTCGAGCATCGGGGTGAATCGCAGGGTCGTGCCGGACTGTTTGTCCGCACTTGTTGACCTCGCTGCGTGGCCGACGCGAAGAAAAGACATCCACGACGGAGAAGAGTATGCAAGATCGCGCTACTCAACGGTTACAACCATAGCCCAATGCGCAAGCTTCCCGGTCACCACCCGCCTGTGATGTCCGTTGCTACCGGTCGGACCACATCCCGATCGTGGCCAGCAACCATCCGACAACCACATCCTGCGGTGCATCGATCAGATACTGATATACCACGTCGGCGACCTCATTGATGAACGTCATCGCCCTGTCTGCCCGTCGGTGCCAGCCCGCCCTCGTGCCCCCGAAATCGCGAGTACGGATCGGTCTGTTACCTCCGGGCAACCGGGTGCTCCGGGTGGCGAATCCGGGCGAGGGTCGCCCTCGCCGCGGGTGATGGCAGTCATCGCACCGCTCCGCTGTGGGATTCGATGCCTGGTTCGGATCCCACCGATACGGGCCTCAATGCGTGAGCGTGACCTTCGCCAGACCCGTCGGGTGGTCGGCGTCGATCCCCAATTCCCGTGCCACGGCCAGGGCGAGTTGCTGGCCGCGAATGGTAGCCAGGACGCACTCGCCGAGATGGCCGAGGGCGGGCCAGGTGATCGGGGCCTCGGTCGCGGTGCCCGCCAGCACGGTCGGGGCATAGCGGGCGGCGAGTGGTGCGCGCAGTTCGAGGGTGTCGGAATCGGCCGGACCGGAACCCGCCAGCAGCACGGCGGGCGCACCCGGCCCGGTGACCGCGATCGGGCCGTGCCGGAAATCGGCGCTGGAGAAGCCGTGCGCCATGATGCCCGTTGTCTCCTGAAGTTTGAGCGCGGTCTCCAACGCGGCCGGATAGCAGGCGCTGCGGCCGACCACGGCCACGCGATCGACGGTGGCTATGAGTTCGGCGGCGTTGTCGGCGGACGCGGTATCGGCGAGCAGATCGGCTGCGGCCGCGGGCAATTCGGCGGCCTCGCGCCGGGTCATCCCGCCGGGACCGAGACCGGAGGCGATGGCGAGAACGGCCAGCATCTGACCGGTGACGGTTTTGGTCGCGGGCACCGCGCGCTCGGGACCGGCTTCCAGGGCGACCGTGTAGTGTGCGGCCCGCGCGAGCGCGGAGTCCGGATCATTGGTCACCGCCACGACTTTCGCGCCCGCCGCCGCATAACGGCGGGTGAGGTCCACGATCTCGGGCGTGCGCCCGGACTGCGACAGCGCGATCAGCAGCCAACCCCGGAACCCGATGGGCTCGCGACCGTAGACCGTGGCCACACTCGGCGCGACCAGACAGGTGGGCAGCCCGGTCTGCAATTCCACCGCGTAGCGCCCGAGCAGTGCGGCATTGTCCGAGGAACCGCGCGCCAGGAACGCGACGCCGACCGGACCATTCGACGGGCGCACCGACCCGGCGGCGATCTCCTCGACGCGCCCTTCGGTCTGCGCGCTCGTCTCGCCCGGCGCGTCGGTGAACAGCGCCGCGACGGCCGCGCCGATCGAGGTGTAGCGGTCGGCGAGCGCGGCGAGCACGCGCGGCTGATCGCGCATCTCTGCTTCCATCAGGCGGCCGAGCCGGGTGGGGTTCATCGAGGTCCTCCGGTGGTGGTCAATCGAATTGGGGGAGTGCTGGTATCGATATCGAGGGCGAGGGTCACCGCACCGTGCAGCGAGGCGTCCTCGGGAAAGTGCGCGGCCCGGAATTCGGGGGCGAAGGCGGTCGCGGAGGCGACCAGGTCGGTGAGCGCCGGAAGAATCACCTCGGCGGCGGCCATCATCCCGCCCCCGATCACAATGCGCGCCGGATCGACGAAGACCGCGAGATTGGCCAGCGCGGTGGCCAGGATCTCCAGACTCCGCCGCACGAATTCGCGAGCGGCCGGATCGGTGCGCCGGAAAAGCTCTGCGCTGCTGACGGATTCACCGAGTCGCGCCGAGGCCCGCTGTCCGAGCCCGCGCCCGGCCACCAGCTCCTCGAGCGGGGCGTGCCCGGCGGCGACCGCGCCGACCGGCGAACTCCCGGGATTCATGTACCCGATCTCCCCGGCGGCCTGATGGGCTCCGGAGATCACCTGCCCGCCCACGATCAGCGCGGCGGCGATCCCGGTCCCGAGGCTGACATAGATCCCGGTGTCGATCCCGCGCAACGCCCCGAAGCGCAGTTCCGCCAGGGCCGCGGCCCTCACATCATTGGCGACCCGCACCGCGGGCACGCCGAATTCGCTTGCGAGCCGGGCCGACAGCGCCAGCCGCTCCCAACCGGGCAGATTGGGGGTCAACTGGATGCCGTCGGCCCGGATGATCCCGGGCGCGACCGCCGCCCATCCGATGACGGGCAGGCCATGCCCCTCACGCGCGGTCTGCTCGAGTCGTCGCACGGTGGCGGCGGTGCGTCCCAGGATGTGGTCGGGGCCGAGGTCGGTCCGGGTGTCGAGGCGTTCCCGGAGCAGGATGGTGCCGCGCGCGTCGGCGAGGGCGATATCGGTCTTGGTTCCGCCGAAATCGACGCCCACTACGGCGAATTCGCTGGCTGCGTGCGGCATTGACGATCCTCGGTACGGTCGGGCCGGGCCGCCGCGAAGGTGGCGGCCCGGCGGGGTGATCAGTCGGCGACGGGCGCGGCCGGTGCGGCGGCTTCGGCGAGTTCCGGGTGCAGGTACTCCTCCCGAATCTCCTTGGGGCCGAACGGCCATACGCGCTCGGCGCGCGCCCAGATCAGGAAGGCGATGACGCCCAATCCGACCCAGGCGATGGACCATTCGATGGGATGCACACCCGGATTGGACTGGTCGGCGTAGCCGTAGATGACCAGCCAGCCGACCGCGGCCACGATGGCGGGCAGCGGATACAGGAACATCTTGTAGGGGCGCACGAGATCCGGTTGCCGCCTGCGCAGGACGACGACCGCGGCGATCTGCGCGAGCGCCTGCACGATCACCATGACCGTGGTGAGCAGCGAGATCAGCACCGTCAGCGGCGGATGCGCGGCCGAGGTCCCGATATGGCGGGCCAGCAGGAATCCGCCCGCGGTGACCACGCCCATGGCGACCAGTCCGAGCACCGGGAATTGATGTTTGGGATGCAGGCGGCCGAAGGCCCGGAAGAACACCCGATCGTGCGCGGCGTCGAACGGCACGCGTGAGCCGCCCAGCAGTCCGGTGAAGACCGAGGCGAAGGCCGTGATCAGGATGAGCCCGGTCACGACCTGCGCCGCACCCTTGCCCATGGTCGTCTCCAGCACCGCCGAGGCGACCGACCGCGATGCCACATTGTCCGGGTCGAGCATGTCCTTCCAATTGGTCACGCCCAGTACGCCGATCTGCATGAGCAGGTAGATGCTCATGACGCCGAGGATGGCGAAGATGATCGAGCGCGGCAGCACCCGACCGGGCTCCTTCAGCTCACCGCCGAGGTACGCGGAGGTGTTGTAGCCCAGGTAGTCGTAGATGCCGATGGTCAGACCGGAGGCGAAGCCCAGCCAGAAGGTGTTGCTGCCCAGGTCGATCGCGTTATCGGGCCAGTCGAAGGCCATGCTCGCGTGGAAGTGCGTGAACGAGGCCAGGATGACCGCGGCCACCGCGAGGATCATGACCGACCACATGACGACGGTGATCCGGCCGATGCTGTCCACCCGCCGCCACAGCAGCACGAGCACCAGCGCCACCACCGCCACGCCGACGATATCGCCCTGCGTATCGGTCATGGAGGGCCACAGATAGGTCAGGTACTGCACCAGTCCCTGCACACCCGTGGACATGATCAGGGGAATGAAAAGCATTGCGGTCCAGACGAACAAGAAAGGCATGAGCCGTCCGGACCGGTACTGGAACGCCTGTTTGAGATAGACGTAGGTGCCGCCGGCGCCGGGCATGGCCGCGCCGAGTTCGGCCCAGACCAGGCCGTCGACGAGGGCGAGGACCGCGCCCGCGAGGAAGCCGATGACGGCGTGCGGGCCGCCGAACGCGGCGACCATGAGCGGAATGGTGACGAATGGGCCGATGCCGACCATCTGGCTCATATTGATGGCGGTGGCCTGGAAGAGGCCGATTCTTCGAGGGAGTTGGACGGGACCGGACATGGGGCTTCCTCCGGTGGGAGCAGAGCGGGTGAGTGGTTTAGTAAAGTTAAATTCCTTTACTATTGGCGTCAAGAGTTCGTCAGGATTCGTTTGCCTAGAGTTGATCGGACGACACGAGCAGGAAACGGAAGGCGATGGAAGAAGTCCCCTGGAATCGGCAACGCCTGCGCAGCAATAACGAGTGGTTGCTGCTCGAACAGCTGCGCCAGGCGGGCCCGGCGAGCCGCGCCCAACTCGCCAGGGACACCGGGCTTTCCAAGCCGACCGTGTCCAGTGCCCTCGCCACGCTGCTGCGCAACGGCCTGGTTCGGGAGATGGGCACGGTCGCGCCCGAGCGCGGGCGCACCGCCGTGCTGTATGAACCCGATCCGACCGCCGGATATGTGCTCGGCCTCGATATCGGCCGAGCCAACCTGCGCGCGGCCGTCGCCGATCTCTCCGGAAAAGTGCTGGCCCGCATCGATATAGCGAACCGGGCGCGCACCGCGTCCGCCGTCGCCGATATCGCCGTGCGGGCCGCCGAGCAGGTGTGCGAAACCGCAGGGGTCACCGCCGATCAGGTCATTCACGCGACGCTGGGCAGTCCGGGGGTCTTCGACCCGCAGGACGGGCGCATGCACTTCGCGGTGAACCTGCCCGGCTGGGGACGGGCCGGACTGCTCGACACCATTCGCGCGCGACTGGGCGGGCCGGAACTCACCGTGCACAATGACGCGAATCTGGCGGCGCTGGGCGAGTACGTCTTCGGTGCGGGCCGGGGCAGCCGACTGTTCGTCTACGTACTGATCGGTACCGGGCTCGGCGTCGGAATCGTCTCCCAGGGTGAGCTTTTCACCGGTGCGCACGGTGCGGCGGGTGAGGTCGGCTTCCTGCCGACCACCTTCGGCGCACCGGAGATCGAGCCACCGCGCCGGGGTGCGCTGGAAGAGGCGGTATCGGCCGAAGCCGTTGTCAAAGCCGCACGGGCACAGGGTATGACCGGGCGGCTCACCGCCAAGCGGGTCTTCGACGAGGCCCGCGCGGGACATCCCATCGCCGCGAATGTCGTTCGCCAGGAAGGGGAACGGGTCGCCCTCGTGGTCGCCGCGGTCACCGCCGTCCTGGATCCGGATGTCATCGCCCTGGGCGGCGGTCTCGGGCACAGCGCCGATCTGTACCTCGACGAGATACGGGCCGCGCTGCAACGCTCCACGCCGCTGCGCCCGCAGGTGGCCTCGAGCGAATTGGGCGATGACGCGGTCCTGCACGGGGCGATCGCGACCGCACTGCGGATCGCCCGTCCGCAGGTTTTCGATCGCCGAGTCCAGGATTGAGAGCGGGGCGGGCAGCGAATTCGGCGTCGCCGGTGCGCTGACCTCGCGTATGCCGCAACGGTGGGGCCGGTCGGGCTGCCGAGTCGGCGAATTTTCCCAGCCGCGACGATTTTCGCGCGGCCGGGGAGTCCTAGTTGTCGAGGGTGTTCTGTGCGAGCGCCCAGCCGACCGGTCCTAGGAGTGCCGTATGGGTTCGACAGCCACAGTCACGGTGGAGCAGGAGCTCGAACTGTTGCGCAGGCCGCTGCTCGCCTACTGCTATCGCATGCTCGGCTCGGTCACCGAGGCCGAGGACGCGGTCCAGGAGGCCATGGTGCGCGGCTGGCGCTCTGCCGAGGGGGTGCGTGACCGGGAAGGGTTGCGGCCGTGGATGTATCGCATCGCCACCAATGTGTGCATCGACGCCCTCAATGATCGCAAGCGGCGGGCACTGCCCATGGACTTGGCGGCGGCGAGCGATCCGCACGGCGAGATGGGACCCGCACTCCCGGAATCGACCTGGGTGCAACCGTTTCCGACCGGCGCGGTGGCCGACCCCTCCGAGCACGCGGTATCGACCGAATCGGTGCGGCTGGCCTTCATCGCCGCGCTGCAATATCTGCTACCCCGTCAGCGCGCGGTGCTGATCCTGCGAGATGTGCTGTGCTGGAAGGCCGCCGAGGTCGCCGACCTGCTCGATACCAGCGTCGACGCGGTGAACAGCGCACTGCGCCGGGCCCGGGCCGTGCTCGCGCGGGCGCGGGCGCAGGCCCCCGCCGCCGAGCCCGTCGACCACGCGCTGCTCGACGACTACGTTTCGGCGTTCCAGCGCTTCGATATCGACGGCATAGTCGCGCTGCTGCACCGCGACGCCGTGATCGCCATGCCGCCGCACGCCTTCTGGCTGCGCGGGCGCGAGCGGTTCGGCACCTGGCTGCGGGTCTCGGATGTGGGCTGTCTCGACAAGCGCATGCTGCGCACCGAGGCCAACGACTGCCCGGCCGTGGCGATCTATCAGCAGTCCGGTGGCAAGTACGCGGCCGCCGCCATCCAGGTGCTCATCGCACGCGAGGGCCGCATCGCGGAGCTGCACACCTTCCTGGAGCCCGCACTCTTCCCGCATTTCGGCCTACCCCTCGAAATACCGGCCTAGCGACGAGTTTTCGCGGCGGCGCCGGTTGTTCGGAGCATGGTCAACGACACAATCGCACCGTCGAGAACGGATCGGGCGCCGCGGCGACTGGTGCCCGCCGCGATTCTCGCCCTCATGTGCGGAGCACAGTTCATCGTCACCCTCGATATCGCCATCGTGAATGTCGCACTGCCCTCCATTCGCAATGATCTCGGGCTCGCGCCGAGTGATCTGCAATGGGTCGTCATCACCTACGGGCTCATGCTCGGCGGGCTGCTGCTGCTCGGCGGACGGGCGGCCGATCTGCTGGGGCGGCGTCGCATGCTGCTACTCGGGCTCGGACTGTTCGCCACGGCCTCGCTCACCGCGGGACTCTCCGATTCCTTTGCCCAGCTGGTGCTTTCCCGGGCGGTGCAGGGTGCCGGCGCGGCCCTGACCGCACCGGCCGCCCTGTCCATTCTGGTCTGGACCTTCCCCGAGGGCGCGGCGCGCACCAAGGCGCTGGGTATATTCGGGGCGGCGAGCGGAAGCGCCGCCTCGGTCGGGGTGGTGGTCAGCGGTGCGCTCACCGACGGACCGGGCTGGGCCTGGATTTTCTTCATCAATGTGCCGATTGTGCTGGTGCTGCTGGCACTGGTGACGAAATACGTTCCCCCGGACGGGATCATCCATCGGGGGCCGGCCGATATCGCCGGTGCGATCACCGTGACCGGCGGGCTCATGGCCATCGTCTACGGCATCGACAAGAGCGTGGAACACGGTTGGACCGCATCGTCCACGCTCGGATTCCTGATCGGCGGCGGTGCCGCACTGGCCGTTTTCGTGCTGATCGAATACCGCGCGGCGGAGCCGCTGATCCCCTCGAGCATGTTTCGGCGACCGGCTCTCAATGCCGCGAACCTGACGGCCGCAATGGTTTTCGCGAGCTTCTTCGCCACCATTTTCGAGGCTTCCCTGCTCATGCAGCAGGGGCTCGGATACTCACCGCTGCGCACCGGCGTGGCCTACCTGGCCATCGCCGCGACCGCGCTGGTCATGGCGGGCGGTGTGGCCCCGATCGTGCTGGCCAAAGTCGGTGCGGGCTGGACACTGGTGCTCGGAGAGAGCTGTGCCGCAGCGGGATTGGTCTGGCTGGCCCGCGTCCCCGTGCACGCCCACTACTGGACCGACCTGTTTCCGGGATTCGTCGGCCTCGGTATCGGGGTGGGACTGTCGCTGGTCGCGGTGCAGGTGGCCGCGTTCATCGGTATTCCGGAGTCGGTCAGCGGATTGGCGGGCGGCATGGTCGAGACCGCGCGGGAAATCGGTGGGGCGCTCGGCACCGCCATAGTCGCCTCGGTGGCCCTGGCGGTCTCGGGAACGGTTGTCGGCGTGCCGGATCCGGCCGCGCTCACCGATGGCTTCCGCCGCGGATCACTGGTCGCCGCCGGGTTCGCCATCGTCGCGGTGATCACCGCGCTCACCGTGGTCCGGCGGGCGGAGCGATCGGCGGCCCGAACCGCCGCGATGCTCGTCGAGGCTCACTAGATTGGCGGCACACACAAGAGCGCCGCGGGCTCATCAGCCCGCGGCGCTCGCTTCTTGCCTCGAGTCGTTCGATATTGCGTTGTTCAGGGGCCGGTGTTGACGGGTAATGAGATGACCAGGTCCTGTTCGCGGCCGGGCAGATAGTGCACGCGGACCACCCGTCCGATCTGCACCTGCGAGACCTGGGTAGGAGGGAGGAACTTCTCCGTCCGGGCCTCGAAGGTGCTGCCGTCGGGGCGGGTCACGATGAGCGTGAGATCCAGCCGCGGGTGACCGTCGCGGATCTCGCCGGGCACCGACAGCGCACTCACCACCGCCTGGGCCGCAATGCCGTTGCGGGCGATATCGAGCTTGGCCTGGGTGGTGACGCCCTTGCGAATCATGGCCTGGTTCATGGCATTCTGCGCCGCCGAGGTATCGCCGGACAGGTCCACCTCCACGCGGTCGGTGCACTCGGGCAGATAACGGACCGGCAGCACCACCCCGGGGCGCAGCAGCGCCAGCTCGGTGAGCGGGACGATCATCTTGGCGTAGGCAGGGAAGGCCTTGCCGTCCGCGCCCTCGACCCGGAAGTCGATGCGCACCTGCGGCTGATCATTGAGCGAAACCCCGGTATTGCGTACCGATTCCACGGTGCCCAGACCCATCAGACCATCGCGGAATTCGGAGCTGTTATTGCCGGTCAGCGCCGACATGACGCTGTCGCCGGTGAAGGCGAAGGCCATCGGGAGCACGGTCAGGGCGATGATCGGCAGGCTCATCTGCCAGCCCAACCAGGGCAGGAAATCGTCGGAGGTGAGGCCGTGCCACAGGTAGTAGCCGGTCCCCAGGATCGAGAAAACGACTGTGGCGGTGCGGATCTGGTGCTTCATGGTGTCCCTCGAATTGGAAATATGTTGGGGCGGAGGTTATTTCCCGCTCATGCCCGGCGCGGCATGAGCGGGGGAAGGGCATCCGTGCGCCGCCTGGATCGGATCAGGAACCGACGATGCTCGTGCAGGCGAACACGATCTCGAACTTCGCGTTCTTGGCTCCGGCCATCGGATTGGACATATCCGGTGCGCCGACGCCCTCACCGGTGACGGTGTAGGTATTGCCGTTCTTGACGACCTTGGCGGAGCCGCCGGGGACGCCGTTGCCGTAGCCGACCGCGTAGGGCATGCCGTTGCCGCCGCCCTTGGATCCGGCGATGCCGACCGCCTGTACGGTGTCGTCACCGGTCACCGTGGCGCTCACACTGAGTCGGTCGTAGGTGGCGTTGCCGGTATCGGTGAGTGCCAGCGCCACGGTGCCGCCCTGCTTGGCGCAGGTGGTGTCGAACTTGGCGTCCAGGGCCTTACCGTCGACCGAGGCGCTGGACTTTCCGCCGGTGGGGGCGGCGGTGCCGGGAGCGGCCGAGGCCGCCGAGGTGGCGGAGTTGGCGGCGGGGGAGCCGGAGCCATTGTCACTGCATCCGGTGACGACCATGGCGGCGGCCGCGGCGGCGGCGAAGGCGGCGGTCAGGCGAATCGACTTGGTGTTCATGGTGTTTCCCAGTTCTTCTCGGTTCGGCTCGCGTTCGGGCCGATGAGAGAACGGTAGGAAGCGGTACCCGCCCTACCGATCCCAACTTTTGCCGCGCGAATTTCGGACAAACTCCGCTAACCTGGGCGAATGCGACGACCGCGGGCCATGGTGCTGGATGAGGCCTGGCACCGCCTCGACGCCGTCGAAGCCCTGAGCGGACCGCACGGCGGGCCGCTGCGCCGCACCGTGAAGCTGATTCTGGATCCACTGGTCATTCGACCCGTTCAATTTCCGGAATGCGCCGGATCGATCCTGAGCGCGGACGGCGCGGTGCTGCTGACCGCGCGCGTCAATGCCGCCGCCGATGTGCTGCGCGCCACCGCCGCCTGGTTCACACTGCTCAAACAGGTGCGGCGGGCGCTGCGCATCACCGACGGCAATGCCCAGGACCTCTATTTCCAGCGCTGTTTCGAACTCGCGACCGTGTCCGGCATGCCGGATGCGGTGCGTGATCGCGGTGCGGCGGAAGACGCGCTGCTGGAGATCCACAATCTGACCGCGGGCCGGACCACCCAGGCGCTCAAGGACTATCTGGCCGATCCGGTGCGTGCCGCCGAATTGACCGAACTGATCGGCACCGCCTGGCGTCGCCGCCCCCTCACCACCACCCCCGACCACGCCCCGGTGCTGGCGGACCTCCTCGATGCCTGCGCCGCGGGCCGACTGGGCGAATCCGGCCCCGAGATCGACGTCGACGATCTGACGGCAGCCTCCATCGGAACCCACCACGGGATTCGACTCTGGTTCCTCGAGACCGACCAGGACGAGCAGGACGGACCGGAACTCCCGACCGCACAACGGCTCGGCTTGACCGTGCACCCGCTACCGCCGCCGCCGCGCGTGGGAGAGTCGGCGTCCAAAGCGAGCCTGGGACTGCCTTTCGACCGGACCATTCACGAACGGGTGTTCACTGTTTTGCAGGCGGCCAGCGAGCGCGCGAATCTGCCGCCGATTCCGGAGTTGGTGGACGCGGAGATCGCACGCTCCTGCGCACCCTGGGCGCTACTGGACGAATCACTGCGCGTGACAGCGGCGGCGGGTGCGCAACTGGCAGTCCAGTTGCGCCCGATCATCAACGCGCACAATGGTATTGGTGACGTGGTGGCGGGTAACGGTCATCGATCGCACGGCACCGCCGCGGATACCTCTCCGGCGGCCGCGCGGGTGATCAACAACCGCTGGCAGCGTGAGGCGTACGTGCTACAGGCGCGGCGCATGATGGTGCGGGATGAGCCACTCCCGGTGGATCTCCCGGGGTTCGCGGGCACCCTCGGCGCGGGCGTATCCGAACCGGCGGGCGAACCGGCCGCGATCGGGCCGCTCGGGCTCATCGCCGCGGATCTGCGGGTGCCGTGGCGGCCGTATCTGCGACGGTTGTGGGCGCGGGTGCACGGGCGCGATGTGCGTGAGCTGCCGGTGTACGAACTCGACGAGCTGTGGGACCTACTCGACGGGGTGGCGCGTTCGGTGATGCTGGATCATCGGATGCGGGTCAAGAAGGCCCTGGCGGCGACCGCGATGGCGGCCGAACTCGATGAGATGGAATCGAGGGCGGGATGAACGAGACGGGATTGCTCATTCGGCGGCTCGGTGACGGGCTGCGCGGGATCACCCCGCCCGGGGCGGCGACCGTACTGGACGCCACGCCACGGCTGGACGTGATGGTGCTCGAGGTCGCGGGCGGTCACCTGACCTGGAATGTGCTGGCCGGACAGTCGATTCCGGCGGCCGTCATCGACGATGTGGAGCTCGCTCAGGAATGGGTCTGGGCCATCTACGGCGAACACATCGCCCTGGCCCTGGACGCGGTGCGCACGCCGACCACCCTGCCCGGCATCGACGGGCAGCGGCGATCGGACGGCACACCCGCGCCCGGTGGCGACGGGGCGCGCGGCTCCGGCTCTGCCGCCTCGCGCGGCATTGACGGGGAGCGGCACGAAGAGACCGCGGCAACGCGCGGCGGCGATACGGAATGGCACGGCGCGGCCGTGCCCGCATTGCCCGCGCTCGCGGTGAGTGCGTGGCGGCTCGCGTACGCGCACTGGGCTTCTCGGTGGTGGCCCGCATCGGCGCTGGACGGGATCGCGGCGCTTGATCAACGGCTGTTGGATCAGGACATCGCGGCGCTGACCGAGGAGTGTGAATCGCTGCTGGACGGTGCGGACGCGATCGTGCCCGCGGTGGAAGCCGTGGTCGAAAGTCGGCCGCGCGCTTCGGATTACGCTCTCGCCGCAGGTGACGAGGTCGAGGGTGGGCTGGTGCTCGGGCGTGGGGTCGGCGGCTGGGATTGGCGGTGCTGCCCGCCCGGTCTGGTCGACGCCTCCGAGCATGCGGTGTCCTGGCGGGTGATTCGGGATAACGGGGTCTCCACCGTCTCCGTCTCCGCCGTGGCGGCCCCCGGTGTGCCCACCGAACTGCCCGAACACCTTCATCCCTGGGCGCGCATTGCCACCGGAGGTGAGGCGCGGGACACCCCACTGCGGTCGACCGGCGATGTTTGGATCGGTGAAACAGCCTTTGCCACAACGGGTTCAGCTGTACGAGTGGATATCTACCTACCGGGCTTCGGTATCGCACCGGATCTGGATACGCTCGCGCCCGTCGGCTCGATCGGGGCAGGGCGAGAGGTCCCCATCCCGGATTCGCCGCCGCATGCGCTCGTGGACGCCGATCAGCTCGAACTGCGCGGGAAGATACGAGAGTTCGCCACCGCGCGACTCCGTCGCGCCGCCGTATCCGGCGATGACTGGACCGCACCGTCCGAGGGCAACTCCGCGACCCTCGCAGGTGGCAACGCTTCGCCCCTGTCCGGCGAGAGCGCTGCCGCCGCCCCGCTGCGCGCCGAAATCGCCGCTGCCGCTGACGATTCGGACTTCTGACGTGGTCGCCACCACGGGGGGTGGGACACCGGGGGAATCGGCGGTGCTGCGTGCCGGAGCGGAGGCCATGGCGCGCGGTGAGCTGGGGGAGGCGCTGCGCATATTCGAGGAGGCCGCGGTCACCGAGACCGGGGATATTCGGGTGTGCGCGTTGGTGAACGCGGCCGGCGTCATCGATCAACTGGGCGATCACGCGCTGGCGGTGGAGCGATTTCGCGAGGCCCTGGCGCGGATGGGGCCGGATGCGCCGCGAATGCGGCCGACGGCGCTGATCAATCTGTCGCAGGCGCTGCAATTGCTGGGCGATCTGGACGGCGCGCAGGCGGCATTGGAACAGGCGCGGGAGTTGCTCTCGGGGGAATCCGCACCGCTCGAACTGCGGTACGCCTGCCTGGTTTCGCTGACGGCGGTGGCCCTGCATCGGCAGCAATGGGCGCGCAGTATCGAGATCGCCGGTGAATCACTCGATGCCGCCGCCCGTTTCGCGCCCGATCAGGTCGGGCATTCGCTGATGAACCTGGCCGCCGCGCATTTCGAGACCGGTCGATGGGAGCTGGCGGAGGACTTCGCCGGGCAGGCGCTGTCCGCCTTCGCCGCCGCGGGAGACGGGGACGGCGTCGCCGAGACCCGGCAGAATCTCGCCGTAATGCTCACCCGCTCGGGGCGATTCGACGAGGCGGAGCCCTTGCTCACCACCGCTCAGGACTACTTCGAGACCTCCGGTCATTCCCACCGCGCCGGAATCGGCTGGAAGGTCATGGGATTGATCGCCGAACATCGCGAACAACCCGCTACGGCAGAGGTGCATTACCGCCGCGCGCTACAGCGCTTCGAGGAATCGGGCATGATCGTGGACGCCGCCGATGTGCGCGTGCGCCTGGCCACGGTGGCGTTCAATACGGGCCGGTACACCGACGGTGAAACCGAATTGCGAACCGCCCGAGCGATTTACGCCGAGCATGGGCTGGGATTGCACTGCGCCCAGGTTGACTACTGGCATGCCGGTCTGGTGGAACCGCTGCTGGAAGCGAACCCCGGAATGCTCGCCCGGGCGGTGGACCTGGCCGTTCCGGCGGCGCTGGCGCTGGATGCGGTGCGCTACGAACTACCCGATGGCGCGCAGCGCGAAACCTGGAACCGGCGAATAGCGGATCCGGCCATGCGCCTGGCCTTCCGGTACGCCTATCTGGCGGGTGATGCCGGACTGCTGGCGGATCTCGTCGAAAGCGCCTGCGCCGGAACAACACTCGATATCGACCGGTTGGCGAGGCAAACTGCCCGGGTGTCCCTGGACGCCCTCGAACCGCTCGAACCGCTGCCCACGAATCCGGGCCCCCTGAACGACGCCCTGCAACTGGGCACTGCCCTGGCCGCGGTGGCCGCCCGCGCGGGTCTGCCCGTCGCCCTGCCGCCCCGGGTCGCCGTCGCTCCCGACGGTCATATCGCGCTGGCCGCCGGAATCGCCGCCGCCGAACAACGCTATGGCCGTCCGCTGCGCGATAACCGCGTGGTGCGCTCATGAACGCTCCCGCACGAGGTCGAGGGCAGAACCCGGAGGTGTCGTGGTGAGCGGTGCGCAGCCCACGGTATACGTTCGCATGGCCGATGCGGGCGAGCTGTTCGTCTCGTGGCGGTGGGAGAACGACGGCGGGACAGCGGGAGTCAGCGCCATCCCCGAGGAGCAGGTCGCCGCGGCGGTGCGCCGGTTCGTGGTCGCACTGCCCGCGGCCGGTGCGGCCGGCGGACTCGAATCAGCGCTGACCACGGGTGAATTGGCCACGCTCGAATCGGAAGAGAAACTGGCGCAATACCTGTCGGCGACCTTTCTGCCCTATCAGCTGGCGGTCCGGCTGTACGAACTGCACACACAGGGGGTGCGCCCGCGCATGCGGATCCAGCCCTCGCCCCGGGTGGCGCAGCTTCCCTGGGAATTGATCGCCCCGGACACCGGTGTGCGACTGGTGGATATCGCCGAGGTCAGCCTGCTCGCACCACCGGGAATCGTGCACGCACCCGCACGCGTCGGCCGATCCTGGATGGACACAAAGGATTTGCCGGTCGTGGCAGTCCTGGATCCGCGCGTTCCGGGATTCCGCGCGGACTCCGCGCTCGGCTCGGTGCTCGGGCGGATGGAGGAGACCGCCCCACTGGCCGGTCTGGTCGCCGACTACACGGCGCGAGATCGGCTGGTGCCCAGGGTGACCGACCCGCTCACCGCCTTCCGGCGCACCGATATCGACCGCGCCTGGCTCGGGGAAGCCCTGCGTGCGGGCGCGGCCCGGCTCCTCTACATCGGCCACGTCACCGCCGCCGCCCCCGAATCCGGCCAGAGCGAGTCGGCCACAATGCATTTGGCCTGCACCGCCGACACGCTGGGCTTCGCCCCGGCTCAGCGCGACCATCGCCCGCTTTCCGCCCGCGATCTGCTGCTGGGCACCTACACCCTCGCGCGGGACCCGCGCACCGGCCCGCAGCTGTGGCCCATTCCCAGCCGGGTGGCCCTCATCGCCTGCGAGAGCGGCGGCGACCTGCGCTTCGGCGAGGCCCTCGGCCTGGTGGCCGCAATGCTCACCGGCGGAGCCGAATTGGTCACCGCGGGCCGCTGGGCGCTCCCCACCGACCTGGCCTTCCAGCGCCTCGGCGGCGCGCCCGCCACCAGCCGCCCGCTGCAAGAGGCCGTCTGCGCCATCGACGCCGCCCACGAACAGCCCGATCCGGTTGCCGCACTCAATGATTGGCAGCGCACCCGCCTGGGAGTCTGGCGCGAAACCGGCAGCATCGAGCACTCCCCACTCGTCTGGGCCGCCTTTGCCACGGTCGACGCACACCTCTGCTGAATCGCCGGGCGCGTCGACGGGGGTGGAGGCGCGAACTCAGCCCGTCATCCCGGCACGCTCCGGCCGGGCTCCATTGAAAGATGTTGGGCGATAACTCGTGTGGATCCCCCCAAAAAGGCATGCGGGTATGGGGAGGTGGCATGCCTGGGTGGCGAGGTGGCGTGCCAGGGTGGCATGCCGGGATGGCGAGGGCACGCCGGGGTGGCGAGGTGGCGTGACGGGGTGGCGTGGCGGGGTGACGGGGTGGTACGCCGGGACGGCCAGGGGAGGGGACGGTGGTTTGCGTACCGGCCTCAGTGGTGGGTGGTTCGGGCCAGGATGAAGTCGTCGACCAGGCGGGTGATGTCGGTTCGGGTGAAGGTGCGCAGGCCGGTGAGTTTGGTGAAGACGATGGGGCCGATCAGCTGGGCCAGGGCGAGGGTTATGTCCAACTCGCCCAGTTCCTCTCGCACCTCGGGGGTGTCCAGAAGGCGATCGAAGGGCTGACGGTACTGCTCGATCACCCGGGCCTGCAGACTCGTGAAGGTGCGGGAGGTCATATCCTTCGACTCCGGGTTGCCCATGGCTATCCAGGCCAGGGTGGTCAACTGTAGTGGGGCCTCGTCGATCAGCGCGGATTGCCGGACGATCAACTCCACCAGGCGGTCCCGGAGCGTTCCGGTCTCCGGCGGCGGTGACACCTGAGGCACCAGGCGCTCGAAGGTGGCCGCCAACAGGTCCGCGGAGCTGTCGAAGTGCCGGTACAGCGTCGTGCGCGCGACCTTGGACAGCGTGGTCACCGCATCGATGGTGACCGCCTGCACCCCACCCGTTTTCAGCAGGGTGGTGGCCGCGTCCAGCAGCCGGGCGCGCGAGCGCAGTTTGCGGGGATCGATATCGTCCCGGCCCGAATTCGCTGCTGGCACCGGACTGTTCCTTTCTTACGCTACCGGTAGTACCGTAGCGCTACCGCCAGTATCGTTTCTCGGGGAGTTCCCATGGTATCCACCGCTCAGGGCACAGCCGTCGGCACCAGATTGTCACGTGCCCAGCGCTGGATGCTCACGGTCTCCTGTCTGTGCGTCGCCCTGGTGGTCGCCGCCATGGCCGCGCTGTACTCCGCCCTGCCCGGTATCGCCGCCGAAACCGGCGTCACCCAACAGCAGTTGACCTGGGTCGTCGACGGATACACCCTGGCCCTGGCCTGTCTGGTGTTGCCCGCCGGCGCGCTCGGCGACCGGCTCGGCCGGCGCGTGGTGCTGATCATCGGAATGGCCGTGTTCACAGTGGCTTCCGCGCTGCCGCTGCTCTTCGACGGCCCGCTGTGGTTGATCGGCGCGCGTGCCGCGGCCGGTGCGGGCGCGGCCTTCGTCATGCCCTCGACGCTCTCGCTGCTCACCGCCGGATTCCCGGAGGAGCAGCGGGGCCGGGCCGTGGGCATCTGGGCCGGGGTGGCGGGATCCGGTGGGGCACTGGGGATCATCGGCTCGGGCATCCTGTTGCGATGGCTGTCCTGGCAGTCGGTGTTCGTGGCCATGACCGTCGTCGGCGCGGTCCTGCTCATCGCCGGATTCACCGTCTCGGAGTCGGTCGACGCCGAGCGCCCGCCCCTGGACCCGTGGGGTTCGCTGAGCGTGGTCTGCGCCGTCGCCGCGATTGTCGTTGCCGCCATGGAGGTTCCGAGTCGCGGCTGGCTGGATTCGCTCGTACTGGGTCTGCTCGCGGGCGGTCTGCTCACCGCGCTGGTCTTCGTCCTGGTCGAATTGCGGGTTCCGCATCCGCTGCTGGATGTCCGGCTCTTCGCCGATCGCGGATTCGCCAGCGGCACACTCTCACTCACCGTCCAGTTCCTGGTCTCCTTCGGCCTGTTCATGCTGATCGTGCAGTACCTGCAACTCATCCTCGGCTATTCGCCGCTGGGTTCGTCCCTGGCGCTGGGGCCGATGGTCGTTCCGCTGGTGCTGGTTTCGCTCTTCGCGCCCCGGCTGGCCGAGCGGTTCGGCCTGCGCCTGGTGAGTCTGGTGGGGCTGACCATGGTCGGCATCGGCCTGCTTGTCACCGCCCGGTTGCAACTCGACAGCGGGTACTGGGGTGTGCTCTGGTCACTGCTCATCATGAGCACCGGTATGGGCCTGTGCACCGCCCCCGCGACCGCCGCGATCGTCGCGGGCACGCCGGTGGCGAAACACGGTGTGGCGGCGGCGGTGAACGATGCCGCCCGGGAGATCGGCGCGGCCCTCGGCATCGCGGTAGCGGGCAGTGTGCTCGCCGCCGGGTACGCCCACCGCATCGCCCCCGCCCTGCCGAAATTGCCCGAATCGGCGCGCGGTCCGGTGGGAGATTCGCTCGCCGCGGCCCTCCAGGTCGCCGAACGCGGCGGCCCCGCCGCGAAACCCCTGGCCGACTTCGCCAGAGCGGCTTTCCTGCACGGGTTTCAGCAGGCCGGGATGGCGCTCGGCGGCGCCGCACTGGTCTCGGCGGTGTTCATAGCCGCCTTCGCACCGGGCCGCGACTCCCAGCCGATTGCCAGCTGACTCCGATGGACCTGTGAGGAATGAGTCGTTCGATAGGTGGATGACCCGTACCGCAGTAGCAGCCCGCATTGCCGCGATAAGCATCTTCGCCGCCGTACCCCTTGCCGCCCTGGCCATTCCGGCCACCGCCGACGCGAATATCTCCGACCCCGCCGATACCGCCCAACCCTGGCAGCATCACGGTGACCGGAATCATCACGGCGATCGGCATCACCACCATCACGGCAACTGGGACAACGACAACTGGCCCGCCCTGCCGCCGCTGCCCCCGGGCACCGGCTCGTTCGGCGGCTGATCGCCGATCTGCCCGGCCGAGCCCCTCCCGACCCGCGGGAGGGGCTCGTTTCTCATTGCGGGCGGCCGCAATTGGAGCAGAAGGCGGTCCCCGCCTGGATCTGATGCCCGCATCCGGTGCAGTGGGTGCGCAGATCCAGCGCGGTACCGCAGGACCCGCAGAACCGCCCGCCGGTGGTGGTCGCCGCGCAGGTCGGGCAGGTCACCCGAGTCGGCACCGACATATCCTGATTCTGCGTCCAGTTCTGCTGATTGGCCGCATCGCGATACTGCGATCCGCGCGCCTGCGCCTGTGCCTGCGCCAGCTGATGCGCGGCCATCGGCGAACAGCGCGTGCACTGTCCGACGTGATCGTTCCAGCAGATCCGGGCACAGACCCAGGAGCCGCAGCCGCCGCAGAGCCGGAAGTCGTCCTTGACCAGGTCCACGGCCTTGGCGAACGCCTTGTCCTTGGTCGCCGAAGCCGAACCGCCACTCCAGGTATTGGAGAAATCGTCGGCGGCATTGGAGACCTTGTAGATCGTCTTGGAGTAGTCGCCGAACAGATCGCGCAGCACCCGCAGCACACCGCGCCCGCGCGACAGATAGTTCTGTTCGAACGGCGATCGGTAGGCGGTGCTACAGCGGCCGCAATGGAACTCCCACTGGAAGCCGTTGTCATTGGAGTTGTCGGAATAGGAGCTGGTGAAAACGACCGGTGCGGTCATGGCGCGAGTGATTCCTTTGCAGCTCAGCGAGGTACGAACGTACGCGACCGGACCCCCCGGACCACGTGTCGTCAGGTTCATATCGTATGACGCGCGAGCTCCGCAACAGCAGGGACGAATGCGGACAGCGCCCGCGCCCCGAGAAGCTCCGCCCCAGGAAGTCGGGGGTCACGAATCGATAACGGACCGGTCGTCCGGCCGATGTGTCCGACGGGACTTCGGGAGAGGCGGATGGCATGTTTCGAATGGTGACAGCCGGTGTGGCGGCGGTGATTACGGCGAGTTTGCTGCTGGTCGGTGCGCCCGGTGCGCAGGCGAGGTCCACGCAGCGGCACTGCGAGGTGAGCAGCGGGCGCGTCCCGCAGACCGCGAATCCGGAAGAGGTGGGCCTGGATTCGGCCGCCCTGCGACGCGCCGTCGACTTCGCCGCCGATCCGTCGCGCTTCACCGTGCAGATCTTCCGGAACAACTGTCTGGTGGCGGGCGGGCCGAACAATCAGCGCGCGGGCGCGATGCCGTGGAATCTGTGGAGCAGCACCAAGAGTGTGGTGTCGCTGGTGGCGGGTGCGGCGGTGGATGCCGGACTGCTGCGCATCGATGCGCCGATCGACGCCTATCTGCCCGCCGGACTGGGCGATTCGGCGCACCGGGCGATCACCGTGCGCAGCCTGCTCACCGAGACCTCCGGGATGCAGGTGGCCGTGGCCTCGGAGGGCGTCACCGGACTGGTCCAGCTGGACCCGAATGTGGTGGCACAGGCGCTGGCCATGCCCATCGTGCACCCGCAGGGCACGCAGTGGCAGTACAGTCAGCGCGCGGTCGATCTGCTGGTGTATGTGGTGCAACAGGCGGTGGGGGAGGACTTCCAGGCATTCGCGCAACGGAAACTGTTCACGCCCTTGGGGATTGAGCGCACCGACTATCACTGGGCGCGCGATCGCAGTCGGAACACCTACGGATACGCGCACCTGGTGTTGCCGCCGGATGACTTCGTCAAGCTCGGGCTGCTGGTCGCCAACCGCGGCGATTGGCATGGCACACAGGTGATCTCGGCCGACTATCTGACCCAGGCGACCACCTCGACCGCCGCGAACGACTGCTATGGCTTCCTGTTCGTGGTGAACGGTCCCGACTGCGGCTCCATCTTTCCGGGCATGCCCGCCGATGCCGTGCAGATGTCGGGAATGATGCGGCAGGACAATACGATCGTGCCGAGTCTGGGCCTGCTGGTCAGCTGGACCGGGGTGACCGTGCCCGGCGGTTCGGTGAGCTTTCCGCATGATGTGCTGCGCGCCTTGACTTTCGCCTTCCGCGATCCGATCCTGGCCGATCCGGGACCGTACCAGGATCATCCGGATATCAGCCTGGCCGATCCGATGATCTCCAATCCGGCGGCCACCCTGGCCGCGCTCGGGCTCGGGCCGATGGCGTATCCGGGCTGCGGGTTGCTGACCTGCCTGGACAAACCCCTCGCACCGCCGGTCTCGGATTGGCCGCCGGGGTGCTACATCGTCGGCTGCTTCGGAACCGGCCCGGGGACCCCTGGAATTCGATAGGGGTCGCCGCGGGTGACTCGCCGATCACATCGGGCTGGCGAGGTACCCCCGGAGGGTATATGGTCGGGGCATGGAGCATCAGGGACATGCCACGCACGGGGACCTGGATCACGCCGAGCACGAGGCCATGACCGCCGGTCACGAAGGTATGGATCACGCCGCCATGGATCACGGCGGGCACGGCGGACATGCCGGGCACGCGGGCATGTCCATGGATGATATGGCCCGTGACATGCGCAATCGCTTCCTGGTGGCGCTGGTCTTCTCGCTGCTGGTGATGTTCTGGTCGCCCATGGCCGAGGACATGTTCGGCCTGCATCTGCCCGTCCCGTTCGGCCTGCGCCAGGACATCTGGGCGCTCATCCTGAGCCTGCCGGTGATCTTCTACTCCTCGACCATCTTCTTCACCGGAGCGGTCGCGGCCCTGAAGGCCCGCACCCTCGACATGATGGTGCTGGTCGCCGTCGGCATCGGCGCGGGCTGGCTGTACTCGCTCGCCATCACCCTCACCGGCGGCGGCGAGGTGTTCTACGAGGCGTCGACCATGCTCGCCACCTTCGTCCTGCTCGGGCACTGGTTCGAGATGCGGGCGCGCGGCGGGGCCAATGACGCCATTCGCGCACTGCTCGATCTCGCGCCGCCGCGGGCCGTGGTCATCCGTGACGGTCGGGAAGTCGAAATCCCCACCGCCGAAGTCATTGTCGGCGATGTGCTGCTGGTGCGCCCCGGTGCGAAGATCGCCGTCGACGGTGAGGTCGTCGAAGGTGAGAGCGAAGTCGACGAATCCATGGTCACCGGTGAGAGCCTGCCGGTGCACAAGGAATCCGGTGCCGCCGTCATCGGCGCGACCCTGAACAAGAACGGCGTGCTGCGCGTACGGGCCACCAAGGTCGGCTCCGACACCGCGCTCGCGCAGATCGTGAATCTCGTTCAGGAGGCCCAGAATTCGAAGGCCCCCGGCCAGAAGTTGGCCGACCGCGCGGCCTTCTGGCTGGTCTTGGTCGCATTGATCGGCGGCGCACTGACTTTGGTGGTGTGGCTGCTCGCCGGAGCCACCTTCGCCAAGGCCATGCTGTTCGCCATTACGGTCGTGGTCATCACCTGCCCCGACGCGCTGGGTCTGGCCACACCGACCGCCATCATGGTCGGCACCGGCCTCGGCGCGAAACGCGGCGTGCTGTTCAAGAACGCCATGGCCCTGGAGAGCGCCGCGCGTATCCAGACCGTCGTCATGGACAAGACCGGCACCCTCACCAAGGGCGAGCCCGAGGTCACCGAGATCGTCACCGACGGTGTGATCACCGCCGCGGAGCTCATTGCGCTGCTGGCGGCCGTCGAACGCGAATCCGAGCATCCGCTGGCCGAGGCCGTCGTGCGATACGCCGAGGGTCACGGCGCGAATGGTGAACGGGCACAGGACTTCGAGAACATTCCCGGCCACGGAGCCGTCGCGACGGTCGGCGGTCGCCGCGTGGTGGTCGGCAACCGCCGACTGCTCGAGCGCGAAGGAATCGAACTCGGCGATCTGGCCGGCGCGCGCGATCGGGTGGCCGGCGCGGGACAGACCGCGGTGCTGGCCGCGGTGGACGGAAAAGCCGCCGCGGTCATAGGGATTGCCGACGCCGCCCGCGAAACCTCCGCGCGCGCGGTGCGGGACCTGCACGATATGGGCATCGAAGTCGTCATGCTCACCGGTGACAACCAGGCCACCGCGGCGCGCATCGCCGCCGAACTCGGCATCGACACCGTCATCGCCGAAGTCCTGCCCGGTGACAAGGCCGATAAGATCGCCGAATTGCAGTCCACCGGAAAGAAAGTCGCCATGGTGGGCGACGGCGTCAATGACGCCCCGGCCCTGGCGCGGGCGGATCTGGGCATCGCGATCGGCGCGGGTACCGATGTGGCGATCGAAACCGCCGACCTGGTCCTCATGCGGTCCGATCCGCTGGACGTGCCGACCGCCCTGCGCATCGGCCGCGGCACCCTGCGCAAGATGCACCAGAACCTGGCCTGGGCGGTCGGTTACAACACCATCGCCCTGCCCATCGCCGCGGGCGTGTTCGAACCGGCCTTCGGTTTCACCCTCCGCCCGGAGATCGCGGCCCTGTCCATGTCCGGCTCCAGCGTCATCGTCGCGCTGAACGCCCTGTCCCTCAAGCGTTTACGGCTACCTACGCAGCGCTAGAGGTCAGCTGATCTCCACGGCGGGCACCTGCCGGGTCCCGTCGAGGGTCCGCACCGCGCCGCGTGCGAGTCACGCGGAGAGCGTGGGTGTCAGGTAGGTCGCGAGTGTGCGGGCGGTAATGGCGCGGCCGAGGGTGAGCGCCTCGCGGAGCAGCGCCGGATCCCGATTCGTCCGGCCGATGGCGGGTGCGTGCAGCGGCGGGCGGATCTGCAGCACCGCCGGATCGGCCGCGAAATCCTCCTCGTCGCGGTGATGTTGCCGCACTCGGGTGAGCCACGGATCGACGGTGCCGGGCGCGTGCCGAGCCAGATACCGGGCCACCACGCGACTTTCCACGGTCGAGGGCGGGCGCATGATTTCGTCGGCGCGGCGGGTGCGCAACACCAGCACGCGGGTCGCGCCCTGCGCCACAGCGGTTCGGATCGGCACGGATTCGGAGATCCCGGCGTCGACGAAGCGGCGCGCGCCGATGCGCACCGGCCGCCCGGCCAGGATGGGCAGGCAGGTGGAGGCGCGCAGTGCGGCCTGTACCGAAGCGCTGTCGGTCAGTTCGCCGTGCAGATCCACCGCCGCACCGGTATCGGCATCGGTGGCGATGGGATGGAAGGTGACCGGATTGGCGAGGATCGCGGGGAAATCCATCGGGACGATGCGCTCGTAGACGGTGTGCACCAGATATTCGGTATCCACCACGCGCCCGCCGCGCAGTGCCCGCGCCGGTGAGATGACCCGGTTGATCACCTCGGGAGCCCAGGCCCGTTCGGAATCCACGGCCCGCCCGCAGAGCAGCCACGCACCGTTCAAGGCACCCGCGGAGGCCCCGTACACCGCGTCGAAACAGTGCAGGATGCCGAGTTCCTCGATGGCCATGGCCATACCGTGCGAGAACGCGCCGCGCGAGGAACCGCCCTCGATGACCAGCGCCAGCCGGTGCCCGTCGGTGCGTGCCCCGGGCGCGCTGTCGGCACGGTGCCGGTGGGCGATCAGCTCGCCGACGCCGAGGGTGTGGTCCTGTTCGGGCATGGGTCTCCTATCGTGGCCACCGAGTCTAGGTGCCGGACAACAGTGTTCGGAGGGCTCGGGTGACCGCCTGCGAGGCGGCGCGTTGGGAGAGGCCGCGCCGGTCCATGAGCTGGTGGCGGTAGGGCCAGCCGACGGTGGCCTCGATCAGGTCCAGTAGTTCGCGGTCCTGGGTGCCGTCGCGCTCCAGTTCGGGTGCGAAGACGCGGGCCAGACTGGCGCGAATCTTGCTGTCGGTCAGCCGCATTCGCGCATCGATCGCGGGAATCGACTGGGACTCCAGCAATCCGAGCAGGCGGGGATTGCGCTGGTGTGCGAAGACGATCTCACTCTGCTTCACCACCGCGGCGATGCGCTGGTCCAGGGGCAGGTCCGGATCGGTTGCCGCGACCAATGATTCGACCAATTCGGATTGCGCCTCGACGGCCGCTATCCGCAGATCCTCCCGGCCGGGGAAGTGCACGAAAATGCTGCGTTCGGAGATGCCCGCGCGGTCGGCGATGTCCTTGGTGGTGGGAATGAAACTGCCGTCCTTGATGGCGGCCAGCAGGGCGTCCACGATCGCCTTGCGGGTCTGCTCCGGATTGCGCCTGCGGCGGCGCTCCCCGCTCGGGCGCTCTGCGGGTGTCGCGGTGCCGTCACTCATAGCTGCATCCGATCACAGCGCCTCCCGGCCGTAGGTGTGGGGTGGCTGAGATCCTCCAGGCCACTATTGCAGTCTAACTGCAATAGTGGTTAAGATGAGTGTGGGCGGCAACACTGAAGCTATCGGAGATGGCGGTCTCGGGGCCGTGAACGAATCGTTATCCGGAAATTGGCGAACCTGTAGCCAACAGCTGTTTGGCTGGCTCGCGGTGCGCTCGATCGACAGAAGCAGGAGAGCGTCGTGGTCGACGGCAATCGGACAGATGGTGCGGGGAACGAGGAGAACAGAGGTCCCAGGGTTTCCCGGCGCGGCATGCTCGGCGTCGGTGCGGCGGCGCTGGCCGCCGCCGGTGTCGGCGGTGCGCTGAGCGCCTGCGGCCCCTCCGACGAGGTGGACGCCCCGGCCGGTCAGACCGATGCGAGTGATGCCATCGCCACGGCAAATAGGAAGGTCGCCGAGACCATGCCGTTCTCGGACACCACCGATTTCGCCGATGCCGACCGCGGTTTCATCGAGGCGCTGAAGCCGGGTGTCATCAAGGACGACAAGGGAAAGGTGGTGTGGGACAACGACTCCTACGGTTTCCTGCAGGGCGCCTGCCCGTCCTCGGCCAATCCGAGTCTGTGGCGGCAGTCCCAGCTCACCGTCAAACAGGGCCTGTACGAGGTGGCACCGGGCTTCTATCAGATCCGCGGTCTGGACCTGTCGAATATGACGATCATCGAGGGCGACAGGGGCATTGTCGTCATCGACCCGCTCATCTCCAATGAGACCGCCGCCGCCGGACTGGCGCTGTACCGCGCGCATCGCGGGAACCGGCCGGTCACCGGCCTGATCTACTCGCACGCGCATGTCGACCACTTCGGCGGTTCGCTGGGCGTCACCACCCGCGAGGATGTGGCGGCGGGCCGCTGTCCGGTGATCGCGCCCTCCGGTTTCCTCGAGCACGCGGTCTCGGAGAACATCTACGCGGGCACCGCCATGGCGCGTCGCGCCGCGTACATGTACGGCGCTGCCCTGCCGCGCGGGGAGAAGGGGCAGATCGGCGCGGGCCTGGGCCAGACCACCTCGGTCGGCACCACCAGCCTCATCGATCCGACCATCACCATCGACACCACCGGCCAGGAGCAGGTGATCGACGGTGTGCGCATGGTGTTCCAGATGACCCCGGGCACCGAGGCCCCGTCGGAGATGAACTTCTACTTCCCCGACCGCCGCATCCTGTGCATGGCCGAGAACGCCACGCACACCCTGCACAACATCCTGACCCTGCGCGGTGCGCTGGTGCGCGATCCGCACGTGTGGTCCAAGTACCTCACCGAATCCATCAATCTCTATGCGCGCCAGTCGGATATCGTCTTCTCCTCGCATCATTGGCCGATCTGGGGCACCGACAAGATCGTCGAATACCTGTCGACACAGCGCGATCTGTACGGCTACCTCAACGACCAGACCCTGCGCATGCTGAATCGGGGCATGGTCGGCAGTGAGATCGCCGAGGCCATGCAACTACCACCGAATATCCAGAAGGCCTGGTACACACACGGTTACTACGGTTCGGTCAGCCACAATGTGAAGGCCATCTACCAGCGGTACATGGGCTGGTTCGACGGCAATCCCGCACACCTGTGGGAGCATCCGCCGGTCGAGAACGCCAAACGGCACGTCGATGCCATGGGCGGTGCGACCGCGGCGATCAAGAAGGCCAGGAAAGCCTATGACGACGCCGACTACCGTTGGGCCGTACAGATTCTCAACTATGTGATCTTCGCCGACGCGAACAACAAGAAGGCGAAGGATTTGCAGGCCAGCGCTTTCGAGCAGCTCGGCTACGGCTCCGAGAATGCCACCTGGCGCAACTTCTACCTCTCCGGTGCGTACGAGCTGCGCAACGGCTCCTTCGGCACGCCGACCTCGGCGAACTCCAAGGGCTTGCTGGCCGCGCTCACCGTGGACCAGGCGTTCGACGCCATCGCACTGAATATCAACGGCCCCAAGGCGTGGGACATCCATGTGGTCACAGACTGGCGGTTCAGCGATCAGCAGGACAGGGTGCATCGGGCCGAGCTGCGCAATGGCGTGCTCGTGCACTACGACCGCCGGCCGAACGACGGCCTCGCAGCCCCCGACGCGACCATCACCCTCACCCGCGGCGGGTTCATCCAGAACATGATGGGCGGCGGCGATATGAAGGACGCCATTGCCAAGGGGGACATCACAATCGACGGCAATCCGGCCGCCCTGGTCCAGATCAAGGGCGTGATCGACAAGCCCGAACCGGGATTCGCCATCGTCACCCCGTAGCACCCTCGGACCTATTGCGTAACAGGCAAGTTCCACCCCGTGCCGGGTCACCGGGCAGGATCAGCAGGCAGGCAGTGAGCGCGCAGACCGGACCCAGCGAATTCGTTTTTCAGCAGCATCAGCGGTGGAGCAGGTCTTCGACGCGCTCTCCCTGCGGACAAGCGGGGTCCTGCCGCCGGTCGGCAGGCAGGGCCCCGCTCCCTGTCTGAAATCGGTTGAGTGCCATCGGAATTCAGCTGATCGGCCAGTGCCGTCGACGCCCTAGTTGGTCGAATGCCGACCCGTCAACGTGCCGGACGCCTGTCCCGTCCCCGCCGGGCGAGTCCCGGGCGAGGACGGACCTCGCTGGGGACCCTGCCGTACCGCCGCACTGAAGAGTAGATACTCCGAGGGCGGTACGCAGACCTCCCGATACGGCTGGCGCGGCGCCACCCGCCGCTGCGGCCCCGGAATCACCACCCCGTGCCTGCTCACGGCCCCCTTCGGCTCGGCCCCCGACTCCTGCGCGCGGACCCAGGTCCGCATGGCATCCGATGCCAGGCTGGGCAGGTACTCCACCGCCCGCTCCCATTCGAGACCCTCCACCTGCGTCGGGTCGCTGACCGCGGTGACGACGACGGCATAGGCCGTATTGATGTCCGTCATTGCGGATTCACCCCTGTTCATGGTTGCGGCGCTACGCGCGCGTTGCGCGGGGAATGTTCAGGATACTTTGAAAGATCTTGCACTACTGCGTGTTTCGCAGTACTCGCAGGTGGGTTGCGGGTGTGTAGGATAACCGGGCACCGCCGATCTGAAACACGACCGTCTCGAACGAAAGTGGGCAGGAGCATGGGCGATTCCTCGGTTACCGGCACCCTCACGGCCGACTCCGGCGAGGTGCTCCCCGCGCTGCCGCTGGACGCCTGGCGGCCCACCAAGGAGACACTGCACCGCTATATCCAGATCGTCGGCAAGGTCGCGCTCGCCAAGGGCATCCGCCGCAACCACTGGTGGCATATGACCTACCGGATCAATGCCCGCGGCTGGACCACCGTCGCCCTCGGCACCGCCACCGCCGGCCCGGTCTTCACCTGCGCCTTCGACTTCTTCGACCATGTCCTGCGCATCGGCACCGATCGCGGCATCCAGGAGGAGATCCCGCTGGGCAATCAATCGGTGGCCAGTTTCTACACCGAGACCATGCGCGCGCTGAGTGATCTGGGCGTCGAGGTCACCCTGCCCTTCCCGACCCCGTACGACCTGCCCGACAACGGCCGCCCGTTCGACGAGGACGAGGAGCACCACCACTACGACCCGGCCGCCGCCCTGCGCGCCTTCCGCGTCACCAGTCAGGTGGGCCGGGTGCTCGAGGAATTCAGCGCGAGCTATTCCGGCAAGATCAGCCCGGTGCAACTCTTCTGGCACACCTTCGATCTCGCGGTGCAGCGCTTCTCCGACCGCAAGATCGATATGGACACCAGCGTCAATGCCGTGACCCGCGAATCGTATTCGCGCGAGGAGATCAGCGCCGGCTTCTGGTTCGGCGACGACAATGTGCCCGAACCGACGTTCTACTCCTACACCGCCCCCGAACCCGAAGGGCTGACCGAACTTCCACTGCTCCCGGCGCAAGCCCGCTGGGTGCCCTCGGGTTCCGCGCACGCCGCCTACTACTCCTACGACGCGGCCCGCCGCAGCGGCGATCCGGTCGGCGCGGCCCTGGATTTCCTGCACTCCGCCTACGCCGCGGGCTCGCGTCTCGCTGGTTGGGACGCACCCGCTCTGGCCTGCCCCGGAGGCATCACCGACCCCGTGCTGGGCGGTCCCCCGAAAGGCTGGCCGGAATAACCGAGTGCCTCCCGTCGTATGTCCCGCATAGTGTGTTCATAGGGACCGAGGGAGGATCACCATGGGAAGACGCTTGGTGAGCGGGCCGCATCTGCCACAGAAGGAGCAGCATGCGTGACGAGAATATGGCGGTACGGACCACCGGACTGACCGCGTATCGCGAGACCGTTTTCACCGCCGGACCGAGTACCCGGGTACCGCTCATCGGTGCGCTCGTACTCGGCAGTCTGGTGCTCGTCTGGGCGGCCGAACGGTCCTCCCGGGAGGGCACCGACCACGGCTGGTTCCTCGCGGTCTCGGTCGCCGGGCTCTTCGTCGCCCGCGGCCTGCACCTGCGCCGCCCCATCACGCTGCCCCACCTCACCGCGGCCACCATCGTGCTCGTCGTGGCGAACTTCAGCTACCGGGCCGAGCACACCACCGCCGGTTTCTTCTTCCTCGCCGCCAGCGGACTGGTGCTGATGGCCCCGCAGGGCAGTAAGCCGCAGCCCGAACAGCTGACCCGGGTGGCCGAACTGGTGCGCCGCACACAATTGGATCCGGTCGCGCCGTTCGCCCTGCACTCGTCCAAGAGCTACTTCTTCAACGCCGACTCCTCGGCGGCCATCGCCTATCGCGCGCGACTGGGCATCGCCGTGGTCGCGGGCGATCCCATCGGGGACAAGCAGCGATTCGGCGAACTGGTCTCGGAGTTCTCCGAATTCACCAGTGCGCACGGCTGGCGCATCGCGGTGCTGGGCGCGAGCCCGGAGCTCACCCAGCTGTGGCAGCTGCGCGCCTTCGAGCATCGCGGCCTGCACCCGATTCCGATCGGGCGCGACGTGGTGGTCGAGGTGAATGACTTCGACCTGGTCGGACGGCGCTTTCGCAATCTCCGGCAGGCGGTCAGCCGCACCCGCAACTTCGGCGTCACCACCGAGGTGCTGCCCGAGGTCGCGCTCACCGAACCGCAGCGCGAGGATCTGCTCGGCATTGTCGACGAATGGGGGCACGGGCGGCAGACCCGCGGTTTCTCCATGATCCTGGACCACCTGCTCGACGGACGGCATCCGGGCATGCTGGTGGTGCTGGCCCGCGACGAGAGCGGGCAGGTCGTCGGATTCCAGCGCTACGGCGTTTCCGGCAACGGCCGCGAGCTGAGCCTGGATGTGCCGTGGCGGCGGCGCGACGCGCCCAATGGGCTCGACGAGCGCATGATCGTGGATCTGGTCGAGTACGCGCGGGCGCACGGCATCACCCGAATCTCGCTGGCGTTCGCGGCATTTCCCGAGTTGTTCGGCGACCAGGAGCGCAGTCGGCTCGGGCAGTTGGCGTATGTGGCTGTGCGGCTGGGTGATCCACTCATCCGGCTGGAATCACTGTACCGATTCCTGCGCAAGTTCAACTCGTTCTCCGATAAACGGTTCGTACTGATCCGCTGGCGCGAGGTGCTCATCGCCGCCGTCGCGCTGCTAACCCTCGAGTTCGTTCCGCACCGGCACGAGTACTGAGTTCTGTTGCCGCACCGTCGAGATCGGTGCGGCTCTACGGATCCTGCGGGCTCAGGCCAGGAAATCCACCAGCGCGGCGGCGAATTTCGGATGCGTGGTGGCGACCAGGTGATCGCCGGGCACCACGGCCAGGCTGCCATTCGGGAAGGCCGCCGCCAGCCGCTCGGGCTCGGCCGCGAACGGATCGGCATCGCCCGCCAGCACCAGCGTGGGCGCCTCGATATCGGCGACCGTCTTGATCGGCGCCTCGCTCAGCCCCCGCGCCACCGCGGCAATGGCCTCGCGATCGGCCCCGAGCACATCGGCCAGTATCCGAAACATCTTGGCCTGCTCCACGGTTCCGGACCCGTCGCCCCGCATGGCGGTGACGATGTCCTCTGCATTGATCACCCGCCAATCGATACCGCCGCAATCCACCACCCCCGAGCCGATTCCGCCCACCACGAGGCGGCGCACCCGCTCATCGGACTGCGCGACGAGAATCGAGATGATCCCGCCCATCGAATACCCCACCTGGACAACCTCATCCAGCCCCAGATGGTCGTACAGCGCCCGCACATCATCGGCCATGGCCCGCCACGAATACCGATCGGCGTCATGCGGCTTCTCCGATCGCCCATGCCCCCGCGCATCCAGCGAGATCACCCGATGCCCGCCCTGTTGCAGCGCCGCGACCACCCCCACACTCATCCAATTCGCATTGGTGTCGGCGACGATCCCATGCTGCAACACCACGGGCACCCCCGCGCCCTCCCACACCCGATAGTTGAGCTCCAATCCATCCCAACTGCTGAACTTCGCCACCCGCCCGATGCTAGTGCCGCACCCATTCACCCGCGCGGGATTCGTCGGCGTCGCACGGCGGCACGAGCGCGGAATGGGCGACCATCATGAGATCAGCCGCCGAAGGAGCCGGTCGGGATGTCCGGGACCATGTGCCAGGCGCCGCAGTTGTCGGCGCGGAAGGCTACGTCGGTGGGTTTGATGACTATGCGGACCGGATGGACCTTGGTGAAGTCGCTGGCGATCACGTAGTGGTTGGGGTCGTTGTAGTCGGTGGGGGTTTGGATGTGCCAGAGGCGACGCCAAAAGCAGCCGGTGGACTCGTCGGGGGTGCCGTCGGAGACGTAGGTGCCGGGTTTGATGTCGACGTTCACCAGGTAGAGGCCGTCGCCGGGGATTTCGCTCGCCGGATCGGCGGTAGCGGTGGCCGCGGCGGTGGTCAGCAGTGCGGAAGACAGCGCTCCCGCGATCAAAAGCGCGCCTGCACGCACAGTATTCCTCCCATGAATGCTCATTGACCGCGCGGCCTCGCAACCGGCGCGGTATGGGATCCCCGAATCTCCCGGAGCACGGTTTATCAGAGATCAAGTGTCCAATTTGGACGTTCCGTGTAATTGATTGCGCACAAACCGGTTTCGATTCGGAAATCACAGCCCAAAACCGTTAACACCGAAATAGGCGGTAATCACCGATTCACTTCTCGGTGTCGCTCGCGATATTCAAGACATGAGACGACTTCACCCCCTCCCGGACGGACGTCCCCCCGGCCCGTCCACCTGTGCCACCGAGTGCGCCCGGCTCTGTACCGATTCCGGACTCTCCGCCGTCCTCGCCGCGGACAAGGCCCTGCTGCACTGGCGTGCCATGCGCCGGCTCGGCGATACCGGCCTCGCCGAACACGCCGTCCAGGAGACGCTGCTGCGCGCCTGGAAAGCCTGCGCCAGCTACGACCCGAGCCGGGGGAGTGTGCGCACCTGGCTGCTCACCATCGAGCGCAATATCCTCACCGATATCGCCCGGGTGCGCGCCGCCCGCCCCGGTGACGCGCACTGGGACGAGATCGGCGATGTCGCCGAGGGACAGTGCGCCGGTCCGGATTTCACCGACGGGCTCGCCGACGGCCTACTGGTCGCCGAACTCCTGGCACACCTGCCCGGACCACAGCGCGATGCCGTCGTCCAGGTCATCCTGCGCGATCGCGCCTATCAGGATGTCGCCGCCGACCTGGGCATTCCGGTCGGCACCGTGAAGACCCGCGTGCACTACGCCCTGCGCTCGCTGCGGCGACTGCCCCTCAGCGCCTGAGACCGGAGAACAGCCATGAAACGGGCGGGCCCCCTCCTCACCCTCGCTGCCGCCGCCGCACTCGGCCTCGGCCTGCTGATCACCGATATCGCCACCGACCCCACCGACGAACCGGCCGCGCCCGGCACCACGACCAGCAGTTCCATTGCGGCACAACCCCCCTCCGGCGCGCCACAACCCTCCGCCGCGGGAGGCCGGTCGTCGAGTGCCGCTCCCGGCTCCACCACCCCGAACCCCTCCGATTCGGCGGCGACCTTCCCGGCCCAGGCCGATTACGTCGCGGTGATTCCCGCCCGGCCCCGCACCATCACCCTCTCCATCACCGTCACCGGAAAACAGGCCGTCGCCTACGCCTGCGACGGCGCCGCGGTCGAGTCCTGGCTGCGCGGTGCGGCCGACGCCGGGCGAATGGCCTTGACCGGCAAGGACTCCGAGCTACAGGCCGGCCTGACGGGTGATTCCCTCACCGGCACACTGACTCTCGACAAGCGCGTCCTGGACTTCACCGCGGCGCCGGTGCGGGCACCGGCGGGTATCTATCGGGCGCAATCGGCCAATGGCCGCGACAGCTGGATCGTCCGCCCGGACGGCAGCGTCACCGGCGTGCGCCGCCAGCCGAACGGAACCACCGTTCCCGCACCGGATCTCGTACCCGACGCACGAAAGGTGCACGGCGATGACACCGACTTCTGATCCCCGCGACGCCCGGGACCCCCGCCGTATTCCGGATCGGCGGGCCGTCACGGATGCCCGCCGTGACTCGGATCCGCAAGGGTCCGTGCCGACGGTCGTGCGGGGTGCGGTCCCACCGGCGTCCACCGCGGCCCCCGCGTCCGCCTCGCCCCAGCGCACCGCGCTGACCCTCGCGCTGATCGTGCTGGCGGGCGCCGCGGTCTCGGTACTGCTCGGCGTCTACGGCTCCACCCATCCCGCGCGCGGCTACGCCGTGAGCCTGGCCGGATTCTCCAGTCCGGGTGCGGTCAAGGCGTGGCTGGCGACCGCGGTGGTACTGCTCGCGGTCGGGCAGGACATCAGCGCCATGGCCATGTACGGCGTACTGCCCAGGGTGAAACCGGGGCAGTGGGCCGCGCGCTGGCATGTCTGGTCCGGTCGCCTCGCGGTGTTGGTGAGCATCCCGGTGGCCGTGCACTGCCTGTACGCCTTCGGTTTCGAGGCCACCGACCGTCGGGTCCTGCTGCATTCGCTGTTCGGCTGCGCGGTCTACGGCATCTTCGTCGCGAAGATGCTGCTCTTGACTCGAAAAGGGTTGCCCCGCTGGGTAATTCCTGTCGTGGGCGGGATGCTGTTCACCGGTTTCGTCGCGCTCTGGTTCACCTCGGCGGTCTGGTTCTTCCGGACCCGGGGGTTTGCCTCCTGATTCCCGGACCGCCCGCGAGTGAACCGGCGGCACCGTCCACAACGTCCACAAGGTGTGGCCGCCAGCCCGCGTCCACCCCCGACTTCAGGAGTAACCATGACCGAACAGATTTCGACCCCCGGTGCGTTCCGGATGGACCGCCGTACCGCGCTCGCCGCCACCGGAGTGGCGGCCACCGCCCTGAGCGCCGTCGCGTGCAGTAGCTACGGCAATACCGAGAAGGCCGCGGCCTCCACCAATGACGTCCGGGTGCGCAAGCAGGACGGCGGCACCGAACTCGCCAAAACCTCGGAGGTGCCGGTCGGCGGCGGAGTCATCAAGGGCGACACCGTGATCACCCAGGCCACCGCGGGAGCCTTCGCCGGATTCTCCTCCACCTGTACCCATCTGGGCTGCAAGGTGAGCGAGGTCAGCGACGGACTCATCAAATGCCCCTGTCACGGCAGCAAATTCAATCTCGACGGCACGGTCGCGGGCGGCCCCGCACCCCGTCCGCTGGATGCCCGCGCGGTACGCGTCGACGGCGATTCTGTCGTGTCGGGCTAAATATTCGCTGGAATAGCCCCTTATGCGGCGAGATCAAGCGTCCAATTTCCCTGACCACCGGTAACAGTTCAATCACGAACCGCCTCGGACGTTGCCAGAGGGTAACTGATGTTGCAAAAGTAAACAGCTGGGTTTGGTGTTACTAGTGGGAAGGGAGGGGCGCCTCGATCCCGGGAGCGCCGCCGCTTATGAAGCCGAGCATGGTCAAGGCCGGTATCTTCACCGCCGTCACGGCCGCGGCATTCTCGACAGTGGCCGGGCTCATCCCGGCTACCGCCCTAGCTTCGCCCGAATTGCCCCAACTGCCACAAAGGCTCGCCGGGAAGACGATCTTCCTCGACCCCGGCCACCAGGGGCCCAATCACAGTCAGGACGTCGCCAAACAGGTCGACGACGGCCGCGGCGGCACCAAGGCATGCCAGACCACCGGCATGACCAGCCTGCACGGCGTTCCTGAACACACCATCAACTGGGATGTGTCGCAATTGGTGCGCACCTCCCTCGAGGGTCTCGGCGCGCGCGTCGTGATGAGCCGCCCCGATGACACCGGCTGGGGCGGCTGCGTCGACGAACGCGCCCGCGCCGCCAACCAATCCGGTGCCGACATCGCCGTCAGCATCCACGCCGACAGCGCGCCCGCCGACGCGCGCGGCTTCCACCTCATCGTGCCCCAGCTGCCGATTCCGGACGCCAAAGCCAATGAGGTGCAATCCGTCGCGGGCCTGGCCGCCAGCAAGGCCATGCGGGACGCCTACATTCAGGCCGGATTCCCGGCCGCCGCGTACAACGGGGCGGTCGAAGGACTTCAGCCGCGCGCCGATATCGCCGGACCCGCGCTGACGCAGGTCCCCGATGTCTTCCTCGAAATGGGCAATGGAGCCAATGCCGAGGACGCAGCGCTGCTGGAGACGCGGGAGGGTCAACTCCGGCACGCGGTCACCATCACCACGGGCGTGGTCTCGTACCTGCTCGGAGTGGCGGTGCCGCCGAGCAATGCCGCCGAGCAGGCGGGCGGACCGGCCATCGCACCGCCGGTGCAACCCGCACAGTTCCAGGCGCCCCCCGCCGGGACCGAACCGCAGACCGAGCCGGGCGGGACAACCGCTCAGCCGCAAGCGGTTCCGCAGGGCGGACCGGGTCAGACCGCACCGCAGGGTGGCGCGCAGTCCCAGGGCGCGATGCCGGGTGGTGTCCCCGAACCACAGGCCGGTGGCCCCGCGGTCGGCCCGCAACCCGGTGCGCCCGCCGATCAGGTGGCTCCGCAGGGTGCCGCACCCGCACCGCAGCAGGCGGTTCCGGGCGCAACGGTTCCGGGCGCGACCGTGCCGGGAGCGCCGGGGTCGCAGACGCTGCCGCAGAACGGTGGCGCGGCGGTAGACCCCAAGACCCAGGGCGGCGTCCAGGCCGATCCGAAGGCCCCGCCCGCGCCGCCCGCGCCGTCCGATCAGCCCGGCGCGGACTTCAAGCCGGAGTTGCTGATTCCGCAATTGAGTGATCTGCTGCGTCCGCAGGTGGCGCAGCCGGGGCAGGCCAAGCCGGGTACGCCC
The DNA here is from genome assembly GCF_001625085.1 of Nocardia acidivorans NBRC 108247. GTDB lineage: Bacteria > Actinomycetota > Actinomycetes > Mycobacteriales > Mycobacteriaceae > Nocardia > Nocardia acidivorans. Next base: position 36,780 of record NZ_BDAW01000083.1, read on the forward strand.
CCCGCCCCCGAGGTGCCGCAGCCGGTGGCGCCCCCGGTGGTCCAGCCCGGTAAGACCCAGCCCGCCTCGGACAGCCGGGTGCTGCCCGCGACGATTCCGGGTGCGAGCGAGCTGCCCGGTGGGATTCGTCCCATCGCGGCTCCGGTCGCGCCGAAGTCACCGCCGGTGGCCGCACCGCAACTTCCCGGTGCGGGAACGCAATCCAATCCGGGAATCCGGACCAGCCCGGGGACACTGCCGAATCCGGGTACACAGGCTCCCTCGACCACCGACAAGAGCTCCAAGACCGGTGAGGTCCTGGATATCGAGTCGATGAGCACCCTGGTGCAGTCGGCCGTCAAGATGATGGGCCCGCTGGCCAAGATGCTCATGGGTCAGAACGGGGTGGCCTCGGACCTGGTGAACCTGGCGTACAGCCTGGTGTCGGTGCTGAGCTCGACCATCTTGACCGCACCGGCGAAGTAATCGTTAGCGACAAGCGCCCCCGCCCCGAATCATTCGGAGCGGGGGCACTTCTCGTCGTCCGGGCGATTTCCGTCCCGACCGGTACCCACTGTCCTGAATGTCGAAAATGCCCAAGCCGAGCAAACTTTCCGACACCTAGCGCTCCTTCGGGCGTGTCTGGACACCGCCCCTGGCAGGCGCGGTCGCACTCATGGACAGGTGGAGTGGCGGACAACCTCGTGTCCGGTGGTTGGCAAGCATTCGGCGCAGGAGTTGCATGAATCCCGGGTCGGGTCAGGACGGCTGAGAAACGACTCGTCGATCGAGGGTGATGTGATGGCGTTCGGTGTGGGCTTGAGTATCGGCACGGTCAATACGGTGTGCGTGACAGCCGCCGATCGCTCGGCTCGCCGGGGCAGCCCGCCCTTCGCCGCGCGTAAGGGTTCGCCGCCGACCACCTGGCGCACCACCCTCACCTTCGACAGTTCCGGTACCGCCCGGGTCGGCCGCATTCCGCGGCACGGCCGGGTGATCACCGAATTCGCCGATCTGACCCAGCGTGGGGCCCCGGTCGCACGGGTCGGTCACCGGGCGCTCTCGGCCGCGGATCTCGTTGCCACCGTGGCCGACAGCGTGCTCGAGGAGGTGCTGGGGAAGGCTCCGGCCGGGCAGAACGGTAAGGGGGACACCGGAATCACGGTGACCCACCCGGCCGGGTACTCCGCGAGTCTGGTGGCCGACCTGCGCACCGCACTGGACGGGATCGGGCTCGCCGATGTCGAACTGCTGCCCGAACCGGTGGCCGCGGCGGCCTGGCTGGCGGCCCAGCGCGGGCCGCTCATGCCGGGGCTGGCGCTGGTCTACGACCTCGGTGGTTCCGGACTGGATGTGACGCTGGTGCGGGTGGGCGCGGGCGCGCCGAGCAATCCCATCGTCGGATTGCCCTTGCACTCCGCGGATTTCGGCGGCCGGGCGTTCGGTGGTCTGGTCGCGGGGCGCTTGCGGCGCTCACCGGACGCGCCCGTGGTCTCGCGGGTGTTCTCCGATACCGATACCGGTGAGCTGCGCACCGAACATATTCGGGCTTCGCTGAAGCTGGTCTACAAATGTCTGCGCATCGCCGATGTCACCATGGCCGATGTGGATCGGGTGCTGGTGGTCGGCGGGGCCGCGCGCCCGCCCGAGGTCGCCGAGGTGCTGGCGAAACAGCTGGCTCGCCCGGTGACGGTGGCTTCCGATCCGGAGCGCACCATTGCCGACGGGGCCGCCATCTCGGCCAGGCAGTCCGTGCTGGCGCAGGATTCCGGGGGCCATCGGCATCATGTGCTAGCTGATCTCTTCCGGCGTGTCACCCGGGTCGCGGCCCTGTAAATACGCCGGTTACCGGCGGGTTTGCCTTCGATTCATGGTTCGGTCGGGGTCGACGCGTGCAAGCATCTTGCTAGCGCGTGTTGACGGTGCTCCAGTTTGGTGTAACCATGGGATACACATACATCACCGACTGGAGAGGTGACGATGATGTCCCCGACCACTACCCATGTCGACGACCCGGTTGTCGCCGAGGCCATCGAGTACGCGCACAAGCTGCTGCTGCTCTCCGAGGGCTCGGTCAACCGCAGCTTCGATCCGTTCGAGGACATCGACTGGGAGAACCCGGACTTCGACGCCAACACCAAGCCCGAGCGCTGGATTCTGCCCGCGTCCGCGGACCCGATCGGTCGGCACCCCTGGTACCTCGCACTCAGCGACGAGCAGAAGATCGCCGTCGGCAAGTACCGGCAGGCCAATGTCGCCAAGGTCGGCCTGCAGTTCGAGTCGATCCTGATCAGCGGCATGGTGAACCACACCTTCGGTCTCGCCAATGGTGATCCGGAGTTCCGGTACTGCACCCATGAGATGTCCGAAGAGCTGAACCACACCCAGATGTTCCAGGAGATGGTGAATCGCATCGGCCTGGACGTGCCCGGTATGGGTCCGTGGGTGCGGCAGTTCCGGCAGATCGCGGTTCCGGTCGCGGTGCTCTTCCCGAACCTGTTCTTCATGGCCGTGCTCGCCGGCGAGGAGCCGATCGACCATATCCAGAAGCAGATTCTGCGCTCGGGCGAGGAAGTGCACCCGATCATGCGCGGTGTCATGGCGATTCACGTCGCCGAGGAGGCGCGGCACATCTCGTTCGCGCACGAATTCCTCAAGCGCCATGTGCCGGAATCGAATCAGGCCAGCAAGCTGGTGCTCTCGATCGCCATGCCGATCGTCATGTTCATTCTGGGCCGGTCCATCGTGACCCCGCCCAAGGCGTTCTTCGACGAGTTCGACGTGCCGGACAAGGTGCGCAAGGAGCTGTTCTACGGCTCCAAGGATTCCAAGCAGGCGTTCAGCGACTACTTCGTCGATGTGCGCGCGCTGGCCCAGGAGATCGGGCTGATGAACCCGATTTCCAAGCGCGTCTGGAAGCTGTTCGGTATCGCAGGGAATGCCTCCCGCTATCGTTCGGAGCCGATCCGCTCCGGCAAGAACGCCTGAGACAAGGGACGTACAGTGCCGTACGTAGTCACCCAATCCTGTTGCAGTGACGCCTCTTGCGTCTACGCCTGCCCGGTCAACTGCATCCATCCCACGCCCGATGAGCCGGATTTCCGGACCGCGGAGATGCTGTACGTGGACCCGCAGGCGTGCGTGGACTGCGGCGCCTGCGCGACCGCGTGCCCGGTGGACGCGATCGTCTCGACCAAGAAGCTGACCGATGAGCAGCTGCCCTTCATCGAGATCAATGCCGACTTCTACCGGACCGAGCGGCCGCGGCCGTTGCTGGCGAAACCGATTCCGGCGGCGGAGGTCAAGCCCGGGCGGGAACCGCTGCGGGTGGCGATCGTCGGCTCGGGTCCCTCGGCCATGTACGCGGCCGATGAACTGCTGACCCAGTCCGGGGTGTCGGTGACGGTCTTCGATCGGCTGGCCACGCCGTACGGGCTGGCGCGGTTCGGCGTCGCGCCGGACCACACCAAGACGCGGCAGGTCGGCGAGCTCTTCGATGTGATCTCCGCGCAGGACGGCTTCGGGTCGTACCTGAATGTGAATGCCGGGGAACACATTTCGCATGAGGAGCTGCTGGCGCATCATCACGCGGTGATCTACGCGGTGGGCGCCTCCAGCGATCGCAAGCTCGGCATCGCGGGGGAGGGGCTGCCCGGCAGCGTCTCGGCGACCGAGTTCGTGGCCTGGTACAACGGGCATCCCGATCATGCCGGTCGATACTTCGATCTGTCGCAGCGGCGGGCCGTCATCGTCGGCAATGGCAATGTGGCGCTGGATGTTGCGCGGATTCTGACCACCGATCCGGAGCTGCTGGCCGGTACGGATATCGCACCGCGCGCCTTGACGGCCTTGCGGCGCAGCAAGATCGAGGAAGTGGTCGTGCTGGGTCGTCGCGGTCCCGCCGAATCCGCCTTCACCGTGCCGGAATTCGTGGGGCTGCTCGGGGCCGATGTCGACATCGTGGTCGAGGGCGAGATTCCCGCGACCGATGCGAGCATGCCGTGGCAGGTCGAGCAGAAGCTGAAGCTGCTGCGCGGGCTGGCCGATCGGCCGGTGGGCGGGCGCAAGCGGATCGTCTTCCGGTATCTTTCCGCGCCAACGGCTTTCGAGGGTGTGGACCGGGTCACCGGGGTCGCTGTGGTGCGCAATGAGCTCATTACCGGGGCCGACGGGGTGGTGCGGGCGCAGGCCACCTCGGATACCGAGGTGCTGGCGACCGGGCTGGTGCTCACCTCCGTCGGATATCGCGGAGTTCCGTTGGCGGGGTTGCCGTTCGACGAGCGCGGGGGTGTGATTCCGAATCTCGACGGGCGGGTGCTGGAGAGCGCCGGCGGGTCGGTGGTGCCGGGGTCCTATGTGACCGGCTGGATCAAGCGTGGGCCGACCGGGTTCATCGGGACCAACAAGTCCTGTGCGCAGGAGACGGTGCGGCAGTTGGTGGATGACTTCAATGCGGGGCGGCTGGTGGAACCGGCGCATGGCGCGGGGGAATTCGACCGACTGGTCGGTGCGCGTCAACCGAATGCCATTCGCGGCGGTGCGGTGAATCGTCCGGTGCGGCGTCGCCTGCCGCTGCTGGTGCGCAGTCGTTAGTTCGTCGTACTTCAGACCGCCTCGGATGCTCTGTCATCTGAGGCGGTCTGTTTTGTGTACGGATTGTGTTGTGTGAGTTGTAATGCTGTGTTTGCCCGGGGCGACATGGTTGGTAGTAAAGAAGAATTGACTTCGAATCGCGGTCGGTCAGCCTGCGCGAGTGGGGAACTCGGGCACAGCAACCGACCAGTGATCGGCAATTCGCGCGTACAAACTGACGCTGCGGTTTTCTTTTTCGGACACTGGTTGCCTACCGGTTGGTATGAATTACTCGTTCGCTGACTTGTAGCCACAGCGCACCTGTCACCGAACTCGCTTGGCGTCCAGTTCGATTCGATCTTGAAGCCCCACCTGGCTGACCAGTAGATTCGCCAACTTCGCTACTGGACGCGAAATCTTTTCTCTGGATTCGATATTCACATCCGGCATGCGCCAGCTAACCTGAACCCGCTGTTTGGAAAACGACCGCGTCCACATGGTTGGTACGCCTGTGAGGCCGTGGTCACGGTGCGTTGACGGGATAGCAAATGACTGTTGGCTTTGGCATGAGCATCGGCACAGTGAACTCCGTATGGTCGACCGCGGCCGGTGAACGGACCCGGCCCGCCGTGCGAGTGCGCCGGACCGCTGTCACCTTCGACAGTGCGGGCGGACCACGCATCGGCGGTATTCCCCGTTTCGCCCCGGTGGTCACCGATTTCGCGGATCTCACCACCGATCCGGACCCGGTCGTCATCAACGGGCGCATCTGGTCGCCCGCCGATCTGGTGGCCGCGGTGGTCAATGGACTCATCGAGGCCAACGCGCCGGAGGCACCGGCCGTCACCACCTATCCGGCCAACTACACCGAAAAGCATGTGACCCGGCTGCGGCGCGCGCTGGACTGGTCCGGGGCCTCCGATGTCGCGCTCATGCCGGAGCCGGTCGCGGCCGTGGAGTGGCTGGACGCGGAGTACGGAATCTCCAGTGCCGGAATAACTCTGGTCTACGACCTAGGTGGCAACTGCCTGGATGTGGCGGTGGTGCGCACCGAGGCCGATCGCGAGGAGCGCGGCATTCTCGGGGTGGCCGAACGCTCCACCGAATACGGCGGGCGACCGCTCGGCGCGCTGCTGGCCCGGTACGCGCGCAGTATCGCGCCGGGGGAGCATCAGCCGGTCTCGGCCGTGGTGCCCGCCGCGGATACGAATCGCCTGCGCAGCTGGCATATTCGCAATTCGCTACGGGTGGTCCGGTCGTGCGTGCACAACACCGGACTCACCATGGACGATATCGACCGGGTGCTGTTGATCGGCGGCGCGGCGCGGCCCATCGAGGTGGCGCGGGTGCTCGCCGATCTCGGGCGGCCGGTCATCATGGCGCCGGATCCGGCGCATACCGTGGCGGTGGGGGCGGCGCTGGCCGCGTTCCGCTCCGCCGACACCGGCTCGGCCATCGGGCGCTACGCCCCGCGCGCGGCCGTATTCTCCGGTGCGGCAGTGGCTTCGGCGCTGGCCATGTCCGCGGCCACCGTGCTCGGCGGGACCGTGGCGGGGACCACCGGATTGCAGGCCGCGCCCGCGCCCTCGGACTCCGGGACGATCGGGGCGGGCGATGTGCTGCTGCTGGAGGACACCAGCGGGGTGCCCGGGGCGACTGGGCGCGTGCACGTGGTGACCACGGCGGCGGCCGTCAGCAGCTACGGTCCGATGGCGCCGACGGTCACCCCGTCCTGGTCCGGCGGTCGGCCGGTCGACACCCGGGCCGGTACGCACTGCGAAACCCGCAGTGTCACAAACTCTCTCACCTATGCCAATCCGGCTCAGTTCGTCAATCCGCTGCCGTTCCTCACCGCGCAGGCGTTCGGCGCACCGCAATACCTCGGCCGGGTGCCCTCGGTGAGCCTGCCGCGCACACTGCCCGGTGCGCCCAATCCCGGTGCTCCCAATCCCGGTACGACGTCACCGGGGTCGCCCGCGACGCCGGGGTCGGCCACCGGTGATCCCGCGGGCAGCACCACTGGCGGTACGCCCGCGAATGGGACCGCGCCCGGCGGGACCGCGCCCGGCGGAACTGCCTCCGGCGGAACGACTTCCGGCGGCACCGCCGGTGGTGAGACCGCACCGGGTGGCTCGACCACCGGTCCCGGTGGCGGGACGACACCGGGCGGCAGTACCGGCGGCGAAACCGGGGGCGGCGGAACGACCCCCGGAGGCGGCACCTCGACCGGCGGCGGAACCTCGGGTGGCGGAACGACTTCCGGGCCGGGAGGTACCACCGGCGGGGGAACCGGCGCGGGAGCCGGTGGAGGCACCGGAGCCGGTGACGGCGGAACCGGCGGGGGTGGCGCGAGCGGTGGCGGTGGAACATCCACCGGTGGCGGTACGTCGGCCGGTGGCGGTACGTCCGCTGGTGGTGGCGGTACCTCCTCTGGTGGCGGTGGAACTTCTGCCGGTGGCGGTGGAACCTCGGGTGGCGGAACGACTTCCGGTGCCGGTGGCACCGGCGGTGGCACCTCGGCCGGTGGCGGTGGAACCGCCGGTGGTGGTGGGACCTCGGCCGGTGGCACCGGCGGTGGCGCGGGCGGTGGCACCTCGGCCGCTGGCGGAGCC
>NZ_BDAW01000084.1 GCF_001625085.1 Nocardia acidivorans NBRC 108247
ACCAGGTCGGCTCGGTAGTTGTCATCACCGAAGGGCTGAAGATTGTTGGCTACTTCCACGTCGATGAACTGATCGAGGACTAACACCATGACTGGCAATATCTTCCAGGGGCGACAGATACAGATACTCGATGTCGACGATCTCAGTGTGGATCAGCGAGCCTTCGAGTTCACTGACCCGGCCATACCCGCGCCCGGCTCCCACTTCGCCGTTGTAGTCCCAGACGACGGAACATGGAACGATGCGGTGGTGCGCATCAGCCCGGCAGTAAATGAGGTTCCTGTCGATCTGCTGCTATGGGCGATCGCAAAGGCCAAAGAGGGCACCCGGTTGTAGCGGACTATCAGAGGTCCTGATTACCTCGCTGATCCCAGGGACCACCTGTTGCCAGGCCAGACCGCAATGACGCTGAGGGCGATGGGCTATTTTCGGCCTGTCCGCTCTTCGGCATTATGGTGCGTCGCCCCTGGCCGAACGAGGCTCTGCCCGTTGATTTTCCACAGGCCCGCGCTGGTGCTTTGAACCGCGCGGGAAGCGGCAGGAGAGGATGGTCGTGCATCGGAGGTTGCCGAGAATCTGCCGTGTTCGGGGCTTGAGTCTCCATCAGGGGGAGACAGGAGGGTTGGGGCATGGACGACGACACGCTCTTCACGATCGGGGCTTTGGCCGAGCGGACCGGGTTGACGGTCAAGACGATTCGGTTCTACTCCGACAAGGGGATCGTGCCGCCGACCACTCACAGCCCGACCGGCTACCGGCTCTACAACGCTGATGCCGCCGCACGCCTGGAACTGGTACGCACACTGCGCGAGCTGGGGATCGATCTGCCGACCGTGTCCCGGGTCCTGGCGCAGGAGACCTCTGTGGCCGCTGTTGCCGCGGCACATGCCGATGCTCTCGAGGTACAGATCCGGATCCTTCGCATGCGGCGAGCGGTGTTGCGAGCAGTAGCCGAGCGGGGTTCCCAGAGAGAGGAAATGGAACTCATGCACAACCTGATGCGCCTGTCCCAGGCCGAGCGACAGCGGCTGATCAACGACTTCGTCGACGCGGCCTACAGCGGTGTCGACGCGAACCCGGCCATGGTGGAGCTGGTCCGCACCAGCATGCCCGAACTCCCCGACGACCCGAGTACCGCTCAGCTCACAGCATGGATGGACCTTGTGGAGTTGGTGCAGGACACCGACTTTCGTGCCGCGGTCCGAGCCATGGCCGAGTATCAGGCTCGCGAACGCGCCAACGGCGACACCACCGGACTGCACCACGACCTGACCGAAGCAGTCCGCACCGAGGTCGGCGCGGCGCTCGCGGACGGACTGAATGCCGACTCGCTGGAGGCCGCCCGGGTGGTCGATGCCCTCACCGCCCGCTACGCCGAGACCTTCGGCAAGCCCGACGACGCGCTCCTGCGGCGCTGGATCCTGGAACGGCTCGAGGTCGCCAACGACCCACGTGTGGAGCGCTACTGGCGGCTGGTGTCCGCCATCAACGGCTGGCCCGAACTGCCCGACATGGCCCCGGTGTTCACGTGGCTCGCCACCGCCCTGCGCGCCCACCCGGGCGTGGACGCAGGACCCATGTAACCGCTAGATCTGGCGGGCCCGTCCGATCTGCGCGCCTGCCAGATCGCAGACATCACCGCGCGGGGAGCCAAGAAGTGAGCTGTCATCGGCAATACAGTGCACTTGAGTTGCTAGAGCTAGCCCTAATCGGCTTCCGAACGGACGGGCCCGTCAATGGACTCGCCCCTTCAGCGGAACCTATGACCTCGACCGCCGATAGCTCCGCCGCACCACCGGCATATCGGCGGAAATCCGCAGCTCACGGCGGATGAGCGTCTGTGTAGATGCCGTGCGTGCCACCCCGGAGATTCGAACCGACAACATCGAGCAATCGTTGAGCCAGCACCCCAACGAACGCAGTCCTCCCATGCAGTTCCACTGCGTCCAACGGAAAACGACTGGCAGCAATGGGTTTCACGGTGTTGGTCGTGCTACTGGGCAAGGACATACCGGACGGTTATCAAATCCGTTGCCACAAACCTCGATAAAGATTGAGGGCGGTCCTGAAACCTACCGGTCAGGACCGCCCTCATTTGTAGCGGGGACAGGATTTGAACCTGCGACCTCTGGGTTATGAGCCCAGCGAGCTACCGAGCTGCTCCACCCCGCGTCGGGTGAGAACGACGTTACCCCGGGGTGCCCGCAAACTCCAAAACGGGGTGATGCCTGCCTGTCGGAAGGGTTGTGCGGCGGCGATGGGCGCGGCGAGCTACGTGCGCTGAGCGGGCAGCGGCTGGGCGTCGACGACCAGGGCGGTGGCGTTGTCGGTGCCGCCGTTGGCGAGGGCGGTCTCGACCAGGATTTCGGCGGCGTGGCCTGCCGAATCACCCTTGGCCAGTAGGGATTTGATGGCGACCATATCGAGTTTCTTGCCCACGCCGTCACTGCACAGCAGCAGGCGGCCGGTGCTGGAGCCGGTGGCGGCCCGGCCGATGTCATCGGGTTGCACGGTGCGCGCGGAAGTCGTTACCAGATGGGCCATTCCGGGCATCGGCTCGTGTCCGCGCGACCGGAAGTATTCGGCCACGGTGTGATCGATGGTGATCCGCTGTAGCGCGCGGCCGTTCCAGCGGTAGGCGCGGCAGTCGCCGACCCAGGCGATATCGGCCGGGCCGTCGGGCCAACCGGCGGCGGGGACGACCGCCACCACCAGGACGCTGTCCGCCGCCTCCTCGGGCAGTTCGCGGAGCAATTCCTGTTGTGCCGCAAGGATTCCCGCGTGCGCACCCTGTACGACCGCCACCCGGGCGGCGGTCCGCGCCACCAGCCGGGCGGCCCGCGCGGCCGCGAGATGATCGCCGACGCCGTCCGCCACCACGAATGCGGTGCGCCCCAGTCGGGCATCGGTGAAGGTCGCGACGGCATCGGCATTGATGGTGCGGCGGCCGACCCGGCTCGCCGCCGACCCGGCGACCCGTCCCAACCACACCTGTCCGGCGGACTCCACGGGGTCACCGGCGCCGATCTCGATCGCCTCGCTGTGCATGGCCCCTCCTGGGACTCGGCCTCACGGGTGCTGTGGCCCAGCACTCCCCCATTCAACGACCGAAACCCGTGTGCTGCTCCCGATTTGCCTGTGCGATTGCTGTGGAATCCACCATAAGCCGAGATCAGACCGTTATCGCCGATCAGCTCGGAGTCTGCGCCACCGCGAAGATCCGTCGGAACGGCACCCAGGTGGTGCCATCGGATTGCTCTGGATACGCCTCGCGCAGCAGGGGCGCCAATTCCGCGCGGAAGTCCGACCAGTCGGCATCGTCGAGGACATCGCGCACGGGGGTCAACGCGGTCCCGGTCACCCACTCCAGCACCGGATCCGGACCGGTCAAACGCTGCAAATAGGTTGTCTCCCAAGCATCTACGACGCATCCGGCCGCGGTCAGCAATTGGGCGTACCCCGCCGGATCGAGCACCGCGCGCGGCTCCAGCAGTCCGGCCGGGGCCAGCGGCCCCCGCCACCGACCCGACCCCGCGAGCGTGCGGATCGCCCGATGCGACGGCGCGTCGAAGTTCCCGGGCACCTGGAAGGCGAGCCATGCGCCCGCGGGCAACGCACCGGCCCAGGCGGCCAGCAACTCTCGATGCTCGGGCACCCACTGCAGCACCGCGTTGGAGACCACCACATCGGTATCCGGGCTCGGCCGCCACTCCCGCACATCCAGCTGCCGCGCGTCGATTCCGCGCGCCCGGGCCGCCGCCACCATCTCCGGGGAGGAATCGCTCGCCTCCAGCGCCGCCCGGGGCCACCGCTGCCCCAGTGTCAATGTCAGATTCCCGGGCCCACAACCCAGATCCACCACGCGGCGCGGCTTATCGGCGTACACGCGCTGCACCAGATCGAAGAACGGTCGCGCCCGATGATCATCGAAGGCCAGATACTGCCGCGGATCCCACATGCCGCTCCTCCCGGACATCAACCGTGCCGATGCACTTCACCGGTACGGCAACACTTCGGCCAGAGAGACGACAAAGGCCCTCGAAGAAGATCTTCGAGGGCCTTTGTCGCTAGTAGCGGGGACAGGATTTGAACCTGCGACCTCTGGGTTATGAGCCAACACGACGCCATCCAGAACATTCCCGACCGCTCCAACACGTCCCGTCTGCACAGGTCAGAGAGTTTTCAACCGTCCGCCTTGTCCGGCTGATCCCACACCGTCCGTCAGGTCCCGCACTGTCGTGATGCCAAATTTGATGCCAAATCGACCCATTTGACCAGCAATTTCGACCGTCGGTGCAGTTCATTAGTGAATGCCCACACGTCCGGTGGTGACCGGCATAGATGAGGCATCCCGTCTCCGGCTAGCGCCCTACCGAACATGACGCACCAACCTCCACATAAACCCAGAACCGCATCCGTTCAACAGGCCACAGACCCACAACCGGCCGGAATCGCGCCCTGAGGAACGGCCCGATCGGATACATGGGTGAACCCCGGCGTCGTTCATCGATGAATCGTGACGATGGTCGAGACAGTCATGAAGCCGTATCAGCGAAATCTGACGCCAGACGACCGCTTGGCAGATGGCGCGTTCATCCGAGCTGAACGACCTTGTAAGCGGCTAGTAAGAGACTGGTGTCAGGATCAGATCCCATCCCATGTTGAGCACTCTCCAAGTATTGACCCAATTGACTGGGAATGGCCCGAAACCCGCAAGTTGCGAGCCATTCGCCTCAAGATAGTCAGTATTGCTTATGCAACCGCGCGGCGCCTGGGATGAAATGCATCGCCAGGGAGCGGCTTATGATACTTCCTTGCCCGGAGGGAAGCACCATTGAGGTTCACCGACTGCACCGAAGGTTCCGTCTTCTCCCACAGCAATGGCGGTCATCCTCCCATCAGATGTGACAAGCCACGCGAGTACCTCCTCAACCGGGGCGGGATCCTCCCCCCAGGGAAGTGTGCGGACACGCCAACCGGCCCCAGGTAAGGCGGCGACCACACGACCTGTCCGTTCGAGATGCGAGAAGTCCGGATAGTCTGTTACCAGGCGACGAACTCCCTGCTCGGCATCTACGATCAGGGCTGTTCCGGTGACTGGGTCCCAGCCATCGACGTCCCTTTGGCGAGCTATGACAGCCTCAGATCCACTGAAGTAGGCCATCCAGCCAGTGGTATTGAAGTCCCGAATATCCGACATGCCGAACTGCTCTCCTGATCTGCTGCGCTACGGCTGACGCCGCTTCTTTGTTCCGATACTCGTTGAGTTCCGGCTGGCAAACTCCGATCCTCGGAGTATCCGAATACTAGCCAGCCGAGAACTTTCGATCAACCGCCGCGTCGGCTGTCGCAAAACGCATTAGAAATGCCATCTAGATGGGATGTGCCGTAACAAGCTTGCCCTCCTTATCTATTACAACCTTAATTCCATTGCGCGGCTTGTTGGGAACCTTTGTATTTCCCGGGCCTTCTCTGCCGATTCGCTCACCGAAATCGTAGTCGAACTCGCGGCGATCGTCAGTTCTGGATCTCTCAAATCCTTTTTCGATAGCCTTCGCAATTCTATCCTTGATTGTCTTCTCGCTACCTTCAAAGATTCCCTTCGTAGGATCTGCCGGTTTCCCATTCAGCTCGGTGTGGTCGTCCTTGACGTGCTGCCAGTCGCCCTTTGCTACCGCGTCTTTGCCGTTCGGCCTGCCCTTCGAGGTGGGACTGTCAGCGGCGAGCGCTAAAGCTAGTGCACCCAGCCCGATACCGATAGCTAGACCGGTTCCGGCACCGCTGGCAGCCAAGGCGGCTAGCGCTGCGAGCTCCGCGGCCGTCAAGGCCTCATCATTCGTACCCGCCAAGTCAAGGTTGTTGACAGGGTCGCCAGACACGTAGTCGTAGGCATTGGCAGATCCGCCGGGAATTGGATCGACTTGCAGGAACCGACCGAGAATCGGCAGATACGTGCGCACTCCCATCTCGATCGATTGGATACCAGCGACATGTTCAACGGGGCGTTGATATTCACCAAGATATCCGTAATCCATGCCGCCCTGAGCCGTCGCCGCTATCGGGATATCGCCAAACGCGCCGGTCAAGGGGTTGATGTTCTGACCGTAAGGGTCGTAGAGGTATATCTGTGCGGATCTGGTGCCTGCGCCATCAGCGGTGAATAGGATGTCGCCGTGCAAATTCGGATACGACCAATTCGTCGATTGTGACTGCCCATATTTCTTTGTCAGCAGCACCCCGCCGGGCAGCTTTACGACGCGCTGTACCATTGCGCCGTTCGCGTCGAGAATTACATCTGCGCTATCGGATGCGGAACCATATCCGTAGCGAGTGCTGGTGTTGTCTGCTTGTTGGGCCGCCCCTGTCACGGTGCGGGCAATTAGTCGGTTGGCAGAATCAAATTTGTACGCGACCTGGGTTCCCGCAGAGGTTTTGGTGGAGATATGTCGATTGGTGGCGTCATAACCGAGTTGATCGCCTCCAACCTGGGTCGCGGAGCCGTGGTTGTCATAAGCGAACGAGAGCGCGGTTGCGCCACTGGTCGACAGCAAACGGTCTGCATTGTCGTAGCAATAGGTGGTGTTCGCGGGGGCCCCACCGTCGAACACATCGGAATACGATGTGCGGTTGGTGTTGTTGCCCGCGCTGACAGCGGGTCCGCATCCGTTCGCACCGTCGAACCGATAGGTCAGCTGGTGATGCGGAACGGTTGCGCCTACCAAGCGACCGATGGCGTCGAAGGTATAGGCGTAGGTGGCGACGGTCGTTCCGTCCGCAGTGATCACGTCGTCGGTGATCCTGTTGTTTCGGGACCGGGTCACTGTGTCCACTACGGTGGACTGCTTGGTCTTCCACGTCAACGCAGTCGGAACACCTGCACTGTTGCGACCCAACGCGTCGAGTCGAGAACCGTTGGCGTAGGCCACGCTGGCCAGTTCACCTGCATTGGTATAGCCAGGAGTAGCAACCGAGTTTCCGTCGAGACCGATAGACGTCAGCTGCGATGCATCATCCCAGCTATATGTGATCACGCTGGCAATACCCTTAACGGTGGTCGTACTCTTTGTCAGTCGCCCAGCAGGATCAAAGTTATTGTCGGACACCACTCCTGAGACGTCGGTGTATTTCACCACTTGCCCAAGCAAGTCGACCACAGTACTGATTGCCCCAGAGGCGTCGTGAGGTTCCCCCCGGATAGTGGACACCGATTTGGCAGGACCAGTGGTTCTGCTGGAAGGATGTCCATATGCCTCCTCGCAAGCGTCGGTCGTTCACGGCCGAGTACAAAGTCGAGGCTGCGCATCGGGTGATCGATTCCGATCGCACGATCACCGAAGTCGCGCGCGAGCTGGGCCTGAACGAGGGCCTGCTGAGCAATTGGGTCAAGGACGAGCGGCGCAGGATCACCGCCGCCGAGGTCCATGACGAGAAGCCTCTCGATGCGGCCGAGCGAGCCGAATTGTTGCGGCTGCGAAGGCAAGTCGGCGAGTTGGAGAAAGACAACGCTTTCCTGGTAAAAGCTTCGGCGTACTTTGCCGCGATGCAGAAGAACCGGCCCGGTTCGATCTGATGGCCAAGTACGCCGGCCCCGACGACGTCGCCGAGACCTCCGGCACTCCCACCCCGCAAGGGCAGCGATTCTCCATCACCCGCATGGCACGACTGCTAACCGTGTCCACGTCCGGATTCTACGAGTGGCGAAAACGCAGGGCCGCAGACACTTTGACACCACGACAGCAGCGGCGCGCGGACCTGACGGTGAAAATCCTTGCCGTGCACGCCGACTCCGACGGCACCTACGGATCACCGCGGATCACCGACGAGCTGCGCGAACACGGCGAGAGGGTCAACTACAAGACCGTCGCGAAGATCATGGCCGAGATTGGCGTCGAGGGCATCAGCCCGCGCACGTTCAAAGTCCGTACCACCGTGGTGGATCCGGATGCGTCGTTCCCGCCGGACCTGGTCTCACGGGAGTTCGATCAGGGCCGCCCCGATGCCGTGTGGACCACCGATTTCACGTACCTGACCTGCGGTGAAGGCGATATGTACCTGTGTGCCATCCGGGACGGGCACACACGCCGGGTCCTCGGGCACGCGGTGGCCGACCATATCGGCGCGGACGTGGTCGAGGCCGCGATCGAGCAGGCTGTGGCGGTACGCGGCGGCCGGGTACGCGGCACGATCCTGCATTCGGACCGTGGTGGCGAGTTCACTGCCGGTTTGACCGGGAAAGCCTGTGCCCGCCACGGTCTGCGCCGCTCGATGGGCGCTACCGGCATATGCTGGGACAACAGCCCGTCCGAATCGCTGTGGTCGACATTCAAACACGAGTTCTACTATCGGCACATCTTCGCCAGAAAGACCGAACTCGTTGTCGCAGTTGACAACTGGATCGACAGATACAACACTACCCGAAGACACTCAGCGATCGGCGGCATCAGCCCCATCCGCTACGAACAGTCCCTCACGACAGCATCGGCTAACGCCGCGTAACCAACTGTCCACAATTCGGGGGGAACCTCAAACCACCTTGATGCAATCAGAGGGTCGATCACCTTCGAACGAGCCCCGGACCGACGAGCCTCTCGGACTACCTGTTGCGTCGCCAAACCATAAGGGGGGCTTGCAATTACGCCAGGTAAGCTTCGAGACCGGCCTAAGATCAGAGGGGATCGACAACGGTCCGCATATCGGTACGTAGATTCATAGCGAACACACTCTCGAGGAGGGCGCGGATGAGTTCGCCACAATCAAGTTCACGTGGTTATGTCGAGTCTCTGGGCACCAAGATGGACCGGCTGGCCAGCGCTATGAGTAACGGTCGTGCTGCGCTGAGGGCCGAGGGAGTCTACGTCGATGTGTATGCCAATGGCCAGATACGAGCCGTTTCGATCGATGAGGCGGTGGCCCCGAGTGGCGCTCGACTCGGCACTCTGATTACTGATCTGATCAACAAGGCTCGTGAGCAGGCACAGGCTGAGATCGAGAAGCTCGTTCACGAGGTTCGGGCTGATCCACGTATCGCCAGCGCTGTCGAGCTAGTCGGCGACGCTCCAGCGCGGGCGCTTCCAGCACCTCCGGCCGCCGCCGAGGATCCTTGGGACGAGGACGACGATCCATATCGACGCAAGTCGCGGATCGCCGCGGACTGACTGCGACTCCACATCCGGTTACAGTGTCCAGCGAAGCTGACACAACAGACTCTCAGGGGGACCTGCAGTGAGCGCCGATGATTTCCTATACGTCGATCAGCCACGTGTGCGCGAGTTGATCACCGTTATGAATGCCAGCGCGGACACCCTCGGCACGATCCATGTGGATCAACAGGGTGGAGCAGTAGCTTCCGCTACCGCGGGGACAGGGGTGGGTGCAGCCTGCTCGTCTGGAGGACAGTCTGCGGCCTCGGCGATCGAATCGACGATCCAGCAGGTCCGGACTATGGCCAGCACCACGACATCGGGTTTGAATACGGTGGCAGCGACAGATCAACACAACGCTGGTCAATTCCCGCAGGGAAACTGATCCGATGGGCGAGACCGCGATACCCACTATCTCCCAGGTGAGCAGCTGGCAGCTCGACACTCTCGACACCCAGGCAACTACGTGGAAACAGCAGTCCACCACACTGAAAACCGAGCTCGACAGCGCATACACCAGCATCGGCAACTCGGCGGACTACCTGGTAGGCAAGTTCGGCAACGGGCTACGTGACAAGAGTTTGACCGTCCGAGACCAGGGCTACAAAACCGTCGGCGCGCTCGAGGCCGCCGGCACGGCCATCGCGATCGGCTCGCGCGGTATGCGGTTCGCGCAAACCACCGTGAGACAGACACTGGACACGGTTACCGCCGAGGGGTACCGCTGGGGCGAAGATGGCACGGTGATCTTGTCGCTGGCGCAAACAGCAAATGCGCTGTTGGACACGGACAATGCGGCCCTCAAACTCGGAGTGCTACAGCGCCAAGCTGACCAGTATTCGACCACGTTGAAAGGCGCGTTGCACGCCGCTTCGGTCGCCGCGCAAGGTGTCGTCGAGGGCATAACCAACGCGTTCAACGAACTGCCCCAAGCCTCTCAGGGTGCCAAGCCCGGCTCATTGACCAATCCTGATATCGCAAAGCAGCAGGGTGTTGACGACGGCAAGCTGGCCGCAGGCGGCAAGGCCACCGACGCCGACCTGCAACACATCGCAGCTCGACTATCCGCGGCGGGCATCGCACCCGCTGACGTCGCGGCGATCAACGCCGGACAACAGGTCACTCTGACCGAGGCGCAATGGGACTACCTCCACGAGTTCTACAACACCGCTGGCGTCAATGGACTGACCTCGATGACCGACCGTCTCACTGGCAACCACGACACCAATGCCGCAGCGACAGTGGCGAATCAGTTGAACACCCTGGCCAACCCGAACGTGCACTCAGCCGGGACGGAATCGCTGCTGGGAATTACCGTGCACCCCCAGGGCGGGCTCAACCAACTACCCTCGGATCTCCGTTCAGTGTTGACCAACAAGTACGAGGTCCACCCCGGTAAGCCGTACGCGAACTTGAACGCGAACGACCTGTCGAAGGTCACGAAGATGATGGGCCTCGCGGACTCTCGATCCGCACCGGGCAGTGACATCAACAAACAGCTATTGCTACAGGCATCAGCGATCGCCCCGCAAGCGAACTACGGCGTCAACGTCGATACCGACCACCGCCACGGCACCGGCGAGGGTCTGCTCCAGAGCCTGGTCGACGTCGGTGGCCGCGACAAGATCGCAGTGCACGACATCCTCACCGACACCGGTGTACCGGCTGGCACCAAAGACACAGCGATGGAAAATCTGCTGCACCACCATTGGGCCAATGATGGTGCGGGAGTGCAGAAGATGCTGTCCTGGGTGGAATCCGATGCCACCAACACGGACCCGAACGACCCGAATCACAATATTTCAGCGCGGGCTGGACAAACAGCATCCGCGGTCGCCGACTATGTCGCCGCCCACAAGGACAACCTGCTTCACCTCGACGGCGGCACCACGGCCTCGTTGGGCACCATCAATCCGCTTGCCGCGCAAGGACTCGGATCCGCTCTCAGCCCGTACATCGCCGACATGGTCGGAGTCCCCAAGGACTTCGTCAACACCCATGACTTCACGGGGCTTTCTCAAGATCGGGCCACCGCCGATCACTCCGGTGCGCGTGCGATCTTCTCGGTCATCGACACGGACAAGGATGCCGCTGTCGCATTCAACACCAAGGCGTTGTCGATAGCTCAGAACCTGCAAACCGAGTGGGTCCAATCGGTTCTCGTGGACCCGGCGAACCCGCATGGTGAGTTGGCATCCAAGTCGGGCGCGCTCCTCGGCATCGTCGATCAGGGGATTACCGGTCAATTGGATGCTCAGAAGGCGACCGATATCCGCGCCGCGATTCAGGACTTCGCCAAGGAAGGCGCGGGCTGGGACACCGGCAAAGGACTGCTGGCAACCGGGGTCAAATGGGCCCCGCTCGTGAGCCCGGTCCTCAAGGATGCGTTCGGACCGCTGTTGGATGTCTCCAACCCGTACGCCAAGATCAACATGATCGGATACGCCTACACCGCACCCGATCCCGCGCAAGCAAATTTCAGCAACGCTCACGACTACGCGCCAGCCCGCGCGCTGTACCAGGTCGCGCAAGTCCTGCAGTCACAGGACGGCACCCTCGCGCACGACCCCCGCTACAGCAACCTGTTCTCCGATGGCCAGCTGAAAAGCTATGAGGACGCCGCAAAAGCGGCTGGCGATGCGACCACCTTGGACTCGAACCTGGAGAACATTCTCGATTCTTATCGAGGCGGAATCCTCACTGATCAACTCGAGAAGTTCAAAACCCACATCCTGGAAGGCAGGGCCGCCGTCAAGTGAGCAACCGAGACCACCGCGCTCGTTCAGCGCGCCTTATCGCAGCCCTTGCTCCCCTGATCATCATCGCGTCCCTTGCCGGGTGCGATAGCAAGACCGACACCAGCAAACCGGCACCGACTGTCCAGGACTTCTGTGCTCCATTCCTGAACTACTTCCGTACCGACTTCCCGATCGACACCGTCAAACCGTCCTATCTCACTGGCAAACGCCAAGCGGATCAGCCCGTGAAGGACGCTTTCACCTGTGTCTTCAATCCGGTCACGGCTGGCAATCCATCACTCACCGCCAGCGTCGCACTCAGGCCGACCCGAGCCGACGAAGCAGATGGCGGCTTGACTCCCTATCTGAAGGAAAACAACTTCGCACCCCTGCCAGGGCACGGCAAGGAAATCTGGATCCACGACGCACGCATCAAAACGGGTCCGATCCAAACCAAAGGCGTCGTCGAACTCACCACCCGCATCGATCCATGGGTCGGTTCCATGGAAATCATCAATGAAAACGACACCCTGGCAATCACCGACGAACAGATAGGGAGCGCCGCCGAACTCCTCATCAAGAACATCGAGACCCTAAGCCAGTAGGCATAATCACCTAGCGTCGAAATCCGAGACCAGCACCGAACTGCTGTTTAGAGGCCCGGCCCAGCAACCGCTTACGCTGGTCGGCGGAATTGCTGGTCGACGATGCCTTTCAGGAAGGCATCCCATTCAGCCGCGGTGTAGTTCAAGGTCTGACCGCGCCCCGCGATCGATGCGCCCCCATCGTCGTGCACCGTCATGGCCAGCTCACCCAAACGCGCGGAGTTGCCACCGCGGGCAAGGTCGAGAAACTCTGTCCAGTGTGACGCCGGGACCGCTACCACTGGCCGAATCTCATCTGGCCCAACATACTTGCTGTCTCGGATCAAGACGACGTCGGAGCGATGAGCGATCTCCACGCAGCTTTGGTTCGCCCCGCTATAGGTGGACTTGAAGAACTCCGTGCTCACGTTTGCCCTATCTGACTTGCGATGCGGTCGATCAGCAGCAGGGAATCGTCCCCGCTCAGCGCAATTGCCCTAGCTTGCTCGTACAGGTACTGCAATGCATCAACTTTGCGCGCATCCTCGGTGAGTTCCCCGTAGATGGCCGTCTCCAACCAGCCTACGGTCGGGAGCCGTGCGCTCTGGAAGTCCAAGAGATGAAAAGTCGCGGCATTCAGGCCGGCGAGCGCATCGCCAGCCTCGAACGGGATCACCCGCAGGTCGACGGTGTTGGACCGATCCGCAGCGAGGTTTCGCAGGTGCTGCAGCTGCTGTTTGTGCACCTGCGGACCTCCGACCTGGCACATCAACACGGCCTGACCGATCACCACCGAAAACTGCAGCGGGTCCGGCGGGTCGAGACGACGCTGGCGATCCAACCGGGCACGGACTCGTTGCTCGGCTTCCGTGGGTCTGGTCGCTGCCGTGGATCGCATGAGGGCACGGGTGTAGTCCTCGGTCTGCAGAAGGCCAGGAACCACACTGTTCTCGAAGGTCCTGACAGCATGAGCTCCAGCTTCGAGTCCGTACAGCCGCATCAGCGATTCCCCGAACAGCGCGCTGTACGCGGCAAACGGCGCGCGCTCCTTCGCCAAATCCCGCAGGACCAGCAGCTCACGTCGCTCGTCGTCGTCGAACTCCAACAAGTCCAGAGTCTTCTCGAGCAGTTCGCGTGGGAACAAAAACTTGCCGACGGTCACGCTCGACCAGTACTGCGGCGTAATTCCGAGCGCTTTAGCGATCGCACCGCCCTTCAGTCCGTGCCGTTCGACCTGCTCGCGAATGCGAAGGCGCAACTCCCAATCAGCTACGACCGGCGATGTCACGACCACGAGCACTCCCGTCCTCAGGGTGAACTTCTCGCCACACCCTACTACAGACACGCGCATGATCCTGACTCCACATAGGACTATTTATTTTAGTAAAATGACGTCGTATGATCTGCATCACTATTTGTGTTCCTGTCCGCGAAGGTGAGCCGAAGGGGAGCAGTAGAGATGGCGATACATGTGGCTGGGGCGCTGATAACCAGCGACCAAACGACCCATTCAACGCGATCGGTCGGGCAAGGCGGGTGGGTGGTGTCGTGGCTGCCCGGCCGCACCCTCACCACTCAACAAGCAGTCGCGGCGATACAACTCGCCGAAGCCGTCGGCCCATTGACAGAACTGGCCCGCTGCCTTGGAGTTCCGCCGTGTGAAGCGACCGGCAAAGCGATGCTCGACTTCCGGCCGGTCGACGCGCTGTCAGTGCCTGTCTCCAAGGTCAGGGGATCGTGATGGCTGGCACTGCACGCATGCGACGACCATGGGCGTACGCGCTGATTCGTACAGACAGGTCGAAAGACCTCGAGACTGATCGGATCAGCAATCTTGCCGCTCGGCTCGGGTTCGAGTTGCGCGGAATCCTGGTCGCCGACTCCGATGCCGACTTCGCTGCGCTGTTCGCCAGCTTCGAGCTGTCCGGGATCACCGCGCTACTGGCGCCCTCGGTACTGCACATGACCGGATGGATGGACGTGGTTCGCCACCACGTCGATGTATGGACGCTCGACCCGCCGGGGAGATGGCCACGTCACTCCACGCCGGGAGTCACCGCTGCGTTTCTCCCCGGCATGGGCGGCCCCCGATGACAGCGCGCATGATCCTGCACCTTCACGTGGAGTTCGGCGCACTGATTTTGGACTTTCAGGGCGGTCGCGAACAAGTCGCAGAGGTCGCGGCCGAGCTGTCTACCAGCAGCTTGGGCGTGACCGTGACCGTGGACGACCGGGTCACAACAAGGATGCCGAAGCTGCCCTGCTCCTGGCTTTGGGATGAGCCCTGCGGGAACCGCACTTCGATATCGCACTCCACGCGGACCGGCCCAGCTCGGGGCCGGTCCGCTCTGTTTTCCGAGGTAGATCCACGAAAAGGAGAGCGGTGATGATCGCGCTCGTCATGTTCCTGTGCGGGATCGGTGTCGGAGGGTGGTTGGTGTGGGCGCTGGTGTCCTTTACAGCGTTGAACCCCACCTCCTCAGCGCTGCCCGAGGATTGGGTGCCGGTGCGGCTCATCCTCGAACGCGAAGGCTTCGACACCGCAGGCATTTCGGCAGCGGTCGCTGCCGGAGGGCGGCACAGCGCAGGTAGCCCGCGCCCCGCCCCGTATCCGCACAAAGGCGGACCTGCCTGCGGGAAGGGCCGGTCCTCTTATGTCTGAGCTGTGTCTGGACGAGCAGAGGCTCGCGCTGGCGGATCGCATGGTCGAGCAACGATGCGGGGTGTACCGCGCGCGATTCGCGATCGAGGTATTCCGCGACCCGCTCCACGGGCACATCGCCGCTTACACCGGCTCCGAGACCGCCGGTGTTCTGGCACCGCGCGCGCTCGCGGCGGCGGCGTGCGAGTTATTGGCCGGTGAGCCGGTTCCGGTGTTTGCCGTAGGTACGGACCGGTGGGCGTTCATCACCCAAGGCGCACCGGATTCGACTGCGGCTCAACAGTTGTCGTGGTCGGTGTTCACACATCCGATCGTGGGATCTTCGCCCCTATTCCCCTGGCGTTGCCGACACCTGGTCACGGATTGCGGAGCTGGTTACGCACGCCCCATGGCCCGGCTCGACCGCCGCTATCCATGGTCGTGGGCGCTCTCGTGACAGCGGCCACCCACCTCGGTTCCTGATCCACGCGGGAGACGCGATGTCCGAGTTCACTTTTCGCACCAATCTGTTCGTTCATGCCGACGGCCCGCTCGCTGAATACGTGTGCGCCGCCGAGCCGCTGGGCATGAGCACCCATCGCGCTGCGCAGCTTCACGAACTGCATGCCGGACACTCCGATACCTGCCGTGTCCTTCAGATCGCCGCGCTCCATTTGCCTTGATTCGCACTCAACTTCGCCCCTATTCGCTTCGGCTCGACTTAGCTCGAAGGACTTCGCCATGCTGCCCCAACGTAAGGTTGTCCCGCCCTCAGCGCCCCGGGTGC
Organism: Nocardia acidivorans NBRC 108247; assembly: GCF_001625085.1. Lineage (GTDB taxonomy): Bacteria > Actinomycetota > Actinomycetes > Mycobacteriales > Mycobacteriaceae > Nocardia > Nocardia acidivorans. The sequence continues at coordinate 15,891 of NZ_BDAW01000084.1, forward strand.
TCGGCTACATGAACCGCGATCGCATTCCGCCCGGTGTCACGCCTGAATCGGTGGGCGCACCGATGCGGGTGTGGGCCGAGGAGCAGGGATATCGTTGGGGTGGAACCTATCTCGCCTCACGCGATGACGCGCAGGCGGTGGCCGCGCTGACCCGTGCGACCGCCCGGCCCGATGTCGAGGTGGTCGTTGTTCCGAATAGCGCCCATCTGCCCGCAGGTCAGCATGTGGTCGTCGCGGGGAACCGGCGAACCCGTGTGATCGCCGTGCGATAGCGCACGGCCCGCAGTACCGCCCGCACTGATACCGATCATCCCCGGCCTGACGGGCAGGCCGGGGATGATCGGTAATCCGGGGCAGTTGAAACACGCTGTGTCCGAGCTGGTTTCAGGCGAGTACGACATCACTCAAGTTCGATCGGATTGGTGCGGTGCTATCCGGCCGCAGACCAGGTGCCTTTACCGTCAGACGCTCACGGATCCGCGTGTTGAGGTTGCTTCGGGATTTCTGAAGGCGTCCCATGATTACCGAACTCCTTCCGTTTTGGGTGAAGGCGAGGTGGGCGGGTTGGGCGTCGCGGCGGTGCGGGACTTGCGGTCGGCCCGGCCGGTCGCCTCGGTCGAGGAGTTGGAGCGCTTCGAGACCGATGTGCTGGCGGGGTTCGTGCTGGCGCGTGCGGCAACGGGGTTGGCCGATGGCACGATCCGGGGCGATCTGAGCAATCTGGAGCAGATCCGGTCGTGGTTCGGCCACCCGTTATGGGAGATGGAGCCACCGGACGCGGACGTCTACTTCGGGCAGGTGTTGCGCGGGGTGCCCAGCGGCACTCGACTGGCACGGGCGGCGGCGCTGTCGGTGTATTTCGAGTTCTTGGAGTTGCGACACAAGGTCGAGTTGCACGCCATGACCGGCCGAGTCGTAGAGTGCCCGATCGATGAGATGAATCGACCGCGGGATCGCAAGGACGCCAAGCTACGAATCCCGCCGCACCGCGACGAAGTCGAAACACTGTTCGCCGGGTGGGCGCAAGAGCTGGCGACCTGCCGCAAGTTCGCACCGACCGCGCGGAACTACACCGCGTCGCGGCTGATGGCCGAGATCGGGTTGCGGATCAATGAGACCCGCCATCTCGATCTGGACGATATCCGCTGGGAGCTGGGGTATTTCGGCAAGCTCCACGTCCGTATCGGTAAGGGGTCGCGAGGGTCGGGGCCGCGTGAGCGGATGGTACCGCTGCTCAATGGTGCCGACCGGCTGCTGCGCTGGTATATCGAGGATGTGTGGGGCCAGTTCGACGACGACTACACCCGCCCTGGTGCCCCGCTGCTGCCCTCGGAGCGGACCGCCACTGATGGGTCGCGAAATCGAGTCGGATACAACGCGTTACGAAGCGGCTTGGCCGAGGCGACGGCGGCGTATCTGCCGCAGTGGGTGGGCCGGATGTCGCCGCACGTGTTGCGCCATTACTGCGCCTCACAGCTGTACCTGAACGGGGTGGATTTGATCTCGATCCAGGAGATGTACGGCCACGCGTGGGTGGCGACCACGATGAAATACGTTCACGTGCACCGCACCCGGATCGAAGAGGCGTGGGTCGCCGGTCAGCGTCGCGCTGCTGCCCGGCTGGAAGGACTGATGTGAATGCGGTGGAACCTGCGCCTGGCGGCGGCCAACCGCGGCATCTGGCAAGCCTCGGATTTGCAGCGGTTGCTGGCCGAGCACGGGCTGGTGATCTCCGCAGGCAAGATGTCGCACCTGTGGTCGGGACGGCCGGCCTCGATCAAGCTCGCAGATCTGGATGTGATCTGCGTAGTCCTGGGCTGCGGTGTCGGCGAGTTGCTGATTCCCGAACCCGACACGGTGACCCGTCCCGATTCCGCTGTCGACGAGGCGGTGACCGCAGCGGAGAAGCCTCGACCGCGCGTGATCCCGCGCCGCCGCGACGGGCGCTCGATGCCCCCAGGATGAGCCATGGTCACTCGTAACGGTGGCGACCCGAAAATCGCGCGCTCGGTGACCAGTTGCGCGGAGTGCCTGGCCTGGGGGCAGATGTACGCCCAGGGTGTGTGCCTGGCCTGCTACAACCTCTCTGCCCGCTACCGTGACTGTGTCGGAGTCTGTCCGGCCTGCCTTCGGAAGGTGCCACTCAAGGACGGCTACTGCCGCCTGTGTTGGTGCCAAGCACGGCTCGATCGCGCCGCTGAAGCCGAAAACGCCCGCGACAGAGTGGTTCTCGCCCCCTACCTCCCCCGGGTCCGCTACCACCAACTGTTCCTGGCCGACAACTATCAGCCACACGCCCCGCCACGCGAAACAGCACGGCGGCGCGGAACCAAGGGCCGTCCACCGAAACCGGTACCGCCACCGGCATTCCGGCCGAACCCCGTCGGCGCGCAACTGACACTGCTCACCGGCCTGCCCCGCACCTACCGGCCAGCCAGCGTCGATCTGAGATCGGTTGTCGCACCGGATAATCCATGGCTCGCTTGGGCGCTGCACATGGCGTGTACGACGGCCGAGACCTACGGCTTCGACCCGACGGTGCGCCGAGCGCTCAACCGGAACCTGATCATGCTGCTGGCCACCCATGCCGACGGCGACCTTGTGCAGGTCTCGGATTTCCACCGGCTCATCCGCCGCCACGGCGGCGCGTTGGTCCATGTCCTCGACATCTTGTCCACGATGGGGATCCTGTTCGACGACCGACCGCCGATCTTCGATACCTGGCTGGCCGCCAAACTCGACGGCCTCGCCCCGGCCATCGCCCACCACGTCGAACAGTGGGCCCACACCCTCCACGACGGAGGACCCCGCCAACGCGCCCGCGCACCCACCACCGCCATGGCCTACCTCAACGCGGCACGACCAGCCCTGCTGGCGTGGTCGGCCTGCCACGACCATCTGCGCGAGATCACCCGCAACGAAGTGCTTGCCCATTTGGCCGATCTTCGTGGCGAGCCACGAGCGATTGCCCTGGTTGGCTTACGGTCCCTGTTCGAGTGGGCCAGGCGCAACAACGTGATCTTCCGCGACCCGTGCGCCCGGATCCGGGACGCCGCGAAACAGCGACGGATCTGGCAGCGCCTGTCCGACGAGGAGATCGCGGCCGTGTTGCGCGCCGCGGACACCACGGCGGCGCGACTGTGTGTCGCGCTGGCAGCCGTCTATGCGGCTCGCCCCCGTCAGATCCGGGCCTTGACGCTCGAGGACGTAGACCTTGGAAACCGGCGCATCGTCCTGGCAGGCCGGAGCCTTCCACTCGATGAGCTGACCGCCACGATGCTGCACGAATGGCTCGACCACCGACGCGTCCGCTGGCCGCGCACCGCGAATCCTCACCTGCTCGTCAGCAAGGAAAGCGCGCTGCGTACCGGTGCGGTCAGTGGCGTGTTCCTGCAGAATCTACGTGGCCTCACCGCCACGCTGGAACGGCTGCGCATCGACCGGCAACTCGAGGAAGCCATCACCTGCGGCGCCGATCCGCTGCACCTGGCGGTGGTATTCGGGATCACCGATACCACTGCCATCCGATGGGCCCGCAACGCACGACAACTGGCGAGCCCACCGCCTCCGCACTCAACAACCGATAATCCACCCGAGTAATTAGGCACCGGACCCGCCTCAGACTGCATGTTGATGATCATCTTCGCTACACAGCGAACCGTGCCAGGTACGAACCCGTGCACAAGGCCCTTGCCATCACTGGTCTGCGCTGTGGGTGCTCACCGCGCGGAGCGAACGTCGATCCCGGTGCGAAGCCGACGAACATACACATCCTGCGCTGCACGAGCGACCACGTTGCCGTCGGCGTCGTGGATCGTGGTGGAGTGCGTGGTGATCGACTTGGCACCGTCACTGGTGGCCTGCCGAATCTCCTCCGCCTGCACCGAGTCGAGTTCCATAGTCGCGGTGACGATCCCGCGCCCGGGCGCGACGAACTCGATACTGGATCTGGCGCTCCAGACCCGATAGCCCTCGCCGAGCTGCCCGCGTGCCATGAGTCCGAAGAACGGATCGGTCATCGAGTACAGCGTGCCGCCGAAGGCGGCACCATTGATGTTGCGATTCCAGGGACGGACTCGATGCGATACCCGGACCGAGGTCCAATCATCGGCAACGTGTTCGACCCGCACGCCCGCGAACAACAGCGGCGGATATGCGCTCATCAGATACCGAAACGCACGTGCCGAAGGTAACCGCACCGATTCCCCCATTCTGTTCATCGTGAAGCCCATTTCACCGTGTTCGCGACTGCCGCAGGTGGCGGCACTCGCCATGTTGAGCACGCTGAGGAGATCAACCCGCCTCAGCCACAGTCTTTTAAGTCTTTCGGCGGGATTTCGCCCATCGTTTCAGGCGTTGGCAGGTAAGTCTGTTCCGGCGCCCCGTCGACGGAGCGCTACGAGGTCGTGGCGTGGCTGTGGAAGTGTTTGCTCATCTGAGCCTTCAACGGTGAATCCCGCATCGGTGATCATCTGACGATCGTCGACACCGGGCTGGCCTTCGCTGGTCAGGTAGTCGCCCAGGAAGATCGAGTTGGCCAGGTGCAGCGCCAGGGGTTGCAGGCTGCGGAGGTGGATCTCGCGACCACCGGCAAGCCGGACCTCCACGTCCGGGAAGAAGAACCGGAACACCGCGAGGATGCGGAGACAGCGCTCCGGGGTGAGGTCCCACCGGTCGCCCAATGGGGTTCCCTCGAACGGGATCAGGAAATTCACCGGCACCGAATCCGGATCGAGTTCGCGCAGCGCGATCGCCACATCGACGATGTCCTCATCGGATTCACCCATGCCGAAAATCGCCCCGGAGCACGGCGACAATCCCGCTGCGCTGGCGCGCGCGAGCGTGTCCACACGATCAGCGAAAGTATGCGTCGTGCAGATGTCGGAGTAGCGGGCTTCAGCGGTGTTGAGGTTGTGGCTGTAGGCGTGCGCGCCCGCCGCGGCGAGCCGGTCGGCCTGCCCCTCGCTCAGCAAACCCAGGCACGCGCAGATCTCGACGTTCGGATTGTCGGTTTTGATTGCGGCGATGGTGTTTTCGACCCGAGTGAGGTCGCGCTCACCGGGTCCGCGCCCGCTGGCGACGAGGCAGACACGTTTCGCGCCCGCGCGTATCGCATGGTCGGCGATCTGCGCTGCCTTGTCCGGTGAGATCCATGAGTACTTGAGTACCTCAGATTTCGAACCGAGGCGCTGGGAGCAATAGCCGCAATCTTCAGGACACAAACCGCTTTTCATGTTGATGATCGTGTTTAGTTTGACTCGCATCCCGAAGAACTCACGCCGCACCCGAGATCCCGCGCCGATCACGTCGATCAGCGGTTCCGAACCCTCAAGCAGCGCAAGCGCTTCCGCCCGGGTAGGAGCTATCCCGCGTAACGCCTTGTCTACCAATAGGTTCAACAATCCACTCGTCATGACAGGCAAACTACCTCGAGATTGAACACTGTTCAAGTATGGTGATGAACAGCCATTATTCTGGCAAGCAGGTCGCTCACCGTCGATGATGACAGCCTTAAAGAGATCCAGACCGTGGTTCGACAGCCGTGGCCATAGTCGGTGGATCACCTTGCACGGCAACGCAAGAGGGAAGGATCGATGACCGGGGAGACCGCGTTTCGCACCCCCAGCTGACGGCGTAGCGAATATTTTTGGGGTGCAGCGAATCTCGGATCGCCGAGATGCACGCGACGGCGATGCGTGCCTATGGTGGTGATGGTTCCACAGTGGCAATTCCTGACAGGAGGCGGCAATGGCGATAGGTAGGCTGGGGGCCATCGCGCTCGACAGCGATGATGCCAAGATGCTCGGGCGCTTCTACCGCGACCTACTCGACCTCGAAGTCGTCTACGAATCCGAGGAACTGGTCGCCTTGAAAGCCGACGGCGTCTTCGTCACCGTCGAACGAGTTCTGGACTATCGGCCACCCGATTGGCCGGGCAATGCCATCCCCAAGCAGATTCATCTCGACGTGTTCGTCGACGACTTGGACGAGGCGGAAGGAGCCGCACTGGCGATCGGGGCACGCAAGCCACAGACCCAGCCCGCACCAGCGAAGTGGCGCGTATTGCTCGACCCGTCAGGTCATCCGTTTTGCCTGACGATTCCGGCATCATGACCGCGCACGCTGGCACGGTCTCAAGTGGCCGAGATTTGGGCGAGTTGCCCTTCGCAGCAACTCAATTCGCGTCGTTGCGGTATCGAGAATCGTGGGGTCGGGCGGAGTTGAGATGCGCCGCCGCGCTGTTGGTGATTGGATCAATTCAGGACACCATCGTCGAGGGGAAAGCGTGACCGAACTGCGGAAGGCGATCCTGGCCGGCGGATGCTTCTGGGGGATTCAAGAACTGATCCACCGACAACCCGGAGTCGTGTCGACGCGGGTCGGCTACACCGGTGGCCGACCCGGCCGCCCGACCCCCCGCGACCACCGAGGCCACGCCGAGGCCATCGAGATCCTCTACGATCCCACACTCACCGATTACCGGACGATGCTCGAGTTCTTCTTCCAAATCCACGACCCGACAACGCAAGACCGGCAGGGCCGCTATCTCGGCTCGGGCTACCGTTCTGTGGTCTTCTATGTCGACGACGAGCAGAAGCGCATCGCACTGACCACGATCGTCGATGTCGAGGACTCCGGCTTGTGGCCCGGCAAGGTGGTCACCGAACTGGTTCCCGCCGGTGATTTCTGGGACGCTCCTGCCGAACACCAGCACTACCTGCAACGCAACCCGGAAGGCGACTCCTGCCATTTTCCGCGACCAGGATGGAAGTTGCCGAAGCGATAGAGCCGTTCAGCAGCAGGCGGACCACGTCGGCTCACACCGCGGTTCGCCGAGTTCCGCGTCAACCCGAGTGCGCTCATCCCAGGCTAGAGCCGACGATCACTCGGGTTCCCACGAAAGATGCTTCAGTTATTGCGAACCCGAGCAGTTCAGTGGCTTGCGGAACACCAGAACGTCTTCGTGTGCGATGAGGTGGGTCGGCAGGCCCGCCTGGCGCTTCTTGACCACGAAATCGCGTTGGAAGAAGCTTGAGCGCGCGATGAACTCGCCCTCGGCCAGGCGCCCCAGCAGTGCGACGCAGCGTTCGGTCGGTTCGAGTCCAGCCAGGGTGGCGCAGGTGAGGATGTGGGCGGGTAGGTCGATCAGTTCGGTGTGCTGTCGCCACGGGCGGGCGGTGATGACGAGGTGCCCGCCGGGGCACACGTAGGGCGCGCTCGCGGCCAGGACGCGCGTGAATCCCGAGAGCAGTCGGCCCAAGCCGACGTTGGCGAGTTGCCCGCGGTCGAGAGCAGACGACCCGTAACGGTGGTTGATTTTCCGCACACCTTCACCGGGTTTGGTCTTGACGTGTCCGTGGGTCGAGTCGCCGTAGGGCGGGGAGGTGATCACCAGGTCCACCATGCCGAGGTAGTCGGCGGGCAGAACCGAATCGAGGCGGCGCGCGTCGCCGCAGTACACAGCAGCGTCGGCGTCGTATCCGGCGGTGCGGGCGAGGTCGATATTGGCGCGAGCGACGACGGCCCACCGGGTTTCGTATTCGCAGCCCAGCGCACGACGGCCCAGATGCAGAGCTTCGACCAGCGTGGTGCCCGTGCCGCACATCGGGTCCAGCACCAGATCCCCGGACCGGGTGTAGGTGGCGATGGCGTGGGCGGCGACGGCGGGCAGCATTTTGGCGGGGTGGGCGGTGCCGTCCGGGTGGTAACGGCCCCGACGTTGGGTGGCCGGGGCGTGTTGCCCGGTCGCCCATACCGATACCGGTAGGGCGGGTTCAGGGCCGGACGCGGTGGTGGGGAGTGCGTTCATGGCGATCCTTCCGAGCAGGGCTGGCAGCGGCTGGGGTTATGCGGCAGGGTCGAGCGCGGCGGCGGGGTGCTGGTCCTCGGGACGCAGGAAGACGGTCAGGTCGGTGTGGACGACCAGGTGCCGGGGCTCGCGCTCGCGTGGTTCGGCCGCCTCCGGTGTGGCGATGGTGTCGTTCTTGATGGGGGCGGCGACGATGTGGGCGAAATAGAGCAGGTCAGCGGCTTGGGCTGCGGTCACGACCGCTCCGGTGGGGTCGTGCAGGATGCCGGTCGGGGTGTGTGTGCAGCGGGTCAGCACGGCCAGGATCGCCCCGCCTCGCAGCTGGTCGGCCGCTGCGAACCCGAGGCGGGTGTGGATGTCGGGGCTGTAGGGGTGTTCGGGGTCGGGTAGCAGGCTGGCGAGGATGAGGTCGGCCTCGCCGCGGGTGGCCGGCGAGTTGGTCAGTGCCCGGGTGGTGATCTCGCGGCCGGTGTCGGCGAGGTCGGTGGCGGCGCGGCGGGCGGTGAGCTGATGGGTCGCGGTGGCCGCGAGCAGTTGCACTCGGGCTGCGGGGTGGCTGAATTCGATGATCGCGCGGCGCAGCACCTCGGTCGGCCACAGCTGGCCTGGCTCAGGCACGTCGGTGGGGCCGCAGGCCCAGATCGAGGCGGGGACGGCGGGCATGGGGGTGGGGTGGGATTCGGTCATGGGTGGCGGCCCTTCGTGAGGACGGAGTAACTCCTGCACCCGGTACTGCGTCTCCGCAGTCGAAAAGTCCTGTCCGTGCACATCCCGAATTCTTTTCCGAATCCAGTCAAAGGTTCCGGTGCCGATACCCTCAATTCTTGAAGAATTTCTTTTGGATCTTTTCTTCCTGTGAGTCCGGTGCCGACGCGGCATCATTCGACAACGCCACCAAAAGTCCACGACACATACACAACTGCACGTAGAGAGGTTTTCTTCGTGCGGTCCAGGTGCCGTGCTCGGTGTATCGGTTGAGCTCGGGGTGTGTGGTCGGTGTATTTTTCGTGGACTTTTCGAGTGAGGTTCGGGTAATTCCCGCGTATTTCTCGTGTATTCGTCTTGCTGTCCTTGCTGGGTCGGATTTCCCGATTTCCATTTCTGCAAGGAGTTGGTTCTGATGAATTCACGCGACTGTGTTGTGCCCAGGGATCCTCGTCTTCCGTTGTCGGTGGTGATCGCGCGGTTCGAGCGCGTGGCCGATGAGGTGGTGCCGCTGGGTGACGAGGCTGCGGCGGTATTGCCCGAATGGCCGGTGACGTGGGGGCGATTGGCGCGCTTGCTCCTGGACACCTCGGTCTCGTTCGAGGTGATGAACGTCGATGCGGTGTGGAAGGCGCTGATCGGCTGGGCGCGCCGCGAGGGTGATGAGGCGGTGCTGGTGTGCGCGGGGCTGGCGGTGCCGATGCTGGCCGCGACCGCCGCGCGTTTGGCGTATCGGATCGACGGTGACCGCGCCGATGCCGAGGCGGCGGTACTGGCCGGGTTCGTGGAAGAAATCCTGCGGCTCAACCTGGGTCGATCGCATGTGTGGTGTGCGCTGCGGTGGGCTGCCTACCGGGGTGGGCGCAGGTGGGAAGAGGCCGAAGCCATTACCACGGTGCCGATCCCGCGCCAGGGAGCCAGCATGCTCGCCCCGCGCACGGATGGCCATCCGGAAGGGTTGCTGGCCCTGGCAGTCGCCGAGGGGGTGATCGGTGCCAGCGATGCCGCGCTGATCGCTGATACCCGCTTGAGTGGTCGCTCGCTGATCAGCGTGGCCGCCGCGCACGCCAATTCCTACAAGTGGCTCAATGTCCGGCGCAAGCGCGCCGAGAAACAGCTCGAGACCTGGCTGCGGCAGCGGATCGGGGAGGCCGAATCCACCAGCATCGTCGAGGCTGCCGCGATCGACTCGACCGCGTTCCTGCCTCGGGTGGAGAAACCGCTTTCCCGGGCCACGGGGATTTTCCGGTCTTCGGGTGCCAGTACCGGGTGCGCCAGACCTTCGCGGGTCTGCGCGTATCCGACTCACCCGGAGGTCAAGCGATGCGCATAGCCCACTCCCCCACCATCCCCTCTGTCCGGACTCGACGCGTGCTGGCCCGCGCGATGGTCGTACTCGCCGCGGGCGGTGTCGTCCTGGCCGCGACAGGCGCGGCGAGCGCGGAACCGGTGTCGGTGCTCGCGGTCGCCGACTCGTTCGACACAGTGCTGACCAATCTGCGCAACTGGTTGATCGGGATCCTCGGGGCACTGGCCACGGTCTGCTTGACCATCGGCGGTACCCGCTACCTGATCAGCTCCGGCGACCCCGGCGAGGTCGAACGCGCCAAAATCGCACTCAAAGCCGCGTGCATCGGCTACGCGCTGGCGATGCTCGCCCCGGTCGTGGTCGAGGTCCTCAAATCGATCGTGGGCGGCTGAGATGGCCTCCCGACACCGCGCCGGTACCGCACCACCGATCGCCAGGGCGCTGCTGATCGTGCTGCTCGCGGTAGCGGCGATCGGGCTGTGCAACGCGATCGGCATCGCCGAACCCACCACCCCGACCCCGGCACCGCCGACGCTGACCGCACCAACCCCGCGCGCCACCACGGCCCCGCCCGCGCCCGCGACCCCGCCGACCACGTTGGCCCCGCCCACTACCAGCGGGGTTCCGGCCCCGGTGACCCCGCAACCGCGCCAGCACAGCCCAGGCTCGGGTGTTCCGGTCACCGAGTCCGACTGCGGGGTCACCGATATCTCCGCGTGTGTCAACGACGCGATCGACGGGTTCCTGGCCCGACTGGTCGAGTCCGGGCTCAACCCAGTACTCAAGCTGCTGTCCACGCATCTGCTGACCACGCCCCGACCCGACCAATTGCCGCGCCTGGGGGAGTTGTGGTCCTCGTCGTGGGAGCTTGTCCTGGCCATGTACGGGCTCGTGGTCATGGCCGCGGGTGTGCTGCTCATGGTCCACGAAACCCTGCAAACCCGGTGGGGGTGGCGCGAGCTGCTCCCGAGGCTGATCGTCGGGTTCATCGCGGGCGCGATGAGCCTGCTGATAGCGACCACGGCGATCCGATTCGCCAACGCCCTGACCGTGGCGCTCCCGGGAGGGGGCATCGATCCCGATGCCACGCTCACGGCGTTCCGCTCGCTGACCCAAGTCGATGGCGGCGCAGCCACCGGTGTGTTCACCTACGTGCTGCTGCTGGCCCTGACCATTGTGCTCACGCTGCTACTGATCACCTGGGTGATCCGCCTGGTGATCACGGTCGTGCTCGTGGCCGCCGCCCCGCTGGCGATGATGTGCTACGCCCTGCCCGGCCTGGACGGGATCGCCCGCTGGTGGTGGCGCGCGTTCGGTGCGTGCCTGGCCATCCAGGTCGTGCAATCGCTGGTGCTGGTCGTGGGTTTGCGCGTGTTCCTGGACCAGAACTGGAGCTGGTTCGGCCCCACCCCCAACGGGATGATCTCGATCATCATCGCCAACGCGATGGCCGTGCTGCTGCTGAAAGTGCCGTTCTGGCTGCTCTCGGTCCTCAAGATCGGCAACCGAGGCTCGATGGTGTCCTCGGTGATCCGCGGGTTCCTCATGTACAAGACCATGGGCCTGCTCAAAGGCAGCGGCAAAACCGCCGCCACACCCCGCACACCCAAGGCCAAAGCCAAAGCCACTGGCGGGCCGGTCCCCAAACCCAAGCGCACACGCCGCCGAGCACCCGCCTCGGCCAACCCGTACGCGAAGGTCCGCGCCACCGGTAACGGCCAGCTGATGCTCCCGCTGTCCGGGGTACACCGCGTTCCGCCCGCGCCAGCACCCCAGCCCCGGATCCCGCACGCCGCCTCGATCCCGGCCGCCGCGCCCCAAGGCCAGCAACTGATGCTGCCACTGCCGCAATTCCACGGCGTCAACCTCGGCCCCACCCCGGTCCTGGGCAGGAATGGGCAATACCAGCTGCCGATTTCCGTGCAGCGGGTGCGCAAGCCCGCCGCGCCACCGACTCCACCGGTCCCCAAGCCGCTGCCCGGTACCCGGAGCCCGCAACCCAAACAGCTGGCCTTCACCTACAACGCCCCCACGCCCAAACCCACGCCGACGCCCGCACCCAAGGCACCGGATCCGTACGCCAAGGTCCGCCCGACCCGCAGCGGCCAGTACCCCCTGCCGATCACGGTGCCCCGCGTCCCCAAACCCACGCCACCCCGCACCGCGACCCCGCCGCCGCCTTCGCCTGCGCCGGGCGCGTCCGGGCGGCAGTTGCATCTGCCGCTTCCGAATCTGCCCGTACGCCGCCGTACTCGCCGTACCCCAGGAAAGGGTTCCAAATGAGCGTCTCCGCCCGCATCCCCGCCGATGTCGATCGCCGCGACAAACTGATCGGCCCATTCACCGCCCGCCAACTCGCCATCCTCGCGGTCACCGCACTCACCCTCTACGCCGGATGGCTGTTCACCCGCGCGCTGATCCCGCCCCCGGTATTCGTCGCCGCAGCGGTCCCAATCGGTGCGTTGATGACCGGCCTGGTCCTGACCAGCCGCGACGGCCTCTCCGGCGACCAACTCCTGGCCGCCGCAATACGGCACCGCCTACGCCCGCACCGCCTCGTCACCGCACCACACGGGCTCACCGCCGCCCCGCGCTGGCTCACCACACACGCCACCAACGCACCGAAAACCAGTGCGCAGCAGCCGATCACAGCCAGCACCGCGTATCTGCCGCAGCACATCAGCGCGGCCGGTGAGGTCGGTGTCATCGACCTCGGCACCGAGGGTGTGGCGGCGGTCGCGGTCGCGTCCACCATCAACCTGGCCCTGCGCACCCCCGACGAACAAGCGGCCCTGGTCGGGCAGCTCGGTGGCTGGCTGCACTCGCTACGGCAACCGGTGCAGATCCTGATCCGCTCCACCCGCCTGGACCTGACCGGCCGCATCACCACCCTGCAGAACGCCGCCGCCGAAATGTCCCCCGAGCTGGCAGAGGCCGCCGCCGACCACGCCCGCTTCCTGACCGAACTCGCGGTCACCGACGACCTGCTGCACCGACAAGTGCTCCTGGTATGGCGCGAACCCCACCACAGCGCCACTACCCCCGCTCTGGCAGGACCCTCCGTGCGCACGCTGGCCGCGACAGTGCTGCCCTCGCACCGCCGTACCGCACGCGAGATCTCCGCCGCCGCGCGCCGCGCCGCCGAGACCCGACTGCTGCGCCGCGTCACCGAGGCCACCGACCTGCTGGCCCCGCTCGGGATCACAGTCACCGCCCTGGACGACCTCCAAGCCACCGCAATCCTGACCTCGGCCACCAACCCCGGCAGCCTGGTCCCGCACTCGGCCGACATCGCCGCACCCGAAGCCGTCATCACCACCAGCACCACCGAATTCGTCGGCATTGACGAGAGTGCCGCGAGCGCCGACACCGAGCAGTCAACACCCGGCCCGGTCATTGCAGAGCGGAGCTCACGACGGAAGCTGTTGGGGCGCACACGATTCGGCACCGGGTCACGGTTCGCGCCGCAGTCGCTGCACGTGGGTGCGCGCCACGTCGAAGTCGGATCGGACTGGGTTGCGACTCTCGCGGTCACCGGGTACCCGCGCGAGGTCATCGGCGGGTGGCTCGCCCCGCTCCTGGCGCATCCCGGCCGTGTCGATTTGTCCTTGCATATCGATCCGATCGATCCGGTGACCGCCGCGAACCGGCTACGCCGCCAGCAAGCACGCCTGGAATCCTCCCAACGCCACAACGCCGCCCACGGGCTGCTGGCCGATGAGGTGCTCGACGTCGCCGCCGAAGACGCCGCCGACCTGTCCGCGCGCGTAGCCCGCGGCGAGGGCCGCCTGTTCCGGGTCGGGCTCTACCTGAGCGTGCACGCAGCCTCGGACACCGAACTCGCCGAAGAAGTCGCCGCGGTACGTGCCCTGGCCGCGAGCCTGCTTGTGGACACCAGCCACCTGACCTACCGCGCGGTGGCGGCATGGACCGCGACGCTGCCGCTGGGTTTGGATCCGGTGAAGGTGGGTCGCACCTTCGATACTGGTGCGCTCGCGGCGGCGTTCCCGTTCACCTCCCCGCAGTTGCCGGTCGCCGATCCGGTGACCGCGCATCGCCCGCAGGGCGTGCTCTATGGCCGCGACGCCGCGTCGGGTTTGGTGTTCTGGGATCGGTTCGCCGAGGACATCCATAACCACAACATGGTCGTGTTGGGCCGAAGTGGTTCGGGCAAAAGCTATTTCGTCAAATCCGAGATCCTGCGGTCGCTGATGCGCGGCATCGAGGCCATCGTCATCGACCCCGAGGACGAATACCGGCCCCTGGCCGGTGCCGTGGGTGGCACCTACCTGCAACTCGGAGCCCCCGGGGTACGCCTGAACCCGTTCGATCTCGAACTACACACCCGCCCGGACGGCCGCCGCAGCGCCCCCGCCGACGCACTCACTCGACGGAAACTGTTCCTGCACACCATGATCCGGGTCTTGATTGGCGAACAGTCCCCCGCGCAGCGGGCGGTCCTGGATACCGGGTTGATCGCCACCTACGCCGCCGCCGGGATCACCGAGGACCCCGCCACCTGGACCCGCCCCGCCCCCACCCTGACAGTGCTGGCCGAGCAGCTGCACGCGGGCGGCTCCAGCGTCGGTGTCGAGTTGGCCCAGGCGCTCTCGCCCTTCGTGAACGACGGCGCGTTCGCCGGGCTGATCGACGGGCAGACCACCACCACCCCCGAGGGCGCGTTCGTGGTGTTCTCCCTGCGCGAGCTGCCCGATGAACTGAAAACCCTCGGCACCGTGCTCGCACTGGACGCGACCTGGCGGCGCGTATCGAATCCGGGTGATCGACGCCCTCGCCTGGTCGTGGTGGACGAGGCATGGTGGCTGCTGAGCCAGCAAGCGGGCGGGGAGTTCCTGTTCCGGGCCGCCAAGAGCCTGCGCAAGCATTGGGCCGGGTTGACCGTGGCCACCCAGGACTGCGCCGACGTGCTCGCTACCGAGCTAGGCAAGGCGATCGTGGCCAACTCCGCCACCCAGGTCTTGTTACGCCAAGCCCCCCAAGCCATTGACGAGATCGCGGGCGCGTTCGCGCTGTCCGAGGGTGAGCGCGGGTTCCTACTCGCAGCCGATCGCGGCCAGGGCCTGCTCGCAGTGGGTACCGATCGCACCGTATTCGCCTCGCTGGCTTCGGATTTCGAGGACAGCCTGATCACCACCTCACCGCAATTCGCTATTGGTGAGGACCTCGACGATCTCGGCATCGACCTGCCCGACCAGGACAGCGGTCCCGTGCTCGACATCGCGGACAGCGAAAGCATCGGCACCGACGACGACAGCGATGTCTTTCTCGACCTGCCCGAGGCGGCGTGATGAGGCCCCCGCTACCCGAGGGCTCACGGGACTATCGAGTGGCGACCGGATTTCTCGGGATGTGCGAGCAATGCGGCAAAGCGGGTTTCGCGACCCGCAGGATCGCCCGCCAGTACGCGCGAGGCCGCTACCCCGGCACCGCGCTGCACGCCTACCGGTGCCGCCATTATCGCGAGAACTGCTGGCATGTAGGCCATCACGCGCCGGAAGTGGTGTCCGGCGAAGTTCCCGGTCACCTGTTCTACGGCCGGGACGGGATCGGGGTTCACCGGCACCGCTGCGGCACCCGCCGCCGCCCGCAAGGCAGGCCGTGATGTCCGCCCCTACCCCCATACCGCCGGTTCAGGAGCCGTCGCTCGAGCGGATCCAGGAGTTGGTGCTGGCCCCGCACCGACTCCTGGAACGCCTCACCGGCGCACTCACCGCGGCAGGCACCACCGCCGCGACCGTGCTGGCCTCCCTGGTGGCCGCGAGCCTGATCCTGGCGGTGCTCGTGCGCGCGGTGCGGCGCGCACGGCTGGCACGCGAGGCACGGCAGGTCGTCATCTTGTGCCCGCCGACCATGCAAGCCCATGCAGCGCAAGCGTTCTGGGCGCACCTGGTCGGCTTGCTGCGCCCGGGGTGGAAGCGGCGACTGTTCGGGCAACCGCACCTGAGTTTCGAGTACCGGGCCACCGGCCACGACGGCATCACCCTGGCCGTGTGGGTACCGGCCAGCGTGCCACCGGGATTGGTCGAACGCGCGGCGGCCTCGGCATGGCCGGGAGCACGCACCCGCACCCTCGAGCACACCGAGCCCCCGATTCCCGGCCCCACGAGCGGATCTCGGCAGGTGCTGGCTTCTGGTCGGCTGCGGTTGGGGCGTGCCGCCTCGTTTCCGATCCGCACCGACTACGACCACCTCGATATCGCCCGCGATATCCTCACCGCCGCTACCGATCTCGCCATCGGGGAGAGCGTGTGCGTACAGATCCTGGCGCGCCCGGTCACCGGAGCTCGGGTACGGCCCGTGCTCGCCGGGCGACCCGGCGGGCTACTCGCCGCGGGATGGCGGATCGTGTCGAGCGTGGCGGTCGAGGTCCTCGGCCTGCTCACCCCCGGCTCTTCCACACGCGCACCACGCACTCGCCAGCCCGTGCCGGTGGATCGCTTCTCCCGTATGCAGGACACCACCCGCACGCGTGCGGCGGTCACCAAAACCCGTGGCGGGCACTGGGAAACAGTGATCCGTTACGCCGCCGCCGTGGAGCTGTCCGCCGACGCCGACCGCGACCAGCACCGTCGCGCGCGGGCGATCGCGCGGGGCCGCGCGCACGCGGCGGCAGCGGTCTTCGCCTCCTGCACCGACCTGAACTTCTATCGCCGCCGCTACGTCTGGTGGCGACCTAACGCGGCATTGGCCGGGCGCTGGTTGGGGCGTGGGGATCTGCTCTCGGTGCCGGAGCTGGCGGGGATCGCGCATCTGCCCGGCGAGAGCGTGGTCGTGCCCGGCTTGCCCCGCGCGGGCGCACGCGCCCTGGCCCCCGACACCGCTATCCCCAGTGGTGGCCCGCACGCTAAACCGCTCGGGCTCGCCGATTCCGGGACCGGCCGACCGGTCGCTCTGACCGTGGCCGATGCCCGTCATCACACACATATCCTGGGCGCGACCGGTGTCGGTAAGTCCACCCTGCTCGCGCATTGGATTCTGGCCGATGCCGAGGCCGGGCGCGGGCAAGTGGTCATCGATCCCAAAGGCGATCTCGTCACCGACATCCTGGCCCGGCTACCGAAACGGCTGGCGGACAAGGTTGTTCTGTTCGACGCGGACGCCACCTCCCGCCCACCCTGTATCAACCCGCTCGACACCACCCCCGAGGGCCTGGACTTGGCGGTGGAGAACCTGGCCACGATCTTCTCCCGCATCTACGCCCGCTGGTGGGGACCACGCACCGACGATCTGCTGCGCGCGGGACTACGCACGTTGTGCGCGCGACCGGGCACGGTAACCCTGGTCGATCTCGCCCGCCTGCTGACCGGGGAAGCCAACCTCGACCGCATCACCCGCGATGTGGACGATCCGGTGCTGCGCGGGTTCTGGAACGCCTACGCCGAGCTATCCGACTCCGCCCGCGCCCAGGTCGTCGGACCACTGCTCAACAAACTCCGCACCGTCCTTTTGCGGCCATTCGTACGGGCGGCGATCGCGGCCGGCGAGTCCACCGTCGACCTCGCCGAAGTCCTCAACGACGGCGGTATCTGCCTGGCTCGCCTCCCCAAAGGTTCCCTCGGCGAGGACACCACCCGACTTATGGGATCACTGCTGGTGGCTCGTACCTGGCAAGCGGTCACCGCTCGCAGCATCACCCCCATCAACGAACGCGCCGACGCCAGCATGGTCCTGGACGAAGCCCAGAACTTTCTCAATCTGTCCACACCGGTGGAAGACATGCTCGCCGAGGCCCGCGGCCTGCGCCTGTCATTGACCCTCGCGCATCAGCACCTCGGGCAACTCTCGCGGGAGATGCGCGATGGGATCTCAGCCAATGCCCGCAACAAGGTGATCTTCTCTGCCTCGCCCGAAGACGCCCGCGATCTGGCTCGACACACCAGCCCGTGGCTGTCCGAGCACGACCTGACCCACCTCGACGTCCACCACGCCGCCGCCCGAATCCTGCTCGGAGGCCAGCAAGCACCCCCGTTTACCTTCACCACCCGACCTCTGCCAAATCCCGCCCCGGGCCGGGCCGCCGACATCCGCCGCACCGCGCGAACCCGCATCAGCACCCGGCCGGTTGCGCCCGAAGCTGCCGCCGCGACGGGTGAGAGTTCCGAAACCGATCCACGTCTGCGCTGACCGCGCACCCGCCCCGATTCTCTTGTGCCGCTGAGGCTTCCAATCGCCCGTAGGAGGCTGTGATGATTGCTCGCCCCACCCGCCAACATCAGTTGCGCGGCCTCGCCCCCACCTCCCCCGCGCTGGCGCGCCAGCACGCCCGGCTGGCGGTGTGCTTGACCGAGCGCGATCGTTGGATCCTGCGCATGTGCCACGAGCACCGCGTCCTGACCACCCACCAGCTCACCGCGCTCGGGTTCGGTACCGGCTCGGCCGCACGCCGACGCCTCAACTGTCTACGGCACCGAGGGGTACTCGACTACTTCCGGCCCCTGAAAGTGCACGGGTCCGCACCCGCGCACTGGGTCCTGGCACCCGCCGGAGCCGCCGTGCTGGCCGCCGAAGCCGCGATCGAGGTCCGCGACCTCGGCTACCGGGCCGACCGCGCCCTGGGTATCGCCCACAGCCTGCACCTGGCCCACACTCTCGGCATCAACGACTGGTTCACCGCCCTGGCCACCGGCCCCGATCCTGCGGAGAGGCTGCTGGCGTGGTGGTCGCAGTACCGCTGCGGTGCCCTGTGGGGTGATCTGGCCCGCCCTGACGGGTATGGCCGATTCGCCTCGGCGGCAACAACTCTGGATTTCTTCCTCGAGTTCGACTTGGGCAGCATGACCTTATCCACGGTCGCGGCCAAGCTCACCGGCTACGCCGAGTTGGCCCGCACCAGCGCGGTCATCACCCCGGTGCTGTTCTGGACACCCACCCTCGCCCGCGAGACCGCTCTACGGAAAGAGCTGCGCCAGAGCTGGAGCGGGCTCGCCGACCCCGACCTGGTGCCCGTCGCCACCGCTGCCGCCGAACTCGCCTCCGGCACCGCTGGAGCAAGCCCGGCCGAACGCCTCTGGCTGCCACTGGAAATCACCGGCGCGCAACGAATCACCCTCGCGCAGTTGGCTTCCACCTGGCCACGCCGCACGCCGGTACCCGCGAGCGTGCCGACCCCGCCGACGAGCCGCCACGCCATCCTGGCTCCGCCACCGCCGCGTCCGCCCGAGACGGGAGGTCGGTGATGTTCGGGCGTGCGCTCGCCGCGGGCGTCGGGAGCCTGATCTTCACCTCGGTCGTGATCGCCGCTGTTGTGTCCACTGTCGTTGTGTTCGATCACAAGCCCTCGCCGGGCGTGCTCGCGCCCGGATCGGGTGCGGCACCGAGCCCGGAAGCGGTCTCCGATATCCCGGCGAACATGCTGGTGCTCTACCAGCGGGCCGCGCCGGTGTGCCCTGGGCTGGACTGGTCGGTGCTCGCGGGTATCGGCAAAGTCGAGACCGACCACGGCCGGGTCGACATGGCCGGGGTCAGCTCGGGGGAGAACTTCGCCGGTGCCGGTGGGCCGATGCAGTTCCTGGCACCGACTTTCGACTCGGTATCCGCGCGTCACCCGCTCCCGCCCGGTGGTGCCACGCCGCCCTCGCGGTACAACCCCTCCGATGCGATCTACGCCGCCGCCTACTACCTGTGCGACTCGGGTGCGCCCGGCGATATGCACGCGGCGATCTTCGCCTACAACCACGCCGACTGGTACGTCAACCAAGTCCTGGACCAAGCCGCTCGCTACCGCAGCCAAACCCCCAGCGGCACAGGAGATTGCGGCACGATCACCGGCAGCGATCCCGCCTCGGTGGTGCTCGCGTTCGCGTGCGCGCAGCTCGGGCAACCCTATGTGTGGGGCGGCGACGGCCCCGAGGCCAGCGGCGGCTGGGACTGTTCCGGGCTGACCAAGGCCGCCTACGCGCGCGCCGCGATCGCCCTGCCTCGCACCGCCGCCGACCAATATCATGCCGGACCGGCGATACCCGAAAGCGCTTTGCGTCCAGGTGATCTCGTGTTCTACGGCACCGACACCAATATTCATCACGTCGGGCTCTACCTCGGAGCCGGGAAGATCGTCAACGCGCCGACCTTCGGCATCCCGGTCCAGGTCCAGGATCTGCATTACCCCGGCGACGACTATTACGGCGCGACCTCGCCCCTGAGCGCGCCTGCCGCTGCCGCGAATTCGGCTCAGTGACAACGCAATTCCCCTGATCTCGTGCGCGAAAGGCTGGGCCGATGGCGAAAAAGCCCCCCAAGACCGTGTACGCGCTCGCGGACTGCAGCTACCTGCCGCCCGGAGCCAAAATGTTCGAACCCTGCATCGACGAGGTCGAGATCCCGTTGGCTACCGTCGAGCGTTGTACCCACGAGGGCACGATGTGCCCGGACTGCGCCTGGCAATGGCAACTCGATCACCTGTTCTGCGACCCCCTGCCCTGGGAACAGGACCGCTAACCCAGGCGGCCCCGCCACGCACACCACGGGTACGTAAATGCTTGTCCACGAGCAGAATTCGACAGTGATGTCGATTTCCCTGCCGGGTGTCGCGGGCAGTGGCCCGCGAATTCGGGCAATTGCACAAGACATCCTTCTTGTTTGGCGATTCCGCTTGACATCGTGGCGGGTACGGAGCGTCCATGTAGGGGGAACCCCGCACACATCGGTAGCGCAACCAGCGGGCGACCGTCCCGGCCGGGACATGACCACATCCATTGCACGGCTTCGACATTCACGAAGGGGACCTGTCATGTCCACACCCACCACCCCCGCCGATACCCGCACCGACCAGCAGGACGCGCTGTGGCAGGCGTTGGCCGCCGCGCCCGGTGCCAGCGCCAACGAACTGGGCGAGGCGGCATCGGTGCCCAAACCCGCCACCCGCAAAATCCTCAACCAATGGGCCGCAGAGGGTCTGATCGTGCGCGCCAACAACGGTGACGACCGCAACGGATTCCGCTGGCGCATCGCCGAGCAGCGCCCCGCCACCCACACCAGCTCCACCACAACCGAACCCGACCCCCAGCCCGCCACCGCCGAACCGGCCCTGGCCGACCCCGCGCCCACCGACGATCCCGCACCCGATGCGCCCGGCCACACGCAGGCCGCTGACCTGCAGCCCGCCACCGCCAGCCCCGCGCCCGCCTCCCCGACCTCGGAAGCCACCCAGGACACCGCACCCGCAGGCGACACCGAAGCCGCAGCGGGCGAGGGTGATTCGACGCCGGAGACGACGGCCCCGGCGGAGGGGGTGTGCCCGACCTGCGGGCAGCCGCCCAAGCGCCAACCGCGCGAGTCCCAGGCCGGGGTGCTGCGCGGCATGGTCGAGGACTTCCTGCGCGAGCACCCGGGCGAGGAGTTCACCCCGGGTCAGATCGCGAAAGCGTTGGGCGGCAAGTCTTCCGGCGCGGTGTACAACGCCTGCTTCGTGCTGGTCGGCAAGTTCGTGGCCGAATACACCTGCGAGCGGCCCAACAAGTTCCGCCTGCACCCCGACCAGGCCACCCAGCAAGCCCAGGAAGCGGAACCGGGAACACCCGCCTGACCTCGACAGCGCCTCGGCCGGTACGCGATCCCCGCGTACCGGCCCTTGTCGCGTCCACACCCCGCCCCAACCGCTGACGGTCTCGACCAAGCGGGGCAACGATTTTCGGAATCGGGCGGGATTTTCGGGCTCGAGGCTGCCAGTACCGGGTGCACGGCGATCACCTGCCGCGCACCCGTCCAGCGCCTCCGAAAGGCCCACCCATGAACCGCTCCCACCACCCCTCCCCTATCCCCGCCACCGATTCCCCCCACCCCACCGGCACCCTGTCCCGGGTGACCGCCGCCGTCGCCGCTACGGCGATCGTGGCCGCTGCCACGGCCACCGTGATCGGGTCGGGTACCGCCGCCGCCACCCCGGGCGGGTGCGCGCAGGTGACCGCGATCCTGGTGCCCGGCACCGGCGAAACCACCACCACCGCCAACCCCGCCCAACCGGTCGGGCTCCTGGCCACGCTGGGCAACGGCCTCACCGCCCGCTACGGCGGCGACATCGACGTGCGGTATCTGCCCTACCCCGCCGCGCCCGCGCCGTATGCCAGCTCGCAATCCGCGGGCGTGCAGAATCTATCGGGGATGCTGTCCGGACTGTGCTCGGGCACGCAGGTGGTGCTTGCGGGTTACTCCCAAGGCGCCGATGTCGCCGGTGATGTCGCCTCCGCGATTGGCACCGGCTCGGACAGTATCGCGGCCTCGCAGGTGGCGGCCGTGGCGTTGATTGCCGACCCTCACCGCGACCCCGCCACCGTCCAGTTGGGCGGTGACACCGGCGGGCAAGGCGTGACCGGCCCGCGCGCTGGCGGGTTCGGATCGCTCGCCGAGCGGGTGCGCACCGTGTGCGCGGCGGGTGACTTGTATTGCGCGACCTCGCCGCAGAACTCACCGGCCTGGACCGCGTTGGGGAAGGCGTTCACCGGCGAGGGCACCGATTCCTCGCCCGCGGCGAGCACGACCGGCGAGGATGGCCTGGATGCGTCGACCCTGACTCGCCAGGTCGTGCTCGTCGCGTCCGGGCTCGCCGAGTTCGCCTCCGGTGTGCCGAGCTTGCTCGGTGACCTCGCCGCGCTGCCGGGCGCGGTCGTGACGGGCAATATCGCCGAGGCACATCGGCTTTCGGGTGAGATCAACACCAGCTTCAGCCCGCTGGTGAACTTGGCCGATGAAGCCGACCTAGGTCTGGTCGCTCGCGCGCTGGAGCTGGCCTCCCCGATGGATACCTCGGGCGTCACGGCGATCGCGGCACAGATTGTGCGCATCTTGGCACACACCGACCTGCACCGGGTCGCCGCCGATATCGGCACAGCCCAGGAGATCGCGTGGCGAGCCACTGACAAGCTCGCTGCGGGCGATGTGCTCGGCGCGGGCATCGACCTCGTGGGCATGGTGCCCGTCGCGGCCGATCTCGCCGCTACCGCCGTCCAGGCGCTCACCGGCACGAGCGGCTCGGGGTCGTCGCTGGCGGGAGCGTTGACCGATAACCCCGGCACCGGCGGCGCGCTCTCGGATCTGGCGCGCCAAGGCAATGACGCTGCCGCGTTCTACCTCTCCGGGGTCCACCAGAGCGGCTACGACTCCACCCTGCCCGCCGTGCTGGACTGGATCGGCACCCAGATCGACCACGCCCGCGCCCGGTAGCAGTCAACCCCGGCAGGGCCGCCGCCTGTAACAGTGCGGTGCGCCCCGGCGGGGGCGCGGTGAACAAAGAGCGTTGTGGGGGAACAAGACTCGGGTCTTGTTCCCCCACAACGCTCTTTGTCGAACGGGCTCTATCGGTGGGTGTCAGTGGTCGGTGTTCTGTGGGGGGTAGCGCCATAAGCAGCCCGCCCCGTCCGGGGTGGGGTATAGCATCACCGGCCCGGATCGCACCGGCGCGGAGTCGCCGTCGTAGGCCACCAGCAACGCCGCCACGTCCTTGCCGTTGCAGCGGGTGATCAACCGGCACGCCCCGGCGCGAGGCTGGGGCTCAGCGCACCGGCACCGCGCGAGCGAGAAGGTACACCGCGCGCAGGTGCGGCGGCATTCCCCGGCCGGGTGGTGGCAGGTGAACTCGAACCGCAACCCGCGCCGTGAGGCGACGGTCACCTCGACCGTGTGCCGGTACGGCACGATGATCTGCTCGAACGTATCGGCGGTGAACACCGCGCCACCGGCGAGGCTGACCGACACCGCCTCGACATAGCCGTGTGTGTCGGTGAATTCGGTGATCGCCTCGATGCGGTCTTCGCCGAACATGTCCCCGACCTTCAACTCGTCGACAACGACAAGCTCTCCGATTCCATAGCGCCTCATCAACGCACACCTTTCTCATTCGCCGAAAATGGGGGGCGGCCTCGCGCGCGGTTATGAGGTCAGGGCCGCGTTGGCGGCGGCGGAGGGGTTGTCGAAGACTCGTCCGTCGCTGAGCATGAGCCCGCCGGTGTCGGTGACGACCGCCGTGGTGGCGGTGTCCTCGTCCATGACGAGAGTCGCTCCTACGGTGAGCATCCCGGCGGCCAGCAGATCAGCGACGGTGACCCGGTCCACCCGCGCGAACGCGAACGGGTCCGCGAAGTCGTAGTCCAGTTGCCAGCCCGGCGCGCACTCGGTGCAGATGGTTTCGCCGTTGTGGTGGTTACAGTCCGGCGGCTCGACGACCTCGAACGCGACGTGGCGCTCGCGCACGACCCGTTGCCCGGTCAGCAGATGGGTATAGGACTCGTCGAGGCGCGCGGTCACGTAGTGATGCATGGTTACTTCTCCTTACGGGAATGATCGAACGAAACGGAACAGATGAACGGCCGTGCCGAGCCGGGGTCAGGCGTACGGGTTCGGGCCGAAGGTGTCGGTCCAGCAGCTCGGGCAGGTGCGGCTTTTGATGAACTCGCGGTCAGGTCCCGACAGGTGCGCGAAAGCCTCCTGCATAGGCATGCGCCGCTGTGACCAGGCGGTGAATCGGGCGCGGCTGACCCAGAAGCTCCCGGTGCGCCCGCAGGTGTCGCAGGTGACTTCGAGGGGCAGGTCCAACGGCGGGTCGCTGTCCAGGCGCTTCCAGTGGGCGGGTAGCTCGGGCATGACAGGCTCCTTCGGGGTGTGGTGAGCGGGCGATCTAGCGGGGCAGGGCGGCGGCCAGGGGCCAGGGAGCGGTGTTGATGCACACGGTGACGTCGGTGTCGGGGTGGCGTTTGCGCATGATGCGCACGGCCCCGGCGGCGTAGAGGGCAAGATCGGGATGGGTGACCCGACACAGGATCGGGGCTTGGGTTCCGGCGGGGGTACCACTCAGGTGCGCCACGGTGTACACCGTGCCCAGGGTGTTGGGGTTCGGGGCGTAGATGACGAACGTGTCGCCGGTGGTGAAGTTCTTGGCCAGGTAGAGCACGGGCAGCGACGCCACCCCAGGCACGGCCGGTACAGCATCGGAGCTAGCGGGATAGGGCATCATTGCTGTTGTCTCCCAAGGGTTTCGATGGATGGATGGCCCCGCCCCCGGATGGGGGCGGGGCCGGGGTGTCAGGCGGTGCGGACGGCGGCGATAGCGGTGCGCGCGATCGCGGCGGCGGTGTCTGCGGGATCGGTCAGGGGGTGCACGGTCGCCCCGCGCATCGGGGTGGACCCCTCGGGGGCCAGCCACAACACCGCGCACCCGCTCGCGCGCAATCGGTCGAGTTTGGTTTGCGCGGCGGCGCGCGGTTCATCGCGGAAGTAGCCGTCGGAGATGATCACCAGCAGCCTCGTGTTCTCCGGCCGGGACAACCCCAACGCGCCGTCGAGGGCGTCGATGGCGACATCGATGGCCTCATAGAGTGCGGTGGCCCCGAAGTCGGTGACCTGTTTGGGCGCGGTGCCAGGGAAGGTGATCGGCAGCACCGCACGCCCGAAGGTCAGCGCGGCGGTGTCGGCGGGCATGGTCGCCAGGTGCGCGGCGGTCGCGATGATCCACGCGGCCGAGGCCACCTCGGCGGTGTACTCGTCCATCGAGCCCGAGACATCGCATGCGATGCCGACCCGCAGCGGCGGGACCGGGACGGGTTTGCGGGTGGTGCGGGTGAACGGTTCGGCGGTAGGGATGGCCCCGGCCGCGCGCTGGGCATCGCGGGCCATGGCCCCGCGCATCCGCAACCGGCCCGGCGGCAGCGCCGAGGTGGTTGTGGTGACCGCGCGTTCGCGCTGGCTCGCGGTGGTGAACGCGCGCGCCAGCACACGCGCGGCGCTGCGTTCGCCCTCACGCGGCGCGCGCACTGTCCGCCCGGTGCGGGGGCCGGTACCAGGCCGTTTGGCGAAGATGTCTTTTGCGGTGGTCTCAGCGCGGTCAACGGCGCGGGCCTCCTCACGCGCGGCGCGCTCGGCCCCCTGCGCGGGGTCGACCGGGAACCGATATGCGGCAACACTCTTGGCGATATCGGAGAGGGTTCCGGTGATCGCGGTACCCAGCG
Source organism: Nocardia acidivorans NBRC 108247 (assembly GCF_001625085.1). Classification (GTDB taxonomy): domain Bacteria; phylum Actinomycetota; class Actinomycetes; order Mycobacteriales; family Mycobacteriaceae; genus Nocardia; species Nocardia acidivorans. The sequence continues at coordinate 41,668 of NZ_BDAW01000084.1, forward strand.
GCGAGCCCGGGTAGGGGGCGGCGTGCGGGTCGGGACCGATCAGCGCGAACCAGCGCCGCCCGAGTTCGAGCATGCCGTAGGTGTTGGTGTCCGAAAGCCGGTGCGCAATGCGCCACAAGCTCCGCAACTGCCGCAGCACATCGCGCCCGAGAATCGCCTCGATCGCCGCAGCGGCGGGCGCGGTTTCGGTGGCATCCAGGACCCCGGCGTCCACGCGCGCGAGCATGAGCGCGGCGGTGTGAGCGGCGGCGTGACGGGTGGGGGCCAGCGCGGCGGCGGTGTCTTCACCGCCGGTGTCGGCGAAGACGAGTTCGCGGGTGCTCGCGCGCAACCAATGCCGGTCCCCGGGGCGGCGGCGCAATTGGGCGGCTTCGATGCGGGACTCCTCCAACAGCGTTGCCGCCGCCATGATCTCGGGGTCGGCGGGGGTGGTGCGGTCCCATCGGGTGTGTGCGGCGTGCGCGCATTCGTGCACCAGCGCGCCCCAGGTCGGGGCGTAGCGGCGGCGGTCGGCGTAGCGCCACGGGCGGGCGGTGGCGGGGGCGATACCCAGGTGCGCGCCCTCGATCGCGATCGTCGCCAGCGAGGGCACGAACATGGCGAGGTTGCCCCCGGCCGCGCCGGGCGCGATCACGACGGTCAGGTCGTCGCGGTCGGCGATCGCGGGGGTTTCGGCGGTCATCGCGCCCGACAGGGCCTCCCACCCCGAACGGGCGGGCGGGCGCGGGGCCGGGGCGGTGGGGGCGGTGATCACGTGCGCGGTAGTCATGGCAGCGAATTCCCTTCGGGGCGTGCGGAACAGGGTTCGGATGGTTCCGGTGCCCCCGGCCGGGCCGGGGCACCGGCGGGCGGTCAGACGGTGATGCGGGCACCCAGCGCCAGGGGCTTGTATGCGGTGCCGAATTCGGTTTTCACCACGTCCGCGACGATGGCGCGGTCCTCTTCGGGGGCGGTGCCGATCAGGTTCGCCGCAGCGGTCGCGAGATCGGTCGCGGCGGCGATCTTGGCGAATGCCAACAACTCTCGCAGTTGCGGAGCCCACCCGATTTCGCCCTTAGCTACGCGCACGGCCAGGGTGCGGGCGGTGCGCACCGCGCGCGGTTCGACCCCGAGACCGGTGGCGAGGTCATAGTCCGATGACACTTCCACCTGAAAGGCGAACCGCGACGACAACGCATCAGACAAGATCGCGCCGTGCACGCCGGGGTTGTGCCCGGCGACCACGAAGAATCCGGGCTCGGCTTTCACGATTTCGCCTTTGTGCGCTTTGATCACGACTTCCCGGCGTCCGTCCATCGCGGGATACACCACCGCCAGCACCGACGGCGGAATCAGGGTGGCGTCATCGATGAACAGCACCGACCCCGCACGCATGGCACGGATCAGCGGGCCGTGCACGAATTCGTAACGACCATCAGGGGTTTGGGTGTACTCCCCCACGAAATCGGCGACCGTGGTGTCCGAATCACCTTGCACGGTCAAAAGATCGGGGTAGGCGGCCTCGATCAGCGACGTCTTGCCCGTCCCGGGCGGGCCGTACAACAACACCGGCACCCCGTTGGTACGCATGCGAGCCAGCACTTCCACATCGGGCAACCCGGCCAGGGTGCGCGGGTGGTAGGTCTGCCCGTTCGGGCGCACCACCGGCCCCGCCGGGGCGGCGGTCGCC